>JAGVLQ010000004.1 GCA_020054235.1 Candidatus Babeliales bacterium
AAATACACCTGTTAAATCACATGTTGGACACGTTGAACTCGCTATTTCATCTAAAATATTTTCCAATATTGTCCACGTGCCAACAAACTTGTCGCACAATACCGTCTTGGTGTTAAATATTTCTGCTTCTAGTAAGGTGCAACAATTGAAAATGTCTTCTTGTATTTCTTCTAATACCGTAAATATACTGTTCAAATCTATATTTATAACAGCAGTAACAGTAAGATTTTCTATAGTTACGGTAATATTTAAGTTTTCAATTTCATCTAAAATGTTTTCCAATATTGTCCACGTACCTACAAACTTATCGCACAACATTGTTTTCGTATTAAATATGTCTGCTTCTAGTGATGTGCAGCAAGTAAATATGTCTTCTTGGATTTCTTCTAAAATCGTCCAGGTAAATGCAAATTTTTCACAAATAAGCTGCTTAAGCATATCAATTCGTTTTTTCATTGCATGTATCAATGAAAAAATTTGTGAAAAGTCACAACCATTTTTTCCAACCACGGCGTCATTAACTGTTACTGATGGTGCGTCAAGGCGAGGAGCTTTGTGTACAATACTTTCATTCGCTTTTACGGAGAGATCTTCTTTGCAGGCATCTTCAACAACAAACGAATTATCCTCTTTTATTGCTATTGGAACAGCTAATATAACATCTGGTTCATTTATTTTATTTGATAGGTTAGAATTTTGCGGAATTTCACGCAACTGTCTTTGAGCTTCTTGTTGGAGTGCATAAACTTCTATCAACTCCTGAGGCGTTGATTCATCCTGTAAATTATGCAGCGTTTTTAAAACATCATCTAGATTTTCATTAATAAGATTCCATTGCTCATGTTCGAGCAAGGATGTATTGTAAAAAAAAGTTTTCTGATTATTGAGAACTTCTTTCAAACAATCAATAATTTCAGCAACTGAATAGCTTTCTTTCTTAGTCTGGTTTTCAAAATTATTAGAACTAATTTCTTGCGTAATTTTTTTTTGAACAAAATCGTTTTGCTTTTTTGATCGATCAAAAGCAGAAGAAGAAAAATTTATATAAAAAAGAAATAAAGGAATTATAAATTTATAAAACTTTAAGAATTGTTGCTTCATAACACTTCTCTCTTTTAAAAAATGCATCAAACTACTCTCTTTGTAGCCTATACAAAGTTTTAAAATTATTCAAAAAAAAAACAAACTTTTGAATATACAATCTGGCCGAACTATTTATGACAATCTAGTACCGTTCGCAACGCGTTCTTGTGGCGCAACAAGTCGCAATAAACCATCAGAATCTTTTGCAATGAGCATCATACCTTGTGATTCGGTTCCCAACATTTTTCTAGGCTGTAAGTTATACACAAAAACCGCTTGCTTGCCAATTAACTGCTCGGGAGAAAATGATTGTCGCACACCAGCCAGAATTTGCCGAACACCAAAATCTCCAAAATTCACACGCAATTGGTATAATTTGTCAGATTTTGGTAAATCTTGGCAGTCTTCAATAGTTCCAACGCGCAGCTCTATAGGCATTAATTGATCAATGGTAATATAATTTTGCACTGCTGATTCTTCAGTTTTTTCTTTTTGCATAACTTCTTCTTTCTTTGCTGGTTCAGGTTTTTCAAATAAAGTTTGAGTAATTTGAAGATGAAAAATATGATCCCAACGATTATCTTTAAGGAGATCAATAATATTATGGCTATCGACCTGAACTGTTTTACCTAAATTTTGCATAAGTTCGTTCATTTTTTTTGGCATAATAGGCCAAAGTAAAAAACCAATAGTATACAGACTGTGGCATACCGCAGAAATAATTTCGGTAAATTCTGCTCGATTTTCTTTTGCTAATTTCCAGGGCTCATTTGCATGAAAATAACTGTTAACTTGATTAATATATTTCCACAATCGGGCAAGCGCCATGTGGTACTGACAATCATTCATATATTGTTCATATTCTTCAATGGCATCCCAACAGGCATTACGCAAATCAACACCGGCTTCATTCCAAACCGTATGCTTTGGCACCTCTGCTAAATTATTTTTGAAAGCAAGCGTCAACATACGATTTAAAAGATTACCTAAATCATTGGCCAGATCTGATGTTATACGTTCTTCTAAATCTTTTATACTAAATTCACTATCATGCGTAATGGCCATCGAGCGCGTTAAATAATAACGCACACAATCAGCACCATAGTTGTCATACAATACTTCTGGATCAACAACATTCCCTAATGATTTTGACATTTTTTGCTGATTAACTTTAATCCATCCATGTACCAATAATTTTTTTGGTAATTTCAAATCTGCTGCCATTAAAAATGCTAGCCAATAAACGGCATGAAAACGCACAATATCTTTGCCTAATATTTGTAAATCAGCAGGCCACCAAAAATTAAACTCGTTTTCATGTCCTTTTTGCCCATACCCTACGGCAGAAATATAATTGGTTAGTGCATCGGCCCAGACATACACAATATGTTTTTCATCGCCTGGAAATGGCACACCCCACGAAATAGTTGTGCGTGAAATACTCAAATCTTTTAAACCTGATTCCACAAAACGAATAACTTCGTTCAAGCGTTCTTTGGGCACCATAAAGTTTGGATTATTTTTGTAAAATTCAAGCAATCTATCTTGATATGCGGATAATTTAAAAAAGTACGATTCTTCTGAAACATAATTCGTTTCGCGATTGCAGGAAGAACAATTGGGAGCTTTATCCGTTGGCCCCGCTTCAGTTTCAGTAACATAAGTTTCACAGGGCGTACAATACCAGCCACTGTAAACCGATTTATAAATATCACCTTTTTTTTGTACCGTTTTTACCCATTCTTGTACCGCATGAATATGTTCAGGATCAGTGGTACGAATAAATTTATTATACTCAAATTCGTACTTATGCCACATATTCATATAATCAGGCACCAATTTATCCACAAATGCTTTGGGAAGCTGGCCTGCCTTTTCTGCTGCTTGTGCAACTTTCTGGCCATGCTCATCAGTGCCCGTTAAAAAAAAGGTCGCGTGTCCATAGAGTTTGTTCCAACGTGCAGCAACATCCGCCAGTAGTGTAGAATACAAGGAACCTAAATGCGGTTTTGCGGTTCCATAATAAATGGGTGTAGTTACATAAAATTTATTTGAATGCTTTTTTTCCATGGTATCTAATCTGTTAAGTTCGTATGATTCGAGATGCATTTTTATAAAATGCTCCTCACCACGAACGGGATTTAAAAATTAATCTCTTTACCAATCTAATTGGATTAGGACAACTTAAAAAACTAAAAAAATCTAATTGATAGTCCGTTCGTGGTGAGGAGCCGAAGGCGTCTCGAACCATACGAACTCGTTTACAAATACTACAATCAAGATAACAAAAAAAAAGATCCGCGTAAAAAAAATCAGGGTCTTGTTTTTCACAAGACCCTGATAAAAATAAGCTAATCAATTGTTCAATTAAAAGAAGGCGATTAGACCAATATGCCAATCGGTTTCTTTTGGTGCATTACGTCCGGCAAATACATGTGTCCAACCTGCAAAGAGCTCCCAGAAATCTCCTTGATGGAACATCTCTGTACGTACTTTATGGCTAACCACTTTTGTACGTTGCTCTAAAACATTTGCATCAAGTGCTTGGGTATTGCCAAGGAAGTCAGTTGCGCTTGTTTGTTTCAAGGTAACTTTATCTTTAGATTTAAAGTAACCTTCATAACCCATCAAGAAACCAACGCGTGGATTGCATGGTACTAACCAAATAGTATCCAAGCGTCCAACAACTTGATTCCAAGAAATTTTTGCATCAATAGCAGGACCAACGTTCTTGATTGTTGCTCCAGCAAATGGCGCAGCAACGCGTTCTGTACGCGGTGCAACATAAGAATAGAAAGCTTCAGCTTTTACATGAGCCCATACACACGGATCATAGGTTACAATACCACCAACTTTTGCAACCCAGTGACGGTTGTTGCCTGTGGTGAAAATACGATAAATTTGACCTGGATCTTTTATTTTCAAACCAGTTGGCGCATTAAAACCAACAATACCTTCGAAGAACCAGTTACACCAGTCACGGTTTGCATAAAATTCAAATTCCATTTGCCCAGCGCCAACGTTGTGTTGAGTGTCAAATGAAACACCGTGTTCAGCAAAGAATTGGATAGCAGATTTGTTCATTTTACGAACAATAGCTTCTATCTGACTGCCTATTTGGCTAGCAGCATTAACCATCGTTCCATTTGTAGAATCTACCGTAGGTCTTAACCAAAGTTGTCGTAATTGTTCTGGATTATTACTTAATGGAACATAACGATTTGCACCTGATTCAAATCGAGCACTTTCATTATTTGCTAATCCAGAGCCATCACCTGGAAGAAAAGGCAATGCTGATACTCCCAGTGGCGCATTTGGAGCAGGAGAGCCAATCATACAATAATTTCCTTGAGGTGCTGTAGTATCATCTCTTTGTGTTACAAAAACCGGATTTCGGAATGTACCATTAGTTTCCGTAACGTCATTAATTGTACCAATTCTTAATGCATTACCTACATCATACTGAACTAAAAGCCTATTATCCGTTGCTGGATTAGAACTTGCCTGTGTTACATATAATGCTGAAAGGAAATCCATACGATACGTATAACAATCATTAACACGCACAGTTGCCGGCTCAGGTATCTCTACAAGTTCATCTTGCTGACGACAAACATCTGCAATAGTTTCTTCTAGATCGCAGCAATTTTCAAGATTAATATCAATTGCTCTGAATGGAACGGTAACGCGCATACCACCACGCCATGCACAATCACAACCCCAAGGCAATTGGCGTTCTATATAGAAACCAAAGTAGGCTGATTTTTCTCTATAATTTACGCGTGGTGTAATTTGTGCAAATGCTAAAAAAGGATTTTGTGGGCTAATAGTTCCTGGGGCAAAAGCATCTAAGCCAACAAAACTATCTTTACCAAAAATAATTCCTGCTAATGAACTATTAGTACGGAAGCCATCTTTGTCTGCAAATGCTTTATTTGCATAACGGTACAAACCAGCTGCCCAAAGGTCTACATTCCAACATTGTTCATCATCGGTTGGCCTGCATGGAACTGGATAATGAAACGGTCCACGCTCTAAGCCCCATGGCGTTCTGAGTTCGCGCGCCATTGTATCAAATGGCGACAAAAAAAGAAGCACGGGCAACAGCCGCATAATTTGTTTCTTCATTCTTCTCCTTTATTTATAAAGATTCTCATGTCACAGTCCTTTTTAAAGTACGCCTGAAATTTTTTCAAATTTCAGGCGTACTTATTTTTCTTTACTCAGCTGTAGCACCACGAACTTCAAAAGCTTGATCTAGTGCGCGAGATTCAGTATTTAAGGCTATACCTACCGCACCTATACTTAATGAATGATCATGATCTGCCATATTAAATCCATTGATACCATAAATAAATTGAATATCTTCACGTCGAATATTAGGATTTGTCAATGTTCCTTGAATATCATCCAGGAAGCCAATAGTTGATAACTGAACTTGATTACGGAAAATATTTGCAAGACCAGAAGACTGGCTATCAAATGGAATCGTTGATAGATAATTAAAGTATGCTTGCGGACTTACCAATATCGGTTGTGCTGCAGCTTGACCTTTATCTTCAAGGAGCAATTTACTTGACATGATACCAACTTGTAGATTTTCATTAATTACGCCAGCAGTACTTTGAACTACCGGATTGATGCAAGAAATAATAACTGCACGCAATGCTTTTTGTGCTTTTGCCTTCATATCATTACTTCTATTCATCATATCACGTGCTTTTGCAAGCATTTCTTTCTTGTCACCACCACGAGTTACAGCAGATTTCATCATTTCTTTTGCTTCTTCAAGCATTTTCTCTGCGCTAGTCATCATTTGAGAAGCTTTCATATACATCTGACGTTTCTCTGGGCTTACTTTTTGCAACATATCACGCATAACAATATCTCTGTTAATAACACAATCACCATCGATGCAATTAGTAATTTGAACCATGTTGCCACCACCAAGAATAATTGCTTGTGTTAAATCGAAGGTCCAGGTATATGCTGTCGATGGCCCAACTGCTAGCAATGAAGCAGTACTAACATCGCCAGTGCGGATTTGGTTGTGTTTGAAGGTACCTTGCTCAATGTTCATTGCAAAAAGTGCTAAGTTTTCAAGACAGTTAACTGACCAGTTATTAGGAATTTGGCTAGCTTTATCGCATACACCAACACCAAGGCCCATGAAGCCTTGACGATTGATTTCCCAAAGAGTGCCAACGCCATCTAGAATAATAGTAAGATCAACTGATGAACCATTTTGGCAAGTAGCATTACCAACTTGCAACACACCACCAGGACGAGAATCAGTCCCGATTTGTACTTTAGCCTGATTATTCAACAACCAAGTTATTGAAGTTACCAAACTACATTCTGGATCAGATTCTATACCAACAAAGGCATTTTGAAGAATTTGACACAATGCATCTTCTTGCATAATTATTTGACCACGTCCAATGATTTTAACGCGAATATCATCAAGATCGCTGGTGCTATTACCAGAAAGAAGATTTTCATTTAATACACGTTCAAACGCAAGCTGCGTTTCATCAGTAAACTGGATTGATCCACCACCAAGAACTAAGCGTGAGCCTGGTTCAAAAATCAAACGAACGTTACCAGCAAAGTTAAGAATCTTGTTTTGATTATTAAACTGTGTCAAGTCAAGTAAACCAGTTGATTTAACACGAAGTTCTTTATTGTCTTCAGAGAAAATCGTTAGAACATTTGGACCGTTAAGACCGAATGAAGTACCACTCAAAATATGGCATACATTATTAATAATTACATCTTCATTCAATTCAATCGTTGCATCACCGTTAGCGCAAATGCTGAGACCATTTACTCCAAGAACCACAGATGCTGAAAGTGAATCAACATTGCGGTGTGCAGTACCAATACCAACATGAGCTTGATCTTGTACAACCAAGAAGCCAACTGGTGCCTCTGCTGGGTTACAACCTACCAAGAAGACTAATTCTCTAATAAAGCCACCTTCTTTAACTTGCAAGTGTGCTTGATCACCAATACGTGAACGACGAATTTGGAACTGATCAACTTCGCCTTCAACAATTGGCAATGCACGTAAGTTAGCATCTGTTACAGGAGGGCAATCACATGGGCTTGGTGTACATTTTAATTCATACGGAACAAAGCTACCACTTGAAGTATAGTCTTTTTGTAATGCACCCCAATCCATAGTAAAGTCTGATATACTAGTGCCAAACGGAACTAGTACACGATCTGCCGCAACAGAAAGGTTCGGTTGCCATACTGTTGTTCCAACACGGCTTGTAAAGAATACTTGATTTTTTGGAAGATCAATTACACCATTATGGCTGCGTGTCACCATAGTAGAGAAGCTAGCGCGGCATGGACTCTTGATCGTACCATTCTTATCAACAAAGATTCCACCTTGACCTGTTGTACCACTTGCACCAGGCAGACCCCACTGACCACCCATAGTGTTGAATGAGAAGAACTCACCACCAACAAAGAATTGAGGGAACGTTGTTAGATCAAATAGTTCACAGCCACCTTTAATATCAAGACCTTGGTCGCCATCAGTACCAATTGAAATATTACTTTCATTATTTAAGTAAATTTCATGTACTGCACATTGGCCAGAAATATCGTATGTTAGGCCTTCTGTAATACATGCATCATTAGAACCAACTTCTAACGTTAAAGAATGAGGCGTTGGATTTGATTGTGAAGTTGTTTGGAATACATCAATATGAGAATTATGATCAATTAAGAAACCACAAGCAGATACTGAGCCGATGTTAGTACCAGCTACGTAAACACGACCGTATGCATTATCTATGGCACGACCATTGTTGTAGAAACGGAAAATGCTTTGGTTTCCATCAATATTACCATTATTTGCTACAGCAATATCAACACCAGTTAAACCTACACTAGTTGCAATACGGAAGATTGAATTATTAAGTGAAATTGTTGGACGTTGATAAATGCAATCGCAATGTAAAGCGCCAGCACACAACTTCCAAGTTTCACCACCAATATACGTTGGCTCAGAATTCAAGTTTGCAAGACCTAAATCATTATTTTGGAATACTTCGTGAATTTCATCAGTGTGGAGCAATGAAGTATATTTTATTTCCATACAGTTGTTAATTAACCATGCCGCTTTATTATATTGTTTGTATTTTGGTTGCGGACAATCAGGTACTTTTACAAAGGTACGTTGCGGGAATATCGGTTTAGTATCAACTTCTACAAAGATTGGACACCCAGTTTTAGTTACACAAAGTGAAAGAACGTTCATTGCGCTATTTTCACCTTGTTCACCACACACTAATAGTTGACCCTCAACATCAAATACAATGTTACCTGCTCCATCTGATTCCTTATTTGGATCGATAGTAAAATCAGGCGATACATCACCTTCGCAATCTACACCAGAACGGAAATATATCGCTGAAGTACCTAAGAATCTTATTTGTGCTTCAGTTGCATTAGGATTTGGGTTACCATCTACAAAAAATGCTGAACAGTTACGCTCCTTAATAAGATCCTGTGCGCCAGAGAGTTTTCCACAATCAATAAGATCTTGTACTGCAGGTTGCAACGCACTATATGGTGTATTAACAACAGGAACAGTATTAGTAACCGTACCAATATAATCAAAGTAACTGCAATTATCTACTTGAAGTAAACCGTTTGCACCTAAAACAAAACCAAATTGAGTGCCGGTAAACGCATTATCACAAAAAGGATCAATTAATAAGTTAGGGCATTTTTGGTTTTCGTTAATTAAACGTACAGAAGATGGAACATCGCCACCTAAGCTATTTGCAATTTCAAACTTAGCTTCTAACCCTGCAGGCACTGCTAAATCAATATCCGTTAAAAGAAACTCTGTATCAGATGGAACTGTTAGCCAATGACCCCAAATGATAAAACATGAACAGTTTTCTAAGCGCAAAATGTTACAACCTGTACCCGTATTTGCACCATCATAAATAATAGAGCCTTCTTCATTAGCTGTACCTGAAGCAACTGTTCGCCGAGCAGCATATGAAATACAAGATTTTGGACCAACCTTAACTTCTATATTGTCATTTATATTACCAGCAATTGGATCTAAACGTTGAAAGCGCAATTCTGGAGAGCCATTACATACGTTATCCATAATAACAAAAAGCTGTGCACCGCCACTGCCAGGAATCGAAGTAAAGCATACTTGATTATCACCTTCAATACTGAATTGAACGGTACCACAACCTGAAACCGTAATTAAAAGATCACGTGGCAGACCTAAATCTGAAGTACCACGGAATACTAGATCCCATGTTAATTGGAAAGTAATTGTTCTATTAACATCAGCAAATAAATACAGACGAGAAGGACCAGTTGGCACACCATCGCAACGATTACCAGAACCGGTTATAACTGAATCTTGATTGGTGACCGTAATTAAAATATCTTGATTAACCGCAGCAACTTTAATACCATCAACTAAAGCATTAACACCAATAACATCGATGTCACAGTCAAAAACATCATTTAAAACACCGGGACTATCACAACCACTAAGATTGTGCCAAAGAACTGTGTTGCCTACACCATGAACTGCTTGCGATATTCCCAACAAGGAACATGCAAGTATGGCTAGCAAGCCAAATCTAGAAGGGTGCTTCTTCATATCCTCTTCCTTTTTTTAAAGGTTAAACAATTTCTCCAAAAAAACTATAAATTGACAGATTAGAAATGAACTTATCCAAAGTTTTTTTTTATTGCAATAGTTTATTCATTTCTAACTATCAAATTTCTATGTACCCTCTTGTATATCTCTTAGTTCTTTTAAAATATAATGTCAAGCTTGAAAATGTTTTTTTTCTATGACGTTTTAACATTCATCCAAACTCTATTAGCAACATCATGAGGGATTATATTTTTAAAAAAATTCAATGTAAGTTCAGTATTAAAATGAGCATCAATAATAGACCGAGGAATATTATATTCTTGCATCAAAGCTTTTGCATCACGAGTCGTAGGAAAAAAAGGAACATTTAAAAAATGATGCAATAGAATTTCTGGTCTAAATAAATAATTTATAAATTCGTAAACCATAGCATCTTTTTTGGTAGCGCTTGATAATGATAAAGCATCAATAAGAATAAAACTTCCTTCCTTTGGAAAAATAAAATCAATCGATGCATCTTCTTGCATAAGTTCAACAATATAAGGTGTCGCAGCTATTGAAACAGGAACTGTTTCAGATGCTAATAAATAATTTACCCGCAAATCGGCATCGGTATATGTTTCAACGCGCTGTTTTTGCTCAATAAGTTTTTGTTCAATAGCAGCAACTTTTTCTTGGGTAATATTTTCAATCGTTCCATAAAAATATTGGGCCGCTACCAACATTGCTTCTCGCGCAACATTAAACATCGCAACTTTTGCATGATTCAAAGGATAATCAAATAACAAACTCCAAGAATGAGGCAGTTCTTGGTTGCCAAAAAATTCTCGATTTACACCAAGGCCATAAACGGCCCAAAAATAAGGTATGGTATACGTATTATCAGGATCAAAATAACAATTAAGCAAACGAGGATTAATCCGCTGCCAAAAATTAATTTTACTTTTATCAAGAGGTTTTAATAAATCATATTTAATAAAGTTCTGAATAGTATAATCGGAAGACATAATAAGATCATAACCTTTCCCTTTTGTTGTTAGTAACTTTACAAAAAGCTCTTCATTATTTTCAAAATAAACAAAGTTAACATGAATGCCAGTTTCTTTTTCGAAATCCGCTGCTATTTTTGGATCCAATGTAGCAGTCCAGGTAAAAACATTAATAGTTTTATCATTCTGGGTTAAATTAATTACAGAAGGCACTACTAAAAAAAGAATAAAGCATATAAGCCAAAAAATAACAACACTCATTCTGAAGAAAAGGATTGAATATTTCATAATTTTTTAAATAATCGTATTTTTTTACTTGCAAAAATAACAATACAACCTTTCTGGAATCAAGAATACATACATTAACAATCAACGGCTTAAGAAGTTTTTACGGTTATCCAGACATTATTTGCACTTTCATCCGAAAGCACATTTTTAAAAAATTCTAACTTTAATTTCGTATCAAAATGAGCCCTAATAATCGATTCTGGAACCTCATTTTCTTCCATAAGCATTTTTAGGTCGTTAGTAACAGGAAAAAAGGGATAATTTTGAAAAAGATGTAATAATGCAGATGGTTTAAATAAAAAATTAATAAATTGATACACTAAATCATCTTTAGTTGTCGCCGTTGGAAGTGCCCAAGAATCAATTAAAATAAAAGTTCCCTCTCGTGGCAAAATAAAATCAATTGCTTCATTTTCTTTCATAAGCTGTGCTATAAATGTACTAGCAGCAACTACCACCGGGGAAGCATCCGAAGCCAATAAATAGTTTGCGCGAAAATCTGCATCTATGTACGCTTCAACATTCTTTTTTTGGTTAACTAAGATTGTCTGAATTTGCTTAATTTTTTGCTCTGTTAAATTTTCAATACCACCAAAAAGATACAGTGCTGTTGTCAATAAAGCTTCTCGCGCAAGATTAAACATACCAACTTTTGCATGCGATAAAGAATAATCAAATAACAATTGCCAAGAATCAGGTATTTTTTTATCAAAAAAGTTACGATTAATGCCAAGACCATACACTGTCCAAAAAAAAGGTATCGTGTATATATTCTCTGGGTCAAAATATTGGCCAATCACCCGTGGATTTATCCTGTGCCAAAAATTAAGTTTTGATTTATCAATCGGCTTCATTAAGCCATGCTTAATAAATCTTTCTACACTATAATCAGAAGGCATAAATAAATCATACCCCTGCCCCTTAGTTGTTAACAACTTTACAAAAAGTTCTTCATTATTTTCATAATAAATAAGGTTTACACGAATTCCTGTTTCTTTTTCAAATTCTGCAATTATTTTTTGGTCAAGCGTTGCAGGATACGTCAAAACATTAATCGTTTTAACATTTTGAGACAAAGAACCAACAGAAGCTATTGCTAATAAAACAATAAGGCATCCGATCCAAAAAAAAATAATGCCTGCTCTAAATAATAAACTTACAATTTTCATACAATATTAAAACAATCGTGCTTTGACTTGTAAAAAAGAAAATAACAATACAACAGTACTACTTATTAATAATAAGATAGTTGACAATGCATTAATCGTAGGCGAAATACCAGTACGAATCATCGCAAAAATATATAATGATAATGTCTGTGCTGTACTTCCTGCACAGAAAAATGAAATTAAAAAATCATCCAATGAAATAATAAAAACTAAGAGGCCAGCTGCTATAAGTGCAGGGATTAAAATAGGAATAATAACGCGAAAAAAAGTCTGATTTAAGGAGGCCCCTAAATCTAATGATGCTTCAATAACACTATAATCAACCTCCGAAAACCTCGCAGAAATCATAGGAACAGCAAAACCCAATCCTAAAACAGTATGTCCGCAAATTAAGGTTGTCAATCCAAAAGGCACAGAACAATAGGTAAACAAAATTAACAATCCGAGCGCTAAAATAATTTCTGGAACCATTAAATTAATGTAAAAAAGAAAACCAGAAGAACGCAATCTACTTTGAGTACCATAAAAAACAAACAATAATGCTAATATCATACTTAAAATAGAAGACGCAGAAGCAACTATCAATGAATTTTTAGTAACTTGCCATATTTCAGTAGACTGAAAAAGCTCTTGATACCAGTGCGTTGAAAATTCTACCCAGCGATAAGGAAATGCGACACTATTAAATGAAAAAATAATAAGCACAACAATTGGAGCATATAAAAATGTATACATACTTATTATAAACAGCGGCAATAAATAGCGTGAAAGTCCACTAAACAACTTCAACCATCAATCCTCATAAATTTTTAATAATTAGTTTTAGTAGTCCAATAAGAAATAAAATTCCCACGGTCAAAGCACAACATGAAAGAATGGTAAATGCAGCACCTCGAGGTAAATTGAGCGCAGTAAAAACATAATGAGAAATACAATTACCAACAAACATATACTTGTCTCCTCCCATTAAAAGAGGAATCGTAAATTCACCAAAAACAGGCACAAAAACTAAAAAACAACCTGTTCGTATTCCTGACCAAGTACCGGGAACAATAACCTTAAAAAAAGTCTGGGTAGGTGTTGCACCAAGATCTGCTGATGCCTCTAAAAGTGCTGGGTCAATTTTTTCTAATGCATTATAAAGCGGCAAAACCATAAATGGCAAATAACAATAGAACGTAACCAAATAAACCGCATTCATACTATTCAATATAACTAAGGGTTCTTGTATAAGACCAAGAGTTTGCAAAAAAGTATTAAATATACCACTTCGCTCTAGAATAAAAATCCACGAATAAACCAAAATAAGCAAATTCGTCCAAAAAGGAATTACTAAAAAAAATAAAAATAAATTTTTATAATTTTCAATACGTCGCGCAATATAATAAGCGAGAGGATAACCAAACAAAAGACATGCTAGGGTGGTAAAAAAAGAAAGACTAAGTGACCAAAAAATCATTTTAAAATGGGGATGATTAATTATCGAACTGAAATGTTTCAAAGTAAAGGTTAATTGCGAAATATCTATAAAACTAAGGGCAGCAATCAACAATAACGGTAAGAAACAAAAAATTATTTGCCACAAAAGAGCAGGTATGGCCATAAAAAAGGAAAAATCTGAAGAAAAAGTTGCGCGAAATTTCTTTAACATAGCTAGCGCTCCAATAATACAGCATTTTCTTTCTGCCAATACAACATCACGGAATCCCCATAGTCAATCACTTCCTTAGTAAAATGTTCTTCGTTCTGCTCAAAAACATGAATCACATGATCATTTGACAAACGAACATTGTATTGCGTTGATCTTCCATGATAAATAATTGCTTCAACGGTGCCCTGCAACTTGTTGGCAAAACCTTCAACTTCTTTTTTTGAAATTAAAATTTTTTCTGGCCGTATACTTACAAATACTTCTTTACCATCTACCATCCAACTTTTTCGCTCAGGTACATAAACTTTTATAAGATTTGAAAGCCCAAGTGAAACCTCTGCAACGTTATCTGCAAAGGAGACAACACCTTTAAAAAGATTGGTCGTCCCAACAAATTTTGCAACAAACGTTGACACTGGAAACTCATAGATCTGCTCAGGTTTGCCAATTTGCTCAATCTCTCCATCGGAATTCATAATTGCCATTTGATCAGCCACCGTTAACGCTTCAAAATGATCATGAGTCACATAAACAAAGGTTGTTTTTAACTTGCTCTGCAAATCGATAAGCTCAATTAACATTCTTTCGCGCAATTTAGGATCAAGAGCTGTTAACGGCTCATCTAACAAAAGAACCTCTGGCTCATTAATAATAGCTCGCGCAAGTGCAACACGTTGTTTTTGACCACCCGATAATTGCGCGATTGATTTATAAATATGAGCATCAAGATGAACAGTGCGCAACATCTTTAAAACTTTATTTTCAATAACATCCCGCGAAAAACCACGAATACGCAGACCATAGGCAACATTATCAAAAACATTTAAATGCGGAAAAAGAGCATAATTTTGAAAAACTGTATTAACATGGCGCTCATTAATAGGAAGATTGGTAATTTCTTCATCACCCAAAAAAATTTTGCCACCATCAGGTTGTTCAAAACCCGCAATCAAGCGCAATATGGTTGTTTTTCCACAACCACTTGGACCTATCAGAGCGAAAAACTTACCAGCCGGAATAGTCAAGTTTAAATTATCAAGAATTATTTCACCATTAAAGGACTTTTTAATATTTACAAGCTTGATGCTTTTCATTAGTCTTCCCCAATCGAGCAAAAAATACCGGGACAATAACGTCAGCAAAGGTACATGGAATAACAACAGCAATAATTAATAAAACAAATACTAATCCCATATAGGAATTCCACTGCGTAAATCCCTCACCAACCAAATAAAATAAAGAAGCCAAAGAACTTGTTAAAATATGGCCAAAATGAGAAGCAACGGAATAAACAGACTTGTTAACGGTTGCATGATTACTCAGTATTAAGCCATTTAATAAGCCAACTACCAAAAAAGGAACAATATTATGAATCTCAGAAATGAAACAAATATGAAAGTGCATATGTACACCAAACATACGTCCTGTTAAGTAGGGCAAAACAACATCTGAAAGTGTACAGAAAAATAGCGCAGCACATAAAGAAACAATAAAGCCAAAAAGAATGTTTTTGGAAAAACGAGAGAAGGTTACCAAGCACCCTGTTGTTGCAAAAACTATATGCAAAAAGTGAAAAGAATGAAAAAGAACATGAAGCCCTTTAGCATTTGCTTTCGCACCATTGGCAATTCCGTTATAGGAAATAAAACTAAGGAGAATAAGACCAATTGCCACAGAAAAGATTGCATACGGCAAGTGGCAAATAATTTCAGTCATTATTGAAGCCGATTCATGTTCATGGGTATGGCAGGCACCTTTTTGAACATCAACATTATTCTGCATACGATGAGCGGTTTTGTGTGTATCCATTTTTACATTCATGGAGATACCCTATTTTCGAGGTAAAATATTATTAAAATTATGCTTTTAAGTATATAACCTTTTGCCAATTAATCAAAAAAAATATCGATTTTGCCAAGATGCTTTCAAACTGTCAAACAAACAAAATCAATTGATTACTCGAGTGCTTGTTCTGCTTGATAAACTTCTTCAATAATATCTTCAGGCCGCAAGGTTTCATCATCTTCAAACAAATCTAGTTGTGCATTGTAAAAAATATCGTAGGCAACTTTTCTTTTCTCAGGATCTTTCTGGCTCAAAAGATAAATCGCCAGAACAATATCGTTGCAAGAACTGCACGGATCATTTTCACACTTTTTACGTAACCAAGAATCTTCAGGAAGCTTGGATAAAAAAGCAGACCAGGGATCTCGAGTTGCTGAAGAATGCGATATTACTGAATTTTTAGCATTCACTTGGGTAAAACCCCCTAAAACTAAGAAACCCAGTAAGATTGATTTTTTCATGAAAACTCCATTCATATAAAGATAAAGAAGATATATTACAAAGTATAACTATTTTTTAGACAAAATCTATCTTAAAACGCGTTGCCAAACGTCAAAAACCACGCAATTGATGAATCTTCCAATTCTTCGCGACGCCATTTAAAACCAAGATCAAACCGCAAAGGACCTATGGGTGTTTCGTACCGCAAACCAAAACCTGTAGCAGCCAATAGTGAACCAGCTGTTACATCACTCATGCTTGTGGTGGACAAAACACCGAAATCCTGGAAAATGGTTCCACCAAAATTTTTGGTAACCCAAAAGCGCATTTCAATATTGGCATTAAACATCGACTTACCACCTTGAGGCACCAAGCGACGTTTGCCATTTTCCTCAATATAAATTCCCAAGGGCGGGGCATAATCTGGTTCATACCCACGCAAGGAGTTTGCGCCACCTAAAAAAAAGCGCTCAGGAGGCATAATTGAACTAAACTTTTGATTAAAAATATGGCCAAAACGCACGCGAACACCCAAAACCATAGGATCAAGGGGTGCAAAGAACGATTGTTCTGCAAGCATTTTAAAAAAAGTTACTGCACCTGAATGCCAGGAAAACATACCCTTTGCTGACAATACAGTCAAAGTACCCTTTGTGGGATTTATTTTATTATCAAGCCCATCAATAAAAATACTCGGTTCTGCATAAAAATAAGGGACCCCTTTATCTACCAGTTTAGGCTCAAAGTTAATAGCCTTGGCAAGTTGTATCGATAAACCACTCGTTTCCATAACTTCAAAACCAACATTAAGACCAAAGTCTACAATTTTAAAAGGGCGACTAAGACCCACCAAAAAGCCTTCTTGTCTTGCGTTGTATAAAGTTTTATTGCTTCCAATAATAACCGGTTGGGTATATTTATTTGCATAACCCTTAAAGATAAGATTTATCGGATTATACATGCTCCAAGGGCGAAAATACATACCAGAAAAATAGCGGTAATATTTCGTAACATCAGAATTTACGTAAAAATAGTCGCCAACATTGGTTGGATTTTTATATAAAAATGAACCACCCAATCTATACGTAGAGCCATTCCTGAAAGAAAAATAGCGGCTAACTTGCTGAAAACCAACACGTAACCGAGCTTCGAAAGGATCATCTTCAATTAATTTTACTATAATCGGTTTTTCTACTTCTGGAACTGCAATATTATGCGGATATAAGTATAATGTTTCAAAACAATTTAAATTCCGTATGCTCATCAAAGAATCTTCTAACTTTTTTTTATTCCATGGCATTCCCTCTCGATATTCCATACGATACATTAAATGTCGAAAGGGAAATGTGTTGCTGCCTGTAACAATTACTTTGCCAAAAGAAACTTTAGACTCCTGCATATGAACATGCCATATTAAATCAATACAATAATCACCTTCTAGAACTTCTGGTTTTACCTCTACATATAAATATCCTTGCTCTTGAAAATGACGAATCAGCCATTGACGTTGTTCATAAATTAGTTTTAAATCAAAAGGTTTTGGTTGCGCATTCGGCACTATTTTTTGCAAAGGACCCTGCCCAACTAATTCTGGAAAGTTTTTTACTGTTAGCGACCGCAATAATCGACGTGGCCCTTCATCTACCGTTAAAACAAGGTGAAATCCCTCTTTATTTGGCAATAGTTTATATTCTTGTTTAAGAATAGAAAAATCCCAAAAACCCTCCTGTACATAAAAGTTGGTAATTTGTTTTAATGCTTGTTTCAATGCTTCTGCATCAAAATATTTTTGTCGACTAAAAGAATAAAAAAAACGTTTTGCAAGTTCTTGGGGATTAAAAAAGTTCACACCTTGCAACGTTACTTGATAAACGCCACTTCTAGGACCTTCTTTTATAACAAAAAAATATTCTGAGCCTTTTTGTCGGGCATCTATAGAAATAGACCAAAATCCCTTTTTTTTGTAAGCAGTTACTAATTCCTCTGCAATAATTGAAGGCGGTAATAAATATAATGAATTACCAAAAACCAGAATTTGCTCAAAAAGGTCATTCTTTGAAAAAAAATAATTACCAAAAAAAGTAATTTTTTTTCGTTGTTGTAAATAAATATCAAAAACCAAGTCTACTGATTTATGGGCATGATCCATATTTTGGTGCAAATCAATTTTTGCATTAAAAAATCCTTTTTTTGCTAAATACTCTTTTAAATATTGAATATGTTTGTCAATTTTGGCTTGAGAAAATAATACACCATGTAATGTTGTTCCAAAATTTTTTTTTATTTTCTTAGTAATAAGCTCTGATTCATCAGCCAAACAAGAATAATTATCATATACTTTGAGCTCTATTCGATTGATAACATAACAAATGCCCGGGTCGAAAACGATATTTACCGTAACTGACTTTGTTTTAGTATTATAATGTAAAGTATCAACAAGCGTTGCATCAAAATAACCTTCATGCACAAAAACTTCTTTTATTTTTTCAAGACAATCACGATGCTTTTTTATATCAAATCGCTCAGTAGGCTCTAAGGAATAGTATTGTCGATATTTATCTTTGCCTAAAACAGCCCCATAGAATTTTACGCGTTGAAATGTCCATGTTCCTTCTAAGTCAAAATATAAGACGAAGCCTTGATCTACAGGCAACAGCTCAAGCTTAATAATTGAAAATTTATTTTTGAGTTTCAAATACCTTAAAGCTTTTTTCAGGTCTTCTGGTTTAACCCAACTATTTTCAGAAATACCAACAAGATAATGAAATTCATCCTGCTGAAAAAAAACATCGCTGATAAAATTTATTTTTTTTACAAAAATCTCTGTAAAAGTGAAAAGTCTATCAACCTCTTGAAAATTATTATCTCCTAACAAATCAATAACAATGGATTGACTTACAGGAGCAACAATTTGTTCATTACTCAAGCAGAAAAAACATAAAAAAAAAGAAAACAAAATGCTGAGATGATAAATTAAGAGCACACCCTACATCCTAGAGCAAAAATTAGAACTCGTAGTTTTTAATTGTAACAGATTCTAAAAATTGCTCTAGAATTAGATAATCTCTTTATATGGTAAAGTTTATTGAAAAGATCTTTTTAAATTATTCAATAATCCTAAAAACACCACGAAAATCGCGCTCCTTAATAAAAGGTTCTATTTCCATGTTCTTAATAGCATCCTTGGCAACTTCTTTATGTAGAAAATCCAAAAAATCATCCATAGAATCACGTTCGCCACAAACAAGAAGCTTAATCAATTTCCCCCCACCATTGGCCACTTGAACTGTTCCTTCAAGACCTAATGTTCGAGCAAATTTTTGGATGCCATTATGAAGAAACTTTTGGGGCGCATCTATCCAAAAAGTTATATGTAGACATCTGCTCATCACCTTCTCCTTTTTTTATGAAGATTTTTCACGACATGGCAAACCTAACAAAACCTTACTACTCATGTCAAAAAAAAATAACTAATAAATTAAACCTGCTATTACTAGACGATCTTTTGGTCTAAGAGTAAACTAAAGCAAAATAGTTTTCCGTGTCAGCTGAACCATAGAAAATAAATAATTAGGAATATATCATGAATTCTCAGGTTCGCGTTAGATTCGCTCCTTCTCCTACAGGTCTTATACACTTAGGGAGCGTACGCATTGCATTATTCAATTATATTTTTGCAAAACAGAATAATGGGAGTTTTCTTTTACGTATAGAAGATACTGACCCAGAAAGAAATTTTGATCCTGGTGCAAAAATAATCATGCAAGACATGGCTTGGCTTGGCCTAGCCTATGATGAAGGTCCTGAAATCGGGGGACCTTTTAATCCTTATTTTCAATCTCAACGGTCCAGAGTTTATCAAGAACGATTGGATATTCTAAAAGAAAAAGATTTAGTCTACCGTTGCTTTTGTTTTCCAGAAGAACTTGAAAAAAAACGCAAACGCCAATTAGCCTTAAAACAGCCTCCGCGTTACGATAAAACATGTTTAGGGCTTTCTGAAAACGGAATTCAAGAAAATCTCAAAAAGAATGTTCCTTATATTTGGCGTTTTAAAATAGGTGAAACCAAAAAAATCTTTATTAATGATTTAGCTCGCGGACAAATCGAATTTGATCTTCAGCATTTTTCTGATTTCCCTTTAACTCGCTCAACTGGTTCTTTTACGTTTATATTTGCCAATGCAATTGACGACATGGTTATGAAAATTACCCATATTTTACGCGGAGAAGATCATATTTCTAATACACCTTGTCAAGCTTTGCTTTTTGAAGCCTTTAATGTTTCATTGCCAATATTTTGGCATATGCCAATAATCTGTAATGTTCAAGGAAAAAAACTTTCAAAGCGTGATTTTGGTTTTTCTTTGCAGGACCTTAAAAATGCCGGCTATTTGCCTGAAGCAATAAACAATTATCTAGCTATAATTGGTGCTTCCTTTGAACAAGAAATCATGAATATGAATACACTTATTAAAACCATAAATTTTAATACTATTCATTCTACAAGTTCAATTAAATATGATGTTGAGAAACTAAATTGGGTAAATCATCAATGGATAACTCAGTATCCAGCCGATAAGCTTGCTCATAAGCTTATGCCATTCATTGCTGATAAATATCCTCAAATAAAAAACTTAGACAAGACAATTCTTATTGAGCTTATTAAAATTATTCAGCCAGAGTTAAAAACGCTTGCACAAGCTAAGGATTTAGTAACTTTTTACTTTGAAGCACCTAACATTGACAAACTGATGCTTGCCAACTTTGCATCATCATCTGAACAGATCACAATTAAAGCTATTTTAGATGAGCATGTAAAACTTTTAGAAAGTCCTGATCAATTTTATGAAGCAGTAAAAAAAGCTGCCAAACAAAAAGAAATTTCCATTAAAATAGTATGGCAAGTGATCAGAGTCTTATTGACCGGAGCTCCAAGCGGACCGGGAATAAAAGAATTAGTTTTTATACTCAAACCTGATGAAATAAAAAAGCGATTTGCAAAAATCTAAATTAATACTTTTCTAATTCATCAATGAAAGTAATAATTGATCTTTTTTTCTTCAACAAAGTTTTTTACCACCTTCTCTACCCATAAATCTTCATACTTGTCAGAATGGGTTATAGATAGATTTTTACAAGAAATTAACGGATGTTCTATTTATTTTCTTGTAAAAATCTATTAGGTAATTCCACAAATTCCGTTACAATATTTTTTTCTTGAAAATAAGCAATAAGATCCAAAAAATACTTTTCTAATTGGTTGGGAACAAAAAATTCGAAAATACTTTTTTCTTTATCATAGGTTCGCTCAAAAACAAGATGGTCAAAACTTCGTAAGGCACCTACAAAAAACCAGGCTTTGTGTCTCAGAACATGAGCTTGATAATATTTACAATACATCGTAGACTATTTTTTATTGTTAGAAAAACATAGAAATTCTATACTATCAAAAATAAAATAAAAAATACACCACAAGGATCCTTATGCCTTCCTCTGAACAATCAAAAATCAGTCTAGCAGTAGCAACTATTGTCGGTATGAATGCTATGATTGGTGCTGGAATCTTTGCTGTCCCTGCAGCATTAGCCTCAAATGTAGGACCCGCAGGAATCTTAACCTTCGCTTTTGTTATTGTTGCCGTTTGGCTTATGGGCAGCTCACTTGCTCGCGTTGCAGAATTATATCCACAAGAAGGATCTTTTTACACGTATGCAAAACAATGGGGTGGCCATACAATGGGCTTAATTGCTGCTGGCTCTTATTTAGTTGGTCTTTTAATTGCCATGGGATTACTAGCACAACAAGCAGGCGGATATCTTCATGATTATTTGCCCTTCTTTTCGAGTTTTACCTGGAGTATTGCAACTCTTATTCTTCTCGTTTTACTGAATAGTAAAGGCGTTATACTTTCAGAAATTGGCCAACTAATTCTCATATGTACTACCATTTTTCCCTTACTTGCTACAATTATATTGTGCTTGACAAAAGCAAATATAAACAATCTATTTCCCTTTATGCCATATGGCTTTGGCAATCTTTTTGCGGCAACCAAAGCAGTAATTTTTGGATTTTTTGGTTTTGAATGCGCTGCATCACTTTTTAATATTGTTGAAAATCCTGAAAAGAATGTTTCGCGGGCCCTTACTTTGGGTATAGTATTAGTAGGTCTGTTATATCTTTTTTTTGTAAGTGCCCTTATTTTAGCAATCCCTTTAGACTACTTTTCAACAAGTGAACGCCTTTCACAAACACTCGCAAAAATTTTTCCTCACAATACCTGGATTGTTTCTTGTATTCATATTTCCATACTTTCAGCAATTATTGGCACTGTTCATTCCATGATTTGGTCAGGAAGCTCTCTCATGGTTTCCTATTTAAATCAATTTAAAAATAAAACAGTTCGTCAATGGATTCAAAAAGGAATTATTTCACAAAGCAACATGGTGTTTTTAGTTGGACTTTTTATTTTCTTAAGTTTTTTATTTCTGAAGAATATCGATCTCTTTTTTAGTTTTACGGCTTTATTTTTAATTTTTGCTTTTACCAGTTCTATTATTACTTTACTTACGTTGCCAAAAGAATGGGAATCTGGAAGAAATATAATTACGGTTTTAGGCCTAGGCACAGCTGCAATTATATTTTATTTTGCTGTTGAAGGAATAGTAATTAATCTATTTTAATTAGAAATTACTGGTTGACTGACAATGGCATATGATGCTATAAGTTAACAAGACGCTGCTTTCGATCTTGAAAGGAATAGTAATGAACAAACGTCTTATTAAACTGGCTCTTTTTTTATTTATTCTATGCTTTAAACATCATACTACATTAGGTGGATTAAGTACTTTAGCAAAAAATGATCCCTATCCCCTATTTTCAACTGCATATCCTTATGGATTTCTTTTGGATCAAACACTCACCTATTTAAAATGCACCTACGATCCCTATGCAGGTTGCTGTTATAAACCTAAAGATTGTGTTCCTTGTCAAGATGGAAACGCAAGAAATAGTCATTTCAGTTTAGCATTTTCTGGATACTATCAAAAAGCAAATTGTGGTCGTAATTATGACCGTGAAAAAGTTGAACTTGGTGATCTTGAAGGCCGTTGGAATATGCTTGGGATGTGCTATGGTCCCGTTCCTGGCGCGCCAGCTTTTCCTCCGACTTTAGTTGGCACGCGCCTTGGCCAAGCAAAAACGCTAATTTTTAATACACCTCCCGATAGTGAAGTTGCTCCCGATAGGATTTTAACAGACTCTTCACTTCAAGTTGGCTTTTTTTCTGTTCCTACGCACTATCGAAAACATGGCGTTCGTTTTGAACTTTGTTTCCAACCTCATCCCGATTTTGGCTTATTCGTACAAGGTGGTTATGCGGATATCAAAAATACTGCAACTCAGTTTATTAACTTAACACCACCATGCGATCCCTGTAATGCCCCTTGCAATCAAACATTTGATACGCCAATGCCAGGCGATACTTTTTTGCCAACAGCACCGCAATTCACCTGCTCGGTCGTCACAATCATTAACGAGCTTTTGATGTCAGCAACCTCTGCCAATAGGATTTTTAGAGAACAAGGCATTGAAAAACGCAGCAATACCCAAAACCGTTGTGATTTTCGAGAAAGTAGTTTTGAAGATTTACGTTTTAGTGTTTGGCTACGGCATATTTTTTTGTTAAATCAATACAACTGCGAATGGCCTGAACTTGCACTTATTCCTTTTTTCCATGTTGAAGGCAGTGTTGCGCTTGAACGCAAAGTTGATACCATGCGCGCTCTCGCAGTTCCATTTGGTAACAACGGGCATAATTCTATAGGCTTTACCGGAGGTTTTCATATAGACTTTTTTGATACCATTGAAATTGGGTTCACTGGCGGTGCAACATTCTTTACACCGAGAAATGTAACAAATTACCGCTTACCAACTCATGAAACACAAAGTGGCGTATTTCCTTTTGCAACCAACGTAAAGGTACAGCCGGGGGATAACCATGAATTCCAGGTCATGCTCCATGCTTATCGCTTCCTTGGCAAACTTTCAGGCCACGTGGCCTTTGTGGTAGTGAATCACGCTGAAGATAGCATAACGATTTTGGATGAAACCTTACGTACTAAAATTGATAATACAGGACAACCCGTATTCAAAGTAGGCCAACAGGAATGTTTAACAAAGTTTATGTCACAATTTTTAACCACTGCAGGAAATTATGAAATTTCACCAAATATAAGCCTTGGTTTTGCGGTTCAATGGCCAATTCAGCAAAGAAACGCCTTTCGCTCAACAACAGTGATTGGCACTATCAGAGGAACATTTTAAAAAATTTAACCAAAATCTGGACATTATTAAGCAAAAAACGTAAAATAGTATAAAGAATTTCTATTTTTTTTAATAAATTATTTCAAATATGAAAGGATGCTGATCTCCAATGAGTAAAAAAGCTAATATCACCATCAATGTAACAAGCAATATTGAAAAAGCACTTCGCCAATTAAAAAAGAAAATCGAGCGCGAAGGCATCGTTCGTGACATGAAGCGCCTTGTCTATTTTGAATCTCCTACACAAAAAAAACGCAAACGCCTTATGCGTGCTGTGAAGCAAAATTATATTCGTATGGCGTCTCAAAAACTTATCTAATTTTTGTGATAAACCACTAATAAATGTCAAACATTCGCATTCACGATATAAAAAGAGCACAAAAAGAAAAACTGCTTTTTCGTGAAATATCACAACTATATCTCCAATTAATTCTTGATGATTCACGGTTGCGCGCTATCTCATTAAGCCGTGTTGAACTTTCACCTGATAAAAGTTTATGCACGGTTTATTTTTACACTCCTAACAAAGAAATCTTTGAAGAAGGTCTTGAAGTTTTAAAACTATACAAATCCTCAATTCGTAAAGCAATTGCGGCAAATATTAAAGGGCGCTATACTCCGGACTTACGATTTGAGTTTGATGAACGTTATGAAAAGCAAGAACGTTTAGACGAACTCCTTGAAAAAGTAAAAAAAGAAGAAGGATAAATTATTAATCCCTTATTGCTCACCCCTTTTTTTTTATGCTGGGGATCTTTCTTAAATGTTATTGCCTTTCGCTTGATGCATCCGAAATTTTCTTTTTTTGATCAGCAATCCCGGTGTCCACAGTGCACTTACGCTATTGCTTGGTATGACAACATCCCCCTATTTTCCTGGCTTATGTTGCGCGCACAATGCAGGCACTGCAAAAAGTCTATTTCTTGGTTGTATCCTTTTATTGAAATTTTGACAGCACTAAGTTTTTTTCTTCTCTTTGAACAAATATCCCCTCTTTATCTGCCAGCCTATTTCTTATTTTTCTCAGCGCTCATTATCACCATACGCACTGACCTTGAAACTATGCTCATTTCTCGCTTTGTGTCACTTTGGCTTATTCCTTTTGGTCTATTTTATAGTTACCTCAACCTACTCCCGTTAACACTCAATGAAAGTTTAATTGGTTCAATCTCTGGCTATCTCGTTTTATATTGCGTTGCACAAGCATATTACTTTTTGACTAAAAAAGTTGGTATGGGACAAGGCGATATTGAACTTTTAGCTTTTATCGGTTCTTTTACTGGATTTCTTGGTTGGTGGCTTGCGTTATTAATTGGGTCATGTCTTGGAACACTAGCTGGCTTTATTATTGTTGCTGTCAAAAAAACTTCCTTAGCCACTATTAAAATTCCATTCGGGCCATTTTTGGCTTTTGGTGCTATTCTTTATGTTCTATTTGAACCATATCTGGTAAAACAATTGTTTGGGTTCTAAAGCTACCTTTTGATTGATTTAATTTTGTAATATAAAATTGTGTTATTAATTTTAAATCTTTATTGAGAAACATAAGCTATGAAATTTAAACAAATCTTTATATTAATCAATTTAGCTATTTTGGCTCAACCTCAAAATGCTCAGAATTTTCCTTATGACCCTTGTGTACTTCACATAGAACGCATTCATGCAGTTTTAAGAATTCTTGAACATGAAAAATTAGTTGATGAAAAAGGCAACTATAATAAAAATGGAAAATTTATCAATAACGAACTTAAACGATTTAAAACAGACTCTGATTTAGCAAAAAGTAGTAATCAAAAAAATTGTGCTTCTTGCCCCAATTATAATCTTACCCTAAGTTATATTGAACACTTGAAAGCACACAAGCATAAGCTTATAGAAAGCGATCAAGAAATAATTGATAATCTTAAACCATTTTTATCACAGCAAGAATGTAAAATTCAATTGTACGGTAAAATAATACAAGATGGCCAAATTATTCATAAATTAGAGGAAGCACCAAACTCATGGTGGAACTCTTTCATTGTTTTAGGTATCGGTATAATTATTGGTTATGTTTTTCAACACAAATCTAAAGGCTAAGATTAATTAACACTTAATCTCACTTTAAAATACTGGTAAAAAACATCCATTTTTTTATCATTCCGAGCTACCGGTGAGTTTAAACTTTTTTCAAGTAATTTTGCTGCTAAAACACTTTGATTTGTACGAGCTAATAAAATTGCTCCATAACGATAAGCAATAGCAAAATGTGGGTCAAGCTCTGTAATCATTGAAGTAAATAACCAAATATATTTAGGTTCTAACCTTTTTGCTACCAAAATTTTAAACCAAAAATAATCTGCTGCGATATTTTTCAGGGAACAGTACAATGAAGCAGGGACAAAAAAATAGGAATCGTTTTGAACTTGATACGATTTTTGTAAATATTTATTGCAAAAAATAGTAATAACAAAAAAAAAGGCGAAAAAAATTGATTGAACAATTTTTTTCACGCTAAATCATCTTGTACAATTTTTATATCATTAAATTGATTTACCGTTAAAATATCAGCAAGACCATCACCATCAATGTCACCTGCTGCAGCAGCAACAAAGCTATCTTGTCCTGCTTGTGTTTGTTGTAAATCAGAAGCAGGAGAATTTAATTTACCAGTAAAATAACTTTGTCCTTCTTGGCCACCAGCAAAACCATAGGTATAATAAAACCGCTCGTTAGCACCACCTGTTGTATATCCTTCAGGCTTCCAGCCAACCCCACCTGGTCCATTTAATACTGTTGAATATTTACCATGTTCAGCATGAAAAGCTTTTTGAGCTATGTAAAGAGCACCTAGATTCATATATGCTTCTGCTCGTTTTGCTTTTGATAAAAAACGCATAAAACTTGGTACTGAAATCATTGAAAGAAATGCAACAATTGCAACAACAATCATTAACTCAATAAGGGTAAAACCGCTGTGTTTTTGCTGCATTTTTTTCATTCACCTACTCCCCTAACCTCATCTTCTTTTGATTCTAGTTTAATGAAATTTCATCTTTGAAAGTCAAGAGTTAATTTTTTTATTTTATAAATTGATCTTAAAAGACCCTTGCCGAATTATTTTTATTTTTTCAGGATCTGTGCAATCAATAATAGTAGAAGGCAAAGCTTCACCAGAATCTTTTCTGTCTGTAACAATATATTCAATTTCTTTTAAGATTTCTGGATTGATTTTTTCAACGGTTTCCGGAATCACCTGTCCCGCTAAATTTGCACTAGTAGAAAACAAGGGCCCTACGACCTTCATTACAGCTTGTAACCCTTGATGCGCAGGAATTCTCAAAGCTATGGTTCCTTGGTTTGATTTCATAAAATCTGGCACTTTTGCTTTAGCTTTAAAAATTAGGGTAACTGGCCCAGGCCAAACAGATTCAATTAAATCTTTGAGCTTATTGGTTTTTAAATCCACCAATTCCTCTACTTCCTCTTTTGAGGGTACTAAAATTAGATATGGCTTTTCATAGCGCCCTTTAATTTTGTTTAATAGTTCAAATGAATTTTTTGTAACTGTAGCAAGTAACCCCAAGACCGTATCCGTAGTACAAATAGAAATATTTCCGACAGCAAGAGAAGTTACTAGTTGTGCAACATTCTCTGAATTATCCCAGAATAGATGCTTTTTCATAAATTTTAATCTTTTATAAATAAATACTTTAACTTTTTACAACTTAATTTATAGTTTGACATTTTTAAAATAAACTATACCATAGATTATAGGCAATTTTCAATTAAAATTGCAATCCCAAAAAATGGTTGAGTGGTAATTTTGGAGGTTTTAGAAAGAAGTTTTTTTTATACTTTTGAGTGGAGAAAATCATGGTCAATGCTACAAGAAAAACTGTTTCTCAAGGAAAAGAAATAGTAACAGGCATTCAACGAAATTATAATGAAATCGTTGAATATCTCGATTCTCATTGGTCAACGCGCACTGAAAAAGACTTAAGCGTTATGCAAGCTCTTGATAGAGCACTCAACAATCCTTCAAAAGATGTTAATGCAGTTTTAGTTGGTGGTACTAATGGAAAAGGACTAACCATCAATTTTGCAAGCATTCTTTTAAAAGAAGAAGGCTTTCGCGTTGGTACTTTTTATTCGCCGCATATCCTAACCTATAATGAGCAATTTGCGATCGATAATGAAATTATTTCAAATAAAGCTTTTACTGAACTAGCCAATGAAGTCATAAACACCGCTGAAGTGCATGCAATTAAAGCAACTACTCTTGAAATTTTATCAGTAATGGCTCTTATGTATTTCAGAGATCAAAAGGTTGACGTTGCACTTCTTGAAATGCGCAAGCGTAATGCCTTTGATCCATTTGCAATTTGCAGTCCAAAAATTGTAGCAATCACCCGTATAACTGATGATATGATTCCAGGATCAACAACTCCGTTAGAAACTATCATTAAAGATATGTTGCAATCAATTAAAACAGAAACACATGTTGTTTCTGCAGATCAAAGCAAAACAAATCTTCAAGCAATGCTTGATGAAACTAAAAAACATGGCGGTACTTGGGCAATGCCTATTCGTAAGCTTGCACCATTAGCGTATCCTTTTGAACAACTTCATGGCCGATGTGCAGCTCTTGCAGAGCGTATTTGCCAAATTTATGTTGATGAATTTAGTCAAACAGCTGCCGTAACCGATGCAAGTTTACTTGCAAAACAAAAAGGTCAACGTGGCCGCCCTACCCTAGAAGCAAAACGCCAAGCTGAATTAAATCCTAAAAAGACTCTTGATCAATTTTGGAAAGAAAATAGTGCACAATTACCAGCGCACTTTGAGCTTCTTGATAAAGAAAAACCATCTATTTTGCTCGATAATGCACGCAATATAGATGCTATTAAAAACTTATTGCTTGGTATTCGCTTAATGCATTACCAACGACCTCTTAAAGGTTTAGCCTTTATTTTCGGTTGCGATAAAAATCTTATCAATGCAGAAAAATTCTTGAGAGAATTGCGCTATTTTTCAAAAAAAATGTCTGCGCACATTATTTTCTGTCCAATCTCTCAATCAATTCCTGGCGTTTTTGAAGAATCATGGAATGTTGATCAAATTACCAATGATGTTAAAAGTTTAAAAATAAAAGCAAAATCTGCAAAAAACTTTAACGAAGCCTTTGAAATGGCAAAACAATTAGTTGATGAACGCCATGGGCTTGTGGTAATTTCAGGATCTCAAACACTTATTGCTGAATACTGGCGTCATAAAGGTATGAAAAAACTGTAATCACTTATGAGCATTATTTCAGTATTTGTTTCAAGCATACTAGGAATTATATTAGGTTTTGCATATGGGCTTTCCTTCACAAGAAGGAAAGCCTTTTGCTTGAGCAATAATAAATCTCAGAATTTTGTACGTATGAGCGGTCTTTCAATAGTAAGAATTGCTTCTTTGGCTTATATTCTTTTTTATATAATACAAGCGGATTCTATACAAACTAGCCTTGTAGTGATACTATTTGTAGTAACTTCGTGGTCTATTATATTAAAAAACAAGGTTCTTTATGATGGAAATAGAATCATTTGAACAAAACCAAGTCAATATTGGTTCATGGTTCGGCATAGAATCTTCTTTTCTTACAATTTCCCTTGGCACAATCTTTAATACTTGGTTTATTCTTTTACTTCTCATACTTATCCTTCTTCTGTTCCGCTTTTCCTTAGAAAGGAAAAAAAGCACTCTGGCATATATACTATTATCAGCTACAGAATCTTTCATGGAATTAATTAGTCAAACGCTGGGAAAGTTTATATATAAACATTTTGCCTTCATAACTTCACTTTTTATTTTTATTTTATTCTGCAATTGTATCGCAGTAATTCCATGGACAACAGAACCTACTACTGATTTAAACACAACGCTCGCTCTTGGTCTCGTATCCTTTTTTTACAAAGAATATTATGCCATAAAAACACAAGGTTTATGGGGATATTTTCAAGAATTTTTAAGACCATTCTTTTTAATGCTACCAGTTAATATTATTGGACATTTTTCAAAAATTATCTCAATATCGTTCCGCTTATTTGGCAATATCTTTGGTGGCTCCATCATCATGGAACTTTACCGACATGCAATAGCTGGATCATTACTTTTGGAACTTCTTGGTCTCTTTTCAGGATTAAATTTTTTAATTCTGATTTTTTTTGGCCTTTTTGAAGGAATTATTCAAGCTTTTGTATTTTCTATGTTATCATTAACCTATCTAGCTCTTGCTTTGCAAGAAGATGAACCAGAGGCATAAAATGTTTGATCTTGCTTTTATCCTTCATTTTGCAAGTATTGCCCTAATAATTATTTTATGTACTTTAGGAGGTGGGATTGGTGGTGGATTAACAGGTGAAGCTGTTATTGAAGCAATTAATATTCAACCGCGCGCTCAAGGTCAAATTTTAAAAACCTCTATCATCGGCTTAGCTCTCATCGAAACAGCATCAATTTTAGCGCTCATTATTACCTTTTTATTATTTAAAGAAAAATCACTCGAAAATTTTACACTGACAAATGGTGTCGCAAAAATTGGTATAGCTCTTTCGATTGGCATTACTTCATTATTTGTTGGTATCGTTTCAGCCCTTCCTGTAAGAAAATCCTGTTTGGCTATTGCACGTCAACCTTTTTTTAGCCAAAAGATTCTCAATCTCATGATCATAACTCTATCTATCATTCAAACGCCGGTAATTTTTGGCTTTCTGATTGCTCTTTTTATTAACTTTCAGATATCATCTTCGTCTATCTTTTACGAAAGCATACGATTTCTTGCTGCTGGTATTGCAATAAGCATTGGATCAATTGGCCCTGTGCTTGGACTTGCAAAATTTGCAGAAAAAGCTTGTTATAGTCTCAGCATTAATAGAAATTCTTATGATGTTATAATACCGTTTGTTTTTATGAGTGCAGCAATTATAGAAACTCCTTTAATCTTTGCATTTTTGGTATCACTTATTATCACCTTAACGCCTCTCTCTAATGAGAATCCTTTAGCTGCAATTCGCATGATAAGTGCAGCACTATGCATCGGACTTGGCACTTTAGCACCAAGTTTGAGTTCAAGCAAAACAGCAACAGCAGCTTGCCAAGAAATCGCCTACAAGCCTCAACATTATTCATTACTCTCTCAAGCTAGCATGTTCGGTCAAGGTCTTATCGATGCAGCAGCAGTTTATGCACTTTTAATTGCTTTAATGATTATATTTATTCCTTAATGCAATTTAAAAAATTTTAAACCTGAAGGATATCATGAAAAAAAAGGAACTGCAGGTTCTTTATATTCTCACGAAACTTGAACTTGGGGGTGCACAAAAAGTATGTCTTTCTCTTTATCATGAACTTATTAAACACGGAAATCGTGCATTATTAGTTTCTGGAAATGACGGAGCATTAATCAACAAACTTCCTAAAAATGATTCGATCATTCTTCTTGAAAATTTTAAAAGGGAAGTTTCTTTGTTTGGATTTTGGCGAGAAATAAAAAACTTTTTCCAACTTATTCGTCTTTTAAAACAGAAAAAAAATGAATATTCTTACTTAATAGTTCACACTCACAGTACCAAAGCAGGAATACTCGGTCGCTGGGCTGCATATCTTGCAGGAATTCGTACAAGAATTCACACCGTGCATGGTTTTGGTTTTCATCCTTATCAAAATATACTCGGATGGTTCATAAATTATAGTTTAGAATTTTTAACTTCTTTTATTACAACACATTATATTTGTGTTTCTTCTTATGATGTTAAAATAGGGCTACGTCTTTTGCCAAATTTTGCTAAAAAAAATTCTATCATTCGAGCAAGTGTTGATGATGAAAAATTCTTACCGGCACAAAAAACATCCTTGGAAAAAAAACATTTTATTTTTGGTACTATTTCTTGTTTTAAAAAACAAAAAAATCTCTTTGATTTATTACAAGCATTTAAATACAGCCATCAAAAAAATCCTCACATTAAACTTGAAGTTATTGGTGATGGGCACTTGAGAGCTAATCTTGAAAAATGGATTAAAGAAAACAATCTCGAACAGCATGTTAAATTACTTGGTTGGCAAGAAAATGTTTCAGCATATATGAACTCCTGGGATGCTTTTGTTTTGAGTTCATTATGGGAAGGGTTACCCTGTGCAATTATTGAAGCTCGTTTACTAAAATTACCGGTAATTAGCTATGATACTGGTGGCATTCATGATGTAATAATGCATCAAGAAAACGGCCTTCTTATAAAACCTAAAAAATGGATTGATCTTGCTGAAAGCATGATTACTGTATCTTCAGATAAAAATTTGTATCAAAAACTAAAAAATTATCAAGATAATCTTCATGATTTTTATTTAAATACAATGATTACAAAACATATCAAACTCTATAAATCATTTATCAATTAAGGGTAGACGTCACAGACATTAATGTTACAATAAACGGTATCAAAATCTAGAAAGAATTAATATCATAAATTATCTCGTAAACCCTTCATCAAGCTCGTGGTGATCGTTATATATTAGTATTTATCTGTCCGTTCATCATAAGCATGTAGAAGAATATAAACGATTAAAAGGGAAAAAATGTTTTATCAATCTTTAACTAAAGCAATAGGCAATACTCCACTCATAAAATTTTCTGCTGATTGCCCGGCCACTATACTCATTAAATTAGAATATCTAAACCCAGGTGGAAGTGTAAAAGATCGGTCAGCATTATATTTAATCGAAAAAGCTGAAAAATCTGGACAATTAAAACCTGGTGGCACTATTATCGATGCTTCATCTGGGAATCAAGGTATTGCAACAGCAATGATTGGAGCTATGAAGGGTTATAAAGTAATTATTTCTGTTTCAGAAAAAATTAGTCAGGAAAAATTAAAAACCATACAAGCATATGGTGCTGAAATTATTATGTCAAAGCCTACAAAATTTCTCGAAGATCCAGAAAGCTATCATAGCAAAGCACTTGCATTACACAAAAAAACACCCAATTCATTTATGCCAAATCAATATTTTAACCCTGTTAATGCTGAAGCTCATTATTACTCGTTAGGACCTGAAATATGGGAACAAACCGACGGTAAAATAACGCATTTTTTTGCCGCTGCAGGAACTGGTGGTCATGTAAGTGGTGTGGGCAAATATCTTAAAGAAAAAAATCCAAATATTCGTGTAATTGCCTTTGATTCCGAAAATTCTTGGCGATCAACCCATGGTAAACCAAAACCTTATAAAGTAGAAGGAATGGGCATAGACTTTGATTCTCCTGTTTTAAATAAAAATGTGATTGATGAAATTCTTACCGTGTCTGACCGTGATGCCCTTGCCATGCTTAAAAAACTAGCTCATAACTACGGATTACTTGTTGGTCCAACTAGTGGCGCTGTAGCCTATGCAACATTTGAATATGCAAAAAAATTAGATAATAAGGCTATCTGTGTTATGGTTTTTGGAGATTCAGGACGTGCCTACTTGAGTAAAAATTTTTACGAACAAGGAAAAGGTAAACAACTTCTAAAAAGTACAAAAACAAAACAATATCGCGAATTAGAAAAATTACAAATATAAAAAAGGCCGCAAAACAGAAACCCCTATCCAGACAGAACGTCGTGGACAGGGGAAATGGAGGTTATCACGATTAATTTTTATAGTTTAAAAATACAACAATTGATGCTAAAAATCAAATTATTTTTCAGGAGTAACAACGATAACACCTTCTTATTTGAATATTTTTTCATTATAATTTAAAAAGCTCAACTCTGCCGACTATTATTTCAGATATGAAATTTTTATCAATGCAATCTTTTTCCACTTAATAACGATTCAAAAATCTGAATGTATTTGTTAGTCATAGCCGTCATAGTAAATTCATGATTAATAGATTCGAATGCCTTTTTACCTATTCTTTTTCTTAATTGAGGGTCTTCCATAAGAACCTCTAATTTATCCACTAAAGCCGCTTCGTCATTTGAAGAAATCACAAAACCATTTTCCTCTGATCTAATTACCTCATGATACCGCGTGGAACTTGTTACAATGCAGGGCAAAGAAAAACACATAGCCTCAAGCAAAGCGACAGACATACCCTCCTGAAAGGAGGGTAAAACAAAACAGTCAAACAGGTGGTAATAACCATATGCCGCTTGACCTACAATAAAACGCACCTTATCTTCAATGTTCAACTGTCTAACCAAACTCCTCAGCTTTTCTTCTAAAGGACCAAAGCCAAGAAGAACTAATGCTATCTTTTTATTCTTTTTCAAAATTTCTGCAAATGCATTAATCAAAAGCGGAATATTTTTGATTTCTACAAATCTTCCAACAAATCCAATAACAAAAACATCGGGCTCTAGGCCCAGATTAAGCCGCGTTACTTGCTCACGTTCGGCCAAAGCACGAATACGCTTTACGCTAATTCCATTAGGTATAGTAAAAACATTACGCTCAGAAATCCACCCAGAACGCTTAAGTGATTCGGCAATATCTTGAGAAACACCAACCACCTTTTGGGCGAGCTGAAAGGTAAAACTATCAAGTATATTACGCAACGTTCCGTCACGAAAAATACTCCAATGTAATACCGAAATCAATGGAACATGATGAAATCTAGCAATAATCCGCGCCGCAAAATTTGCAGCCCACAATGACGAATGTATGCAATCAGGTTGCAATCTTTTTACAAGACTCCACAAACGAAGAAAAAAAATAGGATCATATAACGAAAGCAGTCCCTTCACCTGATATGTTTTAATGTTCATAGCTTCAAGGCGCTCTCTATTAGGCCCATCATAAAAATAGATAACATGATGCTCATAATCAGAAAGCTCAGCCAAAAGATCGACTAAAAGACTTTCTGCTCCCCCACGTTTAAGACTTGAAATAATATGAACCAATTTTTGGCTTTTCATATGTCACGTCAATGATTTTCTTGTCCCAAAAATTCTTTACGCAAACGTTTTTTGTCAATTTTTTTGAGTGGCGTTAACGGCAACTCTTCTTGTTTTAAAACCCAGATCTGTTTAGGAACTTTATACGCTGCTAAATGTTGTTGGCATAATTTTTTTAAAACATCTTCAGCATTTTCAAGCACCTCTTTAAGCACTACAAAAGCAACCGGAAACTCCCCCACATCAGGATCTTTTTTGCCAACAACAGCCGCATTGATGACGGCAGAATGCCCCATTAATACATTTTCAATTTCGGGTGGATAGACATTAATTCCTTTGTGGATAATTAAATCTTTATGACGCCCAGAAATTACCAAACGATTTTGAGAATCAAAATAGGCCCAATCACCAGTATCCAACCAACCATCTTTTAAAACTTTTTCGGTCAATTCTGGTGCATCATAATAGCCAAGCATTACGTTGTCACCTTTAACCCACAAAATACCTTTTTGCCCATTTTTAACTTCATTGCCCACTTCATCGCGCAATGAACATTGAATACCAAGACATACTTTGCCAACCGTATTGGGCGCCAATAATTCATCTTTTAAGTTTACCGCAATTAAAGGCGATGTTTCGGTCAAACCATAACCATTACAAATTCTTCGGCGATAAATCATTTCAAAGGCCACACGAATTTTGTCCGGCATTGCATCACCCCCTGAAATAAAATAGCGTACTCGAGGAAATGGCACATTACGCATTAAACAAAACAAGCCGTATAAAGCTGGCACACCGGCGATTAAGCTTGGTTGATGCTCAAGGCCTTCTAAAAGTAATCTACGCTCAATGCGGGGAATTACAATAGTAGTTCCACCTAAAAAAAAGCTGCCCCAAACGCACGCAAATTGTGCAAAACTATGAAAAAATGGAAGCGCACCTAAAAGGCTATCAGTCGGCACAATATCCGTACGACAAATTCCTTGAACTATGTTGGTTAGAATGTTTTTTGAACTCAACATTACACCTTTGGGAAAACCAGTGGTTCCTGAGGTGTATAAAATTGCTGCCATCCGATCAGCCGGCACAGCAGGAATTGAAAAAGTAGCATCTGATTTAGCATCCTGTGCTAAATCATGCAAATCATCTTCAGTTAAATATGGCGGGAGTTTAATGTCATTAAATTCTTGCAAACGCTGCGCAAAGGTATTAGAAATAATCATTGCCTTTGGCTGAGCATTTTCAATTATGTGATTCATTTCACGTACATGCAAAAAGGTATTGAGTGGCGCAACAACCGCGCCGGTTTGCCAAATACCATAATAACCAAGGTAAAATTCGATAGAATTTTCCATGATAAGAATAACACGATCACCAGGGACAACACCCATGGAAATAAGTTTTTTTGAAATAGGAATCGTTTTGTTATATAAATCTTGATACGTTATTGAGTCATCACGGCAAATCAAAGCAGTGTGCAGCGGATATTTTTTAGCGGAGCGCTGTAAAAGTGAACCAGCAAAAATCATTTTGCCGTCAACCAAAATTGATTTATAGTATTCATCAAATCGCTCTTGTTCAGACAGCCCAAATCCAAACCATTTTTTTAAATCACTCAGCATGCTATCTCCTGTACCATCAACATGAATTTTCTGCTATACTTTACCATAACTTTTTTATGCGAATAATCAATAAAAAAAGGTATTTATGACACGGCTGAAAAAAGGCATACTTGTTACCGTAGAAGGCATTGATGGTTCAGGAAAATCTTCGCTCGTACAAAATCTGTATGATTTAATAAAACCAGAACTAGCAAATGTTCTGCTAACCAAAGAGCCTGGTGGCTCACAATTAGGCAAGCATTTACGTACCATTTTGCAGGAACAAACCATTCCCATTACTGCAAAAGCAGAATTTTTGTTATTCGCTGCCGACCGTGCACAACACTTTGCTGAAGTTATTATACCCACCTTGGCAGAAAATACCTTAATAATTTCTGACCGCCTTTGTGATTCTTCAGTTGTGTATCAAGGTTATGGCCGTGGTCTTGATCTTGCAACCATTCAAGCAATAAATATATGGGCTATGAATGGGATCAAGCCCGATTTAACTTTTTATGTGCGTATTGATCCTAAAATTGCCTATCAAAGATTAGTTGATCGAGGAAAATTAAGTGCCTTTGATCAAGAACCTTTGGAATTTTTTGAAAAATTGGTTGAAGGTTTTGAGCAATTATATCAACACAATAAAGAAGTCATAATTTTGGATGGCACATTAGCCCCGCACGAACTAGCACAAAAAGCAAAAAACGAATTAATTGGATGGATACAGCGTCACAAGTTGCTATGAGCATAGAAAAAAATAATTATCAAAACTCAACCTCTACTTTAACCAACCACCCTGCACATTTGTGGATTGGCAAACCCTTACAATTAACTCTAAAGGCAGAAAATCAGTTACAAGCATTTTTTTGCAAAAAAAACGGCTGCTTAACTTGTGCCAGCTGCCAACAAATCAAAGAACGCCAACATAGTTTTGTATTGTGGCTTTCGCCCGAGAAAAATTATACCCTTGAACAAATAGAACCAATTTTTAAAACTGCTTCTTTTGCACTGCAACCCGATCAATCATATTTTTTTGTTCTTGAAAAAGCTGATTATTTAAACCAAGCTTGTGCCAACGCACTGTTAAAGCTCTTGGAAGAACCACCGCAAGGCTATCATTTTATCTTGCTGGCCGAACGGGCAGAATATATTTTACCCACAATCCGCTCGCGCTGCCTACTGAGAGAAATTAAATCATCGCTAGAAGCTGAAGAAGTTCAGTTAGTTTCTTGGTTTAAAAACTTAAATCTTCCCGATCCCATGACTTATGCTCAAACAATTGATCAATCTACTTTGCATGAACGAGAAAGCTTAGAATTGATTGATGATATTTTAAACTTTTGGATAAAGCAATATCAATTGGCAACACAACAAGAAGAAAAACAACTGGCAGAAAAAATAATCACTCTTCTTGCTACTGCACTCGAATATGCCCCTATGCCAGGAAGCAGTAAAATTTTCTGGAAAGATTTGTATTTAAAAGTTTTATTTCTCTAAATGATACCTAGCAATAACGCGATGCTCGCGTCCTTCTTTGCCAACAACTGACTGTTTTAGCGTAAATTCTTGTACCGAAAAACAGCGCGGTTCAACTTTGAAATCCTCAATCCATTCCATAAATTTTTGTATATCATACACTTTTTTTATGCGAGCTAAGGTAACATGGCTAACAAACTCTCGATCTTCAAGTTCAACTAAAGGAGTTAAAAAGTTGTGAACTTGTTTAGCAAGTTCAACCAATAAAATTCCTTGCATATCAATCCAAAGAATCGCTGGATGCCTATGTTTTTCAAAAAAGCCAAGTGGCTCCAAACAAAGATCAAACTGTTTTATGACAATTTTATTGAGCATTTCCTTAATTTGAGTTGATTGTCCTTCAGAAACCTCTCCTATAAATTGCAAAGTCAAATGAAGTAATTTTGGATCAACAAAGCCCCCCTCAATAAGTTTTTCAGATTTTATATTTTCTTGAATAAAAGCAAGGTAATCTAGAATCTCTTGAGGAAAATCAATACTTACAAATAAGCGCATGGTATTATTCTTTAATACTTTTTTGAACTACTTGAGACAGATCAAAACCCAGAAACTGACTTGGAAATCCTTGTGTGTGATTTGAGATGTTTGGAGCAAAGGGATCTCTTGACGGATTAGCTTCCTCTAAAAAAACGTTTGTATCATTCTTAAAAAGATTATTGTACAAAACGGTATTGCTTTTTTCTAGAAGCTTCAAAGAACTTACTATATCTTGCTGGTTTTCATGTACCGTTTGTAACAAGCCATAAATTTTTTCTAGTAATTCAGGATCCGATTCTGGTTTTAAGCTTGACCGCCCTTTTTTCCTTGATTGATTTTGAAATGAGGGCTGTTTTTTTTGTTGGCTTGATGTGGGTTTTATTTTTGGCTTTTCATTCATAGCACTGAGATCAATATTTATTACCATGCATATAAAAAGTAAAAAAAAAATTTTCATTACACTCTCCCATAATTTCCATTTTTAGCCACCTTTAACAACTGCAAGCGGCACTACACGTGCTACTTTTTTATCCTCAACTAGTAAAATCCGATAATTTTTTGGAATGTATATGCAAATTATTTACTCGAAAAAGTTCTTTATCATACTCAATATAGGGAACTTTTCTACCAAATTCATCTTCTATCCAATGATATCTAAATACTGATGGATCAAAAACACAAGTTTCATTAATAAATCCAGGAATTGAAATATCATTTCTAGGATCAACTCCCCCTAAATATTGTCCTAGTGATGCTGCATCGAAAATAGAGTAAAATTTTAGAAATTTATTTGCATATTCTTCTTGATTTCGAACAGATTGTTCAAGCTTGTTAATCAATTTTTCATTTTTTACAAAAGATAATGGTAGTAAGGGCAAAGGAAAAATTTTAGTAGGATATTTATTTTTATAATATGCAAGCATTACCATATCGTTCATATCGTTCATACTTTCTTGATTTTTGGCAATAAAGTCTACTAAATGATTGCTTGCTATATAATCTGGAAAATAAACAAAACATGGAATGCAACGCGTATCGCAATCAAAAGGTGCTGCAATGCCGTGATACGAACTAAAAACATCCAAATATTTGTAAATATCAAAATATAACATGGTATCATTTTCTATATGAATGACATTTTTTAATCCAAACTTTCGCATAAATTCATCAAGAACAAAAAATCTTTCCGTTGTTTTCATCCAAAATCCCGCCCGCCATTTCTTATCTAATTTAGTTTCTTTCAAAAATTTCTTATGCGCATCACTTCTGTTTAATGCTTCAATAAAAAAAACTTGTATACCATTTTCAGGGCATATTTCCTTATTTATTCGACAATTTTGTGCTCTTTCATTCATAAGCAAAAAAATGGTCGCACTTGGATTAAATAAGCGAGCTTGTTTTAAAGAATATTCTATATAGCTTGGCAATGATAAACCACTATGCACAAAAACTATTGAATAATCGTTATTTGCCGCACAACCCATGAAGGAACTTAAAAACACACAAATTAACATTAATTTATTTTTCATTGTTATCCTTTTTATAATTAGCCACCTTTAATAACAGCAAGCGGCACAACGCGCGCAACTTTTTTTGCAAGGCCAGCTAGTGAAACTATTTGGACAACATTATCAACATCTTTATAAGCGATTGGTGCTTCTTCAGCCAAACCAGGATCAGAATCACTGCGAATAATAATGCCTTGTGCTTGAAGCTCTTCGCGCAATTGTGAACCGCGCACTTCATGTTTTGCTTTCGCTCGAGATAGCCTTCGACCTGCCCCATGGCAACAAGAGCCAAAAGCTTTTTCCATGCTTTCTTGCGTACCAGCTAGAACAAATGAACTGGTACCCATCGTACCAGGAATTAAAACTGGTTGACCTACCTTTTGATACAATAAGGGAATTTCTGGTCGCCCTGGACCGAAGGAGCGGGTTGCGCCTTTCCTATGCATAACTACAGACTTTTCATGACCATTGACAATATGTTTTTCCACTTTCCCAATGTTGTGCGAAAGATCATACACTAAACTTAAATGCGCATCCTTGCCCAATACATTTTGCCACACCTCACGCACCCAACACGTAATCATATGCCGATTTGCCCACGCAAAATTTGCAGCCGCTTGCATAGCTGCAAAATAGTTCTGTGCTACATCGGATTTAAAAGGCGCGCACACCAATTCTTTGTCTGGTAAAGTAATCTTCCATTTTTCAATCATAGGCATCATTTCGCGTACATAATCAGTACACACTTGATGGCCAAGCCCCCGAGAACCACAGTGAATCATAACGACAACAGCACCTACTGTTAACCCAAAAACTTGCGCAATTTTTTTGTCAAAAATTTCTTCTACTGCTTGCACTTCAAGAAAATGGTTACCAGAACCCAAAGTGCCTAATTGATCGCTCCCACGCTTTTTGGCTTTATCAGAAACTAAATCAGGATCAGCACCTTCCATGCAGCCGTTTTCTTCACAAAACTCTAAATCACGTTCAGTGCCATGGCCAAGTTCAACCATCCGTTTTGCACCACGAGACAGTACTTTATCAAGATCATTTGGTGACAGATCTAATTTTCCGCCACGACCAACACCAGAAGGAATTTTATGAAACAAATCAGTTGCTAAGCGTTCAAGATACGGCTGGATTTCATCCCGAGTCATATTTGCAACTAACAAACGCACACCACAATTGATATCATAGCCAATACCACCCGGTGATATTACGCCGTCATCTTCAATAACCATGGCTGCAACGCCACCGATAGGAAAGCCGTATCCTTGATGAATGTCGGGCATAGCAAACGCTGCATTGGCAATACCAGGTAATGTTGCAACATTAACTAACTGCCATAAAGAGCGATCATGTAAAACATCATCAAGCATTTCTTCATTAACAAAAACGCGCGCAGGCACCCGCATATCTGAGCGATATGATGTTGGAATTTCATACGTAACGTCATCTAGTTTTACTAAATCTTTGCGGGTAATTTCTTTTTCTTCCATTTTTTATTTCCCATTAAATATCAAAAACAATAGCCGTTTGCCAACGATCATCAATTTTTCTTATCGCTAAATCATGATAGGTAACCGCTTTAATTTCAACTACTTCAAAACGTTCCACCTTAATGCCCTTAAGCGTCGCTTTGAGAGTGGTGTCATCAAGCTCATGAATTTCTGCATCTAAATATGCTTCATCATGTACATCAGAAAGATACAAAGCATCCGATAAAAAATCGACCAATAAACACTCTTTATTTATGGCCGAAACAAATAAATCGCGCGAAATAGGCAAATTTGGGCATACTAGGCGTTCTTCAACAACCTTACATTCTGGTGACCGAGGCCCAACAGACTGAAACATACCAACTAAGGCATTGCGAAATAAATCACTAAGGGTTTTGCCATATACAAGAATTTTTATATCTGCCGTATGAGAAACTACTTGGAAATCTTTTTTCATCAAGTCACCTTCCTTAAGCTGACTCAACTATAAAAAAAATTAGTAGAAGGAACAAGATTTTTATTTAAAAGCAAAAAAAAAGGCCAAGCATTTCTGCCTAGCCTTATCTATTTAAATCATCTTTTTTTCATGGATACGCAAACCATCCTTGGCGTGATTCATCGCTCGAGGTAGCTGGTTTAATACTATTTTTATCGTATCTATCAACACCACTTACTGGGGAAACATTCGAACTAAAACATCCGCACGGGGTATCAAAATACATACTAGGAAATTTTGGATTAGATCCCTTACCTGTCGGCGCAGTCACAATTGTAGGTGTTTGTGGCCTTGGTTGATCAAAAACAAAAAAACCAACCGCAGATTGCTGATCCTTAGAATTACGTAAAAATTCCCTTTTTTCTTCCATAGCACGTAAAGTGCACAATGATATGCCTGTAATAAAAGCAAATACGGTTTTTCTCATAAAACCCCCTTAAAATAAAACTATCAATTAACAATAAAAACATCATCAATTTATACCGACAATTTTGAATGATGTCAAATTAGCCAACTAAAAAAATACTAAAAAAACCTTTTTATTGAACCTTTAGGCACAAACCCGTACACTTAAAAAAAATCAAAGGAACCTATACATGACTGCGCCTATCAAAAATTTTTTAACAACTTATCTAGCTCACGAAAAAAATTGGAAGGCTCATCTCCTTGCAAACTGGAAAACTATTATTGGCAATCTTGCTGATAGAGTTACCCTTGAAAAAATTTATGATGATCTTTTAACTCTTGGTGTTAATGATTCTAGTTGGCTTCAAGAATTATATCTACTTTCTCCTATTATTCTTGAAACAATTAATGCAAATCTAGACCAACCACGTATAAAACATTTACGCTTTAAACAGATTGGTAGAAAAAAAGAAATCAAAAAAATTAATGAAAAAAAAATTGAACAAATAAATACCATCGATTTGAAAAAAAAGGAGCAGATTGCATTAGATGCAATTCAAGATGAACAACTTAGGGAATTTTTAAAAAAATATCTTATACGTTGTTATCAGGAGAAGTTATGAACCAGATTCGTTTAAGTTTCTTAATTTTTTTGTTACTGAATTCAGTCCATATTTTTTTTGCAAAAGAAACCTTCCAAGATTCGAACCCATACCATATTTATCTGTGGAGTTGTTATAATCAATTTGAAAAAAAAACATCAATAGTGAAAGACTGTTTTGATGTTCTTATAAATGATGATTGTTCAGTGTATATTTATGCAGGCTATATTGATTACCTATTTTCAACTAAACAATACAAAACAATTATTCAACTTATTTCAAAGATCGATAGCGCTCTTGGAGATCACCTTGAAACACAATTAACACTGGTCAAAGCACTCGAACTTTCCGGAAAAAATAAAGAAGCTGAAGCCCGCATTATAGCATTACAAAATAAATTTCCAACAAATGCAGAAGTAGTCTATGGTTGTGCACTAGCCTATATGCGTAATAATCAAAACATGCAGGCAGAAAAAGTATTGAATCATTACCTTGAAAGCACAACCGAAAAACCTATGCATTTTATTTTTTATTATTTAAAAGCACAAATTGCAGCACATGACAACAAGCAAAACCAAGCTCGTGAATATATCAATAAATGCTTGCAACTAAACCCTTCGTTTGACCAGGGTTGGCTTTTTTGCGGATTGTTGCATGAACTTGAAGGAAACTTAAATGAAGCTATCTCAGGCTACCGAAACTTCTTACAAATTGTTGGCCACGATAGTGCAGTTGAACAACAAATTATGTCCTTATTACTCAAACAACAACAATCATCTCCTAAAACAAATGTACGAGAAATGTTTGAAGAAAGTTTAATGCTCTACCGTCAACATCAGCATTCATTAGCACTCAAACGAATTGAGCACTGTTTGCAAATTGATAGCACCTACAGGCCTGCACGCTTATTAAAGATTGAATTGTTATGCGCATTACAGCAACCTGCAGAAGCAATTCAACTGCTTCAAACCTGGATACACCAAGCTCCGAAAGAAGATATTTGGTATCGCACAGCACATCTGTTATATCAAGCTGGTATTGAAAAAGATAAAATTATTGCAATTCTCGAGCATCTTGAACAACAAAATAATCACAATTTGCTTCCTATTTTGTATCTTGCAGATATACATTTGAAAAATAAATCACTTGAACAAGCCGAACAATACCTAAAAAAAACTTTAGCACTTTCTACCAATGCTACCCTTAAAACAAAAATTATCTATCAACTTGCAATTTTGTATTTTAATGAAAAAAACCATTCAGCTTTTGCTCAAGCAGTTGATCACGGTCTAGATTTAGAGCCAAACTTTGCCCCTCTTGCAAATTTAGCTGCTTATTACTATGCAACCAAAGGTAAAAATCTTAAAAAAGCACAAAAACTTATTGAGGTTGCACTCGCTCAACAGAAAAACAATCCACATTACTTAGATACGCAAGCGCTCATATGGTACAAAGAAGGTAATTATCAAAAAGCAGGACAATTGTTAACACAACTTTCTGCTCAACTATCTCGTGATTTTTATATACAAAAACACTTAGGAAAAACCTTATTCAAGCAAGGGCATAAACAATTAGCTTTAGATGTCATGAAAAAAGCAATCCTTTGCACAGGACCGGAAACACAAAAAAAGAAATGCTTACAAATAGTTGATCAATGGAAAACTCAAAGATAGAAAATAAAACCATTTGCTTTGTAGCGGGACGCTCAGGTGGGCACATTAAACCAGCACTCACCTTAGCACACCAAGCAAAAGAAAACGGCCCCGCAAAAATTATTTTTATTTCAACAGCACATGAGCTTGATAAAAAAATTATTCAACAGTCTGCTAGTGTTGATAAGCATATAAGACTGGCGCTTGGAAACATTCCCAGGAATCTTTTTTTCTATCCTTGGTATTGCTACAAGCTTTTTATGGCAACATTACAAACATTTTTTATATTCTACAAAGAAAAACCATCAAAAATAATCAGTATGGGCGGTTATATTTCTTTGCCAGTTTGCCTAGCAGCAAAACTACGCAATATTCCGGTTGAGTTGTATGAGCTCAATGCAACGCCGGGCAAAGCATCAAAAATGCTGGCTCCATTCTGCAATGCAATTAAAGTGCCATTCAAACAAGCTCGCCGTTATTTTGACTCAAAAAAAATTAGCTGGACTAAATATCCTTTAACATTTAAGCACACTGATAAAATTTCACAAAAACAATCCCTCGAAGCGCTCAACCTTTTTCCTGACAAAAAAACAATTGTAGTACTCGGCGGCTCGCAAGGTTCTCTGTTTATCAATCACTTAATGAAAAACATGGCAGTGGATTCTGCATTATCAAAAAACATACAAATAATTCACCAGACGGGTGCCAATGATCCATTTAACTGGAAATCATTTTATACAGAACTGAATATTCCTTCCCATGTGTTCACCTATAGTGATAGTATGGCACTTTATTACAATGCTGCTGATATTATTATTTGCCGTGCGGGAGCCGGCACGTTATTTGAAGCGTTGTTTTTCCAAAAATCATGCATTGTTATTCCTTTAGAAACCAAAAGCACTGCGCACCAAGTTGATAATGCTTTAGCAATGAAGGAAGAATATCCAGAATGGTTCACTGTTATTCGGCAAAAAGATTTGGATAAAAAGCCAGCACTATTACTTGAAACATTAAAGACCTGTCTTTTTAAAGATAGCCTTCTTAGGCGTTCTTCAAAGTAACTTGAGGAAATAATCTGCAAAAAATAGCGCTAATAATAAATCCAAAAATATGACCGTATGTATCAATGGTATATGCCGTTGATTGAGTAAGATCAAACTGCATTATCCAAAACAAAAAAGCAAGAGTAAAAAATCCTAAGCAATATTCTTTGAATGTTATTTGTAGATCATCAAAAAAATAAGCAGCCAGCAAACCAGATAATCCAGAAGAAGCACCAATAGCAACAGTTGGTTCTGAGAAAAAAAACACAGAAATTGATGACAATACACCACTAACACAAAAAACAAGCAGAAACCGCAAAGCCTTTACCCTGCGCTCATAGAGAGATAGTACACCCAATAGCGAAACATTGAGCAATAAATGGCGGAAATCCATATGCATAAAAATATGCGTGCAAGATTGCACCAACCACCAGGGAAAATATTGCAAGGATAGAAATGTAAGATTATTTACGCCTAATAGATCTAGCCAATATTCTTGAATCTCATAGGAATTTACACCGACGGTGAGAAAAAAAATAAAAATCAAAACAAACCCGAGCCAAAAAGTAGCTTGAATCTGTCTAAAGCTTTCCCAATAGGTTGGTATTTTTGCCCGCAAATCATTGGGCATTGGTCTGGCCATAAAAAGAACAAAAAACCAAATTGAAAGACTTATTACCCCAAAAAGCATGCTTCGCTACCCCGACTTAGAAAGCAAATATTCCTTAGTTTTTTCATCGAGTGTTGCAACTCTACGTGCTCCTTTTAATTGAGCTTTAAGTTTAAGCGCTCGTCCATTTACAAAAGTTACCTTGAGCGGCGCTTGCAAAAACCCACTACCTAATTTTAAGGTATTCATTTCCGGGTATGAAAAAAAATCATACGTATCTGGTTTGCCCCACATGGTAAATTTGTGAAACTGCAAACCTTTATTCGTAACGGCAATAAGATAGGTTCTCATTGCAAAAAGAGAAAGTGGGCCAATCAAAAAATACCACCACATTGATGGTGTATAGGTTGCTTGAAAAAATCCAATCAATTCTTCTTCGGACTTTAAATGCGGAAGAATAAGTTCATTTTTTATCTTATCTTTAGCGATCATACAAATTCCTTTTTTTATGTGCTTTAAAGAAGGCGGCAATTTTAAAAATCACCGCCTAATTTTTAATGCAATTTTATGCAGCTACTGAAGAAAAAATTCCTTCTTCTTCTAATAAGTCCATAGCAATATTAAGCTCAGATTTACCTTCTTCAAGCTTAAACGGTCGAACAATTTTACCATGCTCATTTTTATACACTAAAACTTTATAGTTCTTGTAAGAACCTTCTTTTTCAAGATCAGGCATTAACGGGAAATGCGTCGCAATAGTGCACATACTATTTTTGCAAAGTGCAAGTTCTTTAGCATAACGCAATGCAGCCTGCTCACCTTCTTTTGGTGAAGTACCACTAAAAACTTCATCCATAATAGTATAAGCAAATTGATGTGCCACTAAGCCTCGAATTCTTTCCATGATAGTTTTTGCGCGTAACACTTCAGCTTTGAATAATGAAACACCACCAGAGGTATCATCAGCAACATTAAGTGAGCAATTAATCACCGCAAATGGCGTAAATACTAATTGATCTGCTGGTACAATGCCTAACGTTTGTGCCATGAGCAAGCTCAATTGTAAACCCTTGATCACCGTTGATTTACCACCGGTATTTGGACCGGTCAAAATAATGTTATTCGGTTTTTGATCGCCAAGCACAATTGAATTGCAAACAACTATTTCCGGGTTAATAAATGGGTTCCAGAAATTCTGTGCAAGAACATATGGTGTATTTGCTTGCTCAACAAACGTAGCAAAACTATAGCGTGCCGGCTTGGTTTCATGTTCTTGGTATAATTTTGCAATTGAAAGCAATGCTTCAACGCGACCTGCAAACTCTATGAATGGCGCAAATTCATCTTTGACGTCTTTCATAATTTTATGAGCCGCCAACACTCTACCGGTCAATGAAAACACTGAAGGATTACCTTTAAAGGTATTATGATCAAGGATATGTAAAAAATTGTTAAAATCTTTTGAACCGGAAAAGTTAAATTCATGTATAGCTAAAGATTGTAATGCAGGGTTATCTTGCATCAAGAAATACAACTTTTTAATTTGACGAACAAATGATGCTGTGGCAATAAGTTTACTTTGTAAATGCTTTGCAATATCTACTTTAAGTTTAGCATCAAGAAATAATTGATAATTTTTATATACAGAATTAAATATTAGAAAAGCAAAATTCGCTGTAACTATTCCCTTCATCTCAACAGGCTTTAATCCAAATCCAGCAGCTGTATGATCGCTGAAGAGATACCAGTCCTGCAATGAAATAGGGCTGTATCTTTCTCCTGATTTAACTAGTTCTGGAAAAGACTTTTCTCTATATCTTTCAATCCAAGGGCTCATCCCTCTAAGTCCATCTTTGAGGCCATTGCAAAAAGCCTTGGTTAAAGAAATTGGTTGGCTTTTGCTTCGTGCATACAAATATTCAGTTATTCCCAAGCTTATACCAAAATCTATAACAAAATATCCAAGACCTAATGTTACCATTAAGTTCTGCAAGCGGGTAAAAATTTCCATTGCATAGGGATTTTTATTATAACGTTTAAAAAGGTCCCAGAGATATACTTTACTAATCAATTCTTCATTTGTTGAAATTTCTTTTTCCCAATAGGAAAGAAAAATAGGCTCTGCCTTTTTTATTTCATCAAAAATAGCTTCAAGTTCCTCAAAAAGAGCTGGATTTGCCAACAGCTCTTGTACTGCCGCTTGTCGATTCCGTAAAAGACCAATATCAGAAATTGGATAGGAAATTAGCTTTGCAAGGCCAGCTTCTCCGGCTACGGTTTTGGTTCTTTTGATAGTATTGAATAGATTTTGGAAAGAATCTTCACCCCCACAAAAGATTTCTAAATTTTTTAACAAGGTTTGGTCAATAAAAGTAGCTTCAGCATCATTGGCTGGAATTTTTGAGACTAGATCAAAAACGATTTCACGCTGCTCGCGTTCAGAAAGTTCTCGCACTTCCAGGGTAATTTTTTTGTTTTCATCCTTTTTTTCTTGAGATTTTTCCTCATGCACAATGGGAAATGACCGTAAATATTGCTGCTTTGCTGTCTCAAATAAATCTGTTTTGTTTTCAGCTTCTGCTATAAAAGCAAGAAAAGACAACATTACAAAAAATTTTGTTGCGGGTTTGAATGTGTTCATGCAATAAGCCCCTTCGACAAGTAGAAATTATTTTTGATAAAGAAATTAATCTATAATTAAATTAATTTTATCCAAAACAAGACTTATTGCAACCAAAAATGAGCTATTGTGGCCAATTTTCGGGCTTATCACCCAACGTTCTGGTATACCAGTTAGTTCCGGCTTTGCGCATAATCGGATAATTTTTCAGACTAATAGGCCCATCAACAAGCGTATGTAAAAGATTTTTGCCCTGTAGGGTAAATTCTCGTTGTGCTGGGGATAATTTTGCATTAACAAAAATGCCATTGCTTTGATCATCTCTTGGATCTCCCGCATTTCCTTTTTCCTGCAAATATTTTTTAAGCGCTGCTTTAGCGGAATCAGGGTTTGTTTTGTACTGCTCAATCCATTGCGGCAAGAGCGTTGAAAGATCTTTGAGCACGTCAACACTTAATTGTAATGAACCGGTTTTTTCATCTTGCGTATAAAATTTACTATCATACCAAATAGCATTAGCAAATTGATCAACCCTCAAAACCCCTGGATCCAGTTCATAATAAAAAGGACCATCGCCAACTCCCTGAGGCGCAAACCAGTCCGCAAGCACCACGGCCCCGGTCACTCCCGAGGCATCGGACCCTTGTAGGTCTTCAATAAAGCCATTGAGATTAGGCTTCATGCTCAAAACTGTTTTTTTATCAAGTTCATCATTCGTAACGTCCGTATAAACAGCCTTGGTGCCAATAATGCCTGCGCTCAACCGGTCCAAGAATTTTTTTGCCTTTGCATCATCTGTGGTTTGCACAGTGACGATATACAACCATGCTTCTTTTTCTTTAATTTGTGGGCGAATCAGATAAAAATCTTTAACCGTTCCTGTTGGGACTTTTTCCTGCAAAACTTGATCAGCCGTTTTATAATTAATCCAGACTTGTTCAGGAATATCAAAAGCAACAGCATTGTAGTCAAGCGGCACATTTTGCGCTTGTTGTTCCTTTTCCATTTCGGCTTGTGCTGTCTTTGCATCTTTAAACCAGAGATGGCACACCGCAGGATTAATATCACGTACATTTTGTGAAACGGGTTGATCAAAATTACCAATTTTTAAACCTTGTACACCAACGGCTGGCCCTTGCGACGTATCGACCACTTCATAGGTGTACAATTTAGGACCAACTACAACTAAATCATCTTTTTTGACCATTTTTTTGGGATCTTGTTGCGTACTGATAACGTTGCCAATACCTTGAGAAGAAAGCGGTATAAAGCCTATACTATTTTGTGCACTCACCGTTCCATTATAAAACTGAAACCCTATTCCTTTATCATCTTCTTTTGGTCGAATCGAATAATCTATATCTCTCGATGATTGCAAAAGATTAAACGTTTCTGGCTCAAGCGTTACCGTATAGGGCCGGCCATCTTTAGTAAATTGGAGCGGAATATTTTTGCTACTATGATTGTAAAATTGACCAGAAAATTCGCTGGTGGTACCGGCAAGATCTAGGTATTCAGCTTCCATTTTTAATTTTTGATCTTTTTCATTATACCGTGCAAAAGCATGATAATAATAAACTTTATCATCATCTTTTGGCGCAGGAGGATATATTGTTTTCATTAACAAAGCATAACGCTCCAACGCATCAGAAACCTGCCCTTTGCCAGTCTTTATACCAAAAGCACTAAGAGCAGCATTCTTTGCAGCATCAGTTGTTGCCTGAACTATATCAATAATACCACTCGCGACAGCGCCTAGATCTGTTCCAACAACACCACCAATATCACCAATAACATTCACTATTTTAGCAGGAACCTTCCAAAATCCCTTTCCAGAAAGATGTAATTTTCCTGCAATACCACCATATTTTTGAAGATAATTACGAGGAGTTGCCTGATATTGATTCAAAGCGCTATTTTTGGTATCACCACAAATAAAAACCGTTAAATACAATTGTTGATTGTATAAAGCCTCACCTGTATTTGCGTTGGGGCCTAGAACAATAGCATTTTTTAATTCACCCCTAAAACTTGCACCCAAAAATTCGGTCAATTGTTCCGTTGCAACAAAAACAGAACTTGGTGCATCATTAAAAACACGATAACTATATTTGTAATCTGAACTGACATAGCCAAACCCTTGGCCCATGCCTTCCAGCATATTCATACCACCATTAAAAACGTTTTTCCCCTGATTAACAATACTGTTAAATTGGTCTTTAATCCGGTCTGAACTTGAAACTTTATCGTATTTCTGTTGGGACGCTTCACTCACATCAGGTGACCTAGTATCACCCTGTAACCATGAAAAAAACAAAAAAATAGCAAAAAACTTTTTTTTGCAAATCATTACAAACTCCATAAATGTAAAATTACACTTAATAAATATCAGTTATCTATTTATGACAGTACTATCATGTATATTGCAAAAAAAGAAATAATTTTATGCATAATTATCAGGAAGCAATAAAGAAAAAACACCCGGCTGATTTATACTACTGGCACGCTGACCGGTTTTACTATCAATCAAGACTTCTTTTAAACTTGAATCATATGAAAAGCTTTTTTTTGGTGTTGGCAAATTTTTATAAAGATCTAACCAAATAGGGAAAACAGTACGCGCTGCATAAATATGTTTGCCCATTGACTTGTTATCATCAAGACCGACATACAACCCAGCTGTGTAATTCGGAGTAGCTCCACAAAACCAATTAGTTCGACATTCATTAGTCGTTCCTGTTTTTCCAATCGCTTGCGCATTAATCCAATCATCGGGATGGAGCTTTTTAATACGTGACATACCAATACCCAAAACCTTGGCAACTTGACTTGTTACCGCGTTGCTTAAAATTCTTTCCGTATCAACATTTTTCTTCCATATTTTGCTACCACAAGAATCTTTGACCCATTTTAAAAAATGCGGTTCAATATAATTTCCATTATTGGCAAAAATATTAAACATACCAACCGCTTCTTTGAGTGTACCGTCAACACAACCGAGAGCTAAAGAAGGATACGGCAAAATTTCGTCTGAAAGTCGTAATTTTTTTGCCAGGTCAACTACTTTATCGACACCAATAGCAAGCAATGTTTTTATAGTAATGATATTATTTGAATGCGAAAGCGCACGTGCCAACGTCATTTGTCCTTCGTATTTTCTGGTCGAATTACGGGGTTGCCATGCGCTTGCCTCTTGACCTATGCTCAAAGGTTCATCAATTGCCGTTTGAGCAAAATGCATTCCTTGATTTATTGCTGCTGCATATACAAACGTTTTAAAAATCGAGCCAAACTGTCTCTTTGCTTGTAATGCTCGGTTAAATTGAGATTGACAAAAATTTGCACCGCCAACTAAGGCTTTAATTTCTCCTGTTTTTGTTTGCATACAAATAAGAGCACCATCAATTTCTGGTTGTAATGTTTCTTTTAATTGATTAATTTGTTTTTCAAATGCTTTTTGCGCTTCAGCTTGTATGGTTTTATTCAACGTTGTTTGCACAATATAGCCATTAGTATAGAGATTTTCTTTCCCAACTAAATTTTCTAAAAAAACACGAATTGTTTCTTTTAAATGTGGCGCCAATGGCTCAATTGATTCTTGCACTAAGTTGAGAGGCTTATTTTTTGATTCTTCGTACTCTTCTTGCTGTATAAAACCAAGTTTATGCATCGACAATAAAATAACATCCCTCCGTTTTTTTGCTGAAAGTGGATACAACAAGGGACAGTATTGTCCCGGTGATTTGACAACCGCTGCAAGCATAGCTGCTTCATCCAAGGTTAAATCATAGGCATGTTTTGACCAAAAACGCTGTGCTGCTGCTTCAATCCCATAAATCCCACAACCAAAATAGACATGGTTCAAGTAGGTTTGCAAAATATGCTCTTTACTAAAATAACGCTCTACTAATAATGCATAACATTGTTCTTTGAGTTTTCTTCCAAACGTACGACGTGCATCAAAAAAAAGAAGTTTTACCAATTGTTGCGTTATGGTGCTTGCACCTTGCACAATTTTACCATGATAACAATTAGCTAATAATGAACGAAAAATCCCTCTTAATGAAATTCCCCAATGAGCCCAAAAATAATGATCTTCCGCCGCAACAAATGCATTTTTTACATGTTCAGGTACTTGATTAAAATCAATAGGGTCTCGCCTATCTAGCGCAAAACGGGTCCATTCGCAGCCTTCATCGTCTAAAAGAATAGTTGGACGGCCTGGATTGTAATGTTCGAGAGCAGAAAAATCGATATGCTTGTTCTGAATAACATACGTTAAAAAGCCAAGCATAAATGAAAAAAAAATTACACCAAAAAAAAAGCAAAACTGATAAAATTTCATGGTAGTAAAAAAGGCCGCTTTATGCGGCCTTAAATTTTTAACGTTTCTGCAACGCTATAATTTTTAATATGCTCGTTGTGCTGTTACCAAGCGAGAGTTTAGACGAGGAGATTTTGCATCTACTTCATCTTCTATGCCGAGAAATTCACGCAACCATGAGCATTTATACAAAGCAGCAGCAACTACAACAGTGCTAACACCTAGAAATGCTGACATCTTTGGATTGTTGGTAACTAAATTTACTAAATGCTGGTAACTATACCAAGACAATTCTGCTTTTACTTCAGTTCCAGCACCACTATCAGATGCCGGGATTGAAATTTCTGGAACAGCTAATTGAACCGCATCAGCAAATAAAGATGAACTTGCTGACAAAATCATGCTAGCTAAAATAGCTAGTGACATAATTTTTTTCATAGATTAAAACTCCTTGAAAAATGTTAAACTCTAACAACTGCTATACAAGTTACTCGAATAACTTTCATTGTCAATATATTTAAAAAAAAAATTCATCTTAACTATGAAGAATATAAAAAATACTTTCAAAAAAGATTCAATTTTATTACTAATCCCTCTCTTATTTCTCATTGATTTAATTTTTTTAGAAATCTTTTCAAAACCATTATTACAAACGCTTTTATGTTTTTTTGTTGTATATAATTTTCATCGTTCTTATTATAAATTATTCTATGGAGCATTCTTTCTGGTATTAGAATATATGCTTTTAGATGGCTCATATTTGATTCCTTTCTGCTTTTTTTTCATGATTGGCTTGATAATTTATAGTACTAACCAATATCTTAATCTTTCGTATCAAGGACTTCCTTATTTAGGGCTTATTTTGATAATAATTGCTAAAAACACCCTCCTTAATCCCTGGACATTCTCAGCAAGCTTTGGTTACTATACTTGGGAGGAAATTTCTGTTAATATAATAATACTTTTTGGTATATTGAAATTAACGTCCAGAGGTAAGCTAGGTAATCGCTTGTAATAATCAAAAACAAGAGGAAAGTCCGGACTCCTAACGAAAAAGGTACCTTAGAAGAGTCATTTCAACTAAGGGGGATGTAAGTCCATGGATAGTGCCACAGAAAATAACCGCCAACCTCCTGGGTTGGCAAGGGTGAAAATGTGCGGTAAGAGCGCACAATGCTAACTAGCAATAGTTAGCAAGGGCAAACCCTACCTGGAGCAAGATCAAACAGCATGTTCGGCATTTCGTTCCGATTCAAACATGCGGGTAGATCGCCTAGATAAATGGTTATCAATCGTAGCTTATACGATACAAAATCCGGCTTATTGCTTAGCTCTGGTCGATTCATAACAACTGGCCTTTCTCATGAAGCTTCACAACTATTTCTGGATTATGCCATTTCTATCATTTAGTCTTGGCTATATTTTTTCGTTTTTGCTCTCTTCCCATCAATCTATCACGGTACCTTCTCTTATTGGCAATAATATTTCCTATGCGGCAAAAATTCTTTCTGATGCTCAACTAAATTTACGAATTATTACTCAAAAAGAGGATGCTGATTTACCAGACGGCACAATAATCAGTCAAAATCCGGGTGCCGGACACAAAATTAAAGAAAACCAAGCTATTTATTGTATTATTTCACAAAAGCCAGCTGAACTTTTTGCTCCAACTATTTTGAACCAAAGAAACGATCAAATTACCGCCTTCAGCCAAAAAGAAAAAATCAGAATTAAAAATTTTTTTTTAGAAAGTTCTTATCCATGTGGTCTTTGCATAGGCCAAATTCCTCAACCTGGCAGCAGGCTTGAACAAAAAATTCTTCTAGCATACATTGCTTCAAGTAATAGCAAAGTCCTTTTTCCTGATTTATACGGAAAGTATGTTCCTGAAGTTATTGAATTTTTTCAACCTTATGGCTTTTCGCCAACAATAGTACACAAAACAAATCTCGAACAAGATCATCACTGCAAAACATGTAGAATCATCAATCAAAAACCACTTCCAGGTTCATTGGTAGATATTTCTAAACCACTTAATATACAAATTCAAGTTCGTTAATTACGACATTCTTGCTCAAGTGGTCGAGTCATAAGCTCCTCCAAAAACTCGCTGATTGTTTTTTGTTGTTTAATAATCTCATAGATTCCTTGACAGACAGGCAAATCAAGGTTTTTTTTCAACATTATCTGATACACGGCTTGCACTGTATTTATACCTTCTGGAATATAACCTGTTTTATGCAAAATACTCTCAAGGGATTCTCCCTGTCCTAATCGCTTTCCTACTTCACGGTTTTTACTCATTGATCCCATAGCTGTAAGAACTAAATCACCAATACCAGAAAGACCATAGAGCGTGTCAGCTTTGGAACCAAGGGCTTGGGCAATCTGCACAATTTCATGAAAACCTCGTGCAAAAATAAACGCCGCTGCATTTTCACTAAATCCTGCACCGTCAAGCATACCAATCGCCAATGCAATCACATTTTTTAAAGCTGCACCAACTTGTACACCAATAAGATCTAATGAAAGATAAGGACGAAAATATTCATTTGCTAATAATGATTGTAAAAAAAGTCCAACTTCACAATCTTGTGCTGCAAGCGTTACTGCGGTAATTTTTTTTTCTGCTACTTCCCTGGCAAAACTTGGGCCAACTAAGACCGCTTTTTTGAGTTCATACCCTAAAACATTTTCAACGATTTCGGTTGGAAAAAGTAAAGTATTTTGTTCAATTCCTTTACTCAAAATAACCCATAGGCATTTTTTAGAAACAAATGGTTTACCTTGTTCTACCACGGAGCGCAAAAATTTTACGGGAATTGCTTCAAAAATAATCTCTACATTTTCAAGAGCTTCCTTTAAATATGTATGCGGTTCAATAGCAGGATCTAAATAAATATTAGGCAAATAACGTTCATTAAAACGAGTTTTTTTTATTGTTTGTGCAACTGCAGGATCATAACACCACAATTTAATTTTTAACCCATTATGAGCCAATAATGTTGCTATTGATGTTCCCCAAGCGCCTTCACCCAAAATACAAACAGTCGTCATGAGCCAAAATTCCTTTGCGTCTCTGTAAAAGAATCAAATGCTTTTTGTAAATGAGTTTGTTCTAGTTCAGGCCATAAACAATCAAAAAAATAAAATTCACTATACGCAGCTTGATAAAGTAAAAAATTACTCAAGCGTTGCGCACCTCCTGTACGGATGATCAATTCAGGCTCTGGCATAGTTGCTGTCCACAAATAGGCAGAAAAAGTTTTTTCAGAAATATCTTGTTCTGAAAGAAATCCATTTTTTACATCAACAATCATTTTTTTTACACCACTGATTATTTCTTGTTGGGCTCCGTAGCAAAATAAAAAATTGAGCTGCAAATTTTTGCAATCTTGCGTATTTTCTTCAAGCAATCTTATTGTAGGCAATAAATGTTTTGGAAATAATGATCGTTCACCAATAAAACATACCTTCACACCATGCTTTAAAAACAAACCAAGTTGCTGGGGCGCTTCATGTATTAATAAATCAAAAAGATATTGTTGTTCTTGGGCAGAACGATTAAAATTTTCTAATGAAAAAGTATACAGTGATAAATAGCTAATTTTTTTTTCTAAACAAAATTCTATTGTTTTTTGAATGACCTCTGCACCCTGACGATGTCCAAGCCATGGTTGCAAACTCCTTTTTTTTGCCCAACGTCGATTTCCATCCATAATGATGGCAAGATGCTTCATAAAAAAACCTTTGATTCTTAAACAAGTGTTTGATGGAAAAAATAAATTGCCAATTTTTTTTGCAACGACTTAAACAATTCTACTGCTAGAACAATCACCACCATACCAGATGCAAGTAAAAGACGCTCAACAAAAACAATGGGAATAAGAGCAATAAACATCTGCGCTGTCATAGGCATGAAATAGAGCCATAAAACCGAACCAACACCATGTGCAATAAAGGTACTTGCAATTGCTTGAACAAAAATATTTTTTTGCGGTGCCCAATACAAAACAAGCGGAATCAACCAATAACAAGAATACAGCCAAGCTTGTTGGCCAACGGGATGAAAATTAAACAAAATAATACACAATGCAGGAATAAAAAACCGCGTGAAAAAAGAATCCTTAGCCCAATATGCTGCAGCACAAAGAGAAGAAATTTTTAAAGACAAAATTGTAAAAATTTGTTCAGGCTTAAAAATAAAAAATTTAATGCCAACCCTTACCAAACCAACAATAATCGTACACCAAAAACCACCATATAAACCAATCAGAGGAGTAAACAGTTCAGCACCTGAAAAATGAAAGCCCTGAAATCCCTTAATAGCTGAAATCTTAAACAAACTTAATAATAAAGTTAGACCACTGAAAAATATTACGTTCTGAAAATACCATGAAATGGGTTTCTTCATATACAACCTCTAATCAAAAAAAAGTTAATAACTGCTCTAAGTCAGTATACTTCGTTTAAAAAATTGAACAACCATAAAGCTCCATACGAAACTCTTCCTTTAAACCAAATACGTGTTTTATCATAAGATCAAGGGTAGTTTTAATAAAAATTTAGGGGAACAACGATGGCTATGTTTTGGTATTTGATTCTTGGTATAATTGCTTACCTTGTCTATTATTGGTATACAAGCCCTGCAAGAATTTTCAAAAAAAGACACCTCTTGGCTAAAAAACCAAATATTATTTTTGATCTTCATGGCGTTGTTGTTGAAAGAAAATTTTTTGGTATTTGTAAACACATTCTCAAACATACCTATCGTCTTGATATTTTATTACTCTGCTTAAAACCAACCTTTACGCGCAATGTTTTCAATCTCCTAAAAAAAAGCAGAGTTCCTGAAGAATTGGCCATAAAACTTTCCAAAAAACATCCAAAACTAGAACCCTTCGTTGAAGTAACTATTGCAATGATGAATGAACAAAAAATTATTAATTCTACCTTTGAAGTAATAAAAAAATTAAAACAAAAAGGATTTAAACTTTATCTTTTTTCAAATATTGGTGAAAAAACATTTGCTCAATTGGAAAAAAAGTTTCCACTGTTATTTTCCTATTTTGATGGTATTGTCGTTGCAGAAAATCATGATGATTGGATTCAAAAACCAAGTCCTGCTGCATTTGCAAAGTTTTTATCACGCTTTGATCTCAAAGCTGATGAATGCATTTTTATTGATAACAGTCTTAGAAATATAACAACAGCTTTTGATGAGGGTATGTACCCGATACTTTTTCAATCACCTGATCAATTATTGCATGAATTAGTTACATTACATATTTTATAAAACATTAGTAAACAGCGATTAATATCGCACCAACTGACAAAACAAGCGCCCCAAAAATTTTTTGCCAATTGAGAACCTCGCCAATAAAGGTTGCAAACAAAACAACAAAAACAATTGATAAACGATCTAATGCATACACTCGTGAAGCTGGTCCATGTTGTAATGCAACAAAAAAAGCAACCCATGATAAGCCACCCGAAATCCCTGCCAAAATAATATAGAGCATGGCGTTGAAATCAAAACTTTTAATCAAATTTATTTTGCTGGTAACAAGAGCAATAAAAAAAAGAAACGTAAACATTATAAGAGTTTTTACCGTTGCAGCTATTGTACTGTCAATCCTTTCTAAGCCAATTTTGGCAAATATGGTTACGAGAGCTGCAAAAAAAGCCGATGCCAACGAAAAAAATACCCATATTACTGTTCCGTTCATTTTTAATCCTTTTTTTCTTGTACAAGTTTATTTAAAACTTCCTGCATATCATCAGTAACAAAAAGTAAATTTGCATATTCTGGTGCAATAAAATTTCGCTCAGCAGCATGTTCAATCCATTTGACAAAAAAATGCCAATAGTTCTTACCAAATAAAATTACCGGAATTCGTTTTAATTTTTTTGCTTTTATTAAATTCAACACTTCTAAAATCTCATCGAGCGTCCCTATGCCACCGGGAAAACATACAAACGCACAAGAAAAATCAATCAATAAGTGTTTACGTTGGGCAAAATCTTTCATAAAAATAGTTTCATGATTGGGTGCTGAAATAAAACCAACATCAATTCCCCAAACGCCTACACCCATTGCCGAATTTTTTACTTTATGTGCAACTGCCCCGGAAAGCGCAGATTCCATAATGCCTGGCCCACCACCAGTCAATACTGAAAAATTATGTTCTATAAGGTTGCCTGCTAGTTGAAATGATTGTTGATAATAAGGATCATTTTTTGCTGCACGTTTACCACCAAAAATTGTCACGATTGGTTTTTTTAGCCGTGAAATACGCCAAAGGCCATACAAATAAAATGGATAATAATAAAGATAAGAAAACGCGTACCATAAAATACTCTTATTCATTTGCATTTCCTTTTTTACTGCTTTTTTTACAAATTTCACACTGATCTTGCAACCAGGCAAAAGCTTCTTGCAAATCATCAGTAATGCGAAAAAGCGAAAGATCCTCTTTTACAATTAGGCCATTTTTCAAGGCTGATTGCTCAATCCATTCCATAAACAACTTCCAATATTCTTTGCCAATTAGAACAACAGGAATGCCAGGCAATTTTTTGGTTTGCATCAGTGTAATAACTTCTGCAAATTCATCCAACGTACCGAACCCACCAGGAAAAACCACAAAAGCAATAGAATAGTTGATCATAAGATATTTGCGTGAAAAAAAATAATCCATCACTATATAATTTTTTGCACAGATATTTACCGGTTCATTTTTGCCAAGTCCTTTCACCGTAATGCCTAAAGTACGCGCCCGAATTTTTTTGACTTCTTCATGCTTGACACCGCAATTTGCAGCTTCCATAATCCCAGGACCACCGCCGGAAATAACTGAAATATTTGCTCGTGCAAGCATATGACTTAATTGATGCGCCTGCTTTGCAATCGGATTGTCTTGAGACAAGCGAGCACCGCCAAAAATAGTAACTATTGGTTCTGGCAAACTACTAACTTTCCAAACACCATAGAGAAGTTGAAATGTTGTTTTGAATAAATTTTTAAATAAAACTCCATAACAAAAAAATTTTCTCCACAACATAGACTGCTCCTTTTTTATATTTCGAGTGTGCCATAATCTGATATAGAATCACAAGAAAGTAAAAATCCTATAAAAACAACGAGGAGCTTATAATGCTAAAAAAGCAATCTGAAAGAACACATTGCTCGAAAATCAACAACATTTTGGATACCAAAAGGACGATTTAAAATCGGTAACTGAAAAAGACCTCGCACAACAATATTGGTATTTGCGATAGTAACATCAGGACCCAAAAGAACAAGAGTTCCACCAGAATTGTCATCAAGAACTCCCTCAACAAATCTAAAACGCGTATGAATACCTGTCAGACGACCAACCAAAAACATTGTTTTAAAAAATCGTGGGTTTGAAAAGGTATATTTAGGACCAAATCCAAAATCAAATGTATATACATTCCCAAACTTTATTTTTTTTCTTGATTTCACTTTAAAAAGTGCTGTACCTTCCGCTTCCGCATACCAATCTTGAAGATTTAAAATTATTTGAGATTCAAAAGGAATATCAAAAGATTGTGATGAAAAAATTGCTACTATCGGTTTGCTTGATGTTGGTAATTTTACACCACTAGTAACAGAAGCAAGGACCTCTTTTGTTCTAAAAAAATACCAATCAAATAAAATAAAGGTATCACCAAATGAACTTGTATTAAGGTTTGTATCTTTAAGTCTTAAAATCGAAGGAATAATAACCCTCATACCTAATTTATCTAAAATACCATATGAAATTTCGAATTGAGAAATAACAAGTGAAATGCCATTCCCATTAAACCAATCAATCTGCTCTTCAATTTGTAAAAGCCCTTTTTCGGCAACAACGGCTGGCCCACGTTCCAACGCACGTCCGTCACCACTTGATGAAGATTCCTGACCATAAGAAAAAAAAATACCTGAAATAAGGGCAAAAAATAAAATTATAGATGCTTGCATTCTCAACTCCTATTAAGATTTCACTTTAGTTTAAAATTTTTTTGAAAAAATAAAAATCTTACAACATATAATCTATTTCAAATTAATAAATAATCTGCTATGTATAAAAATACTGGTACTAAAATAAAGGAAGAAAAATAATGAAAAAAATATTGTTTGTTGTTCTTATTCCAGTTACTTACAATTCTCTCAATGGAATGGCAATGAATGATCTTCCAAAAGCTCTTGCAACTTTAAACTCACAATTGAATACTCTTGCTGAAGTGTTAAAAAAACTTTCTAGCCCGCCAGCATTTCCGCCACGCCCAACGCCTCAACCAAAACCTGAGCCTGAAAAAATAAGTGTTTTCCCCCCTGACAAGGGAGAGGGTCCTAAGATTCCTATCAAAATTCAAAAAAAAGAACCTACAGTAAAAAAAGTTGAAATACCAACAATTTCATTAACAACTTTTGCAGCTTTAGAAACTGGCTATCTACAACCTTTAGAAAAAATGCCGGAACAAAATCTTGCACAAACCCTAGAAAAAAAGGCGCAAGCTAAAGGCTTGCTTAATGCAATTTTAGCTTATACAAGGTCTTCTAAATACCAAGAACAACAAAAACAGAAAATTCAAGAAAGCGTAAAACGCATTATAAAAATTGATCCATTATTAATATCAACTGCTGCTTTAATTTTAAAACAAGTAAATAGTCCATTAAAAAATACTTACGGCTATATGGAAGAATTATACAAAAATCAAATTAAAGTGATTGCTGAACAACTTGGAGAAATCAAAACTCGCAAAGGAACACAAAAGTTAATTCCCAAAGGTGTCCGTGATGATATTGATGAAGCAATAAGTCTACCAATAGAATTACAAGGTGAAATTCAAAATGCAAAAAATATAATTTCAATATTTGAAGGTAAAAAAAATCAAGCTGTTACTCAAAAGGAACAGGAAGATTATACTGCTGCTAAAGAATTTATTGAGAAAATAGAAGCCCTTCGCGAACAACTTTATTATTTACTTAAAGATAATGAATCTATGTTAAGAGCATTGAAAGATTTAGGAATAGATATTGATATTGATTTCTATTTAAGTTTATTTGAAAAAAAATTAAATCGGGTTTATTGCGTTACAGAAATAAATCCTAATCTTTATCCAGATAGGGTCTATAAACCCTTTATCGAGGACTTAAAAGAAATTTTTGAAGATATTAAAGATTATGAACTAGCACATGAAAAATATCTTCCTAGTATGAAAGTTTATAAGATACAAGATATCTTAAATAAATTAAATGGTTTTCTAGCGCATGCAACAGAGAAAAGCTACTGTCAAATTTGCTTGGCAAATGATATTAATGCTATCTACCAAGCAAATCTGCAGCAAACTTTTGACGTCAATCAACATTTTAATAAAATAAAAAATTTTTTAGAAAACTTATATAAACAAAACAAAAATGAAGTTTTAAAAGACATGATAGATAACAAACTTCCTCAACTTAAGAATGCTTTCTTACAAAAAGGATGCCCAATAAAAGAATAAATATTAAAAAACAAAGGAAGTTAATAAAAAATTGCTTCCTTTGTTTTTCTCAGGCTATACTACCTTAACAATAAAACAAACATGGTAGTACTTATGAAACTAAAAAATAAATTTCTAGCATTTCTATTCCTTGTTATATCTATAGCAAATTATGTCTTTGCATCTGAAAATCTAGAACAAAGCCTTCAAGTAGATAACGATGCAAAAACTGAATGGATTACTATTTTAGTCCATGGCATCATAAGCATAAAACCACATTTAAATGTTTCAAACGTTGTTAAATTTGTTCGCGACAAAATTGCAAACACCACCTATGCGCGCAGTATCGAACAAACACGTCGCGACCCTTATTTCTATCAACATCATCCTATGCAAGATTTAGGCCTTCATAAAATTGATCTTTCAAAAAATGAAAAAGGAGCAACCGCATCTGCATGCGCCCAGCTTTTTGAAATGATTAATGGCCATCTTAAAGCTCCTACAAAAAATAGTTATTATACATTCGGCTGGTCAGGCTTATTAAGCCCACGAATGCGCTATCTTGAAGCAAAAATATTTTATGATCAAATACTCAAAGAACTAGGCTCTATTTTGTTGGAAAATAAAAAAATAAAATTGAGAATTATTGGCTATAGCCATGGTGGTAATATTGCACTCCGTTTGGCTGAAGTATACAAACGTGAAGGTTATGAAAAAAATAAAAAAATAAAAATTGATGAAATGATCTTAATTGGTGTACCAATATTACCTGAAACTGACTATTTGATTAACAGTTCAATTTTCAAAAAAGTATACCATCTTTATTCATATGGCGATCGCGTACAACGATTAGATTTCTTTTCATTGGACCGTGTTTTTTCTAACCGCAAATTTCACGATCGATCAAATTTTGCTATTCCTGATAAACTGGTCCAAATAAATTTAAAAGTGAAGCGTGCCGCAATTTCTCAAAAGCATCACAAAAAATTAGAACAATCAAGTATAGATGCTTTATTGCATCGCCGTTCAAATATCCGGAATGCTGATCCAGGCCATACAGAGTTATGGTCATTCGGGTGGTCACCATCAAGCTACCGTGAAACCTTTCCCTTTAATCCACTTCCACTTGTTGTTTTTGTTCCCTATATTATTGAACAAATAAGAAATACTATGCCAGAAGGAAAAAATTTAATGGTAGAACTTCACCCACACTATGAACATATGTTGCTCTATAATTTCGAGGGTAAAGAAGAAAGAATTTCGCCATTTTTGAAAAAAACAGAATTGGCCCTGTTACAAAATCATGCAGAAAAGTTTAGGCCTGATGATTACACAACCAAAAAATTTGATAAAAAAATAAATAAAACAATAAAAATTGCCCGCAAAGAACGATTAGAAGAAATAAAAAAGCAACGCTCAAAGAATAAAATGAATACTTTTAATCATCAATACGCAATATATTCCACAACGTAAGAAAATCATTGATGGTCATTTGTTGTGCACGTAACAACAAATAGTTTTCTGGAATTTTTTTTAGGTCAAACTGCACTTGAGAAAGATTATTTTTTAACGTGCGTCTTGGTTGATGAAAACATACTTTGATAAATTTCCAAAACTGTTGTTCATCAGGTATTTCTGCAACATGTTTCTTAGGCTTAAAATACAACAAGCGAGAAAAAACTTTAGGTGGTGGTTCAAAAGAACCTGGTGGAATTTTGTTCATTTTTTTCCACTCAAAGTAGTATTGAAAAAATAATGAGGGATACCCATAACCTCTTCCTGATGTTTTCAAAATTTTTTCCGCAACTTCCTCTTGCATCATAACAACACCTTCAGCAAACAAATCTCTGTTTTTTTGTATCAAATGCAAAATAGGAAAGGTAATTTGATAAGGAAGATTTGAAAGCAAAACCCAAGGCTTATGAGGCTGCAAAACGGATGAATCAATATCCAAAATATTTTCATGAAAAATTGTTAACCGATGATCATCAATTGTTTCTTTGATATAATTAACCCAATCAGGATCAATTTCATAAATCCAAAGACGTGCTATTGGCGTTTGCAAAATAGAACGCGTCAAAAAGCCATCGCCGCAACCGATTTCCATGACACTTGAAGAGGCATCAAGTTGCACAGCGCTGATCATATGATCAACCACTGATTGATCGCGCAAAAAATGTTGTCCAAATTTCTTTTTGACCGGGATGCCTTGAATTAATTTCATTATCTATTTCATTAATGCTTCTTTAAAGAAATCAAGCTCTTCAAGCACTTTTCCTGCGCCTTTCACCACAGCAAGCAAAGGATCTTCAGCCATAATGACAGGCAATCCTGTTTCTTTAGAAATTAATTTATCAAGACCACGCAAGAGTGACCCGCCACCTGCCATAACAATACCACGATCAACTAAATCAGATGATAATTCTGGTGGTGTATTTTCTAAAGCAACGCGCACAACATCAACAATGGTCGCTATAGTTTCCAGCAACGATTCATGAACTTCTAAACTTGTTAAGGTAATTGTTTTTGGAACACCAGTTACAAGATCACGCCCTTTAACATGCATACTACTAGCATCAGCTTCTGGCATAACCGTACCAATTTGTATTTTAATTATTTCTGCCGTACGCTCACCAATTAATAAATTATATTTTCTTTTTACATATTGAACAATTGCTCGATCCATTTCATCGCCACCAACACGAACTGAGCGACAAAAGACTACATCTTTTAAGGTAATTACGGCAACTTCGGTAGTACCACCGCCAATATCAACAATCATGCTTCCGCAGGGTTCATGAACCGGAAGGCCTGCACCAATCGCTGCAGCCATTGGTTCCATAATAGTGTAAACTTCACGAGCACCTGCTTGTTTTGCAGAATCTTCTACTGCACGGCGTTCTACTTGTGTAATACCAGACGGCACACCGATAATCATACGCGGACTGACCAGCATACTACGATTATCATGCACACGCCGAATAAAATAGCGCAACATGCTTTCAGCAAGTTCAAAATTTGCAATAACACCATCGCGCAGTGGCCTGCAAGCAATAATACTTTCTGGCGTTTTTCCAAGCATCTCTTTTGCAGCTTTACCTGCGGCCAATACTTGATTAGTACCTGCTTTAACAGCAACAACTGAAGGCTCATCAAGAACAATACCACGATTACGAGAATATACCAGAGTATTTGCTGTACCTAAATCAATAGCAACATCATTAGAAAAATAACTGAAAATTTTTTTGGCAGGAAAAAAATTAAACTTCATAAACATCTCCGTTTATGGTTCTTAATAGCTATAAATAATCCCAAGTGAAATCCGATTTGTTTTACTAACCCTTTCTGTTCCAAAAAACTGTATAGGAATATCCCACATCAATGAAACGATAGGTGCAAATGTCTTGTCAACTCTCACTCTAGCAAAATCATAAAAAAGGTTAAGTGTTAGATATTCTGAACTCCAATCGGTAACACTATTAAGCGGCGCAAGCTCAGTAGGTGGAATTTGCAAGCCTGGACGTGCATCAGTAACCAAATCATCAAAATGATTTACATATGTATAATTTGCCTGAATGCCAAGCCCATCACGAATATCTTCAACACGAATATATGGCGCAGCAACAATATTAATACCAGGATCAATATTTGCTGGAGCAAGAAGCGCACCGAATAACGGTTGTTCTCCAGCTAATGTTAAACGATCAAGTTTTTTCTTGGCAAAACGCTTGCTAAAACGCCCATAGAAACCAACTTTCCAATCTTCCTTCAATTCAAACTCAAGATCAAGAGCTCCGTAAACGCCCCAATGACCATTGCCACCAAACGGAACAGAAGCAGGATTGTTCACTTGCCGCGTCAAACCAGTTGGAATCATAGTCCCGATACGCAAACCTGCGTCAATGCGCCTAAATTTATAGGTATATTCCCAAAGTCCACCAAAACGAAAATAAAGATCGATATCAGAAAAACCACCGCGGCTAAATTTTGGTGCTTCAAGACCGATTGATTGCTGCATTTCTCGCCGAAGCTGATCAAGCGCCAACATCTGTTCAGGCGTTATACTCAATATCTGTGGCTCAGCTAACTCAAAATTAATGCGCGAAAAAACATGCATGGCAAAAAAATTAAACCCAAAAGAAAAATGATCAGTAACTTGTTGATTATATTCTAAAGCAAATCCTTGCGCCTCTAACTTGCTTTTCATGTTCCATAAAATATTGAAGCCGATCAACTGAGGAAATTCTGCTTGCAAGGGATTTGGTCTACCAAGTTCGACGATAGCATTTGCTAATTTATTTTGATCATATTTACCAAAAATTTCTGGAATACCACTACTCTCATCATTATTCAGTGCTGCATCATTGGCAGTCATTAAAAAAAGATCAGGAATTATATTTGAAGGTTTCAAATACGTGCGTGAATAGGTACGCGCATAGAGAGGAAAAAATTGATTATCATAAACCATTGCCCAAACACTGAAGCTTACCGTTGCACTAAAAAATAAAAGTGCAATAAATCGATTGAAACCTGACATAAAAAAATTCCTAATTCGTTTGCATAAGGTCTTTTGATTCCAAGAATGTTTATTAATAATACTCGATTTCTGTATTTTTTAAAGGATTTTTCCAAATATTGTCCTTATTAAAATTCTTCAAAAAAACCAATTAATAGTATTAAAAGTAGTTTTTTATCTCCTAATTTTGTAGACTGCAGAAAAATATTTTTTTTACCAGAGGATTTTTATGAAAAAAATATTTATTCTCTTTTTTATTTTTGGATCATTAAGCTCAAAAGCTATGGAGAGAAAACCTATTGTAGGTTATCTTGCTCTTAATATGAAAAAACGACCGGAAATTGCTGGATACCCTGAAAATTCTTGTTTGGCACAATACTCGCCCAAACATAAAATTCAAAATTCACTTAACCTAAAGGTATCTGCCGAAGAACTCCTTTTTCCTATAATAGCATGGCCAGAAAAAGAGCAATCATATAAAAATCCCCCGGCTCGTGAAATACTGCAAAGCTATCCCGAACATTTAGATTTTGAAACACTAAAAAATTTAAAGGATGGAGAAAAAATACAACTTGTTTTTTCTGAATATACGTTTATTTTAACCGCTCGACAAACAAAAGACCAAGAAGACCCTAACAAAATTCTTTTTGAGGAAGCACTGCGACAGCAAATAAAAAAAGCATTAGAAGGCTCTTTTGATTATTGCACTGAAAAAAAAGAACTAACCATGTTAATTGATGCAAAAATTTTAGAACAACAAAAAAAAAAACACACCGCTGGTTTTGAATATCATCCCCTAACAGCAAAAGTTAGAAAAAAATATGAAGAATTTCTTAACAATAAACAATAAAATCAAAAAAATAATAATTATTCTAGGTATCTTTTTGAGTATAATTAACCTCAAAGCTGGCGGTTCTTTTTCAAAAAATAGCTCGATTAATAAAGAAAAAAAAACACACTTTGAAGGTTTAATTACCCTTGACACTCAAACATGGCCTAGGCTGGTCGGTCTTCAAAAGCCATCCCAATCAACTTTTCTTGAACCAACAACCCTCTTACCTTTAAACAATAAAAAAGAGCTAACGCCCGATTCACTTCTCTTACCAATTAAAGCATGGACACCAGAAATTGAATCGGAACTTCAAGACCTTTTTTTTCATACAAATCAACTCGAAGGAAAAATAATACCACAATACTTTGATCTTGAAACTCTGATATATCTAATGAAAAAAAAGACTTTATCTTTTACTCTTGGAGAAAGAACCTTCACCTTAACAATTCCGCAACAACCCGAATCGGAAATATCATTTAAAAAAACATTAGATGATCAACTTAAAAAAGCATTAACTGGTTATTTAAGTTATATAACTGCTGAAAAAGAAACGCTTATTGAAAAAGGAATTTTAGAAAATGAATCATCTGAAAATGCAGATTTTTCATACCATCCTTTAACCAAAAAATATCGTTTGCTTTTAGAAACTTTTTTAGAAGAAATAAAAAAAAATGAATAACATAAGAAGTTCCTCTGCTGAAAAGAGAAGGAATAAGTATACATGCTTACAATTCTGCTTTTTTTGATGATATCTTCTTTTGTTAATTCTTTTGCCATGGAACAACGCAATTTATTACACTTTAATGATTTGATTGCATATTACCAAAAACATCCAACTCACCATGAACTAAAGGATGCATTTGATCTCTATAATAACGAATCAACAAAATTTGAGGGTCTACAAAAAATTCAAGCTCTCGCCACAGCAGAAAATCCACATCCACTAGCACAATATGTTATGGGAACCATACGATTAAAAGAAAATAAAACATTAAGTGCAATTGCCTATTTTTCAAAATGTAACCATCCTTTAGCCAAAATGGCATTGTTTCAACGCTATCAAGACCTAAATCAAAAAGATAAAGCCTTTCAAATTTTGCAAGAAAACTGTGTTTGTGAAATTCCTTATATTGTTAATTATACTCAAACTCTAAAATTCTATTTTCATCAACCAGCTCTTGATGCCTTATATAATTTAGCACAAGAAGGGAACTTAGCTGCAAGAACTAAACTCCAAGAATTACAGGAAAAAAAAAGAGAGCAGATTGTTTTTAGCGGCGATCTTTTCTTGATTCCAGATACCACAGCAAAGCTCTTAAATGAGCACCCTTACTTCAAAAATTTAAACCCAGACGATTTGTTTTTTAAGGTTGCTATAAAAAATATCAGCTCTTCAGACCCAAAGGAATTTTATAAGCCTGACTTTTTTCAAACTCCTGAGTATATACCATTTTCTCTGCTCAAAAACCTTGAAGAAAATGATCAATTTTGCTTAAAATTTGCAGGCATCAAATGGGTTCTTACTGCAAGTCAAAAAAAATCAGGGTATATCGGCAACAGAGATTTTGGGCAAGTAAAAAAACTTCTTATTGAAAAAGTATTTAACTTTGGACCAGATTATAAAAAAGAAGATGAAGAATTTCTAATGAAAAATACTGTAATAGAAAAAGGACACGTGAAACACCCTTTTTTTTATCCTATTCAGGACACTCTTATTAAAGGTTTTGTTTTAACAAAAAAAGTCGAAGAAAAATATAGACTATATTTAGAATCAAAAGATGACAATCGACAATAGGAGTATTAATGAAAAAAATTATGTTACTCAGCATCTTTATTCCATTTGTTATCAATGCTGCGGAAAAACAAGAACAGAGCGTATATAAAGGAACACTCGTCTTAGAAAATCAGATTCCTTTTCTTTTTGGCACTGGCAATGCATTTGGCAACAAAGACAGTTTAGCAAAATTAGGGTTTAAGCACCTGAAAGCGGATGAACTTCTTTTTAATGTAACAGTCAGAAATGAAAATGACGAAGCTGAATTCTCCAGAAGACCACATACCTATCCTTACTCAATATTTCCAGGTTTTTTGCCATTTTCTATGATCAAAGATCTCCAAGAAGGTGATCAACTGTGTGTAGCGCTATCCGGCTTTAAATGGTGCTTAACAGCTCAAAAAATGAATTTCTATCAAGAATTAAATTTTGAAGAAGCACGCAAAAACTGTCTTCTTGAGGCATTACAAAAAGGAGTACTCTATAATGAGAACGATAAAGAATTTTTAATTGCGATGAAAATTATAGAAACAATACAAAACTCCGAAAGACCCATGGCGATGTTAACCAATCAAGTCAAAACAGATTATAAGAATTTTCTAGAAAATTAATAAAGGAAATTGCATGAAAAAAATACTTTCTACCATCTTTTTTTTTGTTGCACTTTCAGCACCTGCTTCTGAAAATAAAAAAGAAATCATTACCGGTTACATAGCTTTAAATACCGAAAACGATCCAGCGCTTGGCGAATATCGAGACGATAAAAATTCTTTTGATCCTATAATTATTCTTGAAGAATATTTCGATGAAAAATTACCACCGGAGACTCTTTTACTTTCCGTATTAGTATGGAATGAGGAACATTCACTTACAACATTCAACATTGGTTATCCTCAGAGTATTAAATACCTTTTTCCAACGCGTCTTAATTTTGATCGGTTGAAAACATTAAAAGAAGGGAATCTCCTCGATGTTACAGATGCATCTGGCAGGAGATTTTTATTAAAAGCAACGCAACAAATAAAAAACTCTAACATTTCTTTTGAACAAGCATTGAGAAATCAAGTCAAAAGAGCCTTACATGGAGAGCTCAAAATAATTCACGATACAGAATTAATTAAAGATGGCATACTTGAGCCAAGTTCTGGTTCTTGGGTTGAAGTGGATCCTGTGGTAAGAAGATGGGAAAGGAATCCTAAAGGGTGTACATTAACTGAAAAATATAGAAAGCCGCTTGAAAAATTTTTAGAAAATAGTGATCAACAATAAAAACTAAAAGGAGTTTTTATGAAAAAAATATTTTTTATTATCACACTTTTAACTACAGTCGGTGCACAGGCTGGAGGTTGGCTTTCAAAAGAAAAAGAAACACCGCCACCACCTAAAACAATTACGGGATTTATCGCATTAATACCCAACAAATGGCCAGAACTTGCTGGCTATCCTGAACTGTGTATAACTCCTTATATGACCACAACAAGAAAATTAGAAGAAGCCTTCAAGAAAAAATTATCGCCAGAAACATTGCTATTGCCCGTTGCAACATGGAATGAAGAACAACCTGAAGGCTTCAGTGCCAGAAAAATTGGCGTACGATTTCCGGAACACTTGGATTTTGAAATGCTCAAAAATATTAAAGAAAATGATGAATTAAAGGTGCAAATTTCTACGATTACTTTTCTTTTAACAGCAAAGCAAACAACAGAAAATTCTCAAGTTCGCTTTGAAGATGTTCTTAAAAATCAAATTGAAAAAGCTTTAAAAGGTCATCTAATCTATGATGTTGGTAAAGAGAAAGAAGAATTAATTAAGAATGGCATTTTGGAAAAAGAAAAAATTAAAGACCCAATGTATAGTTCTCTACACCTTTTAACTGAAAAACATCGAAAACCACTTGAGCAATTTTTAGAAGAACAAAAATAAAAAAACTCGGCAAAAAAACTCGGTTCAATTTTTGGGCCGAGTTTTTTTATTTTCATCAGTAATTGACAAGGCCCTATAAGAACGACTAAGCTTTCATAACAACTTCAGAAACATTGCATTTTTGACTGAATCACAAAGGAGAATATTCATGTCAAAATATTCTGTACAAGCAATAATACTTGCTGCTGGCAAATCTAAACGATTCAATACGGGAAATTCAAAATTATTAGAAAAATTATGTGGCCAAGAACTTATTCTATATCCTGCACGATTATTAGAAACAATAAATATTCCAAGTACATTTGTGCTCAATTATCAAGCTGATGAAATTAAAAAAGTTTTACAAGCAACGAGCATAAAAGCATCTTTTGTTTTACAACCAGAACCAAAAGGAACTGGTGATGCTCTTGCACATACACAAAAAACATGGCACCAAAATAATATTCTTGTCATGAACGGCGATATGCCGCTTGTTACTGAAGAAATTATTATACAGCTTATTGAAAAACACTTACAAACCAATGCTACCGTCAGCTTTGTAACCGCACACCATCCAAACCCTTCGATAACTGATTATGGAAGAGTAATTGCACAAGATAATACTTTTAGAATTATAGAAGCAAAAGATTTGCAAGAGCAACACGAATCTTGTTGCATTAATGCAGGCATCTATCTTTTCAAAAGAGAATTTTTATTGGAACATATTACAACCCTGACAAATCACAACGCAGCACAAGAATTTTATATTACCGATTTAATTAAAATTGCCAGCGACAAAAAACTCACTATTGAAACAATTAGTGCGCCATTTGATCATATTCGCGGCGTTAATACACTCAAAGAATTTTGGACGGCCGAACAAATTAAACGCTCTGAGCTTATTTCTTTATGGATGGAGCGCGGTGTACGTTTTGATGTCGCACAATCAGTTCATCTTGATATGAATATTGTTATTGGCGCAGGAACACGCATTGGTGCTGGCGTACATATTTTACAAGGAACAACTATTGGCAACAATTGCACTATTGAACCATTTAGCATCATAAAAAATAGTACGCTCGGTAATGATTGTCATGTTTTTTCACATTCTATTATTTCCGATTCATTCATTGAGCAAGAATGCAAAGTTGGACCATTTGCTCATATAAAAGATAAATCATATTTAAAGCATAATGCAGTTATTGGTAATTTTGTTGAAGTCTGCCGAACAACCATCGGCACGCAAAGTAAAGCAAAACATCTTTCTTATTTAGGCGATACAGAAATTGGCAAAAAAGTAAATATTGGAGCAGGTACGATTACCTGTAATTATGATGGCAAAATAAAACATACCACTATAATTGAAGATGAAGTATTTATTGGCAGCAATAACACTCTGGTAGCACCTATAACAATAGAAAAAAAATCCTATACCGCTGCTGGCTCAACAATTACAAATGACGTACCAACAGAAAGTCTCGCTTTAGGCCGCGCTCGACAAGTTAATAAAGAAGGTTACGCAAAAAAATTTACTAAAAAAGAAGATAAAGCAAATCCAGAAAAAAAAAATAAACACAAAGATTCAGGATTTTTTGGCGCTATTAAAACACACAACGATTTACTCGAGCAATAATGATTTCATTTATACATACAGCCGACATTCACTATGGCATGGAAAATTATGGCAGAATTGATCCTGCAACTGGCATTCACACCCGTCTGCTTGATTTTGATAAAGCGTTTAATTTTGCCATTGATTATGCACTAGAAAAAGAAGTTGATTTTTTTATCATCGCTGGTGATGCTTACAAAACTACCAACCCAAGCCCAACACAACAGCGCTTGTTATTACGCGCATTGTTACGCTTACATGAAGCAAAAATTCCAGCAGTAATCGCCGTTGGCAACCATGATAATCCTTTGAGTTTTGGCAAAGCAAATTCGCTTGAAATTTTTGGCGATTTGCCACTTGATGGTTTTCATGTAATCAGCAAACCAACAGCATTCACTTTGCAAACAAAAAATGGCCCGGTGCAAATTGTTGGCATGCCCTGGCCAACGCGCAATACTATTGCAATATCAAATAATCATATGTTTAAATCTGCCTTTGAATTGACCGAATATATTTCCAAATCTGCAAATGCGATTATTCAACATTTAGCAGAAAATTTAGACCCTGCTTTACCGGCAGTTTTGACAGGGCATTTAACCGTCAGCTCGGGCATTTTTTCTGGCTCTGAAAAGCGAGCTATTTATGGCAATGATCCGGTATTTTTACCTTCACAATTGGCAATACAACCGTTTGATTATGTTGCCCTTGGGCATTTACACCGATTTCAAGATTTAAATAAAAATGGTTATCCGCCAGTTGTCTATTCTGGTTCTATTGAACGTATTGACTTTGGCGAACGCAAAGAGGATAAAGGTTTTTGCCATGTCAGGGTTCAGGCAAAAAATAAAACAACGTATGAATTTATTAAAACGCCCCAACGACCTTTTATTCAAATTGAAGTCAATTTAAAATCAAATGAACCTCAAACAACACAGATTATTGAGGTCGTTAAGGACTACAATCTAACCGATGCAATTGTAAAATTATTATACTTTCTTCCAGAAGATGCTCCCGATACGGTAGATTTAGCTGCCGTGCAACGAGCATGCTCAATGGCACACGATATTGTCGGTATTATTCCGGTGCATCACCAAAAGCGCCGACAACAACGCACTGCCATGAAAATTGACATGAGCTTAGAAAATTTATTAGAAACTTATTTTGAAACTAAACCTGAATTCAATTCAAGAAAACAAGACTTAATTGAAAAGGCACTTAGATTACAAGAAGACGTTGCACAAGTTAGCGGGGAATAGATTTTACTCTTCTTCCTTGGTGTTTTCTAACAGCTGGATATTTCTCTTGAAAAAATTTTGTTGCTCTTGCATCTCATGCAAATTAATACCAAGTTCTCTCCCTTGTAGATATGAATCCATGCCCACCTTTTTTATTGCTTGAAGTTCAAATTCATCTTCAACTTCATTCTTTACTTGATTAAAAAGATTTTCATCATCTAAATATTTTGCATTATTTTGCCTATACTCTTCTGACATCATTTGTTTAGAAATTTTCTGTGCATCTTCAAAATTCCAATTTAATACTCTTGAAATAGCAGCAAAAATTTTGTCAGAATCATTACTACGATAAATAAAAAACAGCTCCTGCAATAAATAGTAAAGATTTTCGTTTAAAAATGTAGGATCATTTTCATACAAAATTGGTACAAATCGATAACGCCCTAAAAGAAAAAGCAATTGATAAAAATCAAGAATCCGTTGATCTTTTTTCCTGTTTGCACCATGGCGAATTAAAAGGTCTGCTAACTCTAGGTTATCTCTAAAAAGCGCATAATAAAGTGGAGTTCCGTAATATGCAGATTTAAAAGTTTTATTGTCATTATACTTAACAAAATAATATTTTTTTTCAAAATCGACAGCACCTTGTTTACAAAGCTCTTTTATTTTTTCAAAATTTAATGTACCTAAAGCCTCCACAATCTCATTTTCTAATTTTATCTCTTTTGAAAGTTGTTTTGAGTCCATAGAATATGCAGCAGTTGATAATAACCCAAAAATGAGTAGGCTCTTTTTCATTCTTCTTCTTCCTTGGTATTTTCTAACAGCTGGATATTCCGTTTTAAAAAATTTTGCTGTTCTTGCATCTCATGCAAGCTGATACCAAGCTCTCTGCCTTGCAGATATGAATGTATACCTACTTTTTGGATATCTTTTAAATTTTTAAGTTTAAATTCTTTTGCTACTTGATCCATTGTTTCATTAAGCAGATTTTCATTTTCTAAAATTTCTACTGCTTTTTGGGCAGAATCACGAAATAGGCTCCAGCCACTTTTGGCATATTCTAAAGGAGTGAGCTTATTAAACTGAAGATTACTCTGAGAACCATTATCAAAATGAGCTTTCTGCTTTGCATAATCGGGAAAAAACAATAAAATTCCAGCAATAAGTTTATGACTATTTTCTGGTACATGAGTATCAACTGCTCGATGCAATAAATTTCCACCAAATAGCCTATCCCCACCATTAGAATGATATTTGTAAAGAATTGGCAAAAATTGATAATGCCCCCAGCAACAAAGCTCTTGGTAGGCTAGCGTATCAGGCTCAGCACCATAACCAACTAAAAGCTCCCCTAATTCTAGGTTATTTATATAAAGTGCAAAATCAAAGGGTGTTTTGGACATGCCGCATTCATGTGATGGAAATTTATAGATAATGCTAAACTCTTTCTTAAAATTTATTGCACCCTTTTTGCAAAGCTCTTCAATTTTTACAAAGTCTAACTTGGCGAATGCGTGCGAAATTTCTCTTTCTTCTTGATCCATAGAATAAATTATTGTTGTTGCAAGCAAACTAAAAATTAATAACCACTTTTTCATTCCTTTTCTTCCTTGGAATTTAGTTGATTATTCCTTTGTAAAAAATACTTTTGCTCATACATCTCTCCAACAGACATACCAATTTCTCTACCTATACTAAATAGATCAATTCCTAGAGTATTTTGTAGTATTTCCAGTTTTTCTTTAGCCTTCTCCACCGTAAATTCACCTTCAACCTTTTCTATCTTGTCCATAAGCAGTTTTGTATCATTCAAAATTTCAAAAGCTTTTTGAGCGATCAATGTCTCATTCTGTTTTTGCTGTGCATATTCAAGAGGAATAAGTTGTTCTTTAAAATTTTTTTCATCAAGCATCTGCTTGCCAAACAGTAAAATACATGCTGCAATCATTTCTTGTACGGTATTTTCATTACAAGAATCAACTGCAATATGCAAAAGATTTTCACCAATATGATTTTCATATTTGAGTCCATACTCCAAAAAAATTGGTAAAAATTTATAACGCCCATATTGAATTACTTTATAAAAAAGTTTTAAATCTTGAAAGTTGGGGTCAGCACCATAGCGACATAGAACTTTGGCAAGATGAGGATTGTCAATATCGATAGCAAATTCCAATGGGGAAACGGTAAAATTTCGTATACGACACGTTAAATTCTCTGGATCTTCTATTTTTACAAACAGATCTAGAGGACTATTAAGATTTATTGTATTGTTTGAACAAAAGGCACAAACATCCTTTATGGTGCCTTCAACTAAAACCTGCTCAAACTTTTGAACTGAGCTTTGCATTGCATGCAAAAAAGAAAAGAAAATTAGAAAAAAACCTAAGCTTGTTTTTATACAAATAGAGAGGCTATATCTACAAATTCTGAGAAATACATAAATAAAATTAACGGTGCTCATTATAATTTTTGATTAAATATGAACAATCGTTGCATTATCAAACAGTGATTTTTGGTGCTTTTGATACGTCGTTTCAAATTTTGGCTTACGTAAAGTCTCAACAATATCACGATAACGTTTTTTCAATGAAACTAAGCGTTTTGGTTTTTTATTTTCCAGTTGATAGAGCTGAAAACCACCAACAACTTTTTGGCGCTTTATTTCGCCTTTTTCCATCTTAGGAATAAAATCAAGATTTTCCGCTAAATCTGATTCCAACAACCATGAAGGCTCACTCCAAGCTACATCAATACCAGAACCGTTTTGAATATAACGCTCAATATCTTTTTCTATGCCCCGTGATTTTTGGCCTTTTTCTCGGTCTACTGAAACAAATGCCATTTTGAGTTTGTATTTTGGCTCTTTTTCTATTGGGTTTGCATTGTAATAGGCAATCACTTCATCCTCACAGACCATAATCTTTTGCTTGATAAAATACTCAGTCAGCATGTTGTTGGCATACATAAGACGAAATTTATCAAAGCCTTCAGTATAACTATAACCTTCTTGAGCAAAAATGGTTGTTTCATCTCCCGGTTTTAAACCAAAACTTTGAACGGTACGTGTCAGGTGCTCTTTGACCATAGTATCATCCATAGGTGCATTCATTTCTTTTACTTTTTGGTAACCAAGTTCTTCGGCTATATTATCTTGCAAAGAGCGTTGGCGCCCGTCGATACCACGGCGCTGTTGGTCAGACTGACAAAAAATTTGAGAACGAACTGGCCCATGGACTAAAGCCACCATTTTGTCTTGGAGTTTTCGCCTTTGCTTGTTTTCTGGAATAGAATTAGAAACCGTTTTGGTTTCTCCCTCTTTTGTCTCTTTTTTTATAGAGTTTTTGAAAGATTTGGTACTACTTTTAGCATGAATACCTGTAAAACACATAAAAATAGCGATTATATATAAACTTCTCATCTAATAATCCAGCCTTTTAAAGTCACAACTACTCAGTGATATATAACAATTACGATCAAAAAAAGGGAATCTACCGGTGGTAAATTCCCTTTTAATTTAGTCTATCTCGATTTTATCGAATGAGCAAGCTTCTAAGCACCTTGCACAGTTGGTTTTGTGGGGTGAGCAGAAACCGATTTTTTTTCAGATTTTGCATCAGCCTTTTTTTGCTTTTGGGCTTGTTCCATATGCTTTTGCGCTTCTTCTTTCATTTTTTCCATTTCTTTTTCACGTTCTTGTTTTAAGCGCTCAAAGTATGCCTCATTTCTTTTCACGTTCATACCTTTTTTAACTTTTTCAAGTTCTTCGCCAAAAAGTTTTTGTGTTTTGAGTTGCTGTTTAATTGGGTCTTTTACTTGTTCAAACGGAACATATTTTGCTTCCTCTTTATTGAGGGCTTGTACCACAAAAAAGGCATCTTTACCTTTAATTAATTCTAAAGCGGGGAACGATTTAACTTCAAGCAATTTTTCACGTACGGGACCTTCTACATCAAAACTTTGAACAGTGATCTGCTTAAGTTCCTTAATTTTTACTTTTTGATCTTTTGCTGCTTGTGCAAAGTTATTTGATTCTTTAACTTTTTCTAAAAAAGCTTTTGCATCTTCTTCTTTTTTAAATTCAACCAATTTTCCGTTTATACCACCGCGCGATATGGTTAATTCTGGTGTAGATTCTTTACGGTCATCATACATTTTTTTTGCTTCTGCATCACTAACCTCAATTTTGTTCATTTTTGGATAACGATCTTGGAAATATTTAATCGCTAACTGACGATCAAGAAACTCGATTCCCATGCGACGATCTTTTTGATAATCAGCTTCTTGCGCAATATTATTTTGATTAAGCCAATGCTGCAAGGCAATTTCATGTTCCATGCTTTCAAAAAGTTTTTCTTCTAAATCAGGAATAAATGCAGCCATTTGCTTTAATTGTGGCTGTGCTTCCATTATTGTATTTTTATAATCTTCAAATTGTGATGTCATAATAGCTGGTTTACCATCAATCGTTAAAAGAACTTCGCCCGTCGCAGCTTGTGTCGACATATCATTTTTTTGTCCTTTAGTGGCTGTTTCCCTTTCAATAACTGGTTTTGGCTTAAACCAATCGCAACTTGAAAGTAAGAGCAATGATGCCATTATTGCTGATAGACCGGAGATTTTTTTAATCATGATTTCCCTTTTTGGTAAAAACTGTTGAATTAACCTTTTGTACTGATCCCTAATCCTAACAAAATTACTATAAAACTCAAATAACTCTACAGGTAACAACAGCAGAAATTGATGCTGGCTGGCATTCAAACAAAACTTTAGCCGCTGACTTTAGCGTTGCTCCCGTGGTCATTAAATCATCCACTAAAATAATATGCTTTCCCCTAAGACAATTCTTATAGCCTTCATTACAAGAAAAAACATTTTCCAAATTTAGTACACGGTCATTACTTCCTAAGCGAAATTGAGACTGTGTCATTTTTTTTCTGCTCAATGCATTGATCATTCTTTTCCCACTCAATACTGCCAGACGAGCAGCCATCAGTTCTGCTTGATTATAACCACGCCAAGCAAAACGCGTCCAATGAAGAGGAATAGGAATAAAAAAATCGCAAGAAAGATGCGGCAAGAGGGTTTTTTGCCAAATAACATCTGCCATGTGCGTGCTAGCAAGTTGCTTTGACCATCCTTTTGCTAAAATTAATCGTTTTAAGGGATCTTGGTATCCTGAAACAGCAAAAACAGAAATTGTTTGACTTTTGGTAATAGCTAATTTCATCGAAACAATAGGTTTGATAGCAGAAAAACATGCTTCACAAAAAATAGTTTCATTACTTAAAAAAGTTTTACAGTAAGCACAATATGGTGGAGCAAAAAACTTAGTAATCAGATTAAGAAAATTAGATGCAATCATAAAGAAAATACTAACAGGATAAGGTGAAGACAACAATTAGCAAAAATTCCAGCAAGAATATCATCAAGCATAATGCCCCAAGCACCACCTATATTTTCGCAGGACTTTATACCAAAACATTTTACAATGTCAAAAAAACGAAAGAGCATAAAACCTCCAATTAAAGAAGCACTATGCACTGGTAAAAAATAAAACGTAACCAAACAACCAATATATTCATCAATAACAATTTCTGAAGGATCTTTTACGACAAAAAAATGAAGCGATCTTTTTATACAAAAAAAAGCTAAGGCAGTATTTAACACTAAAAAAAACAAATAATACTGTGAAGGAATCTTTGCGCATAGCAAGAAAGCTAGTGTTGCTAAAGTAGCCATAGTACCAGGAGCTCTTAAGTAACCTATGGGCCCCATCGTGCTTAAAAAAAGAGAACATTTGTTTATTCGTTCAACCATAAATATCCAATCAGCATAACGCCAAACATAATTGCTGCATCAGCAATATTAAAAGCAGGGCATGACCAGAAACCAATTGAAAAAATAATGAAATCAATCACACCATGATATAAAAATCTATCAAGAATATTCGAAATTCCACCTGCTAAAATAAATGTTGCCCCAATAAGCTCTAAAGCAGCATGCATTCTTTGATAGAAAAAAAAAGCAAAAGCACAATAAAGCGTAATGACAAAACAATTAACACTCCAAAAAATCATTTCATCCGGAACATTGAATATTCCACAGGCAATACCACGATTAAACGTAAGATTGAATGATAAAAAAGAAGAAACATTAAAACCATGTTCAAGGTAATGGTAAGCCCAATATTTCGTAATTCTATCACAAATCAGTACTATAAAAAAAAGAATAGTGTTTTTTGAATTCATAGGATTAGCGAACTATAGCGTTAATCTTTTTCAGTTCAACAACAACATGGTTATAAATATTTTCTATATCGTCTTTTGCAAGAGTTCTTTCTGGATCTCGAGCCTGAAACCGCATGGTGATTGCGCGCTTATCAATCCATTCATCTTTTTGAAAAAAATCTATAAGAGCAACATGATAAATTCTGCTATCAGACCTTTGGATAAGTTCACTAACCTGCTCCACCGTTACCTGTAATGGCAGAAATAAGCTAATGTCCATTGATGTGCCAGGAAACTTTGGAAGCGGCGTATATTTTTTTGGTTCCGGCATAATCTCGAGTAATTTTTGCGCATCAAGTTCAAAAATAAAGGCTTCACCTTCAGTCAAATGCATTAAAAATTCTTGATTGATCATGCCGGCAGTACCAATAACAGTACCATTATACTGCAATTGAGCCGTTTGAAATGGATGGTACCATGGTTGCGCAGAATTGAGTAATTTATGCCAAGTAACGGTTAAATCTAACGACTCAAATAATGTTGTTAATTCATGCTTGCAGTGATAAAAGTCAACTTTTTTCTTTTTTTCAAAAAAGATTCCAGATAGTGATTGCTGTTCCACAACATCATCTTTATTTTTTTGCCAAATAGTGTTCCATTCAAAAAAACGCAGCGAATCATAGTGCACAACATTATGCATAATATTTTTTAATAAATGTGGTATCAATGACGTTACCATTTTTTGCCAATGCTCAGAAATAGGATTTTTTATTGTTAAAGCATGTTCTGGATGCCATCTAAGTTCTTGCAAAAATTGTTCATCATAAATAGCATAATTTAGTACTTCGCGTGCAGCCATACCAAATGCGCAAAGTTCTTTGATTGCACTTTTTTTGAAAACCCAAGCATTATTGGCAATACTAATCTTCTTGGACGGCAAAACACGCGGAATTGCATCATAACCATAAAAACGCGCAACCTCTTCAACAATATCTTCAGGAATATTAACATCTTTGGTTGCTCTGAATGCCGGGACAGAAATGCTATAAGAAACACTATTGTTTAAACCATTTTTTTTTACTTCAAAACCTAATACTGATAAACATTTTTCAACAAAAACAGATTCAATAGTAGTACCAATGCATTGCTCAATAAATGCATGCTCAATGTCAATTATTTTTGGTTGGGCCTCATGACCTAACGAAACAATATGATCAGCAACAACCATCGTCATATTTTCCTGTTCTGCTAACTTTAAAAAGCGCAGGAGTCCATAAACATTTTGATTTGGGTCCAAACTTTTTTCAAATCGTGCAGAAGCTTCGGTGCGTAGATGAAAGCGCTGTGAGGTTTTTCTAATGGTTGCAGCATCAAAGCACGCTGATTCTAAAAAAAGTGCTCTTGTTTTTGCTGAAACTGCTGTAGAAGCTCCGCCCATAATCCCCGCAAGCGCGATGGGATTTTTCCCGTCACTAATCACCAAATCATCTTCAGTAAGTTCAATTGTTTTGCCATCAAGCAACGTAAGCTTTTGCCCAAACTTTGCAAAGCGGGGGCCAATTTTTTTTGTTTCAATGGCAATTGCATCAAAAGCATGCATAGGCTGACTTAACTCAATCATGACATAGTTGGTCAAATCAACAATAGCATCAATAGGTTTAGCTTCGACACGCGCCAACCGATACGCCATCCAAAGCCAAGAAGCTTTTGGTGTTATTTCAGAAATATACAAACCAGAAAAACGTGGCGCTGCTTTAGAATCTTTAATTTCTATAGTAAAAGGATTTTCTGGCGTGCCGGAAGCAAAATTTTCATATTTTTTTATCGGTAGATCTGCCAAAAAAAGCTCTAACGGTTTGAGCGGCAAATCTAAGATTGCAGCAATTTCGCGTGCAATTCCGCGGTGTCCCCATAAATCGGGACGGTTAGTGATAGATTTATTATCAAGTTCAAAAATATAATCTTCGCTTTCAATATAGTTTTTCCAGTTACCAGCAAGGTCAGCCTGCGCACACGAAAATGCCGGCAACAATCCTTCTTTATTTGCATGCCAGTCATCTAAGGTTGCCCAACGAAAGCCATCTGGCTTTTTTTTGACCATATAGATTTTTTGAACTTCAGCATCAGTTCGTTTTGGTAAGGCAAGCTCTTTAGCAAGCTCAGGACAGAAAAGAAGAATATCTTCTTGGCGAATCTCAAGAACCTTCACCAAAAAAAAATTCTGTAGATCAAGATTGATTTTTTTGAAGCTTTCTATTTCTGCAGTCGTGGTGTTAAATTTCTGCACTAAGGTTGGAATGTCATACTCTTTCCAAGAACCGTTAATATGATCAAAAATCCATGAAAGTGATAATTTCATTGAAAAAACCTTTTTTATGCCCTAGTAAAATTTTTCTTTAAGTTTAAGAGAAAATTGAAAAAGCTGCAATCTGCAGGCTATTACTCAGCTTATTATTATTGAAAGCACTCTTATTTGAGTAATAAATGCTAACACATAGTCAACAATATTAACAATTTATTAAAGGAATTTATATCTTTCTCGGGTCTTTACTTAAATGCTGTGAACTAACAGAAGAAGAAAATAGAAATATTGAAAATTACACCAAAAAAAATTTGAATACATCACCTGATATTATTTACTATTTAAAAGAAACTAAAGCTTTTCTGATTCAGTTTTAGCCGATTTAGAATCTAACAAAAATTGCGCTAATTATATGCCCGAAAAAATCTACCTTGAGGAACATTATGAAATAGAATGCTTACCAGATTTTTCATCCGATAAAATAAAAAAACTCATTTGTACTATATCAGAGGAGTTATGCTATGGTAAAAAAACTTTCCAAATACGGCAATAGTATGGCAATTATAATTGACAAACCAATTCTAGAATTACTCAATATCAATGAACATACTCAACTCAAGATAAAAACTGATGGGAAAAATATCATTATCGAACCAATAAGCCCCAAAAAAACAAAATCATCACAAAAAAAAGATTATGAGAAAATCATTGATACCTATCAAGAAGCTTTAAAAAAATTATCGAAAAATTAATGAAAATTATTTTTCTTACTTTTGAAGAAATAATCACTCTACATGATGCACTCATCAAACGTTTCGGTGGGTTGTCGGGCCTAAGAGACAAAGGGCTTTTAGAATCAGCAATTTATCAGCCAGAAATTACGCTCGGTGGCAAATTCGCCTATCAATCACTTTTTGCTATGTCAGCAGCATATGCATTTGGCATTATAAAAAATCATGCATTTTTCGATGGCAACAAACGAACTGGCATGGTTGCCGCGTTATTATTCCTCAAAAGAAATAACATCGAAATAACCTTAACCAATGATTAATTTTTTAACCTCGCTATAGATATTGCCACATCAAAAGTATCCTTAGAAAAATTAGCTGAAATTTTAGAAAATAATCATAAATAGAATTAGGCAAATCCTGAAAAATACGGGGGCACGTTTTTATGTACAAAAACCCAATTTTTTGCTAAAGTAGCGGTACTATGAATAAAATAATACTTTTTTACAAATACATTCATATCAAAAACCCAGAAGCTATGCGTGACTGGCAACGTGAACTCTGTGAAAAACTTGGTTTAAAAGGGCGAATTTTAATCGGGGAAGAAGGCATCAATGCTACTGTTGGCGGCTCTCCCAAAGCAGCAGACCAATACGTAGCAACCATGAAAGCACACGAACTTTTTGCAGACGTTGACTATAAAGAAAGCATGGCTGACAGTGATAGCTTTCCTAAGCTAAAAGTTAAAGTTCGTTCTGAAATAGTCCGCTTGGGCATCGACCCTAAACTACTAACACCAGAAAATGGCGGCAAGCATTTAACACCCGAGCAAACACACAAACTCCTTTCAGAAAAACCTGAAGACTTAGTAATTCTTGATGCGCGCAATGCATTTGAAGCCAAGATTGGTAAATTTGAAAATGCGATTGTTCCTGACATCGAAACCTTCAGAGAGTTTCCTGACTACGTTGAAAAAAATTTAGAGCAATTCAAAGATAAACAAGTTCTTATGTATTGCACCGGCGGCATCCGCTGCGAACGTGCTTCTGCTTTGCTAAAATCTAAAAATGTAGCTAAAGAAGTCTACCAAATTGAAGGTGGCATTCACCGCTATGTTGAAAAATTCCCAGACGGCTTTTTCCGTGGAAAAAATTATGTTTTTGATGGCCGCATTGCTATGAAAGTTAATGACGATATTTTAAGCAACTGCGAATTGTGCCAAAATCCGTGCGATGATTACACTAACTGCATCAATGCTTTTTGCAATAAACAGTTTACTGCCTGTTCTTCTTGCCTAGAAAAAACGAATAACACCTGTTGTATAACATGCCAAGAGCTTGTTGGCAAGCAAGAGGTTGTAGTTCGTACTTTACCAGCAAAAACTTCGTGTGATGCCTTTAAAAAAAATTAATATGAAAAAAATAATATTCAGTATTTTACTCGGTCTGTTATATGCTTCTTCAGAAGCAACGATGTTGCGTAATGGTGCTGAGGTACAGCAAGAGAAAATCGATAAAGTTTGGGAAGCTTTGCAAAGCGTTGAACCCATAGTTTTTTATTGGCTTTGGCGGTGGTGTCAAACCGATCAACAACAACGCGATGATATTTATGAACATTACCTGAAGCAAAAAAAAGAAAAATTGAATAACCTTGGACTAATGCAAAATAAAATAATAGATCAAGAAACACAAAATATCATTCTTTCTGCTTATTTGGGAACGAATGAACCAAAAATAATTGAAAAAGAATATCCTGTAGAATCTTTTGCGGAAAAATATATACCCGGTTATCGCGGTTACTTTGTCTGGACAAAATTTAAAAATAATTTTCGACAAATTGGTTAAATAATATATTTTAAAATTTAACCCTAAGGCATGAAATATGCTCCGCAATCCATCACAAAAATACGCATCAAACATTCAATCGCTCATTCAACAAAATGTCTCCCTTGCTGACAAAAATTGGTTTGCAACAGGAGGATCTGCAAAGTTCTTCTGCCAACCACAAACTAATCAACAGTTTCAAGAAGCACTTATTTTTGCCAACAAACAAAACCTACCTCTTTTTATTTTGGGCAACGGTGCCAATATTTTAATTTCTGATGAAGGTTTTGATGGCCTAGTTATTCGTCCGCATTTAAAAGAACTTTCAATAGAACCATTCGATGAAAATCACCGTGTGGTTACCGCCGGCGCCGGTGTGCAACTTGATGATTTGATTGAATTTTGTCTTACCAGCGGCTTAAGCGGGCTTGAAGAATTCAGTGGCATTCCGGGAACAGTTGGTGGGGCAGTCTACATTAATCTTCATTATTTTGAATTCTTGCTCGAACAATTTTTAATTTCTGCTCAAGTCATTGAAAAAGATACGGGCACTATAAAAAAAGTAGACCCACAATGGCTCGATTTTGGTTATAACCAATCAACACTCCTAAAAGAAGCTCATTTTTTACTCAGTGCCACCTTCAAACTTAAAAAAATCAATGAAAACCAAGTTGCCTTTGCCCGTGGCAGAAAAAAAGAAATTATCAGGCACCGCGCAGCACGTTATCCACAAAAAGGCACCTGTGGTAGTTTTTTTAGAAATTTTCATGAGCATGAAGTAACGATCGAAAGTAATGGCAAAAAAATGATCTATGTTGCCTATTACCTTGACAAAATAGGCGTAAAAGGTGCATTACAAATTGGCGATGCCATTGTTTCTCATCAACATGCCAATATGATTGTCAATCGAGGGAATGCTACAACCAATGATATTATTCAAGTTGCTCGCACCATGCAGAAACTCGTGAAGGACCAATTTGGCATTCTGCCTCAACCTGAATGTAGGTTGATCGGGTTCAAGGAATATCCGCTCTCTCAGTAATTCATTCTGGCAATTTCAGCAAAATTACGTATACTAATAATTAAATGTTAATTTTCTATTAGAAATGAAAAGCTATGAATGAACTACTTTTTCTTATTCACAGTATCTTTATAGCCGGGATCGCCCTGGCTGCTGCCTATCTTGGGAAGGAAGCACTTACTGCTTTTGTGGCCATTAGCTGCATTTTAGCCAATCTTTTTGTTATCAAACAAATTACCCTTTTTGGCATGCACGTAACAGCCACGGATGCTTATATTATTGGCAGCGTGTTAGCCATGAATTTACTCAATGAATATTTTGGCAAAGAAAATGCACAAAAAGCACTCTGGGTTGCATTTAGCGCAGCAGCATTTTTTGCCATTCTAGCACAAGTACATCTGGCTTATTTGCCAAACAGGTTTGATGAAAGTCATCTGTTGTTTGTACAAATTTTTAACGCTACACCGCGCATTATTCTTGCTTCTTTGTTTTCTTACTTTGCTTCTCAACGCTTTGAAAGTTATTTTTATACTTTTTTGAAAGAAAAATTGAGCGGCAACTATCTTATTGTGCGCAATTACTTAAGCATGAGCTGTTCACAGCTTTTAGATACTATTCTTTTTAGCTTTCTAGGTTTGTATGGCATTGTAGAAAATGTGTTTGATATAATTCTAGTCAGCTATGTAATTAAATTAACTGCTATCATTATTGTTTCCCCATTAATTTGGCTTTCAAAATTTTACATGAAACGAAAAGCTCATGAAATCCTTTAAGTTTGAACTTATTCATCAGTCAAAAAAATCTCGCGCTCGCGTTGGCCGCATCCACACGCCACACGGCATTATCGATACACCAAACTTTGTCGCCGTTGGCACCAATGCAACGCTCAAAGCTCTGGATAGCGTAACGGCTGAAGATCTTGGTTTGCAGCTGATGTTTTGCAATACCTACCATTTAATGCTACAACCAGGCACTGAAGTTATTAAACAAGCTGGCGGGCTGCATACATTTATCAATCGCAATCAACCAATTATCACTGACTCCGGTGGTTTTCAGGTTTTTAGTTTAGCGTACGGTGGTGTTGCCAATGAACTAAAAAGTAAAGGACAAAAAAAGTACGACAACTCTGTCTTAAAAATTGACGAAAATGGGGTGCTTTTTAGATCGTACCGTGATGGCAGCCCTGTTTTGCTTACACCCGAAACTTCAGTACAAGCGCAAAAAGATTTAGGGGCTGACATTATTATTCCTTTTGATGAATTACCACCCTACCACATTGACCCAAAAGCATTGAAAAAATCTCTCGATCGTACACATCGCTGGGAAAAACGTTCATTAGAATACCATTTAAAAAATCCACAAAACCAGGCGATGTATGCGGTAATTCATGGCGGTGTTGATCCTGCATTGCGCGCTGAAAGTGCAAAATTTTTGGCAGCATTGCCTTTTGATGGTTATGCAATCGGCGGCAGTTTAGGAAAAAATAGAGAAGAAATGACACAAATGCTTGCGCATCTTATGCCATTATTGCCGAAAGATAAACCGAATCATTTACTCGGTATTGGCGACTTGCCTTCGATTGACTCCGGCGTAAAATTGGGTATCGATACGTTTGATTGTTCACACCCAACGCGCTCAGCACGACACGGACTGCTCTTTACCAGCCAAGGAAATTTAAAAATTTTGAATAGTGCCAACAAAACATCATTTGAACCAATTGATAAAACGTGCACGTGCTTAGTCTGCAAAAAATACACCCGTGCATACCTACATCACTTATTCAAAGCCAAAGAAATGACCGGCTATAGCTTGGCATCCCTACACAATCTTCACTTTATGGTGCAGTTAATGCAGGATTATCGCGCTAAGATTTTACGTGATGAAATTTGAAATCATGCAAAACATTCATTGAATTTATGTTTTACATCGTCCCAGGTATAGTTTTTCATAAATTCAACAGCACCAATGGCGCTCGCAACACCTACAGAAGTTTTTACCAGCATATACAACAAGGTTCCAAAACCAACCGGTGGGATAATATAATAACCAAATAAACCTACTACACTTCCTACTATACAGTTGCGGTAAAGTTCAAAAATTTCTTTTTCTTCTTTGGAAAGCTCTTTTTTTTCAGAAAGTTTAGTAAAAATTGTTTTAATCATAACTTTATTATCTACTTTTTGCTGCTCAGTATTTTCAATAACAACGTCCTGAGTAAAAATTTGTGCGCACGTGAAGGCAAACAAAGCAAGATTTACCGATAGAAATATTTTTTTAAAATTCATAAACATCCTTTTATGGTAAAAAATTAAGAGTTCTTTCTATTGTAATCAATGCAGACTGCAAGTCAACTTACAAAAAATCGTTCGCTTTTTACCAGGCACTTGCTACACTGATAGAAAACCGAAAAAAGTTTAAATCTATGAAAAAAATAACATCACGCCAAAATCCTGAAATTATTTCGATTGCAAAATTAGAAGATACCAAACAACGAGCACAACAAAATCGCTTTGTTGCCGAAGGCTTGCGCACCTGCGCTACCTTGTTAGAAGCTGGAATTTCCTTGATTCAATTGTATATTACTGAAGAAAATATAACCCCTGTCCAAGAACTTGTTCAAGAAGAAAAAATCACCCTTGTAAACAAAAGTGTTATGAATAAAATCAGTTCGGTAACAAGTCCGAGCGGTATTTTAGGTGTTTTTAAAATTCCTTCCAAACCATCGCTTGATAAGATTTCTGCTGGCATTGTTCTTGCCGGCATTACTGACCCTGGCAACATGGGCACGCTCATACGCACCTGTGCCGCGATGAACAAAAAAACAGTCGTTGTAGTGGGCGGCGTTGACCCCTGGAATAGCAAAGTTGTTCAAGCAAGTGCTGGAACAATTGGGTTGATAAATCTTTTTCAATGTTCATGGCAAGAATTGCTCAAGCATAAGAAAAAAAGAATTCTGGCAGCACTGGTTGTTGCTGGCGGCAAATCAATCGATACCATTAATTTGCATGATGCTTTATTGGTAATCGGCAGTGAAGCTACAGGAATACCAGCTGAATGGCTTCCCGACTGTGATGAAAAAATAACTTTAGTAATGCCAGGACGCACTGAAAGTTTAAATGCTGCGGTCGCTGGTTCAATTGCAATGTATAACGCATGGATACAATAATGACAGAAGAAAAAAAATTAAGTTTTTGGCAAGCAACACTCATTACTATCAACGTCATGTTTGGCAGTGGTATTTTTATCAATACCGTGAATTTAGGAAAAATAGCAGGTGTATTTGGCTTTTTAAGTTATGCCACGGTGGCTCTTATTTTGCTTCCCCTCATTTTTTCTTTAATGGCCCTGGTAAAGCGCTATCCTGAAGGTGGTTTTTATGTTTATGCAGCCAAAGAACTTGGCTCATATTGGGGATTTTTAAGCGCGTGGGCGTACGCTACGGGCAAACTTGCTTCAGCGGCATTGCTTATTCATGTTTTTACTATGCTTATTCGAACTATAATAACACCGCTGGCAGCCATCAATCCATTCTTGATCGATTTTTTCATTTTAGGCATTTTTATGTGGCTCAATCATTATGCCCTTAAAACAAGCACGCGAATAATTTATGGTTTTATTTTTTGCAAAGTTACCCCAATTTTATTTGCCATTCTTGCAAGTATCTATTTGATGGGAAACTGGCATGTACCAACAGAAAGTCTTTTATTTTCTGGCATTCCGCTTTCTATTCCGCTCGTGCTTTATGCCTTTGTTGGTTTTGAAACAGCGTGCTCAATAAGTCTTCGGATCGAAAATCCTGCACGCAATGCTGCGCGGGTAATTCTTTATTCATTTTTATTTACGGTTATTATTACTACCTTGTATCAATTAGTCACGTTTCTGGCCATAGGTCCTCAACTGATGAAAGCGGAAGGGTTCCTTGAAATTTTTCCCACTTTTTTTGTGCATCTTTTTGTCAAACATCACCCTGCAACTGTGCACATCGTAAACATTTTTCATATAGCAGCAGCTGTTTCTGCATTAGGCGGTAGTTACGGCATGATTTTCAGTAATGCATGGAATTTTTATGTCATCGCAGAAAACAAGCATATGTTTTTTTCTGAAACATTAACGAACAAAAATAGCTACGGCATTCCCTTTGGCTGTGTACTTTTCGAAGGATTCATCTGTGCTTTTTATATGATTGTTACGCAAGCAAATCAAATTATTCTGCAACAAATTAGCGTATTTGGTTGTTCAATAGCTTTTCTGCTCAGCGTGCTCGCCTTATTGAAAATTCATTATGCAAAAAAAGAATATCTGCTTTCTTCTGTGACGCAGTATTTAGCCTGCGCAAGTACTACTGCTCTTTTGATAATGTGTATTCGCAATTTCAGTTACTGGGGCATCGAATATTTACTTTTATTTATTGGCAATCTTGTTTGTGGCTCATTGATGTATAGGTGGCAGAGAAAGATCACCGCAATTTAAGCGTCATTAAGGCACACAAGCATAAAATTAATGAAATAATCCCAAAGCGCACGGTAATTTTTGATTCCTGCCAGCCCATTAATTCAAAGTGGTGATGAATCGGTGCCATTTTAAACATACGCTTGCCTAGAAATTTATACGATAAAACTTGTAAAATTACCGAAAGTGCTTCGACTACAAAAAGTCCTCCTGACAAAGGCAAAAGTAATTCTTGTTTGGAAATAAGCGCCATCAAAGCCAAGCCACTTCCTAAAGCCAATGAACCGATATCTCCCATAAAAATTTGTGCCGGATAGGTGTTGTACCACAAAAAACCAATAGAAGCGCCAACCAGCGTTGCACCAATGATTGCAATTTCCGCACTATGAGCAAAAGGAATATGCAAATAATGCGCAACTTTAAAGTTGCCGGCCAAATAACAGATCAATGAAAATGTTGCAAAATTGGGAATTAATGAAGTTATAGCAAGCCCATCCAAGCCGTCGGTTAAATTCACCGCATTGCTGCATCCAACAATAATAAATACTGCCCACGGAATAAATAACCAACCAAGATTTGGATTGAACCACTTAAAAAAAGGAAAACTTACCGTTGTTGATAATCCTGAAACCATCAAAAAAATCACTGTCAATGAAGCTATCGAAACTTGAAGCCAAAATTTCGAACGCGCAGAAATACCTTTGTGTCGCCTAATTTTGCACCAATCATCCCAAAAACCAAGTGCACCAAATCCAATTAAACAGAATAAAAAAATCCAAACACTCGGTTTGGTTAAATTGCACCATAAAAAACTATTGAAAAGTACAACTGACAAAATAAGCAACCCGCCCATGGTGGGCATATTATCTTTACTTTTATGCGTTTCGGGTGTCCATTCGCGTGCTTTTGATCTGAAAAATTTTTGAGAAAATTCTAAAAAAAAACGCCCAAATAAAAATGAGCAAAATAACGCTGTTAACAATGCAGCCATGGCACGAAAGCTTACATAGTGCACAACATTAAAAAGAATCCAATAACTTTTGAGAATTTGGCTCAAATGATAGAGCATAGTAACCCCTTCATGATCAAAATTATATCTAAATAATCACCAAACTTTAATCTGAAAACAAATATAAAAAAATAATGCGCTCGTGGTGAGTGATTTCGAAGAAATCGTATCGAACCATACGAGACCGAATAAAAATAAATTTTTGTACTCCTATGGTTCGATACATTTTTCCTAACGGAAAAACACTCACCATGAGCGCCTTTTAATTTTTATTTCACTCTAACAATAATACCAACTTTTAAGGTCAATTCATGTTAACCATTCTATGCAACTGGCACAAAAGCACAACTTTTAGATCTAAAGATACCAAAACAGGTTAAAAAGCCCTAAACAAGGGGCCCTTTTGACATTCCAATGACACTGGTTAAACTAGTAAATGCTAAGCGAAAGGATTAAAAAATATCATAAAGCATAGTAAAAAATTGAAATATGAAATTTATATTTCTAATAGAAATTTGACAAAATTGTTTAATCTTGAACGTAACATTAGAAAAACTAGAGGAACATATTCATGAAATTATCAATTATTCAATCTACAGCGCTCGCTCTTGCATTTACCATCTCTTCATTAATTCCCGCAAACACGGAATGTGCTGCACGAACTGCACAACCAAATCAAAAAATCGATCCTATGACAGAGGTGTACCAAGTTTTAGAAGAATGCCTTTTTCTAAGAGCAAATACCAGAACGGTCAATAAGCCATTCAGCTATTTTGTCGATAAACTCGTAGAAATAGTAACAACAAATGCAAACTATTTTAAATCATACGGCGCAAATCTTGTTGAAACATTCAAACAAGACATGAATAGCATTCGCAATGAGAAAAATGGTATAAAAGTTGGTAAAGTATTAGTTCGTTATAAACAGTTTATGCCAGATTCAATGAAAAGCACTAATCCTCTACAACTTCTTAAAATACTAAAAAAACGTCTCGCTATTCAAGATGATGGCAGCGTCGATGAAGCTGTTGAACAATCAACAACAACCATGGAAAGAATTGTTGGCTTTATTGTTTCAATTAAAGAATATTTCTCTAAATAATACAGGGGAATTGGAGGACCGTCGCATAAAGCTGTTTTATAAAAACGCTTTTCATTGCGACAAGCCCATAACTAGGGTATACTAAGGATCGCAGGGTAACTCCTGCGATCCATCGTTTTTTAACCCCAAAATCAACCTCATGAAAAAAATAGAAAATTCATTTGATGTCATTGTTGTCGGTGGTGGTCACGCTGGTATTGAAGCTGCATATGCTGCCGCACGCATGGGATCAAAAACCCTACTTATTACCTTAGATTTAAAAAAAATTGGCTGGATGCCCTGCAACCCTGCTATTGGTGGCATTGGCAAAGGGCACATTGTATTTGAAATTAGTGCTTTTGGTGGGCTCATGCCCAAATTATGCACAACAACTTATTTGCAAGCTCGTATGCTTAATACTAAAAAAGGTGCCGCAGTTCAAGGATTGCGCTTGCAAATTGACAAAGATGCCTACAACAAACAAAGTATTGAAGCCCTCAAAAACACAGAAAACCTAACTCTTACGGCCGGGGCTGTCGAACAGCTTTTATTAGAAAATAACACCGTCAAAGGGATTGAAACCAAAGACGGTACTTTGTATTATGCACCAACCGTCGTGTTAACAACCGGCACTTTCTTAAATGGGTTAATGCATATTGGTGCTCAAAAAATTGTTGGTGGTCGCACCGGCGAAGGTGCTGTTAGTGGCCTTTCAAAAAATATCGCCTCACTCGGCCTAGAACTTGGCCGTTTAAAAACAGGAACGCCGCCGCGTTTATTGCGCGAAAGTTTAGATTTTTCTAAAATGACAGAACAAGAACCTGATACCTTATCGTATCTTTTTGAATTTCATCCTCATGTCGTCAAAAATACCCACCCATGTTTTATTACCTACACCAATGAACAAACTCACGAAATTATAAAAAATTCAGCCCACCTTTCACCGATTCTTTCAAAAGAAATAGTTTCACGAGGGCCACGATATTGCCCTTCAATAGAAGACAAAATTACTCGCTTTCCGGACAAAAACGGACATCATGTTTTTGTTGAACCCGAAACTGCATCATTTGATGAGGTATACCCAAATGGCATTTCAACTTCATTGCCATTAGAAATACAAGAAAAATATATTCGCTCAATTGCAGGCTTTGAACATGCCATCATTACAAAACCTGGTTATGCTGTTGAATATGATTTTGTTTTGCCTGATCAACTTAAGCATACGCTTGAAGTTAAAAAATGTTTTGGCCTTTTTTTAGCCGGACAAATTAATGGTACCACCGGCTATGAAGAAGCCGCCGGCCAAGGTCTTGTTGCCGGCATTAATGCGCATTTAAAAAGTCATAATAAAGAGCCATATATTCTTTCCCGCAATAATAGCTACATTGGCGTTATGATTGATGATCTTGTTACGCTCGGCGTTGATGAACCTTACCGCATGTTTACTTCACGTGCTGAGCGCCGCTTGCTTTTGCGCCAGGACAATGTTTTTTACCGTCTGTCAGATGATAGTTACAACCTGGGACTAATTGACAAAAAATTGTATCAAGAAATAAAAATTGAACAAGAATTGGTAGAGAATTCTGTTGCAAAAATTCGTTCAGGAAAGCAAAAAGATATATTGCCACTTTTAAGCCGCGATGAAAGCAATATCGATTTAATACGACAACTTGTAAAAGAACCGCTCAATGACCGTGCAGCTTTATCAATTTGGGCAGAAATTAGGTATTACCATTATATCCAGCGTGAGCATAAAGAAGTTCAAAAAATTGAAAAATACCAGGAACTTTCCATTCCTGAAGATTTTTGCTATACCCAAGTTCCAGGATTATCTAAAGAATTGCAACAAAAACTTAGCAAGCATAAACCACCCACTATTGCCCAAGCATTCTTAATTCCTGGTATAACTCCTGCAGCAATTTCATTATTGATAATGCGTATTCACAACAGTGGTAAAAAGCAGCTCGTGTAATAACCCCACTTTGTTTTCATGACGCCTTTCACAATATTAAAAATAGTGAACAAAAAAAATAACATGGCCAACACGGCTAATTAATATATTCATGCTCCTTCTTCTCTTCTTCATAATCAACTTTAATTCAACAATCTCAGCCCATAATCTTTCAAAACTATTTTGTTAACCATAAAAAATAGTTATATTGATTTTTAATAAAAAAACTTCAGTCTATGGAAAATAACTAAGAGGATTCTATGAAAAAAAATTTTCTTTTGTGCTTTATGCTATTATTCAACACACTATTTGCTGAAACTATTCTAGAAAAGCATATTATTTTGCCACGTGAATTTCATATTGGCCAAGAGTTTATTTATGAAGGAATTCCGTATATTATAAAAGGATACGAGCAAAAAAAAAGTAATTTTTATGAAAAAGTTAAACTAATACTAGAACATCCAATAGAACTTGGCCTTGAGTTTGGCACAGAAACGATTATTTTGAAAATTAAACATGGCAAGGACAAAAATAACGAAATAACTTACGATACAAGTCTCCGTAAACGCATACGCTCTTATAATTGGAAAGCTTATTTATTCGGCTACTTATTAATCCGTTATTTTATTCCTCCTCTAATTTCGGTAAAGTGAAAACTATGAAAAAAAAAATTTTATTAAGTATTATTTTTGTAACCTATCTACAAGCAGATAACACTCTTTTAAAAAAACAATTAGAAAAAAAAACAATAGAAAATCCTGAAAAAAAACATTTCGTTGAAAAAAAAGCTCAATTTGAAAAAATCAAACAGCAAGAAATTACCGCTCTCAAAAAAAAAGAAAAACCCTTAGAAAAAAAATTACAAGAAAAAAAAATTGCTCTTCAAACTGAAAAAAAAGATCAGTTTTTAAATCAAGTATCAGTAGCTGCAAAAGAAGATGCTAAAGAATTTAATGCAGCCCAACGCTCATTTATTATAAAAAATAACATCACCGAAGCTACCATTACCTATGATAAGCACTGGGCAAAACCTTTCCCAACTACCTTTAGTGCAAAAGTAAACGATCAGGAATATCTCACCCTTCAAAAAGGAAAATTGCAACTTCATAACACCAAAATTTCTGGAATGCATAATAAAATAAAGGTAAGTTATGAATGGGCAATAAAATATTTGGGGAAAGTTAGACATCACGAGCATAAACTCTTAGAATTTGAAGTTCCCGAAAAACAAGAAGAACTTACTATTTCTTTTTGCTGGGATGATGAAAATCGCATTATTATACCAAATGCAAAATTGATAAACTCCTCAACCATTACTCCGAGTAATATATGAATCCTAGACTGCTGCATCTTTATGGGCCTTTCTATATCAACAGCTATGGGGTTTTTATTGCCTTAGGTATTCTTATAGTTATCCTTCTTGCAAAAAGAGATACCAGATACAAAGCTCTATTAACCAATGAACAATTGGTTTCATTAACCATGTACAGCATTCTTGGAGGCGTTTTTGGAGGAAGATTGTTATACTTCCTAACAAATTGGAATAGCCTCTATAGCCCTGTACAGATTCTAGAATTTTGGCAAGGTGGAGGCTCTGTTCTTGGTTCAATAATTGGCATTATAGCTGTAGTTATCTGGTACGCAAAAAAAAATACACTCCCTTTTTTTAAACTTCTTGATTTTTTCGCTTTGTATGCGCCACTTTTACATAGCATTTCACGTATTGGCTGCTTTTTTGCTGGTTGCTGCTTTGGTAAACCATCAAATACTTTTTTTTCTGTTATTTATTCACACCCTGACAGCATCGCACCACTTTGTGTTCCTCTTCATCCAGCACAACTATATAGTGCATTAATACTGCTTTTTATTTTTTTATTGCTATACTATGCACAAGATTATTATGTAAAACCTGGACAAACAATAAGTTTTTATTTGATGCTTGCATGTACAGAACGATTTTTTATTGATTTTATACGGGGTGACCAAGAGTTTATACCCCATTTAGCAATTCCCGTAGTTGGCAATATTTTTTCAATCAACCAATGGATCGCTCTAATTCTTTTAATTGTCGCAATTGGCACTTTTTTTCACGTTACCTTCAGCACTCAACCCTATGAATCTCTTTAATTTTATTAAAAACAACGTTTCAATTTTAGAAGTTGTAAACGAATATGCAACCTTAAAAAAGGCAGGTCTTTATTTTAAAGGCATTTGTCCTTTTCATCATGAAAAAACCCCTTCATTTACGGTAAGCCCTCATAGAAATATTTTTTATTGTTTCGGCTGCCATTCCGGTGGTGATGTTATAGCGTTTATTGAAAAAGCAGAAAAATGTTCCGCCTTTGAAGCTGCACAATTTCTTGCTGAACGCTTTCAACTAGAAATTCCCGAACATCTAAAAAATTATCATGAACAACCCGAAGTCAAACAAGATGAAAAAAAACGTTATCATGAACTCTTAAAATTAATATCAAATTGGACTCATGAAAAATTAATTAAATCTCCTGCTGTTTTACGGTATTTAACTGACCGAGGCATTCATCTGGAAACTATAAAAAAATGTACCATAGGGTATTTTCCAGGTGGTCTTGCCAGTATCAAATCATTAATTGAACGAATAAATAAAGAGCATTTTCTTGTTGATGATTTATTGAAAGCTCATATAATAGCACAAGGGAAATCAGTCCTCTATTCACCCTTTGAAGATCGAATTTTGTTTCCTATCAAAGACCATCTTGGCAGGCACTGCGGTTTTGGTGGTAGGGTATTCAAAAAAGATGATGACCGTTCAAAATATTATAATTCTCGTGAAAATGAATATTTTGTCAAAGGAACACTTCTTTTTGGGCTTGATCTTGCCAAGCCATCTATTCAAGAAAAGTCTGCAGCATTTCTAGTAGAAGGTTATACTGATTGCCTTGCCATGATTCAGCATGGCTATCAAAACACCATAGCAACATTAGGAACTGCCTGTACTTTTGAACACTTAAAAACACTTTCTCGCTATGCACAAGAAATTTTTGTTCTCTACGATGCTGATAAAGCAGGGAAGGATGCTGTTTTACGTTTAACAGAACTTTGTTGGCAAACTGATCTTGAACTAAAAATTATAGAACTTCCATCTAATGAGGATCCTGCCTCTTTTTTAGCACAAGGGAAAGACCTAAAACCCCTTATTGCTAATGCCCAAGATATTTTTACTATTTTTATTGAGTCTACGGCTCAAAATTTTATGCATCAAGGGTTGCAGGAAAAGGTTGCTACCATTCGCTCTCTATTGGGGGTCATTAACAGCATAGGTGACAACCTCAAACAAGAAATTCTTCTGGGAAAAGCTGCTAAAAGCTTTGATATGCCTTTAAGCTCCCTCAAGCGCGAGCTTGCCGCCTTAAAAAACCGAAAAAACCCTGAAAATAAGGCTCATCAAAAAGTTATAGACCAAGAACAGAGGTCGACGCCAACCCTACTTTTGAAAGAAATTCCATTATTGGAAAAAAAATTATTCTCTGTTATAATAAACAATGTTCAAATGCTACTTTCGGAGGACCAAGAGTATCTTCAGGAATATCTGAGCCAACCTTTACAAAGGCTCCTAAAAAAACTTCTAAAAATAAAAGGTGATACCCCCCAAGTAGATTTTGCTCATTTTTTTGAGGCCTTACAGGACGAAGAAAAGTTACTGGTTAGCCATTTAATTTTGGAATGCCAAGAATATGAAGGCTCGGAAAATTTTGAGTACCTTTTGTCTGAATTTCAAAAAAAAACATGGAAATCATTTGTAGCTGACACTAAGATAAAATTAGATCATGCACAACAACAAAATAATCAAAAAGCTGTACAAGATTTAGTACAAAACTTTCAAATTTAGAAAAAAAAATTATTACGTAAGGGACTGATATGAAAAAACTTTCATCCATTTTCTCAGCATTAAAAAAAACTAAAAAAACCGAAACAAAACAAGTTTCGAAAAAAACTAAGCAAGAACCTTCTAAGAAAAAAGAACTTTCTGAAGAAAACGAACAAACTACAAAACCAGATCTTAAAAAAGGTGATAGTGAAGTTCGTCAAGAAATTTTTAAAACAATTGTAGACAAAGGTTCTCGAAGTGGCGCTTTAACCTATGAAGAACTTATTGAATTTTCTCAACGTTATCAATTTTCAGAAAAAGAAACTAATGATCTCCTTCGTTTATTAGAAAAGGAAGGTATAGAACTTATAATGCAAGATGAGGTAGATAGTTCACTCTCTCTTGATTATGAAAAAGAAGAAACAAGTGATAAAAGTTCAAAGCCAGCTCTAGATTCTATGGATTTTGAAGCTGAATCTGAAGAAGATGAAGATGAGGAAGAAGATTCAGAAGAAAGTGCTAAAGAAGCTAAAGAAACCAGCACAACACCTCAACTCACCGATGGCGTCAAAGTATACTTACGAGAAATTGGTAAAATTCCTCTTTTAAATAAAAAAACTGAAACAATTATTGCTGAGCAAATTGCAAGTGGAAAAGCAGAAGCAATCGATTCTCTTTCTAAATTTCCCTTTATTCATAAAGAGTTCGTATCTATAGGTGAAAAACTTGAAAAAAATAGTTCACCATTAAAAGATATCATTCAGTTTTCTGAATTTGACCAAGAAAATTTGCCAAAAATTGAAGAAGAAAAAAATGCACTCTTAACAACTATTGGAAAAATAAAAGCTTTGATAAATAATGAAGAAAAAATATATCAAAGCTACCGTGGCAAATTAGATAGTGACGCCAAAAAAAAGGAAATGCTTGAAAAAGTCAGAAAAAACAAAGAAGAAATTAGTAACACTATACAATCAATTAAGCTTTCTAATAAATTAATAAAAAAACTAGCAAAGCGTATTGAAAAAAATATTTATAAACTCAATGAAAAACACGAAGAAATAGAGCGATTTAAACAAAAAAAGAACTATTTAGAGCATCAAAAAACAACAACACCTGATTTAATAGAAGAAGTTGATCGTTCTATTCGTGCGTCACAAAAATTAATAAAAAAAATTGAAGGTGAAATGGGATTATCTGAGGAACTTTCTCGAAAATATTACACTCAATTACGCATCGGCCTTGCAAAAGATAAAGAGGCTAAAGACAATCTTGCAAAAGCAAACTTAAGGCTTGTTGTTAACATTGCAAAAAAATATATCAACAAAGGCCTTCATTTTCTTGATCTTATTCAAGAAGGAAATATTGGCTTAATGAAAGCAGTAGAAAAATTTGAATTTGAGCGTGGTTATAAATTTTCAACCTATGCTACCTGGTGGATTCGTCAAGCGATTACACGTGCAATTGCTGATCAATCGCGCACGATTCGTGTTCCAGTTCATATGGTTGAAACACTGAATAAAATTAACAAAATTAAACGAACCTTTGTACAAGAACATGGCCGCGAACCAAGTCATGCAGAGCTTTCTAAAGAATTAAATATCGATGAGAAAAAAATAAAAAATATTATTAAAATTTCAAAAGAACCTGTTTCACTTGAAACACCAGTAGGCGACAGTGAAGATGCTTATATTAAAGATTTTATAGAAAATGAAAATGAATTTTCACCCGCTGATGCCGTTTCTAGTAATGATTTGAAAGAACGAGTTCGAGAAGTTTTAAAAACACTCACACCGCGAGAAGAAAAAGTTCTTAAAATGCGCTTTGGAATTGATGTTGCTTCAGAGCATACGCTTGAAGAAGTTGGCAAAGATTTTTCTGTTACGCGTGAACGTATTCGTCAAATCGAAGTTAAAGCTTTACGTAAACTACGACATCCTTCACGTAGTAAAAAACTAGAATCGTTTTTTGATAAGGAATTTGATAATCTGGGAGGTGAATCAGACTCGGATTCAGATTCAGATGAGAGTTAAGAAGCATTAACCATTAATAAAGAAAGTAATCAATACAATGGAAACGGAACCACTTTTAAACGGATCTTTGTATTACCAAATTATTGGATTTTTAATATCACTCCTTGGCTGCGCATTGTTCTCATTTTTAGAAACCAGCGTTACTGCCTTACGCTTATTTAAGCTAAAAGAACTCGCTACAACAGCGCCTCGCTATCAAGAACTTTTTAAAACGTTGGAAGAACATCCGCATCAAATATTAATTACCATGTTGATAGCAAATAGTATTTCCAACGTGACTGCTGCAGCCTTGATTACGAGCATAATGGAATATCTTTTTGCACAAATGCATCTTTCGTCTGGTCTTGGATTTTCTTTGGGTATTGCTTTAGCAACCATAGCAATACTGGTTTTTGGTGAAGTAATCCCCAAAAATATTGCAAAAGTATATGGTGAAAAACTATTTCGCTCTACACTTTGGTTAACTAATATAACCTATTATTTCTTATATCCTTTAGTAGCTGTTTTAGTCCGTATTTCTTCCTTTGTAATCAGGATTCTCGGAGGTCCAATAGAACCAACAGAGCAACTTACTTCTGAACATGAAATTCGCTTTTTGATTGATTATATCAATGAAAAAGGACTTATGGAGCCAGAAAAAACTGCGATGTTGCAAAGTATTTTTAAATTAGGGAGTAAACAGGTAAAAGAAATTATGGTTCCCTCAATAGATATTGTTATGCTTCAAGCAACAATGACTATTCCGGAAAGTTTCAATGTTTTTTGTAAATATCAATACTCACGTCTTCCTGTTTACCGCGAGACCAAAGATAATATTATTGGAATGGTCTTACAAAAAGATGTTTTTAATCTTATGGCAAAACATGAAGAAAAACCTCTTGAAGCCATTGTTCGACCTATTTTGTTTGTACCTGAAAGTTTAAAGATTAATCAACTACTTCGTGAATTCCGCCAAAAAAGAATGCATATTGCTATTGTATTAAATGAACACGGTATTATTACAGGATTGGCAACACTTGAAGACGTTTTAGAAGAAATTGTTGGTGAAATTCGTGATGAATATGAAGCAGTACCTGAAAAAATTACTACCTTGCGCGAAGGAGAATGGCTTGTTGATGGTAGCATGGATCTCGATTCACTATCAAAAATTTTGCATATAACTTTCGACGTAGAAGATGCGATAACAATAGGTGGATTCTTAACAGAACAACTTCAGCATTTACCTAAAAAAGGTGAAGAGGTCTTTTATCATGGCTATCGATTTTCTGTCCAACAGGCCAGCCCAAAACGTGTTTCTCAAGTCCGCGTAAAAAAAGAAAAAAATAAAGAGCAACCTTCTTTAAAAAAATAATAACCAAATCGGGCCTTGACAGAGTTACCAACAGATTATTAGGCTATCAGAAGTCTAAAATTGTTTTTTGTCAATTTTAAAAAAAGGAGTTTTTATGAAGCATTCATTCCTTTTGAATGTTCTTTTTCTTTTTTTTTCTCTACCAATTTTTACCGCAACCAGAAATTCTAATCTAGAATCATCATCAAAACAAAAAAATACGCTTTTTTTTAGGGATAGGTCAGAGCAAATATCTTCCACAAGCAACAACGTAACCTCTGATCCCTTTGAAGAAGACACTAAAACAGACATTGCACTCTTTAATCATTTTATAAAAATTCTAGCAAATTTTGGCCATATTTTACTTGACCCTCATAATCCGGCGAATGTAACCTTAAATGCAGCAAAAATGATTGATGGTGTAGTAGCTGTTGCTCAAGAATTAACTAAAAGAGGCAATCCTACCGACAAACAAATGCGAAAAATGGTTCGCTTAATCTTATTAGCCTTGCAGAGACAAGGTTTCTTACCTTCAAAACCGAATACCATTACAAGTTTTGACTATAGCATGTCTTGATTATTATTCTTTTTACTATTTACCAAATTTTAACCCAGCACATAATTTTACTGAGCTGTATTATCTGGTTGAGCTGTATAGCTATTGCACATTATACAGCTCAACTATTATTAGGCAGCTATCAAAAAATAATGATTGATAGTGCTTTTTTCTCGTACCAAATTTTTTGTTTTTTCTTTCTTTTTTTATGGATTATACCTTATTTTGAAAGACAACTAACCTATCAAACTTTTGCCTTTTTTTTACCAAAACTTTCTAGGACTTTTTTTTATTATCAAACAATTTTTGGCTTTATTTATATTCTTTGCGTAGCCTGCATAATATTTTATAGCGCAAATCTTGTTGGCTTATGGTATTTGACCGGACAGTGGTTTTTTCATTTGATTTGGGGCTTTTTAAGCATCGCATGTGAAAATGTTATTTTACTCAGCGCAGCACTCTTTTTTTCACTCATACTTTCGCAAGCGCTGAGTTGTTTTGCAACCGTTAGTTTTTATGTACTGTGCTATACAAACCATGACTGGTATGCGCTGCAGCAAAAAAAAGATGGCATTGAACGCCTTATAGGAACATTTTTTTATTATTGCCTACCAGATTTAGCGTTGTTTGATATTAAAAGTCAGGTTTTATATGAACTGCCCATTGAATTAAACAAGGTCGCATTGAGCATCGCCTATGCATTCTGCTTTAGTGCTCTTTTTCTTGTTAGTGGTCAACTATGTTTTTCAAAAAAATCGTTGTGAAATAAGTACTAAGATTAACTACCGCCAGGTAAAACTAATACCCCTAGTTTAAATAAAATTCCTAACACTATTGCTCCACCAGTTACAATCCCGGTGCCAAAACCGATGGCACCTTTGTAATCTGACCAATCAATTCCTTGATCAATTGGTTCTTGAACAATAGCGTTATGAAGGGAAATAGAAAATTCTTGGATTTTGTTATGTAAAAGATCACGATATTTTTGTTTTTCCACATTGTTAGCTTCCCCGAACATCTCAGCAATATAGTTAATAGGTGCAATATAATCCTGCTGTAGCTGATTTAATTGGATAAATTTTGCCAAAAAAAACTTTTGGCCTTGCTGTGCAAAATATTCCGGAGACAATAAATTATTCTCAATTTCATCAAGAATAGCTTTAACTCTTTGCGCTTCCTGCTTTGACAACATTTGAGATGAAGCTCTCCCGGTCTTGAGTAGTTCTATCGATAATTGAAAGGCTTGTGATTTTGCATCTTGGATAATCTTTTTTTCAGAAAATTGCTCTATATGGTTTGGCGGAAAAATAAACTTAAGACCATTTTCAACAACATAATCAAGACCCTGGTATGTTTTTTGCGCCGCCACCTTTTGTATGGCATGTTCTGCACCTGCGACAGGGGCAGCAATAAATTTATCTTTTAAACTACTGTTGTGACCCTCTATTGGTGAAATTACAATATTCTTTGGAAAGTGAATTCCATAAAATGTTTTTTCTCCTGTATTTGAATCCTGTGCATTTTTAAAATATTGGTCTCTTGAAATAGCACTTGGAAAGGAGAAAGTTTGTTCGTTTTTGTTTTCCATCCCCATTAATTGTGGATTCAAAACAAAAAAGCTAATAATTAAAAATATATTTTTTTTCATAGGTTATGCCTTTAATCTTTTTTTAAGGATGGCATGTAGTATACCATTTTTCACAAGCAGAATAAATACCCTTTCAAATATAACTCTCAAAAAATAATTATTATTGCAAATAGAGTATAAAATTTAATAGCCTAATAGTGAAAGAACAAAAAAAAGAGAGTGGGTATGACCAAAATAAATTGTATGGTATTTCTGACATTCATTTCTGTTTCATGTAATCAAAAAATTCTTATCATCGATACAGCTAACAATGATCCTTACATTTACCGCACTATTATTACATTATCTGAAAAACTAGGTTTTCTTCCCATCTACAAAAATATCTACGAAATCGAACCTAATAGTATAGATAATTTCCCTACCATTATTTTTTCTTTTCATGGCAGTTATTTTACAGCAACTGCGCAAGAATTAGGCCAAAAACATAGCATCAACCACCCTTTGCTCAAGCGAATTAATTCTTTTATTGATGAAATAAGCAAACAAAACAATAAAACAGTTTTGCTTATTATGCCTTCAACAGGCAAATCCGCAGCACTCTTGGGAATGGCGCATCAATTACTTGCCCGCTTAGGAACTTTTGAAAAACCTCAAATGGATTCCACCCTAGAAAATTTTACAAAAAAAATGTTGCTCCCTATTTTACAAAGTGATGCATCAAAATCATTCCGCTATGATACAGCACTTTTATATGCGCAAGAAAAACCGTACGATGAAAAAATTTGGGAACAACTGGAAAAAAATGGAGAAATTATTGGAGCGCCTCTTCCTCTAGATTCGACAATTTTTAAAACAAGCCATGAATTAGAACCCTTGTATCCTTTAGGTTTTTATTTAAAAAACAAAGCAAACGGCAATCAGTTTTTTATTACCCATTCTTCTGCGGTGCATTTTGCCGACATTCAAGAATCATTTATCTATAATCCGGTTGACCATACCTTACGCAAAAAAATACTAGAAGCTGTTTATACCTTGTTAGCAGAGTTTTATAATGCAGCAGAAACAAAAAATTTAATACAAAACAAAAAAAAACTTATTATACCGGACTCTTTACAAGTAGAACTATATCGCAACAACCAGCGAAATATCCAAACGCAAAGAGCATCAATCCTTGATCAAAAATATTACTGGATAATACATGAAGGAATTTCGTGTGGATGGCTTACCATAGGACCGTATGAAAAAAACATGAATAAGGCTGTTGAAAATCTCTTAAAATGTGGTTTAAATATGCTTTGGCTTGAATTAAGACCAGAATGGCAGTTAAGCGTACAAGCTTTAGATCCTGATGGCAAAAAAGCATTTTTTAAACGAGTTAAAACTTTTACAAAAACGCTCGTTGCAAAGTCCCAAGAACTTAAACTACCTATTCCAAAACTTTTTGTTGGCATGGAAATGACAGGAAACTTCATAAAATATCCTCCGTGCAATCCAGCAATTGATATGTACGGCTCTGTTTATTCAAAAATTCCCAGCCCTTTAGATTTTGAAAAATTTTGGAAACCTGAATTATTGGATGTTTTTGATGCCTTTTATGCTGCATGGCAAAATTCAATTGGCAATGGCATTCCACTTGCAGGTATCTTTCTTGATTTTGAAATGTACCATGCACAAAACCAAACAGGCCAGTTTTTAGCTACCATGGATTTTTCTGATCTTGCTTGGCAGCTTTTTGTAAAAAAAATGGAAAAACCTGAACTTGCAAAATTTACTAAAACTCAAGAGCGTTTTGCTTATTTGATGGACAACAATTTGTTAAATACTTATTTCCAAATCTTACAAAAAAAAGCAGAAAAAATTGGTGCCATGATAAGAAATCATGTGCATACTAAACTACCTAATAGCATCATAGCTGGTTATAATCTCAATTTACCTCATAATTGGTTTTATAAAGGGCTTTTGGCTGGCTTAAGCTCACCAGAAAATCCTGTTATTTTTGCAACTTTTTCGAATGAATTTTATCCGCATTATGATTGGCTTACAAAAAACAATATTCATTTGCTCCACATGCCCGTGATTTTGTTGTCAAAACTTCAAAAAAAAGAAGATTTTACAAAAATTGATGATCTCCTGCAATTCCATGATGGTATCTGGTTCAACCGAATATCGCGTCTAGAAGAACCCCGCCCCACAAATGGCAAAAACTTGGATTTTGACCTAGAAAGCACTCCTCTTGATACGCAAACCTTTATCTCCTTACTAAACCAAGCATTGAGCAAATACAAACCATAAAAGTTCATCAAAAACAATTTTTTTACCTCAAAATGAATCCCTCTATAAAACTCTTGAACAAAAGCATTAAACCTTCCTAGGCTTTTAGCGAAGTCTTTTTTAAAAAAGGAAATTGTATGAAAATTAACTTCTTTTTTATAATTGCTCTATTTGTATCTTTAACCCTACAAGCTTGGCCTCCGGCGCTGCAAAATTGTGGTAATACGTGTTTTTTGAATGCAAGCATTCAGGTCCTTTATCATATCCCCCCGCTTACTAAACTTCTCGAAACTCAAGGAAATAATCCTTATCCAGACAATTCTGCTTCTTTTTTTTATTGGAACCTTATTAAAAAGTTCGAAGAAACGCAAAACCCCAATAATCCTTCGATATTTACCTGTGAACCCCAATTAGGCCTAGGAAAATTAGATAAATCTTCTTTTGAGCTCATGGAATTTAGTTGTGGCTCACAACAAGATGCAACAGAGTTTATGTGGAAATTTTTAGATCAACTTATTGAAAAAAATAATGAGTTAAAATCAATGATTGAAGTACTTTTTAAATTCAATCTTATGAGCTCTATAAAATGCCCTGCTCTACCAAATTTAGTTGAATATGAAAGTATTACGAAAGATCCTGCCCTACATTTAACCCTAGAAACTAAAAAAAATAATACTATTTATAGTTCACTCAATGATTGTTTAGATAATTTTTTTAGTTTCGAAAAGCTCGACGACCCACAAAACTTCTATAATGACCCTCGTACTAATCAACCTAGATCAGACTGTACCAAAAAATTATCAATCGAAACTTCTCCTGAAATACTTATGATTGGCCTCAAACGATTTGAATTCATAACTGCAACACACTCTAACAAGCTAGACCATAGTATTCAAATTCCTTTTACCTTAGATATGGCTTCATTTGTAAAAAACTCTAGACAAGAAAATACTTATGAACTAATTGGGGCTGTAATACAGGGCGGCGGCATCAAAAGTGGTCACTATTGGGCCTACGTACAGGACTTAAGTGGTCAATGGTATAAATGTGATGATGCTTCAATAACTAAGGTATCGGCTACAGGTGATAGTATGTTGGAAGAAATCAATGGGGCTCCGAATAAGCCAACTGGTTATCTTTTTGTTTACCAAAAAACTTCTTCCCGTAAAAAATCACACGCAGAATATGAAGAAATGCAAAAAGAAGCTGAGAAAAAAGAGCAAAAACAAATAGCTCTTGCAAGTCTTTCAACCTCTTTAAATAATTTAACAAACGCTTTAACAACTTTACAAAAAAGCTTGGGGGGAAAGTAAGATGAACAGCGCTTATCCAACTTACTTAATTTCTTGAAATATTTTTTTTATTGAAGCTACAGAACCCGCCAGAGAAGCTGCCTCGTAAGGGATAACCACCAACTTATCATCTTTACCCTTGGTCAATTCTGGCAATGCCTTTATGTATTGCGTCGCAATCATATAATGCATAGGATCACCAGATGGCATAGCTTTTTGTATCATTTCAATTGCTTTTGATTCAGCTTCGGCAATTTTTAGGCGTGCTTCTGCTTCCGCAGTAGCCGTAATTACTTGTGATTCGGCAATACCTCGTGCTCTTAACACTGAAGATTCTTGCATACCTTCAGCTTCCAAAATGGCAGCGCGTTTCGTACCTTCTGATTCCAAAATTTTTGCACGTCTATCCCGCTCTGCTCGCATTTGTTTTTCCATTGCTTGGCGAATATCATGCGGTGGATTCACTTCTTGCAATTCAACGCGGTTAACCTTAACGCCCCATTTGTCCGTTGCTTCATCCAAAATAATACGGAGCTTTTCATTAATTTGATCGCGTGAAGTTAATGTTTCATCAAGATCTAATGAACCAATTACGTTACGCAAGGTTGTTTGCGTTAACTTTTCAATTGCTTCGGGCAAATTAGCAACTTCATAAATTGCTGCTTTGGGGTCAGTAATTTGATAATAAAGCAACGCGTTAATTTCCATGGTAACGTTATCTTTGGTGATCACATTTTGCTTAGGAAAATCATAGACTGCTTCACGCAAATCGATGCGATCAACATGCTGTAAAATACGGGTATAACCACGACCATTTGCACTCGGCACTAAAAATGTCCATAACACAGCATGCGGACGCTCCATAAAAGGCATAACAATATGCATCCCCGGCTTTAGAACACGATCAAAGCGCCCAAAGCGCTCAATTACCATCGCTTCAGATTGGCGAATAAGATAGATTGCTTTAAAAAGAATAATTGCCGCTACAACCAAAAGACCTATAAAAAAAATTCCAATTTCAAACATTATTTACCTTTCTTTAATTTTTTCAAGAATAACGTGTGCACCTTTCACTCCTAAAATGCGTACTTCTTCATTAACTCTGATAATTTCATCATGCACACCGCGGCACGACCAGATTTGGCCACCAATTTTTACTTGCCCAAACTCCAGGGATTTAACTTCTTTTATGACGATGCCAATTTTGCCTTCCAAGGCGTCAGTATTTGATTTATGTTCTTTTGAAGAAAGGCGTTTTACTTGTTGCAAAATCCAAGAGCGCAGAAGTAAAAATGTTGTTCCCGTTGCAAACAAAGCGAGAACTGTTTGGGCTGCAAAAGGAAAGTCCAGCCAAGCAGCAAAGCCACCAATAAAGGCACCAAAAGAAAATGATAAAAATAAGAAATGGCTAGGATTTGCAAGTTCAAAAAATAACAACAGGACGGCTGAACCAAGCCAGTAAAGAAGTGTGTTTTCCATAAAAAACCCCCTTGAGGATAAATATGCCTTAATTATAATGTTTTTTACCAATTCTTCAATAAAAACAATTTGATTTAATCATCTGGTCTATATTTATATAGCCATCTCTTTTTTTTTGATCATAAAGAAAGAGCAATTATCATGCTCAAATAAACTTTATTCACACAACATATTGATCGACAATCATAATTTTGATTTTTTTCCAAGAGATACTTAAACTAATATGCAATAAAAATTAAAGGAGAATATTATGCAAAAAAAAACATTATTTTCTACTTTATGTATAGCACTTTTTTGTCGATCAATATCCGCTTCTTGGGCTGAAAAAACTCTTGCCAGTCTTTCTTTACGCGAAAAAATTGGGCAGCTTTTCATGGTTGCCACTGGCGCAAATTTAACTATGCTTGAAGAACCTTATGCAATGCAAGTTGTTAATTCACCTTACAAATTAAATCACCAATACGTTGAAAAGTTAATAAAAGAGTATCATATCGGAGGCATAACTTTTTTTATATAAAGGAACACCTTCGCAACAAATCGATCTCACTAATGCGTTCCAAAAACTCAGTAAGCTACCACTTCTAATTGGCCAAGATTGTGAATATGGTTTGAGCATGCGTTTATATGATACCATACGCTTTCCGCACAACCTGACACTCGCTGCACAAGGAAATCTTGAGGTGATTTATGAAATTGCGTACGAGATCGGCAAACAATGCAAAGCAATGGGCGTTCATATTAACTTTGCACCGGTTGTCGATATCAATACAAATCCTGAAAATCCCATCATTGGCGATCGTTCATTTGGTGATAATAAAGAACATGTTGCTGCATGCGGCGTTGCCTTTGCACAAGGTTTGCAAGATGCCGGAATTCTTGCTTGTGCAAAACATTTCCCAGGCCATGGTGATACTACCCAAAATTCTCACCTTGAATTACCAAAAGTATTGCGTAGTAAAGAAGAAATTTTTGATGAAGACCTCTATCCATTTAAGGTATTGATTGATGCTGGCGTTGCTTGCATTATGAATGCACATCTTCAAGTGCCGGCTCTTGATAAAACACGCAATCAGCCGACCAGTCTTTCTAAAAAAGTAGTAACAGAATTGTTGCAAGAACAGCTCGGTTTTCAAGGACTCGTAATTACTGATGGCATGGGCATGAAAGCAGTCACCAAACATCATAAACCCGGCGAAGCTGCCTTGAAAGCTTTGCAAGCCGGTAATGATATTATTTTATGCCCCGTCGATGTACCAGCCGCCGTTGAATGCATTGAACAAGCACTTTTAAATGGTTCAATCACGCATAAAAAACTTGATGGCCATGTGCTAAAAATCTTACAAGTCAAAGAACAATTATTGCTTCATGAACAGCGTTTTGTTAACAAAGAACATACATTACAAGCACTCAAAAATCCTGATGCGCTGGCATTAAAAAAAGAAGCTTATCAAAATGCAATTGCCATCAATCAAAATTTCAATCTGCCAACACTCGATGAATCAACAGCCATTGTACAAGTTGGTGGCTATTTACCAAGTGCTTTCGAAAAAACAATACGAACCTACCATAAAATACCAACCTACCATTTAAGTTCTGAGCCGCAAAAAGAGAATCTTGAGTTCGTTGAAAAAAAATTAGATGAAAAAAAAGTAGTAGTATTTAGTATTTTTGGAATGGAAAAAAATTTTGCCACTAATTACGGCGTTGCTGATCACATTTTACAATTAATTCATCGTGTACAAAAACAAAACAAAGAAGTTGTTATTATTCTTTTTGGCACGCCCTATGCCTTAGAACTTTTTGAAAATCAACAAAAAATTATTCTTGCTTATGAAGATAATGAAGATACTCAAGAAGCTGCCGCAGAAATTATTGTCGGTAAAAGAAAGCCAATAGGTATACTACCCGTCAAAATAAATTAATAAACAATCTTTTTGAGACAAGGCATTTCAAATTTGACGCTCAACTAGTAATAAGACGCTCCATATTGAATTTTTTAAGGGGCTATTACATTATTCACTCTATTTGATATAATTTCGAATAAAAATTTTTATACAAAAATCTACGATTTAGAAATTTAAAATATTCTGAAAAAAATACTCATTTCTATTAAACTTTTAATATTGACACTATTACTGTCTGGCACAAACTCTTTTGCAGGAGAACGATCTGAAACAACAAGCTTGTTAAAAGCATCCAAACACTTTAGAAATCCACACATATCATAAAATACTTACTCAAACAGAATGAAAACCTAAAGAAAGAAAATGAGCTTCTAAAGCAAAAGCTCAAAGATAAATAAAATTAAATCTATTTCATTTCTTCTTCACTGCTTTCACAATTGCTTGAGCATCAATGCCTTCCCAGGCCATGAGTTCATCTGGTTTTCCTGAGCGGGGCAATTTATCAACGGCCAAACAGGTGATTTCGATCTTTTCATTGCGCAATGCATAGGTAACCGCTTCACCAATACCACCTTGCAAATAATGATCCTCAACGGTAATAATGCGATTACCAGATTTTTTAGCCATACGCACAATAGTTTCGTGGTCAAGTGGTTTGATTGAATATACATCGATCACAGCAATTGAAATTTTTTCTTGCTGCAGTTGTTCATATGCTTTGAGTGCATTATGCAACGTAATACCAGCACCAATAACGAGCGCAACATCGTTGTCACTTTGACGCACCACTTTACAACCACCGATGTTAAATTCCTCATTATTGTCATATAAAATTGGCGTTGCACTACGCGTGGTGCGCAAATAGGAAATACCCTCGTAATGATTTGCCATAAGTTCAACTAGTTTGTAGGTGCTAACGGCATCTGATGGATACAGCACTACCGAATTTGGAATGCTGCGCATCATAGCAATATCCTCTAAGCCCATTTGCGAAGGACCATCTTGGCCGATTGAAACACCTGCATGTGAACCGCACAAACGCAATGACGCTTGGCCAATTGCAGCCATACGGATTTGGTCAAAGGCGCGCGTCATAAATGAAGCAAAGGTTGAAGCAAAGGGAATTTTTCCACGCGTTGCCATGCCAACTGCCATGCCGATCATATTTTGTTCTGCAACAAAGCATTGCACAAATCTTTCTGGAAATTCTTTTTCAAAAATTTCAGCATACGTAGAATTTTTTACTTCCGCATCAAGACTTATTATTTGATCATTTTGTTTTCCAACAGCAGCAAGTGCTTGTCCATATGCTTTGCGCGTTGGTAATTCATCGCCTTTTTTATAATTCGGTTTTGGCACTACAATTTTTTTTGCTTCTTTCTGATGCTCTTTTTTTGGTAGCTTTGGTTGCCAAGAATAATTACCTGCATAGGTTGCAGCATCATGAAATTCTTGTTTCATTGCTGCTAAAATTTCTAAAAGTTCTTTTTCTGAAAAAGCCTTGCCATGGAAACCCATTTTATCAGCTGCTTGTGGAATACCATAACCTTTAATAGTTTTTGCAATAATAATTGAAGGTTTGTCAGCAACCTTTCGTGCGCTATCAAATGCTGTCATCAACTCGATAACACTGTGACCATCAACAATAAACGTCTGCCAACCAAATGCTTCAAATTTTTGTGCGTAACGATTCACATTGTGCTCATGCAATCCTGATGTACTTTGCCCTAATCTGTTAACATCTAAAATAGCAATCAAATTATGCAAACCATAAAATGCTGCTATTTCAGCCGCTTCCCATACTTGACCTTCCGAAGATTCTGCATCACCGAGTAATGCATAGGTATAAAAATCGCGATTATCCATGAGCGCGGTGATAGCAATACCAACGGCAACAGATAATCCTTGGCCCAAAGAACCGGTAGCTGCTTCTGTACATGAAAATCTTAATGTTGGATGCCCTTCTAAGACTGAATCAAATTCACGATACGTCATTATATCAGCATCTGAAAGCAGCCCAAGTTCTTTCCATACAGCATAAAAAATTGGCGATGCATGACCTTTTGATAAAATAAAACGATCATTATTGGGATTATTATGATTTTTAGGATCAAACTTCATCGCATAAAAAAATAAAACTGCCATGATATCAGCCGCAGATAAGGCTGATGTCGGATGGCCTGAGCCTGCTTGGGTAGTCATGCGCAAAGAAGAAACACGCATAATATAGGATTTATATTTTAAAAAATTTAGAAGTGTTTGAGTCATACTCCACACCTTCAGTTAGAAGCTTCTTTTAATTTTTTTTCAATAGCCTGCAAATCTGCCTGTGGAAAAAAAATTGAAGATTTGTTTTGGGATATTTTTGATTGTTTTTTAGGTTGCTTTGATTTGTTATCTATTGTTTCCGAAGATTTTTGCTTTTGAGAAACCTTTAATGGACAAGATTGCTCTTCTGCATAAGCACAGTTACCTTTAAAAAATAGAAAAATAAAACAGAAAAAATATACCATCCTTTTTCTCCAAAAAAACAGTTTTTAATATAGCTATTATACCACATCTTTTTAGAAATAAAGGATTAAAAGATTACTACGTCAAACCACCGGTAGCTAAAGCACCCAATTCTTGCAATTCTTTAATAAATGGCACGGGCTGATGTGCCTCAATTTCATTGTATAATGCTTTTGCTTGTGAATTTGTTTCTTTTAAGCGAAAGACTAGAGCTTGAGCAATATTCATTAGCTCATGGGCTTGATCAGTTTGACCTTGCGCTTGATAAAAATTTGCTTGACCATATGTTTCCCTGGCCATTGCAAGCAATGAAGTACGAAATAGATCATGTAACTTTTTAAAAATTTTTTTATTTTCTCCAATAGTTATATCTTCCAGTAAGGCAAAATAGTTATGCACAATATTTATACTTGGTAATAACTGGTCAAAAACATTAACGGTTTGCTTGGTCAAAAAATAAAGATGTAACTCTATATTTTTAAAAATAGTATCAATGTCTTCGTATTTTGGAACTTCAAAAGAAACGCGTGTTAAATTTTGCAACATATTAATGCGATCAAAACCTGTTTTTTCTCGTTCAACTTCTTTAATAACTTCATAAAGAACTCTTCTATGGTTCTCATCCATAGCAGCCTGCAAACGTGCCGGTGATATGGTTTGCAAGGCATGCGTACCTTTTACTACATGTTCATAAGTTTTTGGTTGACGTAAAATATAAGGAATTGATCGTACTGTGCCAATTACGATTAACAACAATGTTAAAAAACTCAAACCACAAAATAAACGATTCATGTTATCTTCCAAAAATATATTTATTAGTAATCATTTTTCAACTCAGATCAGAAGGGAAGCCTTTTACAGCTTCCCTTCTTAACTCCCTAAAAAAAGGAGTTTCCATATGAATATCTTTGTTTATGATTGCTCTGGTTGAATATCAAGTGCTTTAATTTGTATCTGCTTAAAAATTTCTTGCCCGTCTTTTGATTTTTGTAAAGCATTTTTAAGTTCAACCGCTAAATCAATACTTTCTTTAGTCAAATCAGTTGTTTGAACATCGTGAGCATGTAAAGGCAATGCAGCTAAACCGCTAATAATAAGCTCGTCACGCTTTTGACCTGACTTTGTTGCAGCTTCCTTAATTGACAACGCAGCTTTTTTATTAGCAACAGTTAAATATGCCTTTTTCAATCCTAAAAGTGCATTATAAAGATTCAATAAATTTTGATTTTGCAACAATACTGGTAATTGTGTTAAGTTTCTATGCAGAGTCTTAGCAGCAATAATCACATCCTCAGGTTTTTCATCGATTAAATTTTTAAGATTTATTGCAAGACCATTAAGAAACTGTTGAGCCTGGCCATTAGCAGCAGGTTTCAACCCAATCAATTTTGATGAAAAATCATCAACGCTCTTTTTTAATTCTTCTAAATTATTAGCTTGTTTTATTTTTTCTATGGCATCATTACTAAGCTTTAACAACTGAGTACTTTGCGTAGCTAACGGTTTAATCGTTGAAATTTTCCAAAATGGACCCTTTACTACAGGACCATGTCCAAATCGAGGTTTTCTTTCAGGACCAACTGGTTGAATAGTAGGAATTGGTTTGAATTGGACATCATTTCCTAAATTACCATTCTGTGCTTGAGCTCCTGTTACCACTATAAAAACTGCTACTAACATTAATCCCTTTTTCATTTTTTTCTCCTTTTTTAAGGGCTTTACTATTATTTTTGAGAATAAGCATCTAATGTTCACTATCAGAGTCTCCCCTAAGCATTGAACTTACAAATGCTCATTCTCATTTCTAAGTATAAAGAAAATTGTTTGGCAAATTCAATGATTTTTATTGATTTTTATTTTTGGAAGCTGTTTTTCAGATAAGCAAACCTGGAAAATTTAAAAAAAAACGACAGCAAAAACAAAACGAGGACAACACTCACAATCCCGAAGAGTTTTTAACCTCATTCATCGGACTACTTAGTAAGCATCATCCTCATAATTGAGTATGACAAAACAAACTCGCCAAATGCAAGATTTGCTCGTAATTTTTATAATTTTCAGGTTTAATTTGTTACGTTTTTAAACCAATTGCGCGCTGACAAACCAGTTGGCGCTGGTTGTGTACCCTCGGACAATAAATTTTGTTTTTTGTCCACACCCAGCCTGCCTGCGTATTCAATCCATTTTTGAGCAGCTGAAGGATTAGAACGATCTAGAATTTCATACTGGTTCCACCCTTCCCAGCGAGCACCTTGCGACGTGGTATCAGCTTCAAAATTAAGATAAAAATGATCTGGATAACTTGCATGGCCATATTTTGATGAATAAACAATCGGATGCGTATTTTCAAATGAAATATTTTTTGCATCGACCAAAATACCACTGCCATGATGTGAATAATAGCCACTAACAATGCGCCAATCTTCTTTTTGCACATCATAAATCAAGTTAAAAGTTGTACGTTCTAAATCAGCCTCATGGTCACCAACACTTTTTCCAAATACATCATAAACAAGCGGTTTCCAAAATTTCAAAAAAGGCGTAGCACCATTGAAAGGATAAAAATAAATAGTTTGCATGGTAGCGCTCTTTTCATCTTGGGCAACTTTAAAGTTAATATACATCGGCGCAACCACAGTGCCATTTTGTAAATCTATTCCAGCATAGGTTTTTTTATCACCATTTGGATCTAAGAAATTATTCGCTTCAGGATGATCAGCCAAATCTTGCGGTGTCACTGAGCCGGTTGCTTTTATAGTCTGAAGTTTAGAATTTTTTAATGCAACGCGGTTTAAATACCAATCAAATGAACTTGGCTTGTAAGTTTCACCTTGCGCAAGATACACTAATGGCCCAAGTACTTGGACAACTTTATCAACATTGTAAATATCTTCGATTGCTGTTCGCTCTTTTTCTTCTAGTTCCATAGCATGCACAGAAATAAAGCCCATGAAAGCTATACTCAATGCTAATTTTTTCATGATTGTTCCCTTCGACCTTTTTTTATGACAACTTGGGAAAAAACCTATATACTAAAGGTAAATCATACTATTTAGAAAAATTAAAAGGTCCGTTCGTGGTGAGGATTTTTCGAAGAAAAATGTCTCGAACCATACGAACTCAAAAAATTAGTTTAAAAATAATTTTTATTATTTATCCTTTCTAAAAGTTTTATATTAACACGGTCCGTTTGGTTCGAGACGCCTACGGCTCCTCACCACGAACGGAAAATTTAATCACCATTATGAAAACATTGCCATCAGCGATTGCCAATTATTTGATTCGTTTTTTTTACATTCAAATGTTTATTACTCTAGCTTCATTACCCATTCTTATCAACTGGGGTTTGCCGTTTTCAGTAATGAGTCCAATTGCCAATCTTATCTTTACCCCTTTTTTGATGGCATTTTTGCTCCTTGCTTCATTGGTATTTTTTTTCGAACTGCTTTCGTTACCAAATGACTGGTTGACCTATCTCCTTGAAAAAATAGTGTCATGCTGGTCAAGCATTTTGAGTTTTCATTCACCATGTTGGTTAGTAACCTTTACCAAGCCTTCGTTAATTTTTTTTGTTTTAATGCTTGGTGCCACATTTTTTATTCTCCATAGCAAAAAAATCAAAACAATGGTGCATGCTATTTGGTTTTTTTTCCTGTTATTTTGTGCTGTTATTGGATATCTTACCTTGCAACGACCAACACAAGCGGTTTTACGTCTACCTTGCAATCGTGGTGAAATTACCGTTTTTAAAAAAAAGAGCCAAACTATTCTTGTCGACCCAGGCTACTTTGGCCAATCCGCATCAACACCATCATGGATTGAATATACCTTAATGCCAACCTTACATCAGAAATTGGGTTCTTCACAACTTGATCATGTTATTGCAATGCAGGCAAATATTTTTACTTTTGAAGCTCTACAAACACTCTGCAAACTTATCGAAATCAAAAATTTGTATTTAGTTTCCTGGCAAGGCACTGGTAGCAAAAAATTATATCGAGAATATAGAGAATTAAAAAAAATTATGCAGGAAAAAAATATAATCATGCACCGCATTGGCTTTAACAAAAAAATGATGCAACTTGGTATTGATTTACTTGAAATTATTCCCTTAGAACAAAAATTACCGTATCATGAAATTACATTTCCGGCATTACTAATACGTACTCAAGTGGACAATCAGGAAATTAATATTTATTCTGCAAAAATGAAAAAATGAAAAGTAGTTCGCACCCTTCGTTACACTGCCTAACCGCAGCACTCAGGGCGAACGGTTTAAATCCCGTTCATGGTGAGTGATTTTGAAAAAATCGTCTCGCACCATAGGAACTCAAAAACCAAAGAAGGAGTTTATAATGGAACATAAAAAATATCTTAAAGGCAAAAAAGTTGTTTTTGTTATCGCTTCAAACGGCTACCAACCAATTGAATACAGCACACCAAAAGCAATTTTGCAAGAATATGGCATTAAGGTAATTACGGCTAGCGACAAACCGGGTGGCGCAGTTGCCTCAGATGGTTCAACAACAGCTGTTGATATTACTATCGATCAACTTAATCCAACCAACTACGATGGCATCTTTTTTATCGGCGGTCCCGGTGCTATGGAGTGTCTTGATAATTCAATAAGCTATCGCATTGCATCTGAAGCAAAAAAACACGCTATTCCTTACGGTGCTATTTGTATTGCACCACGCATTCTTGCAAAAGCAAATGCACTTGCAGGCAAAAAAGCAACCGGCTGGAATGATGATATGGCACTAGAGACAATTTTGCGGGGCAATGGTGCTGAATATGCCAAGGGGCATGATATTGTCACTGATGGTTTAGTTGTTACTGCAGTAGGACCAAAAGCGGCTGAACAGTTTGCTGACGGCATTATGCGTGTTCTCACTAAAAAGGCGTTAAAGGAAGAATAATTTAAACACCTTTATAAAAACTGATTGCCATATGGGAAAAACAATTTTTTCATTTGATCTCCAATCCTTCAATTAATACTGCTCGTGCCGGTGCTGAATCAAGGCCAACGGTATACAAGGGTAAACAAACAAAAAAATAACTGCCCGCAGGCACAGTGCCAAGTCGTAATCCTTCGATAATGGGAATATTGAATTGCATGAATGCTTTATGTGTTTCATGATCTGGCTGATTACGCTCAATGCCAAGATAATCAAAACCAATCGCTTTAATGTTTTGTGTTGCTAAATATTGAGCCGCCTGTTCATCAATGTAGACAAAGCTGTAGGTAAATTTATCAGTTGGTTCACGAAAGCTATTGGTTGTTTTTAATAAAATTATTTCATCTTTTATAATACCAAGTGGCACAAGATCATCTGCAGTAATTTTTTCCGTAACTGCAGTTAAATCAAGTACGCGACATGGACCAATAACTTGATTTAATGCCAATTTATCGATCGTTTTGCCGGTAGCCAAAAAATGTGCGGGATTGTCAATATGCGTGCCAGTATGATTACCAAGCGTAATCTGCCACTCACGCGCACCATTGTTTTCCATACTTTTGCTTGGATTAAATTTAACCGATTTACCATCCTTGTATTCAGTCATTGATTCAGAAATGGGCCAGCTAATATCAAAAATTTTCATCCTAATTCTCCTTGAAAAAACCAAAATTTTACGAAAAATTACAAAAAAATGTTATTTAATTAAAAAAAGACCAACATTTTTAAAATATCGATTAATCCAAACAATACAGGATAAAGAGACTTGCCCATTTCAGTATAATCATCTTCTTCTTCATTATTGGATCCTTCAGCCTGCTCCAAAAGATTTCTCTGAATTTCTTGATTGCAAAATAAATCCTTTGTCTCTCTATCATAAGAACATAAAGAAAAACTAATAATAAAAAAAAAGAAAAAATACAGAAGCTTCATAAAATCCTTTAGATAAATTTAAAACATAGATTATTATATTTAAAAATTAATACTAAAAATCAATAATTAGTTCAATGTACTGGATAACAGATAACTATAGGAATGCTAAGGCTCAAGGCAAAATAAAACACCCCGCAAATGATCGTTACAGCCTCCTGAAATGCTATCTGCCCACTTCTTTCGCGCGCATCATTGACAATTGGTTTAATTACATCTTCATGAACGATCTTTTTAAATTGTGGATTACAATCTTTTAGTTGTTCAATAAGAAAAGAAAGATCAAGATCATACATCCCTTTTAACCCAAATTCAGATTCATCATCTTCAGAAATTTTAGGCTTCCCACTTAGGTGTGAAAACGGCTTTGCTTTAAAATTTTTAAAAATAAAATTTATACAGTCTTTTTCTCTTTTTTTATCTTTTTTAACAATAGCTTCTTGCCAAACAGATATAACATTTGATTGAGTAATTGGTTTGGAATATTTCAATAATTCTTTACAACTTTCAGGAATAGGCAACGTATCTATTTTTTCCAAACTAAAACCTTTACCGTTCCATGCTGCTTTTGCGACCAAAAGGTCTAATCGAGAAACCCCTTGCTCCATAGAAAAACAAAAAAATGATACAAAATTTAGCAAAAAAATATACTTGTAATTCATAGTAATATCTATCCGACAAAACCGCTTCCTCTGCTGTACTTTGGGCTATCGCTAGAGCAATTCTTTAAACAAAGGCACATATAAAAAGCAAGAGCAAACCATGGTACGTACAGCGAAGTGCATTGTCTTTCTGATTCATAAGCTTCAAAATCCGTATTTAAATATTTATGAGTTTTAAGTAACTCATGATTAACGTTGAGGCCATATTTCTTTTTTACGTGAGCGCAATAGTCATTTTTAATTTTTTCGTGGCAACAAAACCCTGGTGAACAAAAAAATACTGAAGAAAAAAAATCAACCATGGTATCGTTGCAAGAAGGACGAATATGCACATTTTGCAAAAAATAATCTTCAACCTTTTTACGTGCTTCTTTGTTAGGCAGCTCTTTTATTAACTTTTTTCTTGTTTCCTGGAACTGACCTTCTCCACATACTGCATGCCATTCTTTGTTTACCATACTCAAGTTCGTTATAGCATGCAAAGCCTTTTCTTGACTATCATCAGTCAGTATACAATTTACAATTATTCGTTTAACATCTAATGGCAATTCCGACAAATAGTCTTGTCCCTCAATACGCACAACATTGAGAAAAATAATTAAAAAAAATAGGACTTTATCAGACTCATCATTGAACATTTTTTGTTACACTATAATTTTTTAAATCATGTTAAATAATTGAGCTGATCTCGAAAGATCAGCTCAACAAAACGAACTAAAAACTACTTATTTAATCATACTTAGTAGCGGGATTGCCCATCCATGGGGAGCTAAAAAGATTGGATAATAGATCCACTGCCAATAAACCAGCACCACAACAAACTAGTCCACCGACTAAAGTTTCACAACACTTATTACAATTTGCGTCTAAATCTTTCTCTACGCCTTCCTTAATTTCATCATAAGATTTCTCGGGTCTCATTTCCTGTTTTTCTGGCAATCGCCCGCGAAGATCCATAGCCATAATAAAATCACTCTTGCATACAAGAAGCAAGATTAACAATCCGCTACTCTTTTTCAACATAATGCCCTCCAAATTTATTTCGCAATAACGCAACAATTTTTGTAGCATAATTTCCTCCTGTCTGTTGTGACCAAAAACGAATTTCTAATGCATCTTCAATTAATTGTACCGGAATATCATGTTTCTGAGCATCTTCTATGGTCCATTGTGCCATACCACTTTCAGACACCCTACCAGAAATATGTTCTAATCTTTGATCTTCCGTAAAAATTTCATGGCACAATTGCAATAACCATGAACGAATTACAGCACCATGAGACCAAACCGAAGAAATTTTTGCTAAATTTAAATCTTTAAAATGACCGTTTTTTAACAAGTGAAATCCTTCAGCATAACTTTGCATAAGTGCATATTCAATGCCATTATGAACCATTTTCACATAATGTCCAGTACCTGATGGACCCATATAAGCAAAGCCATTTGGTGCTGCAATCGCTTGCAATAAAGGCTGAATCGTTTGAAAAGCTTCAAAACTTCCTCCCACCATTAATGAAAAACCAATATCTTCACCACGCAAACCACCCGAAGTACCACAATCCAAAAAATTGACACCACTTTTAAGAAAATTTTCAGATCTTCTGATTGAATCAGTAAATTTACTGTTGCCCCCATCAACAATAATATCCCGGCCAATGAGATAAGGTCGGAGCTCCTCCAAAACTTTATCAACTATCTCACCAGCCGGGACCATGAGCCAAAAAATACGCACTTGCTCAGCAAGATTTTTTATATCTTTTGCTTTTTTTACACCAATGTTATGAGCTTTATCAAGAATTTTAGAATTAACATCAAAACCGATAACTTCATGCCGCGCATTAAGCAAGCGCTGCGCAATTGCTTTGCCCATTTTCCCTAAACCAATAATCCCAACTTTCATATAATTACCATTTCTTAAGTTTTGTATAAATATTTCCTGCTTACTTAGGACCCGAGGAACCTTGCTTGTAATGATACAAAGGCAGATTCATTTTTTCTATCTGCTCAATAATTACCCAGGAATATTCTATTTCATCAAAACGCACAGAAACTGCTTGTTCACCATTGATAACTTGTTCTAGCAAAACTTCATATGCCTCTGGCGTATTGGTACCAAAAACATAATTATGACTAAAAAATAAATTAACCGGAGTAACTTCATAAAGTGCACCTGGTTTTTTTGTATTCAATTGCAACGAAAAACTTGCCTCAGGTGCAATTTGAATGGTCAAAACATTTGAACTGTAAATACAACGATCCCGCAACTTACAAGCAACTTCTTTAAACGTTATGTGTATAGAGGTATCTTTTTTTTCTAATGCTTTTCCTGTTTTAATGTAAAAAGGTACGCCTTTCCAACGCGGTGTTTCAACATTAAATATCAATTGTGCAAAAGTTGGTGTAATTGAATCTTTTGGCATATCTTTTTCACTCGTATAACCTTCGTACTGCCCTAATACTCCTTGTATACACCTAACTTTTTTTAAAAGTGCAGCTTTTTGATTGCGAATATATTTTTCTATCAGCTCTTCAGGTAACTCCATAGCAATAAGAGCTAAAAGCTGCAAAATATGATTTTGTACCATGTCTTTCAGCACACCATAATGATCATAATAACGACCACGAGATTCAATGCCTAACGTTTCGCTTAATTCTATTTCAATTTTTTGAATATACGTACTGTTCCATAACGGTTCAAAAATCATATTGGTAAAACGCACTAATAAAATGCTACCAACAAGTTCTTTGGTTAAATAATGATCAATACGATAAATCTGTTTTTCATTAAAATATTTAGTAATGCAGGCATTTATTTCTTGTGCGCTTTTTAAACTAACGCCAAATGGTTTTTCATAGACAATCCGGTGCCAAACATCATTGACAAACCCATGATCATCAGATTTTTTTACAAGACCGCACGTACCAAGTTTTCGCGTTATTTCACAAAAAAATACCGAAGGTACCGCTAAATAAACCAAACGATTACTTGGGCGTTTAGATTCTTTTTCTAGCGATTCAACAAAGTGCGTCAATTTATTAAATCCAGTTGCATCATGAAAATCAAGCTGATGATAATAGGTTACCTGTTTTAATTGTTGCCATATTTCTTCATCAATTAATGGAATAAAAGAACGACCTCGCTCTAAAAATTCATCTGCTGTTACCTGCTCCAGGGCCGCTCCAACAACTAAAAATTTATCAATTTTTTTATCTTTAATGAGATGGTATAACGCGGGAATAAGTTTTCGTTTGGCCAAATCACCCGTTGCACCAAGAATAATAAAGGTACAATCGTTCATAAAAGCTTCCTTGTTTCCTCTTTATATGATTCTACATTCGGTTGATTAAAAGGATCTATCTGCAACATAGAACCTAAATAAACAATTTCAAGCATATACAATTGCATAAGCTGCCCAATATAATACGGCGATAATCTGGGCAATACAAGAGAACAAAAAGGACGTTTATTTTTTTTATAAGCAATTTTTACCCCCTCCAAAATTGCATGCATTATTGCAGCTAAAGATTTACCTTGAATTTTTGAAACCAATTTATCAAATTTTGCCAATTTTGGTACGGAAATAGCTTGATTCCATGTATCAACACTTAAAAAATTTATAAATTTATCATAAGGACCACCTAAATACAATTGACCAACTGAATGCAAATCAATACTCCCAACTGAAACCGTCGGTGTAATGCCAGTATTTACCTTATTGCCCTCTTTATCAAATTCTTTTCCTAAACTTTCCCCCATTAATTGTCGATACCATTTACCTAGGGATTCTAATTGCACTGAAAACACAAATAAATCATTAATAGTAATTTGGTTTTTTTTAAGATGTTCATATTTTATTAGAGCATTCACGGCTGCAATATTCTTTTTCAATTCTAAACTCGTACCAAGAACAACCCCGCTTTGAGCACCTTCAAGAAGTTCTTTCACATTCAGATTTAGCATACCTAATGCAAACTGCCCAACGGCTGAAAAAACTGAAAATCGCCCGCCAACTTTTTCAGGAACTGCAAGTACACTGAACTTATTATCTTGTGCCAATTGGTACAAAGGAGAACCATGATCAGTAATTGCTACTACAAAATCAGCAAAATTATCCGGCCGATATTTTTTGAGCAAATCCAAAAAAATTTCGAAATTCGCGATTGTTTCGGTTGTAGTACCCGATTTAGTAACAACATTGAGAAGAATATCCTTATCTTGTTTCAATGCATTTTCAATCAATTCGGTTAAACTTACTATATAATGAGGATCAACCGTATCAGCAAAAAAAATATTCATCGGCATCGCTACATTATAAAAACAACCAAAGCAAGCTTCTATTATCGCAACGGTCCCTAAATTTGAACCTCCAATACCACAAACAATCAAATATGCTGGCTTCAGTTTCTTTTTTTTTTGTAACAAGTTCAAAAACCTCTTGTTGCAGAGAAAAGTCAGAAGGTAAATTTATAAATCCATAATTCGTAGCATAGCCATTGCCAATTTGATCTTGTAGATACTCAATTTCAACAAAAATTTTTTCTGAGTAATTTTCTATAGTTTTTTCATCAACAAGACATGAATCTTTATAGGTAAAAGATAAGGGTTTCATATGTTTTCTCCTTTTTGCATATTTACTTTTTTAGCCTAATAGATAAAAGTAAAAAAATACAAAGAGATCTTCTAATTTATGCGTTACTATAATTAGAGAAATCAACCAAGATTTTTTTCTTTCGTTGCCAAAAATCCCCCTGCTCCAAAAAGACTTACATTATAATCTTTTACCACACAAATTCTTATATCTTGTAATATCATAGACATTTCTCGATTATTCATAAATTCTTGCAAAAACTCTGGCTGATAAAAAAGAGATACATTTTTTGCTGCAATGCCACCAGCAATATAAAGACCCCCTAAAGAAAGTGATTCGAGTGCAAAATTTTTTGCACAACGCCCATAATAGCCAGCATATAATTTATACGTATCAGCGCATTGCTTATCTTGCTGGCAATGACCAAAAATAATTTCAGGTCCTATTCCATTCATTTTTATCATTCCTGCAATTTTTGATTTTTGATAAGAATGTTTCAACCCCAAAAAATTATAAAGATGTACGATGCCACCACCAGAAAGCACATCTTCCCATGAAATAGGATACGAATCACGGATCATATTTTTAAGATATACAAGATATTCGAACTCTTCATTTGAATACGCAGAAAAATCTGCATGACCACCTTCTGAAGGAATAGGAATATAACCTTTCAGCGAATAATCCCACCCTAAAATATTTTTTCCTAGGCCAGTACCAGCACCAATAATGGCACGATTTGCATACTCCCGTTGTTTTCCTTTTTTAATCTCTATTAAATCCTTTTTTGCTATCCAATCAATACCATAGCCAACAGCCTCAAAATCATTAATAAGAATGACCGTATGTAACGCGGTTACTTGTATTATTTTTTGTGCATCAATAGCAAAACTTAAATTAGTAGGTTTACAAAAATCACGATTTGCTGAAATTACACCTGCTGATCCAATACATGCCTTATTAATTTTTATTTGATATTTCGACCAGAGATAATTGAGTAACTGATTAACCACTTGAGCAAAATCTTTTATTTCTTTACTTTTTAAATGCAATGAAAGAACCAACCTAACCTTGCCAGACGAAATATCACAAACACCAAAATTGCTATTCGTTCCACCAATATCACCTGCAAGCACAACGTTGTTATTGTTTTTTATTGGAGAAACATATACTACTTCTTTAAAAGAAAGCATATCTATTTTCCTTTTTTTCAAACTAGTAGCATTAAATTACACAAAGGATAATTGCAATGTAAATGATATTTTAGGTATGGTTATAAAAAATTGTATCAAGGAAATTATCATGCAAAAATTATTAAAAATAGCATTCTATCTTCTTATTCTTAGTTTTGTTATTTGTTTTCATGAAATGGGTCATTTTGTTGCTTGCAAAATTTTTTCTATGCGCACGCCGGTATTTTCTATCGGCTTTGGCACACCAATTGTACAAAAAAAAATTGGCCAAACAACATTCCAGATTGCACTATTGCCCTTAGGCGGCTATGTAAGCATAAATGCTACTGATCTTGCAAAAGCTGCTTATTGGCAAAAAATGATCATAACTCTTGCTGGTATTTTTAATAATTTTTTACTTGCATATTTTTTGCTTATTTTAATATTTTTTTTCAACAGAACTCGATTTAAACCTATTATTCGTCGCTTAAAAAAAGGAAGTCCTGCAGCGCAAGCACAATTACAACCTGGTGATCGCATAGTACGTATCAATACAATTCTTATTGATTCAAATACAGAACTTCTTTTGCAAACTATTCAAGCGCATCCTGAAGAAGAGATAACCTTAACTATCGATCGCAACGGCACTATAATTGATGTCCCACTTAAACTTTCAATGTTGGGAATTCCTGGTGGATCAATCGGTTATGCAGGGATTGTCCTAGAAAAAGACCTGACTCAAAAAATATCACTATATACCATTGCCAAGCAAGCCTTGAGTACCTTACTTGGATTAATGCAAAAAACATTTTTTTTGATTACTGGTATTTTCAAACCCAAAAGAAATAGCACTAATCCCATGAATTTAGCATTTCTTGCTCAAAAAAATCTCCAAAAAAAGATTTCTCTTGTACTGTTTTTTATAGCTTTAATCAGTATCGAACTGGGAGTCTTTAATGTACTACCAATCCCTATGCTTGATGGAGGGCAAGCCGTTTTTTATACATTAGAAGCTCTTACAGGAGGCATTTCAGAAACCATCATCAACCTCATCTATGTCGTATTGCTGATTATTTTTGTTCTTTACTTGAATCGTCGTCAGCAGCATAAAAATGAATTTTCATCATAAAAAAATCAACCCATCAGTTTGTTGCTTTTTGTTTTTTTTTACGCTAGATTAAAAAATAAGTTCAATCTTTTTATTTATTATAAGGAGTTACCAATCATGGTAATCATGATAATCACACAACGCATTGCCGCCAGAGCTGCCTAGAGCTTTGTTAAAGATTATCGGACTCCTTTTGTTTTCTGATTTTAATTCTTACAAATCTCTTGCCAGCATAAATGTCCAAAGCATGGCAGAATACTTTTTTTAGATCTTTAGTTCAATTAAAAAACAAATCTGCTCCTTTATTCATCACAATACCTCACTGTTTTTAAATATTCCATGCCATGTTTGTACGTAGAAAAGAGTTCGTATATAAAAATATGTTTTTACTATTTAAGGATATCAAATATGTCTTTACTCAAAATTGAATCTATAAAAAAACGCTATGGTTCCTTTGAAGCACTCAAAGGAATCTCTCTAGATTTAAACACCGGAGAAGTAATAAGTCTTTTAGGCGTCAATGGTGCTGGAAAAACAACCCTTTCTTCTATCATTGCAACGTTGCATCCGCCAACAAGTGGTGACATTCTATTCAAAGGAACTTCAATTTTTAATGATATTCCCAGCTATCGCTACCAAATAGGCTATTGCCCTCAAAAGCCAAATTTAAATCCCTTATTAACAATGCGCGACAATCTCTGGTTTGCCGGCAAGTATTACGGTATGTCAGATGATGCGGTTGAACAACGCATGAAAGAGCTCAATGAACGCTTGGGAATCGACAGATTTTTAGCTGCTTACGCACATGAACTTTCCGGTGGATGGAAACAGCGCTACATGATTGCACGCACCTTAATGCATTCACCAAAGATTGTGATCCTTGATGAGCCGACTGTTGGGCTTGATCCTGATATTCGCCAACAACTGTGGTACTACATTCGGCATTTGCGTGATCAAGGAATCTGCGTTCTCATCACAACACACTATCTTGATGAAGCCGAAAAACTTTCTGACCGGGTTGTGGTTTTACATCAAGGAGTCATCAAGTTAATTGATACACCACAAAATCTGATGCAATCATTCCAAAAAGGAAAATTGGAAGATGTGTTTTTAGAACTGACCAAAGAACAAAAGGAATAATTATGTATGCATATTTAAATACCTTATGGTATCTCTTATTAACCGATTATAAAATATTCAAGCGTACTATTCATGACAAAATCATTGACCTTGCCATCTGGGTCCTAACGATGGTTTGGGTAACCGTATACTTGATGCCATCATTCGGCCTAGAAACTTCTTATGGTGCTTTTATGATGGCAAGTCTTTTTGCAAGTGCTGGCTTGTTTGAACAATTCAGCTCAGCAACAAACTTAGTTAGTGATTTTGAAGGGAATCAAATCACTTCGTATTATCTTACCTTGCCAATACCATCCTGGCTGGTATTTGTAAAAAATATGATATTTTTCATGTTTAATACTGGTGTTATTAGCTTATGCGTTTTACCTATCAGCAAATTGATTGCCTGGAAACATTTAAATCTAGCACTCATCAGCCCAATAAAGCTGTTGGCTATATTTATTGTTTTCAATATGTTTTACGCAGCTTTTACCGTATGGCTTACCAGCATGGTAAAAAGCATGGAACGGTTAGGCAGCATCTGGATGCGCTTTGTATATCCATTGTGGTTTATGGGCGGCTTTCAATATTCATTAGAAGTACTTTATGGCTATTGGCCACTATTAGCCTATATCACTCTTTTAAATCCAATGATTTATATCATGGAAGCAACACGCATTGCTGTCCTCAATCATGAAAGTATGTTGAATTTCTGGTTTTGTATCTTCATGATTTTGTTTTTTAGTGTTTTGATTGGCACACAAAGTATTCTACGTTTGAAAAAACGATTAGATTTCTAGTAATTAAGGGCAACATGGTTATTCCGGTTGCCCTTTTATTTTTTAGTTGATAAGATTCCAGAAAAAAACTAAATTTTAAAAATCAAACAATTTAATTTAAAAAAAAAGGAAATTATGAAAAAATTACTCTTTACTCTTGTTATGTCTCAATCATTTTTTATACAAGCAACCCTTATCAATCTACAAGAACTTTTTCCAACTACTACCTCAAGCAATCTCGCAAATACATTAAAAAACTATCTTCAAACAAACAACAAACTTATAGTTTTAAAATTTTTTGCTCATTGGTGTAGCCCTTGTCGTTCAATGCATCAGATAATAGAAAAAATAGAAGAACATTTTCAAAACAAAATAACAATTATAAACATTGATATTGAAAAATATAGAGCAGTTTCTAACGAATATAATTTTAGCAAAATTCCTACATTAATCTTTTATAAAAATGGAAAAGAACAACAAAGAATCAATAGTACAACCAAAGATACAATTATTAAAATTATTAATGCCCTACTTTAAAATATCTTTCAAAGATAATCGTTTTGGTAAATTTGCTGGTGGTTTTTGGTTAAACGATTTTTTAAATTTTGAACCAAACGAGTCTGTATGATTTTCTTGCGTTAACAATCGGCGATTGACAGGTTCTACATGTTTTACAGGTTTTATTTGCTCTTCTATCAATTTAGAATGTTTTGTAATAATTTGATTATATATTTTCCAAAAACCAGCAATCTCTGTAATAGGTACAATGTTTTCGCGTGATGAAAATCTTCCTCTTGCCGACTCAAGAGAGATTAGTTCAAATTTAATGTCAGTTATCTTATTTACTATTTTTATTTTCCCTTTTTTATTTTTCTCTGCGTATAAACCTAGCGCATTAGAATATTTCTCTGCTGCAAGAGCATAACTCTTAGCAACTTCTTGGCAAATAGATGTTACAGATTCTTTCGGCTCGAAATTGGCTTTTTCATAATTTTCAAGTGTTAATTTTCCATTTTCCACTAATTCTTTTGCTTCTTTTTTTAATCCTCTTCGCTTTTCTCGTCTTTCTTGAGGTAAAAACTGTTGAATTTCTTGGTTATTGACTTCAGCGGCATAGATAAAAAAAGATTGAAAAAAAATACCAAAATAAATTATATACATTTTTATTTTATTCACCATTTCCCCTAGAAATTTATCTATTATCCTTTGTAATTATCCGACCATTCACAACAACTTTCCCTTCCTTCCTCATCCTTTAAAAAAATACGTACTCTACGCTCATTAATCTTTTCAACAATATCATCAAAGGATAGCGACTCCTTTTTACTCATAATGTTAAGCGTTTTTAAATATTCAAGTGAATGATCAATAGATTCTAGAGTTTTTTTATCGATAGACAAAGCATTTTTAAAATATTGGAATGCTAATGTATACATATCTAATTCATAAATTAAGTCTGTTTGCGCTTGAGCCTTTTTTAAAAACTCTTTTCCCTTCTGGCAATAAAAAAGATCATGCGCCCTCATAGTTCCTCTTTCATCAAATTTAGCAAAAAACCAAATATCAATCCTTGTAGACAACTTAATAGCATCCGATACCGAAGAATCATGAGCTTCTTTCAGCCGCCGTTTACGGTCAATGTACTCTTTCAAAGCGCCTTGTCTTAATTCCAAAACCCATTTCTGCCAAATATCTCTGGGCCAATATATATATTGCCCAGATAAATCTAGCACAAGTAATAATTTCTCAGGATTTTCTTTCTTCTTAAGAGGTACCGCATATAAATAAATATCATCCTCTAATTGTAAAAATTCTTGTTGCAATATATTGCCGATATTTTTTTCACTAAAAGCTTTACGGGTAAAACGTCTAGAATTATTCGGAAAAGTTAAATCAAGATCCGTAAGGCTTGAAGATTTTCCTTCCTTAGTGGCTTTCTCCAACGTCAGGGGCTTAGATTTAGAGAATTTTCGCTCCATAGCGCTTATAAATGTCTGACAAAAAACCAGCGACAAAAAGAAAATTTTATATAAAAGCATATCGCTCCTGCTTTCAGAATGAACTCATTGTACAAGAATGATATCCTAAAAAAACATGAAAGAAAAAGGTCTGTTACAAAAAAGGGGCTTTAAAGCCCCTTTTTTATTTTATTCCCATTCTAAAGAACCAGCAGATTGATATTCTGTAACACGTGTTTCAAAGAAGTTCTTTTCTTTGTTAAGATCAGTCGATTGCGACATCCATGGAAATGGATTTTCTTTATAATACACTTTTGGCAAATCAATCCGTTCTAAACGACGATCAGCAATGTACTCAACATAATCAGAAAATTGTTGCGCATTAATACCAAGCAACCCTTCAGGACATGCATCATATGCATATTTTTTTTCGAGGATAACCGCTTTTTTTATTAACTCAACAATCTCATTTTGAAAATCCTCAGTCCATACTTCTGGATTTTCCTTAACAATTGTATTGATCAAATCACAACCAAAAGCAAGATGGATACTTTCATCACGCATAATATATTCAAATTGCTCACCGATACCAACCATTTTGTTTTGACGCTTTAATGCAAGCATCATAGCAAAACCTGCATAGAAAAAAATACCTTCCATAATCACATAGTAGCCAATTAAATCATGCACAAAACGGCGAATATTTTCTTTTCCTTGCGTAGAAAAATTAGGATCAAAAATTGATTTTGTTAAATTAATAACAAAGGCATCTTTTTGTGCAATAGAAGGAATCGTGTTATACATGTTAAAAATTTCATCCGGATCTAATCCTAAAGAATCACAGCAATAAATAAAAGTATCCGTATGAACTGCTTCCTCATAGGCTTGACGAAGCAAATATTGACGGCACTCTGGGTTCGTTACATGGCGATAAACAGCTAAAACTAAGTTGTTTGCCGTCAAAGATTCAGCTGTTGAAAAAAATCCAAGATTCCAAATAATCAAACGCCGCTCACGCTCAGTCAAAAAATCAGGTGAACGCCATTGCTCAACATCTTGTTGCATTGAAATTTCTTCAGGAACCCAATTATTGGCAATACCATTTTTATAATGCTCACGCGCCCATAGGTAAGTCATAGGCAAAATTTTATTAGGATCAGTTTGTGAATCATTAATTATTCTTTTTTTCTTCATATGTTATTCCTATTTTTGCCGCGTTCGTATGGTTCGAGACGCTACGCTCCTCACCACGAACGGATTATATAAATTTACACAATTGAATTATCAGTAAGATCAAAATTATTTTACTAATACATCTAATATCTTCACTAATTGTCTAACTTACCGTTCGTGGTGAGGAGCAAACTAACTAGTTTGCGTCTCGAACCATACGAACACGTAGCTATTGACAAGATTCACAATCTCCACCAAAAGGATTGCACGAAGCCCCTGCCGCATATTGCGATGTGTTATTAGGGTTCTCTTCCCTTCGTTCTTCTTGAGATTGCTCATTTACATATTCACGTTTTTGGGTAAAACCATATTTACCAGCATCCAGCGTAGATTTTTCAATCTGCGTTGCACCAAGTGTTCGTAAATAATACATAGTTTTCATACCAAATTTCCACGCAGCCATATAAATATCTTCTAGTTTTTTTCCAGAAACTCCTTTCATAAAAACATTGTGTGATTGGCTTTGATCAATCCATTTCCCTCTCAAAGCTGTCATTTTTACCATATGAACTGGATCTATTTCAAATGAACCCTTATATTTTTCTTTCAAATGGTGCGGTATTTCTCGAATCTGATCAAGCTCACCGTCATAATATTTTATTTTTTCAAGAAGCTCCTGACCCCAAAGTCCTAATTTTTTGAGATCTTGCAGTAAATATTTATTGATAACAGTAAACTCACCAGCAATATTTGATTTTACATATAAATTTCTATAAATAGGTTCAATACTCGGATAGCAGCCTGCAATATTTGCAATGGTAGCTGTTGGAGCAATTGCCATTACATTTGAATTACGCATACCAAATTGTTTAACAAGTAAGCGTAATGGCTGCCAATCAAGCCGTGATACACGAGAAACTTCAATGTTTTGACCACGTTCTTTTTCTAAAAGATCTACAGTATCAAGAGGAAAAATACCTCGATCCCATTTAGAACCTTTATAACTTTGGTAAGTACCACGTTCCTTTGCTAATTCGCAGGATGCTTTAATAGCATAATAAGAATAATACTCACCAATGATGTCAGAAAAATCGAGAGCTTGCACTGAAGAATAAGGAATATCCAACATAAATAAAGCATCTTGAAAGCCCATCATACCAAGACCTATCGGGCGATGTCTAAAGTTCGAATTCTGTGCTTCTATGGTTGGATAAAAATTTAAATCAATAACATTATCAAGCATACGAATAGCAGTTTTTATTGTTTGTGCTAAAAGTTCTGTATCAAGTTTTCCATCGACAATATGACGCGCCAAATTAATAGAACCTAAATTACAAACTGCTGTTTCATCTGCTGAGGTATTTAAAGTAATTTCTGTACATAAATTTGAACTATGCACAATACCAACATGATCTTGCGGGGAGCGTATATTGCAAGGATCTTTAAAGGTAATCCATGGATGACCTGTTTCAAACAAACGACTCAACATTTTCCGCCATAATTTTTTTGCTGATACTACCTTAAAATGCTCTAATTTTCCTTCGCGTGCTAAAGCTTCATATTCTTCATAACGCTTTTCAAAGGCTTGCCCATAAAGATCATGAAGCTCAGGAACTTCATGCGGCGAAAACAATGTCCAATCAGCATCTTGTTCCACACGTTTCATAAACAAATCTGGAATCCAATTTGCGGTGTTCATATCATGCGTACGGCGGCGTTCATCACCTGTATTTCTTTTTAGATCAATAAAATCTTCGATATCAATGTGCCATGTTTCGAGATACACACAAGTACCACCGCGCCTGATTCCACTACGCGTTATAGCAACTACGACATCATTAACAATTTTTAAGTAAGGAATTACACCCTGGCTTGTTGCATGAATACTTTTTATCGTAGATCCCGTACCACGAATGTTGGTCCAGTCATTACCAATACCACCAGCCCATTTTGCCAATTGTGCATTATCACCAATAACTTTGAAAATATGGTGTAAATCATCATTAACAGTTGACAAATAACAAGAACTTAATTGTGCACGCACATAGCCAGAATGAAATAATGTTGGTGTTGAAGAAACATATCGTAAGGTAGAAAATGCCTCATAAAATTCCGCTGCGCGTTCTTCCTTGTGCTGCTCATTCAAAGCAAGACCCATAGCAATGCGCATCCAAAACGCTTGCGGTGTTTCTACTTTTTGCTTATTAATTTTAAAAAAATAACGATCGTACAATGTTTGAAGACCAAGATAATTTAAAAGATCATCACGCTCAAATTTTAATAATTCAGCAAGACGTTCAAGATCAAATTCCAGCAAGCGCGGTGTTAAAACATTATATTCTATACCTTGCTTTATACCACGAACAAATGCTTTTTTTGCAAATTCTTTAACATCAGCACGAGCAATTGATTCGCCAAATGATTCTCGGTATGATTTTTGTAAAATTAATCGCGCAGCAACTTTGTCATATGCAGGATCCTGCTCAATAAAGGAAACTGCCGCTAAAATCATAGCTTGTTCTATTTCTCTTGTTGTAATGCTATCATAAATATTGCGCATTACCTCTGCTTCAATTTGATCAATGGATATGTCTTTTTCATAACCCGATGCTGCTCGCAAAATTGATGCACGTATTTTTTGCCTATCAAATGAAACACGGTCTCCATTACGTTTTACAACAATAAGATATTCTTCTTTTCGTTTTTGTGGTATTGATGAAGAAACCATTTGCATTTGCATAATTTTCCTCTACTAATTTTTAAAACCCCTAATATAACCCAACTAAGCTCTTTTTTGCAAAAGATAAATTCACTTCATTACACTCCTTATTTTACTAAATTCCTTTTTTTTACTTAAAAAACAAGATTCTTGCAAACAGCACTTTGATGAGCAATTTTTTGTTTGTTTTCCTTAAATTTTGAGAATACTCTTGCCAGCGAAAGAATTTACCTTTCTTAAAAAAATCAACCCTTACAAAAAAATTCAAATTGTATTTTTTGATTAGTCTTATTTCTTCAATAACATTATCACCTTACCTGCGTTGAATCAAGGAAAATATCAGCAATATTTTATCAAAATATATTCTTAAATTTTTCAAAAAACAAGAGTTCATAAGTTTTCAAATAGTAATGAAATATAAAGATACATGATACATTTTTAAAAAAGCTATGGTAGTATAAAAAATATTATTAAACCCCTATACCAAAAGGAGAAGTATATGAAAATACTTCGTGTTTTTTCTGGTGTGTTACTTATATCTGCCATATCGCATATGGCAACCGCGCAACTGATTCAATTAGAATCAACGAAACAATTAGAACAATTACTTTCAGAAAAAAAACCGATGGTAATAGATCTTTTTGCTACATGGTGTGGTGTTTGTAAACGCGCTGAGCCAATGGTTGAACGCATGGCAAAAAGGCATTCAGAAATAAATTTCATAAAAATAGATGGCGATAAGTTTCCCGATTTAAAAGATAAATATCAAGTAAAAGGATATCCAACCTTTGTATTTGTAGATGCTCAAGGGAAAGTCGTCGATCGTGTACTAGGCATTGATGAGCAAGCAATGGATGCAAATATTGCAAAAATTCGTAAACCAACTGAAAAGGTTATGCCTGAAAAAGAAGCAATAAAAATAGAAAAAAAACCAGAAGCAAAACCAATGCCAGCACCGGCAAAGAAAGTAGAAGTAAAAAAACCTGAACTAAAAGCAATGCCGTGCCCAGAAGAGAAAAAAGCAGAAATAAAAACAATCCCAGTAAAACCTGGAATGGACAAAAATCTTGTGGAACTAGAAAGCATGAAGCATCTTGAAGAACTTAAAGCACATGGTATGCCAATGATGTTTGATGTTTATACAACCTGGTGCGGACCATGCAAAATGATGAAACCAATTGTAGAAAAACTCTCACAAGAATACACTGACGTAATTTTTGTAACCATAAACGCTGAAAAACCTGGCCTAGAATCTATCAACAGAACCTATGGCGTTGAAGCATATCCTACTTTTGTGTTTTTCAATAAAGAAGGCAAAGAAGCTGATCGCCTTCGTGGTTCAGGTGATGAAATGCTCTTAAAAAGCAAGCTTGGCAAAATTAGCAGCAAAAAAACCAACGTAATTGTAATGGATGAAAAAGATATGATGGCAAAAATGCAAGCAGAGCAAAAAATGATGCCACCTGCACAAACTATGAAAAATGGCGGAACTATGATGCCAACAAATGGCAAAGTTATTGAAAGTAAAACAATGCAATCGAAAAAATCAACACGCCGCGGCATGTACCGCCATTAAATGATTAGGGCCTGCTTTCGCAGGCCCTAATTTTATTGTTGGCTTACTCTTTTTTCTCTAGTTCTTTTTTATAGATTTCAAGCTGTACTTTACATTGTAGCAATGCGTTCATTAAATCATCAAAATCCAATTTAAATTTCTCAATATCCTCTTTTGCAATACGCAGCATAGAAAGATGACCAGTAATTATAACGCCCTTTTCCTTATCACTCAACCAAGCATCGTAGATTTTTTTTGCAATTTCATTACCGAGGGTAAATTTGATCTGACGAACTTGTTTTGCATGCTGACTTTCTGAATCAAGATATTTTTCAGCAAAATCACAAATAGTTAGGATATAATCTACGGTATAGATACTGCGGCATACACTTGAAAGCCCAAGCATTTCATATGCTCTCGTTGGCTTTATACCAAACTTTTCAAGATGATTCATTGATTTATCTATTGTTTCAAATAAAATCTGTTCATCATCTTGAGCAAGTAATTGTGCATTAAATAATGATTCACGAGTAATATCAAGTTTTTGAATAAGGGATTTAATTTTTTCTAAAGTATCTTTACTCTTTATTTTTTCAATAACGGTTGACTGTTCTTTTAAAGATTCTATCATCTTTGGAAGTCTATCTTCTGCAAGATTTTTTGATGTAAATCCTTCAAGATCTACAAACTCAATTCCTTCAAAGTTTGAAGTAAGTTCCGGCAATGATCTATTTTCCCGATTTATCTTGTTGATAATACTTGTACATATAAGATTAATAAATTCATCTAAATCATTTAAGATTTGATTAAAACCCACAACACTATCAATATCTTCAATAAAAAATTCTTCTATTTCATCAGAAAAGCAAACGCTCTTTTTATTTTCATCATCATCAGGAGTTAAATTTTGTTTTTTTTCTTCATTGCCAGAGTTTTGAGATTCTACTGTAGAACCTTGATTAAGCCATGAATAGATAACATACGATATACCTAACAAAGCGGCACCAGTCCCTAATTTAGAACTAGAATCATTGCTAGATGAGTTGTTTTCCATAGAAAATAGTGGCTGAACCACGACTGTTGAAAGAGCAAAAGAAATAAAAAGAAATACTAAAACTAGTTTTTTTAAATTCATAAGATAAAACCTCCAAGTTTTTCTTTGCAATAATATAAATTTCTCAATTATCTTGATTAGATACTATTTATAATACAGAATATTTTATATTTGTCAATTAAAATATAGTTGAGCCTATTCTTAGGCCAAAAAAAGCCCCTGCTTTTTAGCAGGGGCTTAGCTTTAAAAATTAGCTATTTTTTTGCCACTTACTGGTTAAGACCGCTAACTTTGAAAAAGTCCCTGAAGGGTAGAGCTCCAGTACGCAAAGTACGTTGCTGAGTAGAAAAATCAACCCTGTAAAGGCCAAATTTCATGCTATAACCATCGTTCCATTCAAAGTTATCCATCAATGTCCAAAAATAATACCCTCGAACATCATACCCTTCCTGAACAGCCTTATAAACCATAGATAGATAGTCTTTAATAAATTGTGCACGGTTTACATCTTTAGCATCAGCAAGACCGTTTTCGGTGATGTACATTGGTACGCCAAGATCTGCCATATCAACAATCGCTTCATACAAGGTTTCAGGACGCGCAGGATATTCCATATCAGTCATTGCTTGATGCGGGTACGTTGTTGGCCCAGGACCAAAAACTACTTTTGAATAAAAATTAATGCCAATAAAATCATAGCTTTTTGGCGCATCAGGATTTGTGCCACGCACACGCACTATGCCAGGAATACGATAATCATATTCACCGGTCATCAAGAAATTTTTTACTGTTTTATGAGCAAACGCAAAGTTTAAAAATCCTGCCATTGGCATTCCACTTACCTTGCGTAAAAGACCAATGAACAAGTTTGTTGCATAGCCAGGGTTGTACGCTTCACCTTGCAATAACTGATGAATTAAGCCAATTTTAACTTGATTGCCACCAGGCATAGCTTTAAGTGCTTTGTAAACTTTGACATGAGCATTTAAAAGATTTTTCAAAACTCTGCCAGCTGAACCAAAACGTGCACAATGACCCGGAGGATGAATACCTAAAACATAACCGCAAGCAGAAGAAACGGTCGGCTCATTGATAGTTCCCCAGAACTCAACTTTGGTACCAATACGCTCAAAAACTCTTGCGCAATAACGCACAAAATATTCAATATTTTCTTCTTTTTCAAAAGCACCTTTTCGTTCAAACCAATATGGGTGCACAAAGTGATACAGCGTAACCATTGGTTGAATAGAATTGGCAAGAAGTTCATCAATTAAACGATTATAAAAAGTTAAAATTTCTTCATTAAATTGGCCTTCTACAGGCTCAACTTCAGACCATTCAATAGAAAAGCGGAAGGTATTGCAGCCTAGTTCTTTAATTAACTTGATGTCATTGATAGCGCTATCCCAGAAACCACACGCATAACCAACTTTTTCATTATTTTTAATCGCTGGGCCCCAGACTGTTTTGGCATTCACTGTAATGAAATTATCTTGAAACCAAGCCCAGTTGCTATAACCAACTTTATGACCACCATTTTGGAAGGCAGATAAGCCTACTCCCTTTAAAAATCCTTGAGGAAAAACAAGTTGCTCAGGATGATTAGCAACTAAAGAAAAAGCAGTAAAAAGCACAAGCAGCATTGCATTAAAAAATTTTTTTGGCATTGCATTCCCCATAAAAAAAGAACTATTGAAGATCTTTAAAACCACCACTCAGACAACTAAAAGAATAACAAATTTGTTATTCTTTGGCTATTTTAAAACATTAAAAAAGTAAAAAAAGAATCTAAAAAAGTTCAATTTGGAATTAAAACAATTTGCCGCCATTTGGAACCTGGCGTTCGGGCTGAGCTAAAACAACATCACCATCCTGAGAAGGAAATCCCGTAACAAGCACTTCTGAAATAAAGGGCCCAATTTGTTTCGGCTCAAAATTTACAACACACAAAACTTGTTTGCCAATCAATGCTTCTTTTGTATAAAGCTTGGTAACTTGGGCACTCGATTTTTTTATACCAAGTTCACCTAAATCGACCCACAATTTGTAAGCAGGTCGACGTGCTTCAGGAAAATCTTCTACTTTTATGATTGTACCTGCACGCAAGTCGACCTTCTGAAAATCCTGCCAAGAAATACTGCTCATTATTTTGTTACAAGCAACAAGGCTACAATAGACATTAACTTAATTAAAATATTAAGCGCTGGACCAGAAGTATCTTTGAAAGGGTCGCCCACCGTGTCGCCAATGACGGCCGCTTTATGGGCATCGGAACCTTTGCCTCCAAAGTTACCGGCCTCGATAAACTTTTTAGCATTATCCCACGCACCACCACCATTAGCCATCATGAGCGCAAGAAGAACACCAACAACAGTTGCACCGACAAGCAAACCACCAACAGCTGCTTTTCCTAAAAAATGAAAAACAATAACCGGTAATGAAATAGTCAAAATTCCAGGTAAAATCATTTCACGTAATGAAGCTTTGGTGCTAATAGCGATACATCTTTTATAATCTGGTTGTGCTGTGCCTTGCATCAAGCCAGGAATTTCTTTAAATTGTCGACGCACTTCCATTACCATTTGCAGTGCAGCTTGACCTACTGAGCGCATGGTGAGCGCAGAAATAATAAACGGCATAGTACCACCAATAAACATACCAGCCATTACATATGGATCTAAAATATTTAATACCGAAATGTTTGCTTGCTCAGCATAGGCGGTAAACAAGGCCAACGCTGTTAGTAATGCAGAACCGATTGCAAAGCCTTTGCCCATTGCTGCGGTAGTGTTTCCTAAAGCATCAAGTTTGTCAGTAATGTTACGCACTTCAGGACCAAACCCTGCCATTTCAGAAATACCACCAGCGTTGTCTGCAATAGGGCCATACGCGTCAACCGTCATAGTAATACCAACCGTTGCAAGCATAGAAACTGCTGCAATAGCAACACCGTACAAACCACCGCCAATTGCATACGAAAGTAAAATAGCAAAAACTAAAATTATAACAGGAGCTGCCGTAGATTCCATGCCAACGGAAAGACCATAAATTAAATTTGTAGCAGCACCGGATTGTGATGTTTTTGCTAATATTTCAACAGGCTTACCTGCAGTATAATATTCAGTTATCAAACCAATTACAATTCCGGAAACACACCCAAGAATGATTGAATTGAAAAGATTAAGATGCAACCCATTCATGGAAAGATACATAAATGAAGCGGCCAAAAACACTGCAATTGCAATATAGGTTGCATTACGTAACATTGCAGCTGGATTTACTTTCATAAACATATTCGAAAGCAAACCAACTACTGAACTTAAAAGCCCAATACTTGCAAGCATTAACGGCAATATTTTATAGCCAAACATATTGTACTGAGCACTTGAAGAAGCTAAAATTACCGCAGAAACCATGGCACCAACATATGATTCATAAATGTCGGCACCCATGCCTGCAGTATCACCAACACAATCACCAACGTTGTCAGCAATTACGGCTGGATTACGTGGGTCATCTTCAGGAATTCCAGCTTCAACTTTTCCAACAAGATCCGCCCCCACATCTGCTGATTTGGTATAAATACCACCACCAACACGTGCAAAGAATGCAACTAATGATCCACCTAAACCGAATGCGGTCAGGAATTGAACAAAGTCAGGATGTCCTGAAAATCTGTAGAAAAGTAATCCTAGACCAAGAAGGCCGAAACTTGCAACGGAAAAACCCATAACGCCGCCACCAAAAAATGCAACTAAAAATGCTGCATGCTCACCTTTATTTTTTGCCGCCATAGTTGTGCGAACGTTTGCGCTAGTTGCCGCACGCATGCCAATAAAACCGGTTGTTAATGACAATAATGAACCGCTTACAAAAATTCCTGCAGCAAGCCATGACATGTAAAAACCTAATAAACCTGCAACAAGAGCAACCACTAAAATTATTATGCGGTATTCTTCATTTAAAAAAGTCATAGCACCATCACGAATTGCCGTTGCTATTTCATCCGCTTTTTTATTATCTACACCAATTGAGGTTATTTTACCAAACAAATAACTGACAACAACCAACCCAAAAAGGGCTGTCAATAAAATAAATGTATAACTTGATAACAGCATGAAAAGACTCCCTAAAAATAATAAATTTTTCAAAAAAATATCAATTATACTAGCTCTTAATCTGAAAGTTGTAAAGAAAAGGTAACAATACAAAAAATATTACTCTACTTGGAAATCTAATGACAAAAACAATCCAAATGTGCTACACTGAGAATTAACACTTTTAACTTAGGGGAAAGCTAGGGTTTTTTATGATTTTTAGAAAAATAAAGCTAACTGTTCTGCTTTTTTCTTTTACTGGTTGCCCTTATCTTTGCGCAATGGAAGAAAAATTCAAAGAACCTGTTAAATTCGCCTATAAGACTTTTGGCGAATGGTATTCAGCGTGCTCAGAATTGCCCTATTATCATATAACAAAACAGAATTATTCGAATAAACCTGATAATTTAACCATAGAAGAAATTGAAAAAGCCATCTATTCTTACCAAGAAGTTATGAAAACGGCTCTGAGCAATAAAAATAAATGGGTTAATAAAAAACACCCCCAAGAAAATTTTTTTGAAAATCCAATTTTTTTTCCTTTTGCACAAAAAATAGAACTAGAGCCTGGCTCTAAAATTTCTTTCCATGGCGACTTGCATGGCGATATTCATTCATTACTAAAATATTTACAAGAACTTAAAAGCCAAGGCTATATCAATAATAACTTTGAAATTATTCCAAATAACTTTTATATGGTTTTTTTAGGCGATTACGTTGATCGTGGCAACTTTGGTATTGAAGTAATTTACACGATCCTGCGGTTAAAAATTGCTAACCCTGATAAAATTATTCTCGTGCGCGGTAATCATGAGGATTATGACATTAACGTAAAACTGGGCTTCGCTGAAGAAATTCAAAAAAAATTTAATACTAGTACTAATGTCTTTTTAAAACGATCAATAGCAAAAATTTATGAATTTATGCCAGTAGTCCTATATCTCGGCACTAACACGGATTTCTTACAGTGTAATCATGGCGGTATGGAAACTGGCTATCTACCAATCGAACTCCTAGATAACCCAAGCCCAATTAGTTATGAATGTATTGAAACATTAAAACGAAAAAGCAACTGGCAAAATCACATAAAAAAATTTCATAGCAACAATACGCAGGAACTATTTGAATTACAATTACTCAGTAGCAATGATATCCCGGCAAAGAATGCTCCTTGTATCGGCTTTTTATGGAACGATTTTTTAATTAACCCCGAAAAGCAACTAGAAATAATTCCTAACCGCGGCTACAGTTTTGGCAAAAAACTTACTTATGCAACATTGCGAGCCAGCGCTACTCCAACTAAAAAAGTTATTGGCGTCTTTCGTGCACACCAACATGATATCAACGGCTCTGATATGATGACCCTCATTCTAAAAGGAGCAACCCCTGGCGTTGGAAAATTATGGAATGCCAAAAAATGGGGACTTCAAACAATTTGGCCTGGCATAGTTGCTACCTTCAACGTTTCACCCGATTCGATATATGGCATGAACCTTAAGTTTAACTATGATACCTATGGTATTTTAAAACTTGGTAAAAACTTTCCTCAAGACTGGGATTTAGAAGTAAAAAACATTACGGTATTTGAATAATATAATAAACAAAAATCCAGCATAAACTTCAAATATGACTCTACTCATCTTCTAGATAAAAGCATACAAATTTCAAACATGCCTTTTTCCCCTTTGTCAAAAAAGCGCTATAAAGCCTGTTTTAGAAATTTATTTCACAATTGACAAAAAATATATACTGATATAAAATAAACATAAGAAGCTATGGTTTTTGTCTATTAGAAAGGATTATTATGAAAAATAAAGCTTTGCTTATTCTATTTGTAACTTTTATTCTGAGTCACTGTCAACTCTACACCCCTTTTGCTACTGCTGGGGAATCCTCCATTGCAAAATGGTTTGCTCAAAAAAGACAAACGGTTGATACTAACTTTCAACAAAATCCTATTTATTCTAACTGGCAAGCAGCAAAAATCTTTACTGGCCTATGTAGCGTACCCTTAGGCAAGCAAACCCTCTTAGAGCTTCCAAATGTAGGATTGAAACCATTTTTAAAAGGATGTATAAACCCTAAAGAAATTTCTGAACCCAATCTTTTAAAAAATTGTACAACAAAAATCTATCCAGTGCATCATAGTATTTTTGATGTTATGTCCGAAAGTAACATAAAAAATACTTTACAAACTATACATTTGATAGAAAAAGAAAATATGCAACTTAACCCTAGAAAGAATCATAACGAATTTATACAGTTTGCAAAAAACGAACAAAAAATTGAAGAATTAAATAAAAGCCTTGCAAAAAAACATGGTGACGCCTGGCGTGAAAAATTTATAGAGTACCCTTTGTTAGATAAAGTGGATGAATTAACGCACAACTTAAAAAACGATTCATTTTTCTATAATAGGGCTCTTCAACGAGCAACATCTTTCTTTAAAATCAATAGAAATGTTTTTGGCATCACTGCATTAATTACAATTGCTAAAAATGGATGGGATAAGCTAACAAATCCAATGAAAAGTTAAATTAAATGGTGTAAAATATCTTTTTCACTAAATGGATATTTTACACCATTGATCAATTGATATTCATCATGCCCTTTGCCAAGGATGGCAATAATAGAAGTACTTTTTGAAAGCTTATAAGCTTTTTCTATAGCAACTTTACGATCAAGTTCTTTAATAACTTTATATTGCCGTTCTTTTGCTATGCCCTCATAAATATCTTCAATAATAACAGCAGGATCTTCAGTGCGTGGATTGTCACTAGTTAGCAGTACCGTATCACATAATTCTGCTGCAATAGAACCCATAATTGGTCGCTTAGTTGCATCACGCTGACCGCCACAACCAAATACCACAATTAAATCATCAGTTAACTTGCGCAAAGTACTTAATAATGCTTTATAAGAAGAAGGATTATGGGCATTATCAATACAACCACGCGCACCATTAGGCAACGTATGTAACTGCATACGGCCTGGCACGCCAGCAAACGTCTGTAACCCATTATTTAAAACGTCTGACGGTAATCCCAAAGAATGTAATAAACTTACTGCTGCTAAAAGATTATAAGCATTATATTCACCCAACAAAGTGTGACAAAAATAATATTCATCTTTCAAAACTATTTGAGTAGACGTTAAATCAGGTTTATAGTGCGCATAAAAATTAGCACATTGTTCATATAAACTATAAGAAATGACGTTATTCAATTTTTTCAAATGGATATCATCTATATTAACAAGCGCGGGCGCACCTTTTTTTGTTTGCGTAAAAATTTGGCATTTTGCTGCAAAGTAATCTTCCATCGTTGCGTAAAATTCTGCATGCTCTAAATCAAAGTTGGTAAAAATTGCTCCATCAAAAGCAATTCCTTCCACCCTATTTAATGAAAAAGCTTGCGCAGCAACTTCCATAACAACGTATTCAACTCCTTGTTGTACACAAGTAGCAAAAAAAACATGCAAATAATCAGGATGTTGCGTCGTTAAATTTGTAGGGAAAATAGTGCCATTAATTTTATTATGCACGGTACTTAACAATGCTGTTTTATAACCAGCATGCACTAATAAATGCTCAAGCAAAAAACAGGTTGTTGTTTTTCCTTTGGTACCAGTCACACCAAGAATTTTTAATTTCTGTGCAGGATAATCCAAAGCCTGCGCACTCAATTGCGCCAGTGCTTTGCGAGGATTTTCAACGCGGGCAAACTCGATATTGTTTTTTTCAATTAAACCTAAAATTTCATCATTAAGAACAGCGTCCTGATAAACAACAATTTTTGTTGCACCTTTTTGGATTGCTTGGACAACATACTTGATACCATCTTCTTGCATGCCTTTTATTGCAACAAAGGTGGAACCTGGACCAACATGGTCAGTGTGGCAAGTTACTGGGAATGTTTTGGGTAACGTTGGCTTCATATAACAGTATTTTCTATTGCTTGCTTTCCTGCAACTTTTGTCTTATCAGCGGCAAAAACCATGCAATGCCAAATAGATTTATTATAAGCAAGCCACCATTAACTAAATCTGTTGCATTCCATACTACATCAACATCTGCAATGGCACCAAGAAAAACAACACTGCAAAATAAAATTTTAAAAATGGTTTCAAAATTGCCACTCGTTAAAAATAACCAACATGAACGCGCAATATAAGAATAGCTGACCATAACACCAACACCAAAAGTTAATGCTAAAAAAGTTACCACACATCTACCAAAAGAACCAAATACCGTTTCATATGCTGAAATCGTTAAATCTAAACTAGTTTCTCCATTATTCCAAACGCCACTAGCAATAATAATCAAAGCAATCATAAAAACTATGTTCATGCTAATAAAAACACTGAGCATTGACATGATACCGTTTTTTATAGGCTGATTGGATCCTGTGCCTCCAAATAAAACACCTGCTGTTCCAAGACCAGCTTCAGTTGCATTAACAGATCTTGCAATTCCGTAACGCATAGCATGCTGAATCATAAAGCCCGTTGCTCCACCCGCTATAGCATGCGGATATAATGCGCCAGCAAAAATAAGTTTGAAAGCCGGCAACAATGATTGCCAATGATAAAATAAAATAATCAATGCTGTAACAAAAAACAATCCAACTTTCACTGGTACAATCGCATCAGAAACTTTGACTATTCGTTTAGCGCCTCCTGCAACTACATAGGCAATAAAAGCAAGAAGAATAAATGCTGTAACCAAGGGAGAGATACCAAAAGTACGCGTAAATCCTAGACGAATACTATTCGCTTGCATCGCACTGCCACTGGTAAAGCCTAAAAACAACAGAAAAAAGGCAAAGGCAAAAGATAAAAATTTTCCTCCGGGTGCTTTTTGCAAATAAATCATAGGACCACCTATGGTACTATGCGCTCCCGTAATTGCTGGAAAATAATTTGACAAAAAAACTTCAGCAAAACGCAAGGCCATACTCAATAGACCAAAGGCAAAAACCCAGAATGCCGCTCCAGGACCACCAGCATATATTGCTGTTGCAATACCAGCTATACTACCATTGCCGACAGCAGAGCTCAGCGCATTTAAAAATGCCTGAAATGGCGTCATATCACCTTTTTCAACAGAACTATCTGGAAAAAGCATCAAGCCCCAAGCATTAAAAAATTCACGGAATTGAATAAAATTAAAAAACAACGTTGCAGCGATTGCAATAATCAAAATATACAATAAGAGTGGCCAACCCCAAATGATATGGTTTAGCGAAACAATCAAATCGTTAAGTAACATAAAAATCCTTTATGATAAAAACTTGCATTTATGAATATCTACCATACTATATTATGATAAATATTTATATATTTTTAGGATACTATTTTTATGAATCATGCTGAGACTCCCTCCTTTTCTGATCAAAAAATTCTTGCCCTTGATCCTGGTGATCAATGGGTAGGAACTGCCCTTTCAGATATTTTAGGTTTTACAGCAAAACCTTTGGAAACAGTTCCTATTTCAAATCTTATTGAATGGCTTGGAAAAATTATTGCAAAACATTCTTTGCAACATATTGTCATTGGCTACCCTCTCACCTTGCGCGGCACACAGAGCGAACAAACAAAAAAAGTCATCGCACTTAAACAATCTTTAGAAACATCATTTCCAAAAATACAATGGCATTTATGGGATGAGCGGCTTACGAGCAAACAAGCAGAAAAATTAAAGCATGCCACAACAAAAGAAGAAAAATTACTAGCCCATTCTGTTGCCGCGGCTTTTATTTTGCAATCATATCTTGATTACTTATATCACAAAAAAGCATTGGAAAATAAATAATTTTAGCAAAAAGCTAAGCCATAAAAAGCAAATTTATTTGTTTGCCATGAAATTGTGCTATGCTAAGATTAAGGTAATGTCTTCGACAGTACCAAAAAAAGGGAGAAGAGAGTATGAAGTGCAAAAAGTGTGAGGGCCTTATGGTCCTGCAATCTTTTTTTGATCATTTTTTAAATTTTGAAGCGTGGAAATGCTTAAATTGTGGAAAAGTGATTCCAAAAAAAGAAAAAACCATAGAACATGACGCATTTAGCATATTCTATCAACAACAAAAATGCAAAAACAAAAAATAATGAATTATTTAGCAATACAAACAACGTATGAACAACTAGTAATTGGTCTTTTTGACGACAATCAATTGATTGATCAAATCAATGAAGATAAAAAAAAGGCAAGCACAACCATTATACTCCACATTGATGATTTACTAAAAAAAAATAAAATTAGCTTACAAAATCTTGCTTTTATTGCGGTCAATCAAGGCCCCGCACCCTTCACATCACTTCGTGTTGTTATTGCAACTGTTAATGGTATCAGCTTTGCTAGGGGCTTACCGCTCGTAGGTGTTGATGCTCTCGATGTTTTTATCTATGAAAACGCTGACCCTGCCTGGCCATATACCGTTGCTTTGCTGAACGCTTTTAACAATGATGTTTATTTTGCTTTTGAGCAACCCAAAAAACCAATTGAAAAAGGATGCACTTCTCTTGAATCTTTTTTGGCAGGATTACAAGAAAAAGTTCAACTTGAAACAGTTCGTTTTATAGGAAATGGTGCAGAACTTTACAAAAATTTTATAGAAAAAAGCTTTGGGGATAAAGCATATTTTCCTGAACCGATTCCACAGTACCCTTCATTGTACCGAATAGGTTTAGCAGGTTTAAAAAATTGGCAAAAAAAAGAGAACATAAATTATCAAACCTTGCCTCTTTACTTAAAACAAGTTTCCTATAAAAAATCACTATCGCAACAATAAATGTCTATCTCTTATGTGTTTTATAGAAATACTGAACTATTCAGATTTTTCATCTAAACTTTTATGTCGATCGGGAAATCTTGTTGGCACATGTAATGATGGATACTTCTGATCAAATTTTGGAGATTTTTGAACCTCTACTTGAAAAACATTTTTTCCCGATTGTTGGTGAACTTTCCTTGTTTCTTCGTCTTCAGAATCAGAATTCGACTCACATTTTCTTAGAGAAGTTTCCTCCTTAGGACTCCCATGTGCATGAAATTCCCTTGAATAAGGTTTGGGTTTTTCTTCAGATGGTTCTTTAGACAAAGAAGATGTTGGCAATTTACCCGATTCATACGACCGTACTTTGCGAAGCTCATTTGGGTTAGTTTTTCCTTTCCATAAATTTTGCAAGCTTGAAGATGAATTTGCTCTAGCTGTTCCAGATAATTTAATTTTTTTTTGGGGAAAATCAGCTCTGTCTGTAGGATTAGGCTCCATTCCTCTAATGACAAAACATTTTATTAATAAAAGGAAAAAAAGAAGCTTTTTCATAAATTGTTTCCTTTTTAAAAAAATTAAAGCGATTATTAATTTAAATTTTTTTAAAGAAGCGTTCTCAATAAACCCATGCCAACAACAACTGCTTGTTGCGCTCTCAAAATCGTGGGTGTTAAGCGACAAAACAAAATATTGTTTTGATGCAATAAATTTTTCTCACTATTAGTTAAATCTCCTTCAGGACCGACTAATATCATTAACTTTTGACAATCTTCTTGTTTTAGGTCTTTAAAAAAAGTATAGGCAGGAAGACCCTGTGAGTCAAAAAATATTTTTCTTAGGTCTTTATTGTTGTCTGTTAGAGCGATCGATATTTCTTTAGGCTCATAAAGGCCTGGCAATGAAAAATTTTTTGATTGTTCTGCTGCCGCTATCATGATGCGCTTTAAACGGTCAAGCTCCTGAGCTCCTCCCCATTTCCGCTGGCTCTTTTCAGTTATTACCAATTCAATCTTATTAACCCCTAATTCAACTAAACTATAAATTGCCTGCTCGAAAGCTTCTCGCTTCAAAAGGGGTAATAAAAAAGTTATAGCTGGCGTAAGTCGCACGTTTTCTTTGATAGCATCGACCAAAAAAATTATCATATTTTTTTTATCAAAACCTTTTATAGTAACTTCAATGCTTTTATGCTCATCAAAAAATATACATTTTTCTTCAGCATTTAAGCGTAAAACATTGAAAAGACGATGAAATAACTCTGGATTTTTAAGAGTTACTATTTCATCTTTTTTGAATAATTTTTCAGATAATTCTTGCCAATAGAATGCAAATTGATGCTTTTCAGAATCTATAGATTTATTCATAAAATATTTTTTTAGCTCGAAAATGCAAATTAGTGAATATTCCCGTTCGTGGTGAGGAGCATTCGAAGAATGCGTCTCGAACCATACGGACCGAATAATTTACACCCTCAGTTTTATTTAAAAATTATTAAAACTCAATCAAACAACATAATCTAAATGCTGATTAGGCTCTTTATTTAAACTTTAGTTCGAATGGTTCGAGACGCTTCGCTCCTCACCACGAACGGATTTCTTTATTCGCATATTACTGCGCAATCCAGTAATCTTCTTAGCTAAATAAATAGCGCTTAAGTTCAGTCCATGTGGTACCAACAAAATCAACAACTTGCATAGAACGCACATAGAGCGCGACACCTATTTGTCGTGCATAAACTACAAGCTCTGAAGGTGGATTTGACTTTGAATATTCTTGTAGTTCATTCTCATCAAACTCAATATCAAAAGTATCTAAATTAAAGGGGCTATTTGAAATATTCATAGTACCATTTTTTGGAAGAGAACATTCTTCAATAAAATCATTACAAACTAAAACAGCTTCCTCAAATCTCAGCATAGGATCTAAAGCCAGCACACAACTAACATCAGATTGCTCTAACGGTAACTTGCAAGAAAAGTATCCAGCTTTCTTATTAACTGCTGTTGGATAAATATTAAAACAGCCAACATCTTCTGGGCTTTTAAAGTCAGACCACATCTGGCACACTTCCTGCCAATTTTGCACATTATATGTAAAATAGTGCGTAAAAATTTCTAAGGGCTCAACCCCCAAAAGATATTTACCTGGTATAAGTGCAACACGGATATTATTGTGTTTATCAGTAACTTTCAGCATTAACGTATATTTATCTCCTAAAGCTTCTGGCGTTATTGCCAATGATAGCTGAACAAAAAGATTAACTACTAGCGTTAACAACAAAAATTTGCGCATAAAAGCTCCTTAAAGTTCTTGTATTTTTTTTATCCTCTGTGGCATGATGAGAAAAGTATAGCAATTTTAAAAAGGGTAACAATGGTTACTCACGAAAAAAAAAATCAAATAAAACCAATTGCTTTAGTAATTCTTGATGGCTTTGGTTTTAACAAAAACATACGCTATAATGCTGTTGCCCAAGCATACAAGCCACACTTTGCTGCATGGCTTCAAAGATATCCTCATGTATTGCTAACGGCCTCCGGCACATCGGTCGGGTTATTGCCCTGCCAAATGGGCAACTCTGAAGTTGGTCATTTAACTATAGGCGCTGGTCGTGTAATAGAACAAGACATCACACGCATTCTCTCAGCCATTGATAATGGCTCTTTCTTTTCAAATAAAACAATCATTGATCTTTTTGAAAAAATTTCCAAAAAAAATTCTCGCTTACACATCATGGGATTGCTTTCTGATGGTGGCGTTCACTCGCATGAAAAAATTGCATTTGCGCTTTTAAAAATGGCAAAAAAGCAAAATATCACCGATGTTTATGTACATGCTTTTTTAGATGGCCGCGATGTGCCACCACAATCTGCAGCACACTACTTACAAAAACTCGATAAAAATTTTGCTCAGTTAAACCTTGGCAAACTTGGCTCCATAACCGGTCGATTTTATGCAATGGATAGGGACAAAAATTGGGAACGCACACAACAAGTTTATGAGATGCTTACCACTAAAAAAGCAATCCCTTTTGCCTCCTGGCATGCTGCACTCGATCACTATTATCACCAAAAAACAACTGACGAATTTGTACCACCAACACAACTAGATGCTAGCAGTAACATCAATAAAGGCGATGGTGTTATTTGTTTTAATTTTAGAGCAGATCGCGCCTGGCAACTAACTGCCGCATTCGTCGATCCAACATTTAATTATTTTCCAACTCAAAAAATTGATCTGAATTTTTTTGCCACTATGACTGATTACAATCATCAGAATAACATTGCAACTGAAGTCATCTATAAACCGATCAATATTACAAACACTCTCAAAGAAATACTAGAAAAAAATGGCAAATCAATTTTTTCTATCGCCGAAACAGAAAAATATGCCCACGTTACATACTTTTTTAATGGTGGCAAAGAACAAAAACTACCCAACGAAAAACGAGTATTAATTCCTTCGATTCCCGCAAAAAATTATGTTAATCATCCTTCCATGTCAGCGCCTGAAATTACGAAGGCTATAATCGATTCATTACAAACAGACCCAAGAGATTTTTATCTTATTAACTATGCCAATGCTGATATGGTCGGCCACTCGGGCAACTTGCAAGCAACTATCAAAGCCATTGAGTGCCTCGATGAACAATTATCTGTTCTATATAAAGAATTCGTAGAAAAAAGAAATGGTACTTTATATATAACTGCAGATCATGGTAATGCTGAAGATATGTTTGATGAAAAAACAGGACAACCAAAAACAGCACACACAACAAACCCAGTTTACTTTTTAATGTTAAAAAAAGATGTGCAGCCAGCTATTTTAAAAAATTTACATGGATTAAGTGATATCGCGCCATTTATTGTGGAGCATATGGGCTTGCCACTGCCAAAAGAAATGAAGAAAAAATCATAAAAAAGGATATAAATGTTTAAAAATCAAAAAAAAATTATTGCACTTTTTATTTTTTTTATTGGATTTGAAGGCAGCTTGCTTTCACAAGAATCTGAAATTAATCCTCCAACTTTTATATTATTACTTGCGGGAAACGACAATTTGCTCACTCAGCCATTACAAGCTAATGAAATAGAAAATTGGAACAAATTTATGAATGATATGGATACATTCATTTTAAAAAAAGGCCATACATTTCAAGTTCAAAAAACCCAAGAATATTCTACGTTTTTTTCAACGTTAAAAGAAATTGCTAGTAATTTAATTGGAAAGCTTCAAGAAAACTATGCCAACAATATAATACCTGCCATAAATACAGAAGAAGAAAAAAAGAAGGGCATAAAAATTACTGAATATATGATAACAAAAGAAAATACTATCAACGAAAACTCTAAACTTGTATTGCAAGATATTGCAAAAAATCTACAGGCTAAAGATATTCAGTTGCTCGCAATAGAACAAATAGTTAAAGAATTAAAAAAACAAAAAAATGAAATTGAAACAATAAAAACAAAATTAAAAACTGAATTGGAAGCTATTGCAAAAAGTGAGGCAAAAAAAATATCTTCCAAAGAAAAAACTATATTAAACGCAGAAAAAAATATAGTGGACAACCTTGAAAAATTGGCTGAGTTTATTTTGATACCTATAGAAAAAATAGATAAAGATTTTAAGCGATTGCAAACAGTTTTACCTTATTTAAAAGCTGAAGGGCTAATACAAGAAGCAGATCCTGAAAAATATAAAGAACCAGAATGGGCAAAAAGCCCTTATGAAAAAGAAGAAAAGCCAAAAGTTTCCTCTGACTTAAAAAATGTAAAAGAATCATTGAAAAAATTGACGGAAGCCTTTAAAGGATTAAGCACAAGCCTTGGTAAAGCTTAAACATAATAATCAAAGCGTACAAAGCCATCGCTCTCACCAGTTTCTTTAAAACCAACTTTTCGGTATATTTTTTGTGCAGGATAATTGGTCGTTCGGGTAACAAGAAATATGTTGGTACATCCTTGGGAAATCAAATCTTTTACCGCATAATTGAGTAATTCTTGCCCATAACCTTTACCGCGATATTTTTCATCAACACCCAATAAGCGCACTTTGCCCTGCCAGAATTTTGTTTTAGAATAGGTTACAAAACCAACCGGGGTTCCATTATGCAGCATAATTTTTATATCTTCTAGTGCATATTGATCGGGAGTAATATTTGAAACACGCTTGATGAGCAAATGATCTAATGAATAATCCTCAAGCCCTTCACCAAGTAACCAATAACGATTTTCCTCAAAAACTCTATTTACAAAAGCTCCATGTTCTGAATACTTAAATTCAACAATATGCGTTGAATCTTTTTCCCAATTTATAAAAAATATGGCACCAAATCCTGTTAACACCAAAAAGCCTATTAAAGCAACTTTTTTGCATGAGTAATGCATATTTAATTCCTTATTATTTTATTATTGCAGCAAAGTAACGTGTTTATTTTTGAAGTATAGATTAATCGGAATATGCGTTTCTAATAAAAGTGTATTATCTTTAAAGTCGCTTATAAAAGTATGTGGATCCAACAAGTTCTTTTTCTCACGTCCTACCTTTTCTACACGCTCTAGTACTTGCATACAAATATCATCACTTGCCAGAACGTTTTTTAAATCTGATGAAGGACCTACGCCTGATAGATTAAACAAGATTTTAACAATATCATTATCTGTTAACGTCTTTGCTGTTGTCTCAACAGTAAAGAAAACTGTAATACCTGCGAAATAAGGAACCATACAAAAGCCGCTATTTAAAACGACGCCGTAAATACCAGGATCTTTCTTATACGCAGCATTCGTAATTTGATAATATTTGCCATCATGAACTTGCACAAATTCCTGTATTTTTTGACTTATTCCAGGCAGGGGGTCTTCAAGAAAAACAAAATCCTCTATTGGCGGCTCAGACTCTATTAGCAAAAAATCTTCGTGCAACAAATTCTTTTTTTCTAATCCATACACAGAAAATGAAAAAAATAAAATACCTAACTTTTTAAACTTCATACCAACCTTTACCAAAAAATTGTTTTTTAATTTTTTGAAATAGAATCATTTTTAACAGTATAGGTAATTTTATAAAGGAGCAATCCTTATATGATCACTCTAGCAAAGCATCAGGCATAAAATGTGCTAGTTTGAGCTTATCAACATAAATTTCCAGTTTTTTAGACTGAGGATGCAGTTTATAAGAAATCATCTCATCAACCGCTTCTAATGGGTCTAAACAAGAACCAGATTGACTTTCCTTAAGTTCTTTTTGTTTCTTAAGGGCTGCAAGCAACTGTACTCCAATAAATTTATCGTCTGAATTTTTTTCTAATGCATATATAGAATTTTTTGTTTCAATGGTAGCAATAATTCTATATACCACGGTAGGAGGTAGGTTTTTTAAATTCAATATACCATGTGGTGTTGGCGTTGGTGAAAGCCAAAAACTAATAGACATTGATTTATCTGTATTTTCGTATTTAACTTGTGGTTTAGGCTTTAGAGAATCAGCGAATTGCATCATCCACTCTAAAGCCGTTTCTTTCTTTTTATAATCTAAGTTCGATGGATATTTTATAAATTTACATACAATTTTTGCAATTTCATTTTTTAAGGGAGAAGGGGAGACTGGACCTACTTTATATTTCTCAGGATTCTTTTTAATTTCATTATCTAAATATTGATCAAGCCATCCATTAAATACTTCCTGCATAGGATTCTCTTTGCCATTACTATTTTCCATTGCATGCAAAGAAAAACTCAAAAAAATAATTACCCATGCGTATTTCATATGCCCACCTATACTTAAAAAGTTAATATTCAATTTTTCTCTATTTTTATTAAGTAAAAGGTACCGTTTTTATTGGATATAATCAATTTTATACAAGAGCAATCCCTTTGCAGGGGCATTGGGCAACGCTTGATTTGGATTTTTTTTAGCAAGTGCTTTTTTTAAAAGATCAATTGATAATTTTTCATCACCGGCAACTTTAAGGCAAGCGCCTACTATGCGACGGATCATACAATGCAAAAAGCTTTTTCCCTTAATTTCAATCCGATAGCCCTCACCATCGGACAAAGGATACAGTTTTATTGCATCAATAGTGCGAACTTTGTTAGTACGTTGATCACTAGAAAATGAAGTAAAATCATGTTTACCTACAAAAATAGCCAATGCATTTTTTAATTTTTGTTCATCAAGTTTATAAGGATAGTAGTAACCATAGCGCGCCTTAAATGGCAAAGGACGCTTTGTATAGACATCGTAAAAATATGTTTTTTGTAAAACATTATTACGCGGACGAAAATCATCAGAAACTTTTTCTAGTGAAAGAATTGAAATTGAATCAGGTAAACTTCGATTCCAAGCCCACCGCATTTTTTCTGGAGAAATAGAAAGTTGTGTTGTAAAACTTGTAATTTGACCCAGGGCATGCACACCAGCATCAGTGCGCGATGCCCCGATAATTTTGATAGATTCTTTGAAGACTCGTTTAAAAGTAGTTTGCAAAATTGATGAAACTGTTTTTTTTTGCGGTTGAATTTGCCAACCTGCAAAATCAGTACCGTCGTAAGCAATAGTACACTTATAACGAACCATTATTATTTACTTACGTAAAGCAGCACGCAAAATTTTCTTGCGCAAACGTACCGTTGTTGGTGTTACTTCAATAAGTTCATCAGGAGCAATCCATTCCATGCAACGTTCGAGTTCCATAACGCGCGGTGGCTCTAGCTTAATTGCTTCATCAGATCCTGATGCTCGCATATTGGTTAATTTCTTTTCTTTGCATGGGTTTACTTCCATATCACCTTCACGGCTGTTTTCACCGATAATCAAACCTTCATATACTTTTTGTGCAGGTCCAATAAACAAAATGCCACGCTCTTGTAAATTATTAAGAGCAAAACCTGTAGAAGTACCCGATTCCATGGAAACAATAGCACCTTTGTTGCGGGTACTCATTTCACCTTTGAACGGTTTATAACCATGAAACTGAGTATTGAAAATCCCGGTACCTCGCGTGTCGGTTAAAAATTGGCTACGAAAACCAAGCAATCCGCGTGAAGGAACTTCAAATTCCATACGCAAACGATTATTTTTCAAGGGCTCCATATGGATAAGTTCAGCTTTTTTCGGTCCAAGCTTTTCCATTACTACACCTTGATGCTCAGTATTAACTTCAAGAATTACATATTCAACCGGCTCACATTTTTGGCCGTCAATCGTTTTGAAAATTACTTGTGGTGCTGAAAGTTGAAACTCGAACCCTTCACGACGCATGTTTTCAAAAAGAATACCAAGATGCAATTGACCACGACCTAAAAGTTTAAATGTTTCTGGTGACTCAGTCGGTTCAACGCGCAATGCAACATTCGTTTTTAATTCTTTTTCAAGGCGCTCTTTAATTTGGCGTGAAGTTAACAGTGAACCTTCCTTGCCACTAAATGGCGAATCATTCACTGAAATAAATATGGAAAGCGTCGGCTCATCAATTTTTACATATGGATGTGGCATCGGATGTTCAGCTTCACAAACCGTCATACCAATAGTAACCGGATCATTAAAGCCTGTTATGGCAACGATATCACCTGCTGAAGCAGATTCTACTTCTTTCCGTTGCAAACCATCGAAGGTATAAATTTTGGTTATGCGAGTAGGCTTACCAACGACATCATCTTTGCAACATACAATATTTTGACCAACCGTCATGGTGCCGCTAAAAACACGTCCGATAGCAATAACACCCAAAAAATCTGAGCGGTCGAGACTGGTTACCAAAAATTGCAAGTGATCTGCTTTTGACTTTGGCGCTGGAATTGTTTTGATAATAGTATCCAGAACCACAGACATATCGCCACTTTTTACTGTCGGCTCAGTGCCAGCAAACCCTAATTTGCTCGAGCCATATAAAACTGGAAAATCAAGATGCTCATCAGTGGTAGCATAATCTAAGAAGAGATCATGAATAGCATTTTCTGTTTTTTCGATTTCAGCATCAGGGCGATCAATTTTGTTGATCAAAACCATCGGCTTTAAATTAAGCTCTAATGCTTTTTTCAAAACAAAACGCGTGCCCGGCAATACACCTTCAGCTGCATCAACTAGAAGCAAAAAGCCTTCAACCATTTGCAAGGTACGTTCAACTTCACCACCAAAATCACTGTGGCCAGGGGTATCAACAATATTGATACGATAACCATTGTAATTAATACCTGTTTGTTTTGCCAATATGGTAATCCCACGCTCTTTTTCAAGAGCATTTGAATCCATAACACGATCATCGCTTAATTGCATGCCAGCTTGACGCAAAAGCTTATCGACCAAGGTTGTTTTACCGTGGTCAACGTGAGCTATAATAGCTATATTTCTAATTTTTGAAGATTCCATTATATTCAACCAATTTTAATTAAAATGTCCCTAAAATTATAATTCATCGAGTACTAGCTCAGTATATACCATCCCTGGAAAAATGTCTAATTGAAAAGTTTAACCTACAAATCATTCTTAAAAACTAATAAAACAGGTAAAAACTTTTTAATAAAGAGGGAAAGCCTCCGACTTAAGCAGAGGCTACCCAAAAACCTAAAAAGTACATACTGATTAAAATTTTGACTTTTAAAACCCTGACGCAGCATACGGCAATAATGCCATAGTACGCGATTTCTTAACAGAATGAGCTAATTCCCGCTGATGCCTGCTGCAAACACCAGAAATGCGAGATGAAAGAATTTTGCCACGCTCTGTTAAAAAGCCTCTTAAAACATTCGCATTTTTGTAATCAAGCAACACAGAAGGCTCTTCTGATCCACAAAAACGGCAATGTTTTCTAGGTGAAAATGAAAGTCTACGAGCTTTTTTTCTGAGCAAACGACCACTAACCTTTAATTTTGTCATTTTTTTTCTTGACATACTTAGTCCTTATCAATTTCTAATTCATCCATATCTTCATTTTTTCTTGGTGCCCTTCTTTCTTTTGCGCTTCCTTCAGAAGAACCACCTGTTTTAATCAAGCCTTCCATTTTATTTTCGCGCAAGAAAGTATCAACATCCTGAGAAGGAATATCCTCTAATGAATCTGGTTTTTGATAAGTAAATGGTTTTTTTTCATCAAGTCTTGTGTTCATAAAACGCATAACTATTTGAGAAAATTTTAAATTAAAAAGATCATCGATCTCTTTTAGTAATACATCAGTATCTTTTTGCTCAGTTTGAAAGCGAGCTAAAAAATAGACCCCATAATCATTGGTGCGAACGGGATACGCTAGG
>JAGVLQ010000010.1 GCA_020054235.1 Candidatus Babeliales bacterium
TATTACAACGCTCAACAATCATACATACTGGATCACCTCAGTTGCCTTCAGCCCCCACGGAAGCCTCCTTGCTTGCGCATCGGATAAAACCGTTTGTCTGTACAAGGTTGGTTTTGAGAATCTTACCCTCAGTCAAATTCTCTTGTTATATGCAAGCATGCAGGGCTCAGAAACTTCTCCTTTTGATCTAACTCAAAAAACATTCAGTCATATTTTCACTTCTATGCCACAAGAAACACAGCCGTTTATTACCAGTAATTTTGGGGTTAAAGCACCGACGCAAAACCAAACTACTCTGACAACAATTACACCAACCAACTTTTGGTCATGGCAACGAATTGCTCAACTTGGCACCTTATCTGCTCTTGGTTTTATCGTATGGCAGTGGTTTAAAAAATAGGCAAAAATTAATATTTGTTATACAGGGAAAATATGAGAAAAATAGTTAAGGTATTTTTATTAGCAAGCATTTTTTTAGGAAAATCTCTTCTTGCCATGGAGCCAAACCAACAACAACAAGCACTGCAAGTAAATAGGGAATTGGTCAAAAAACTGGCACACGGAACTATTCCAGAAACCTTGGCAAATGTAGCGTTGCCCGTTATGCTCAACTTGTGCTTTGCAATCAACCATGATGAGACTATCGACCCGCAAGCACAAATTACCTTTAACACCTGGCTTAAAAACTTTGATCTTCAAACTAAAATTGATATTCTAAAATTTGCACTTGAGCAAAAAGCTGTTGACCATGCTGTTTCATTTTATTGCTCTACAGTACACAATACACCAGGTGCTGACAAAATTCTTGATTCCCTACAAGAAGATATTCAAAAAATTATGCCGGAACTTTCAGCCTCTGACTTGGGACAATTGATTCTTTTATGCAATGAAGAATCGACCCTTTATCAACTTATGCAAGTTTCTATTAAAGATAAACTTCAACAAGCACAACAATACGGTGCTTTCAATAATTTGTTGGAAAAGTCACAGAGTTTTGAATCAGATGAACCTAATCAGAAACAAATAACCATCACCTTTGAGGATACTAGTACCTATGAAGATCTTTTGAAAAAAGATTTAGAGATTCTCAAAAAATCAATAACCATATATGATATGCTTGAGGATTTTCCTGAGACTGTTCATGAAAATATCCATTTCAATGTATCAAAAGAAACCTTCATAAAATATCTTTTGCCCCTTTTAGTACTCAATAATCCAGAAGTAATAAAAATATTTTTACATAGACAAACAGTAGAAGATCTTTTAAAGATTATTGATACGTTAAATTATTTTAATGTTCCTTCGCTTCTTACTCAAGCGATTGCAGTCTTTAGCGAAAAAGTTGGCAACGGTGCGCCAGAAGCTATAGAAGCACTAAAGAAAAATCCGCAAATACTTAAAAACTTGAAACCACCTCTAGAAATGGAAAAACAGCTTGTTGATAAACTTCGACAACATATTCTGGTAAACAATAGGCTAGTAAAAAATATGCTTGGAATAAAACCTCGTGAAATAAAAGACCATAAATTTCCGCATGTTTTGAACTGGGATCCCTTTTCTCTTAAACTTAATGGTCCTAATATAACTTTTTATTCATTAAATTTTAGTGATGATTCTCAATATCTTGCTGCCTCATCGCAAGATAACAATGTGTATATTTACTATTGCGCCAATAATTTTAAAGAAATAAAAGAACTTAAAAATCATCACTATACCAATTTTAGCCCTGATTCACAGCTACTGGCTGCATCATCAGGAAAAAAATTATATGTTTATAATTGCAAAGACAATTTTAACCAATTAATAGAATTAAACGATCACCAAAATCCTATACGTTCTATTTCTTTTAATAAAAATTCAAAGCTTCTTGCTACAGCATCAAAGGATAGCGTTATCATTTATGATTGTTCTAATAGAGATACTATTTCTCAATTAAAAGAATTGAGCTGTAAAGAAACAATTCGTTATCTTGTGTTTACAGATCAAGATCTATCTTCTCTCTATATTGTTTCAGAACAAGGAAATTTATTCCACTATTGCCGCAACTCTCTAGGAAAAAAAGAAAACCACTCTATTCAAAAACAATTTATCACTTTAAATCCGACTTTGAAAAATATTGGTCTCTCATCAATGGACCAAATGCGCCAAGATCATGATGACCTCAATCCTCATACGGTACATATACCCTGTGTTGCTTTTAGTAAAAATTCTAAGCTTTTTGCGTCAGCTTCAACTTGTAAAAGTGTCTGTATCTACAATGCAACAGATAAAAATAATTTTAAATTTATAGAAAAACTGATCTATCTGACTAATGATATAATTAGCGGCCAAGCAGTCGCCTTTAGCCCACATGGAGATTTTCTTGCTGCGAGTGGCTATGAAAATACTATTTATATTTATCAAACAAATTTTAGAGATCTATCGTTGCAACAGCTTTTATTCATTTTCCTTTGCCAAAATGCAACAGAGAAAGATCCTATTAATTTAATACAGCAACCGGAATTTGAAGCTGTCTTTAAAACATTTTCACCAACAATACAATCAATAATTTTAAAATCATATCCTGTTTTACCAAATTCAACGACGAGCCAAATTGCTACTTCAATCATCACCATGTTTACCAAAGCAGTAACTTCGCCTAAAAATGCATTTGCAGATGATAAGAAAAAGTTAGAAAACGAATAATTTAATAAAAAGGCAGGAGTATTTCCTGCCTTTAAAAATTTTTTGATGCAAAGGTTTTCTAATTTACTCCACACCCGCATTTGCGATACTTATGCAAAATCCAGTGCGAAACATACTGATCAATTTCATGCTTTTCATCATCAGAAAGTTTGCGATATGGCACAATATCTCCGCGACATTTTTCAGAACCACACAAGCATGCGCCACCCGGTACAACCCAATTTGAATCATCTTGCATAGCATAATCGGTTGTTAATTCTTCACCGGCTTTGATATCACGCATAGCAACAAAATCAAAAAAGCCAAGCACACCAACATTTGGATCACAGGAATGATTCAAGTATTGCACCGCTTCATCTTTTGTTTTACATGAACGCCATAAATGTGGCGCACATTGCATGATATGATCCCGCCATTCATCGGGCAAATCCATTGATTCTTGTGCCTGAAAAAATTGACCGTAAAGTCCGCCGATAAATTCGCCTTTGCCAATATCCTCTTTTGCAAAAACACCTTTACCCAGTTCACCGTTATCACGCACTTCAATGTTAGGATTTTGTTCTTTTGCATCTACGGTGGACAATTCATGTTCACTGTATTCAATAAGACCAAAGTGGACTTGTACACACTGGCCTAACCTGAAAGAACAATAATTTTCCGGCGCTTCAATTTCAAGCATTAAAAAGCGTGGTTTTTGCCAATACATGGCACGAACCATACCTTTACCAAAAACTACGCCTTCGATATCAGGATGTTGAGACTGTGTTGAGGATCTTTTTACAATCAAAGGATCAATATTTTGTTTTTCTTCATAAGATACGATACTTAAATCACCAGCAATCGTTTTCAAAAAGCCACTAAGTCTTTCTGAACCAATTTCGCTTGTATGCACACGAAACTCATGAATCATTTTCCTGCGTTCAATACCAGGCTCCATCGTTGCATAAGAACTTTTACTTTCAGCATAAAATGCTAAATCGATTGTTTGCTCACTTTTGTTTTCAAATTCTTGTTGAGCAAGGACTGCAGTTGCTAGCAACAAAATAGAGAAATACAAAGTTTTCTTTAACATCGTGCTCCTTAACATGGTTAGAAATTTTCCTGAGTATAGCAATCATGCACGGTAAGTGCAAAAATATAAAAATTCCCTCAACATTTTGCATAATTTCCCGTACATTAAAGTAATATTTTCATCACCTGGTACGGAAATTGTATGTCACAACATTTTACTCATTTACATCTGCACTCTGAATTTTCACTCCTGGATGGTGCCATTGCGCTTGATCGCTTTATTGATTTTGGCAAAGAACATAAGTTTAAAGCTTTAGCAATCACTGACCATGGTAACATCTTTGCAGCGGTTAAATTTTTTCAAAAGTGCAAAAAAGCCGGCATTAAGCCAATTTTAGGCATGGAAGCATATTTTAGCCCAGATGTAAACGTCAAATCGGTTGAAAAAAAGTATTATCACTTAATTTTGATTGTGCAAAATGAGATTGGCTACAAAAATTTGTGCAAATTGATTTCCTATTCTTACCAAAAAGGTTTTTATTTCAAACCCCGTATTGATTATCAAATTTTAGAAAAACATGCCGAAGGTCTTATTGCAACAACCGCGTGCCTTGGCGGCCATATTCCACAGCTTTTAAAAAATGGTGAAATTCAAGAAGCTGAACAGCGTATGGATTGGTTTAAAAAAGTGTTTCCTGATCGCTTTTATTTTGAAGTACAACCAGAAGAACAAGAAGAGCAAAAAGTTTTAAACCAGCAATTGTATGAATGGAGTGCAAAAAAAAATATACCTTTAGTTGCAACAGGCGATTGTCATTACTTATATGCAGCAGATCATGAAGCGCATGAAGTGATGCTTTCTATTCAAACACAACATAAACTGACTGATCCCGACCGATTTACCTTCGGTGATGTGCGAGCCTACGTCAAAACTCAAGATGAAATGCTTGCCATCTTTAAAGAGCATCCAGAAGCCGTTTGGAACAGCGGCAAAATTGCTGACAGTTGTGTGTTTGATTTCCAGACCGATAAGCTCTTTTTTCCAAAGTTTGCAATACCGCAAGAACATACGCAAGAAACTTTTTTTAAAGAGCTATGCCAAAAAGGTTTAGACAATCTTATTGCCAATGAACGCATTGAAAAAACTGAAATCCAACACTATCAAAAACGCCTCGACCTTGAAATTGATCTTATTATCAGCATGGGTTTTATTGGTTATTTTTTAGTGGTCAGTGATTTTATTCAATGGGCAAAGCGCAACAATATTCCAGTCGGCCCTGGACGTGGTTCAGCAGCAGGATCATTAGTTGCGTGGGCTTTAGAAATTACTAACATTGACCCAATTAAGTACAACCTTCTTTTTGAACGCTTTTTAAACCCGGAACGTATCACTATGCCTGATATCGATATCGATTTTTGTATTGAGGGCCGTGAAACGGTTATTAATTATGTCAGAGACAAATATGGGCATGAAAATGTAGGCCAAATAATTACCTTTGGTACTATGATGGCAAAAGGTGTGGTCAAAGATGTTGCACGCGTACTCGGTATTCCGTTTGAAGATGCAAACATGATTTCTGGCATGATTCCTGAGCAACTCAAAATTACCCTTAAAGAAGCTCTAGAACAAGAACCGCGCTTAAAGGAGTTAATCGACAGCAATCCAAAAATTACCAAACTTTTTGATATCGCCTTTAAATTGGAAGGCATTACGCGCCATGCTTCAAAACATGCTGCCGGCATTGTAATTTCCCCGGAACCAATCGATGAAGTATTGCCGGTCTATGTGCCCCCAAAAAGTACTGAGCTGGTAACTCAATATGCTATGACGGAGCTTGAAAGCATCGGCTTTTTAAAAATCGATCTCTTGGGCTTGAAAAACTTAACACTCATTGACCAAGCATTAAAATTAATTAAGCACAATCATAACGTAGCTATCGATATTGATAAATTACCACTTGAAGATGCAAAAACATTTGCGCTCTTGAAGGCAGGCCAAACATCCGGCGTATTCCAATTAGAATCCGAGGGATTAAAAGAAGTATTGCGTAAATTACAACCGGAAAAATTTGAAGATATCATTGCGGTCAACGCCCTGTATCGCCCAGGCCCGCTTGGTTCCGGCATGGTTGATGATTTTATTGAGCGTAAACATGGTCGCCAAAAAATTACGTACCTTTTTGGTGAACTCGCACCAATTTTAGAAGAAACTTATGGCGTTATTGTCTACCAAGAACAGGTTATGAAAATTGCTTCTACCATCGCGGGTTATTCACTGGGTGAATCTGACATTTTGCGCCGCGCCATGGGAAAGAAAAAAGCTGAAGTTATGGCCGAGCAGCGTAAACTCTTTATGGAACGCGCACTTACAAAAAATTTTGATGAAAAAAAAGCAGGTGAGCTGTTTGACTTAATGGCCTACTTTGCTGGCTATGGTTTTAACAAATCACACTCTGCAGCCTATGCTATGATTGCCTATCAAACGGCGTATTTAAAAGCACACTATCCTGCAGAATTTATGGCGTGCTTGATTTCTCTTGAAGCAACACATCCTGATAAAATGTCATTCTATTTGCAAGAAGCAAAAGATATGATCTTAGACATTTTACCACCGCACATTAATACTTCAGGCATTGATTTCAGTGTTGTAGATGGAAAATTATTGTTTGGATTACAAGGCATTAAAAATGTCGGTCACGCAGCATTGGATGCAATTATTCAAGAACGAAAGAAAAAAGGTCCGTACGAAAACTTAATGGACTTTTGTGTGCGCGTCGATCTACGAACCGTTAACAAACGCGTCATTGAAAGTTTAATTTGTGCAGGTGCTTTTGATACACTACCTGGTAATCGTGCACAAAAATTTGAAGAACTTGAAACAATTTTAGAACAAGCAGCTGAGCGCAAACGAGCACTCGAAACCGGTCAAATGGGCCTTTTTGGGATAGCACAACCAGGATCTCAAGAAAAAAATGACTATGCATTTGCACCTCGCGCAGAATGGGACAATAAAGAAAAATTAGAAAAAGAGCGTGAAGTGATCGGTTTTTATTTGAGCTCTCATCCACTCGATACTTACAAACCTATCTATCGTTGGTTTTCAATTCCATCGTTTCAAGAAAGTCATGAACAGACAAAAACTTTCAATAGCTTAGAAGATCCTCTGGTAATCGGATGCGGATTATTAAAAAGTTCAAAACAAATTATCACTAAAAAAGGAGATCGCATGGCATTTGTGCAATTAGAAGATCATGCATCCAAAAGTGAAGTCATTATTTTCCCCAAATTATTTACATCGGTAGAAACATGGCTGCAAGAATACCAAGTTTTTGTAGTAAAAGGCACCCTTGATGTTACTTCCCAAAATCAGTGCAAAATTAAAGCAAATCAATTCGTGCCTGTGGATTTATTGTTCCAAGAATGGCCAGGAATTTCGGCATCCTTTTCACTACCAGAAACCATCGATAACCAAATCCTTTCCATTCTCAAGCAAGAACTTGTTGCCGGATCAATACCATTTCAGGTTATTTTTCATGAACAGGGAAAACGCCTAAAAGTTAAAACAAAACAATCGATCACCCTGAACTCGCAGGTATTACTTACTATTGAAAATAAAGGGATTGGCATTCGGTGTTCATTATGAATATTAACGCTTTAAATAAGCACAGGCTTCTTGATACAAATCTTCTTGTACAGCTTTAATAGATTCCAAAAATTGATTTAGAGAATCTTCTGCTTGAAGTATAAAAAAATCTAATGCTGTTTCAAGATAAAACCTACTAATTTCATTGCTTACTTTAATCTGACAAAGATTGGTAACCACTTCTTGATATATTTTTGCCTGAGCAGACGTTGGTAAACTTTCTATGCCGGAAAGCGTAGTCTTTAATTCATCAAAATGCCGTTGTGCTATTAATTTTTTTGCAAGAACAATAAGTATATCAATATAACGATTTTTATTGCCTAACTGCTCATAAAGTCCCACAAGCTTTTTAATAGTCTCATCAGCTTCTGGTTGAAGTATAAAAATATGCTCAAGCACCAAGGCAGCTTCAGTCAATTTTCCTTCTTTTTCATAGCATTGCGCTGCAAATGCATACTTTTCTACTGCTGCCTGATCATTGAATGAAAGTAAAATATCTCCCTCCAATTGCGCAGCCAAAGCTTTATCATCAAAAGAATGTATTAATAAACGATATAAACCTAAAGCACGTTCTTTTTCACCCCGAGCAACAAACTCGGCTAATTTGAACCACGCTACGTTATACTTATCTGAAGGCAACTGTCTCATTGCCAGTTTCTCCTTTTTGGTTTTGCTTGAAGAGAAGCACTGGTTTGCATTATTTGATTTCATAATTATAAGAGACTGAACCGTCAATTCTATACGAAGTTAACAAAAGAAATAATAAGAAATCAAGAATAAAAAAAATCCTCGTGAAAAAAATCAACTTTTATATTGACAAACCTAATACAAAAGGTACCATACATAATACTGAAATTCTTTGTTTAAAAGGCCGAGGTAGCTCAGTGGTAGAGCATGCGCCTGAAGAGCGCAGTGTCGGTGGTTCAATTCCACTCCTCGGCACCATCTCTCGTCACGCAATGCACTATGGTGTACTCTAAAGGCCAACCCTTTATATCTCGCAATCACATCAAAAAAACTTGCCTCTCCCACCTCAAAAAAAGTTCTATTTGAAATGCAAAACTTATCAGCTCATACTTTTTTTGATACTTGAAACACCTATACGAAATCTTAAAAAAACATTGCCAATGATGGTTTCGTCTGCTACGATAATCCCATCAGAAGTTCATTTTTTGACAAATTTAGGTATGCCTATGCAGTCCTTAGACCAACAAATCAAAGATCTCAAGAAGAATTTTTTATCTCAGCTTGACAAAGCTGATAGTCAAGATGCTTTAGAAGAAATTCGTATTACCTACCTAGGGCGAAAAGGCAAAATTGCCGACCTCATGGACCAACTCAAAAATCTACCATTGGAAGAAAAAAAAGAGTTTGGCCCTCAACTTAATGAACTAAAAAAATTCTGTGAAATAACCTTCGAAGAAAAAAAAGAGCATCTTAACCACCATCGTCTACGCCAGGAACAGCGAAAAAAAGAGTTTTTTGACGTAACCGCTTCATTACCCAACATGCCACAAGGCAGCCTCCATCCACTCACCCAACTTCAGCAAGAAATTAATGATATTTTTATCTCTATGGGTTTTGAAATAGCTCAGGGACCAGAAGTTGAGAATGAGCGCAACAATTTTGAAGCATTAAATATTGCAAAAGATCACCCTGCACGCGACATGTGGGATACGCTTTGGTTGGATAATACTAAAAACTTACTATTACGCACGCATACTTCAAGTGTCCAAATTCACCAGATGGAAGAAAAAAAAGCGCCACTTGCGATTGTTGCCCCCGGTCGATGTTACAGACATGAAGCAACCGATGCAACGCATGATTTTATGTTTAGCCAAGTTGAAGGCCTATTTGTTGACCACAATGTTTCTCTCAGTAATTTATTGGCTACCATGCGTGAATTTATGCGCAAGCTTTTTGCACAAAAACAACTCAACATGCGCGTGCGACCTTCGTATTTCCCGTTTGTTGAGCCGGGCATTGAAATAGATATTGAGTGTCCTTTTTGTAATCACGGCTGTTCTGTCTGCAAATACACAGAGTGGATTGAAATGTGTGGCGCTGGACTTGTCCACCCAAATGTTTTAGACTTCTGTGGCATAAACCATCAGGAATATTCTGGGTTTGCTTTTGGCTTTGGGTTAACACGGTTAGCCATGCTCAAATATAGCATTCCGGATATTCGTCTTTTACATGCAAATAATGTTGAATTTCTTAAACAATTTTAACTATTCAATAAGTTTTTTCATGGAAAATAAAGGAGAATCATGGAAGTCATAAAAGCGGTTATACCCGCAGCTGGACTAGGTACACGTTTTTTGCCGTTTACCAAAGCAGTCCCTAAAGAAATGTTACCGCTTTTAAACAAACCCGCAATTCAATATATCATTGAAGAAGGAATGGCTTCAGAACTCAATGATTTCATTGTTGTAACTTCACGCGATAAACAAGCTATTGTTGACCACTTTGATCCAAATTTAGAGCTAGAATTACAATTGGAAGAACGCGGCAAAACTGATTTACTCGCAAGTCTCAAACGTATTACCCGCATAGCAAACTTCACCTACGTTCGGCAAGCCGAGCCTCGTGGTTTAGGACACGCTATTTGGACAGCACGCCGTTGTATTGGCAAAGAATATTTTGGTATTTTTTTACCTGATGACATTATTATCAGCAAAACCGCAGCAATGAGCCAGCTCATTAAGGTTGCTCGTCAAGAAAAAGCAAGCATTATCGCGATTGCTGAAGTGCCGGTTGAACAAGTTTCTTCCTATGGCGTTATTGGCATAAAAAAACAAATTACACCAAATCTCTACCAAGTTTCTCATCTTGTTGAAAAACCAGATCAAAAAGATGCACCGTCAAACTTAGCTATTATCGGTCGGTATGTCCTTTCCCATAAAATTTTTCCGGCTTTGGAAGAAATTCAAGCAGATAAAAATGAAGAATTGCAATTAACTGACGCAATTTCGCAAATGATTCATAATAATGAAAAAGTCTTTGCCGTCAAGGTACAAGGTATTCGTTATGATATTGGCAACCCAATAGGTTGGATTAAAGCAAATATTGGCTGTGCCTTGCAAGATCCACAAATGGCACCACATATCAATAAATTTTTACAGGACAAAGATCTACTGGATATCTTTATGTACAGTCCTTCAAAAATTTTTGAAAATCAGTTGTAATATCAAAGGTTAGAAACTAAGGTACCTTTCTTTGCATAATAATCTTCTGGCAATCAACGTTTATTATTGATCAAATCAATTATTTGATTTTAAAAAAAACCGTTTTATAACACACATCAATTAAATAAATGTTTTGCTGGAAGTTATACTATTCTCTATGCAAATACTATAAAGCTGATGCATTATCAGATCTAATAATAATTCCTTTTTGTAAGGAACGAGTTGTTCATTACAAACAAATCAATATTCTTTTCATTCTTTCCCCCCTGTTTAGTCCTTAATAAAAAATAAAATTATTTTTTTTGGTGTTTTAATAACAAGTCATTGAATTTTTATAATATTTGTTGCAAATTGAAATAAATAAATTTTATAATTATTTATGAAGACCATGAAAATGTTTCAGCCTGTATGGAGAAGCGATGAAAAAGCTTGTACTTCTTTTATTGTTAACGATTATTGACGTTAAATTTTTTCAACAAGATTTACAGAGCTGTCCTACCTGTGTTGGAAATGCAGCTGAAACAGCACTACCCTTTTTTAAAGATGAATGTTATCATCCACGCGCATTTGATTCAGCAGATTTTAATACCACTTCAACGCATGGATTATTACAAGAAGAGGAAACCAGATGAAAAGGCATTTTTTCTTCATTTTACTCCTAGCAGCAACCCTTAAGGCTGAGGTTGGCTGCATCGATAAAAGCAAACATTTAGATACCTGGGACGGCCCTGATTACAAAAAATATCACTACGTGGATTGCACCTGTCCTTGCGATCGTTACTATCATTCATATGATCGTGGGCTTTGTGAAATTTGTATGCATTATCGTGCACCAAAAGATATCGCCTGGGCTCCCTGGCGACCAGAGCTACAAGATTGTAATTAAAAAATTATTTACCAAGGGTAGTTAAAAACGTAAGCACTACATCAGGATTTAGTGAAATTGAGCCAATCCCGGCCTTTATTAAAAATTCACCAATTTCTGGATAATCCGAAGGTGCTTGCCCACAAATTCCACTGTGAATTTTATTGCGATTTGCACCTTCTATTGCTTCTTTCATCATCTTCTTAACTGCCAGATCACGTTCATCAAAGAGCGGTGCGAGCAGTTCTGAATCACGATCAACGCCCAACGCTAATTGCGTAAGATCATTTGAGCCAATTGAAATACCATCAAAATATTTGCAAAACTCATCAATAAGCACAACATTCGAAGGAATTTCACACATCATATAGAGACCCAATCCTTGTTGACCGGCAATCAAACCCTGCTTGTTCATAATCCCAATAACTTTTTGGGCTTCTTGCACCGTGCGTATAAATGGAATCATAATTTTGATATTGGTAAAGCCCATTTCTTCACGTGCTTTTTTGAGTGCAGCACATTCTAATAAAAATGCGGGTTCATAAAGCTTGCTGTAATAACGCGAAGCACCACGTAAGCCAAGCATGGGGTTTTCTTCTTCTGGCTCAAAATACTTTCCTGCCAATAAATTGCGGTATTCATTTGATTTAAAATCTGAAAAGCGCACAATCACCGGACGAGGATAAAACGCAGCGGCAATACTGCCAATACCTTGAGCTAAAGTATCGACAAAAAATGTTTTCAAGTCAGCGTACCCAAGCCCAATCTTGTGCAAATCACGCAATAAATCTGGGTCAGTAATTTTTTCAGGATCCGCTGCTGCCATAGGATGCATTTTTATAAGATTACTAATAATGAACTCAGTACGCGCTAACCCAACACCATCGACGGGTAAAAAAGAAACACGAAATGCCTGATCAGGATCTGCAATATTAACCATAAGTTCAACCGATACTTGAGGTATTTTTTTTAGATCGGTCTTGATCGTTTCAATTGCAAAAGCACCTTCATAGACATAACCAGTTGCTCCGCGCGAACAATCCACGGTAATTGAAGTTCCATCCGCAATCAAAGCAGTCGCACGTTCACTGCCAACAATAGCTGGAATTCCAAGCTCGCGGCTAACAATAGCTGCATGGCTTGTGCGCCCACCACGGTCGGTAATAATTGCAGCAGCCTTTTTCATAATGGGTACCCAATCTGGGTCGGTCATCGAGGTGACCAAAATATCACCCTCTTTAAATGCGGTAATGTCGGCAATATTTTGAGCAACTTTGGCATTTCCCTTAGCAATACGCTCACCAATACTTTGCCCGGTAATAATTGTTTTTTTTGCCAGTTCATCAACACTTGCATTAGAAATGCGATATGTTAATAAAACATTGGGGTCATACTGCGAAGCATGAATTGTTTCCGGGCGCGCCTGTACAATATACAATTTTTTATCCAAGCCATCTTTTGCCCATTCAATATCCATAGGCATCCATTTGTTGTTAATCGCAGAGTAATGATCTTCTATGATCATACAATAACGAGCAAGCTCCAAAATTTCATCATCAGTTAAACTAAAGGAAACATAGTGCTCATTGCCAACCGTAACTTCTTGGACCGGATTTTGTTTGTCTTGCCCATATATTAATTTTAATGGCTTATCGCCCAATCTTTTTTTTATGATCGGTTTAAAACCTTTTTGTAAGGTTGTTTTATGAATACAAAATTCATCGGGATTAATCATACCTTTAACCACCGCTTCACCAAGACCCCATGAAGCATTGATCATGACCATATCTTTAAAACCACTTTCTGTTTCTAAGGTAAAGGCAACACCAGCACTGGCAATATCAGCACGAACCATTTTTTGGACGCCAACGGATAACCCAATTTTAAAATGATCAAAACCCTTTTCTAAACGATAAATAATGGCGCGATCGGTAAATAATGATGCCATACTTTTTTTGCAGGCACCCAAAAGTTCCTCAACACCTTGAATATTTAAAAAGGTATCTTGTTGTCCAGCAAATGAAGCTTCCGGCAAATCCTCAGCCGTAGCTGATGATCGTACTGCAACATCAACTTCTTGTTGCTCATACATAGCGCATAAATTTTTATAGGCCTGTTCAATTTCAAGTGCTAAATCGTGGGGCATAGTCGCTGTAGTAATGAGTGCACGAATTTCAGAGCCAACTTTTTTCAACATTGCCAAATCATTACGATCAGTCAATTGAGTCATGCTCTTTTGCATGGTTGGCAAAATGTTATTTTGATTTAAAAAATGCCAATAAGCTTCTGCTGTAACAGCAAAACCATATGGAATACGAATACCTTTTTTACTGAGCTGCTTAATCATTTCACCAAGTGAGGCATTTTTTCCACCAACCAACGATACGTCGTTCATGGTCAAGGTATCAAACCACTTAATATAATTCATTGCAATTTCCTAAAAAAGATTCTATGTAAAAAAAGACAGGCAGATCAATTCTCAATCTGCCTGTTCATCTTAATGAATTCAGAAAAATCAAGCAAGAACCAACTTATTTTATTTCAAAAATCGCAACTAATTCAGATTCTTCCAAAACAATCCCTTGCATAATCGCTTCTTTTGTTGCTCCTGCTTTCAGATCAAGTTTTATTGCAAGTGCATACAATTTAAAATAATTACGATACACACCTTCCAATGCACAAACAGTTTTTTTGTCGGCACATCAGGGATCATCAACAATCAGCACAAAGTTTTGTAGTACCTAATCGCACCTGTTCATAGGCGTTCCAGAGAAATATTTTGAGCTACAGAGGTTTATTTTTTATGAATCAATCGAGCATATCTTAGATCTCTTGAGGAGTAGCATGAAGAGAACCTTGTAAAAAAAAGTAATTTGAGTACAGTAATAGGTATTAGAAAGTAAATTTTTTTTGTTACAAAGTTAAAAATCTCTTTTAAAGGTTATGTATGCGAAAATTTTTTTTTAGTTCTGAAATTTTAACAACCGGCTTAGCAATATTTTCCATGTTTTTTGGTGCAGGAAATTTAATGTTTCCTATAAGAATCGGTTTGGAATCTGGCGATAAACTTGCATGGGCAATTACCGGTTTTTTATTATCAGCACTTCTAATTCCACTTGCAGCATTAATTGCAATCATTTTATTTCAGGGAGATTATCGACTATTCTTCATGCGCCTCGGTAGAATTCCTGGTTTCTTTTTTATCTTTTTTTGCACAAGCATCGCTGGTCCTCTTATAGCAATGCCACGAATAGTAACGCTTTCCTATATAATGATTTCACCCTTCATTCCCCAAATGTCACTGTTTGTTTTTAGTATTCTCTTTTTGTTTATAACTTTTTTAGCAACCTATAAAGAAAATAAAATCGTTGATTTTTTGGGCACCTTTATTAGCCCATTACTACTTTTTTCTTTAATTATTATCATTGCAAAAGGTTATTTTACTAGCTCTCTCGTAACAACAACTGATGAAACTACCTTAACTGCTTTCTGGAAGAGTTTTGTAGTCGGCTATAAAACTTTAGACATACTTGCTGGGATATTATTTTCTTCCATCGTTATAACTATTTTACAAAAAAACTATAGTTCTCCCGGCAAACCAAATTTTCAAAAGCTTGCTTTTATGAGTTTTCAATCTGGCCTTATTGGTATCGGCTTACTAGGGTTAGTCTATATCGGATTAAGTTATCTTGGTGCTTATCATGGACACGGACTTGAATATATCAATGAAGGCGAATTATTTAGTACCATTTCTTTCCGTGTTCTTGGCAGTCATGGCGCCTTTATAATCGCTACAGCAGTTTTGATGGCTTGTTATTCAACTATTATTGCTTTAGCAGCTGTGTACGCAGAATTTCTTAACACCCAAATAAGCAATGACAAGTTAGGATATATTCCTGCTTTAGGTATTACGTTAGCACTTACTATGATTCCTTCAAATTTTGGTTTAGCTGCAATATTAGAGTTTTCTGCACCAATAATTATTATTGGATATCCAGCATTAATTGCAATAACACTTTGCAATATTGCCTATAAAATTTTTAATTTTAAACCGATTAAAATACCTGTTGCGCTAACACTTTTAATGTCGTTAATTTTATACTTTAGCTAATTGATTTTTTACTAAAAAAACAGAATTTTCAGCACCTAGCAAAAATACCATGAAAAGATTAAGAAAATTTCGTATACTTGTAAAAGAAGTTTACTTACATTACAATTAATTACCATATGTTGAAATTTATCAATCAAAAAGGAATTATTATGAAAAAAGTTCTTACCCTTTCTCTAAGCCTTTTAACACTAGTATGTTTATCCGGCTGCAGCAAAAAACCTGTTGTCATCCAAGAAGATGTTCAACCAGCACAAGAAAAACCTAAAGCAATTCGTACTGCAAAAAACAATCGAATTTCTGGCCCTATGGCTGAAAAAGAAATTGGCTGGGACCAAGAAGATTTAGCATAAAAACAAAAATTTGTTAGGGTCCTGGAAACAGGACCCTATTTTATAAAAAAACTATAATAAAACTCTTGATGAAAATTTATACATATTTTTTATCCAAGTTAAGTAAATTGTAAGATTTCCTGTTTTTCTAAATGCTGACCAACCACCTCGCTCTTATAAAAAAAGGAACAATACCTAACAATAATTTTAATCTACTGAGTGGAAAAAAATCTCATAAACACCTTAGAAAAATTGAAAAATTAGATTTAGATCGTTGCAATTACTTTCTTTTTTTAAAATAAAATGTCTAAACCAAATTCGTTTTTCAAAATACATAAAGTAAACATACCTAAAATTCTCAATGGGGCTTTTTATAAATCGGGAAGAACTTGCACTTGAAAATCTTCAAGAACCATCGATGCCAATAACAGAACATGAAAGTCGTGATGAAGAATGACAATAAACCCAACTAAAAAAAATATTCTTTTTTTTATTCTTTATGACAGTATTACTAATTCAATTTTTGATAGCCAAATTTTGGCGATTCTGAAAAAAAATTCTTTTCAGTCAATCTATAGTCAAATCGTGTTGATCAGTTTTGAAAATAAGTCAATCTGTCCAACTATAGAAAGAAAATTATTTAATCAAGGTATCAAGCTCATAGTTTTAAAAAGAAAGCCGTTCTTTGGGTTGTGGAGTTTGCGCTCTTCTGTTCGGGCACTAGCCAATATATTGAAAATTTCTCAACCTTTTGAAATTATTGCACGCGGCCCTCATGCCGGCTATGTAGCATTACAAGCAATAAAAAATACTCCATGTCGCAGCATTACCATCCAAGCACGCGGTCTTTTAGCAGAAGAATATGCCTATGTGCATCGCAATAAAAAAAATCCTTTATACTTCTTACATATGCTACGTACCAAACTGTTTTACCAGCTTGAAAAGAAGGTTTATGGCTCACAAAGCTTAACTATCCCTTTAACTTTTCAAGCGGTTTCACCTGCACTCAAAACATATTTAATAGAAGAATATAAAACAAATCCAAGTTTAATTACTATTGCTCAAGAAGATATTCCAAAAAATTTCGAAGCGGCAATAGTACAAGAATGGCGAACACAAATGAGAAAAAAACTCGGCATTCCTTTGAACTCGCATGTCTATTGCTATAATGGCTCAGCAAAAGCATGGCAATGCCCTGATGAAATTGTTCGTTTTTTTAAGCAACAGTTAGAATTTAGTGACAAAGCCTTTTTGCTATTGTTGAGCCAAGATAAACAAATTTTTGAAAAGCTATTGCATCAGTACCATATTGATCCTTCTCACTTTTATGTTACTCGAGTACCACATCAAGAAATTTATCACTATCTTGCTGCAGCTGACACCGGTCTTTTGTTTCGTGAAAAAAATATCATCAACTGGGTCTCTCGGCCTACAAAAGCACTTGAATATCAAGCAGTAGGATTGAGCATCGTGCACAACGATACTATTGCTTGGCTCCAATCAAGCAAATAAAAAGAGGCCGCAGTTCTGCGGCCTCTTTTTTGCAAAATATAAGGCAAATCTAATTTATGCTTCCTCAGGTAAGCCCCATACTTGAATATTACTTAATCCTTGTGCTCCCGGAATAAATAATCTTCCTTTTGAGATTGAAACTTGTGTTTGCAATTGAGTAACCTCAAGTGGCAATAAAGGATCGCGTGGGAACGTACGCAACAAGTCACCATTCGTACGATCTAACGCATAAACATCACCAAATGAATTACCAAAGAAAAGAAGTTCCTTCGTAGCAACTATACCAGTAGAAACTCCTGAAACACCATTAAATTGTTTTTGCCAAATTGTCGAACCGTTAGTAGCATTCAAAGCATAAACAATAAGGAATGATTTAGCTTGAATAAAATTAGGGTCCCCTGCAAGGAATTGTGAGAACGGCTCAGTTGGAATTGGCTCAGTCAAACCTTCTGCAACAATATAAATAATACCGTCTTCATATAATTGTCTTTCTTGACCAGTTAATTGAGATCGGCTCATGTAAGCAGTTTTATGATTACCTTTAACATAACCGTTTGCTAAATTATCACGTTTCCAAACAATAGCTCCTGTATCACGATTAAATACAGTGTATTGGCTCTTTTTGTCAAAAGCTCCAACGACATCATCGCAACCGATTGAAAACAGGTTTGGAGAACCAGCAACTGAAATATCACTCGTTAACGATGTTGCATAACTTTCAAGACGAGTAGATTGATTCCAAATTTGATTAGGGTGCACCAAGGTGCTCCATACAATTGCACCAGTTCTGTAATCTATCGCCAACATAGATGCAGCATTTGCAGGAACAGGTTCACTACCAGCATTTGCTGAACCAACAAAAATTAAACCTCGATCTTCATCAATAGCAGGAGACGTCCAAATACCAGCACCTGAACCTTCATTTGGCTGAGCAATGAAAGTTTGCCAAACTTTAGCACCGGTTTGTGCATCAATAGCTACAAGACTACCACGAGTATTTTCTGCAGAGTTACCAAAAATAACTTTGTTGTCAACAATAATTGGCGAAGCAAATACCGTCGTACCACCTTGTATTGGCGGTAAATTTGGATCCGGTACGTTAAAATCTGAAGTAGTAAAAATTGGAGAACCATCAAAACGAGAAACTGCTCGCACTTCACCAGTATTTGATAATGCAAAGTAAATCTTGTCGTTATGAACAAGAATAGCCAAAATAGTTCCCGTTAAGAACCCTTGTTTGTATTGCTGTTGCCAAATAAGCTGGCCAGTTTTTGCATTACGCGCCGCTAAGATACCTTGACCAAAATCACCATAATATACAATATCATCTTTGATAATTGGATCATGGGTTATACCAACCAAGTCACCAGGTGTAACCGTAAAAAAACCAGGGCCAGCTTCCCATACTTTTACTAATTGATTGATGGTGTTTTTATTTATTTGATTTCCTTGACGATTGACAAAGCTATGCTTACCATCATGACCATGAACTGGCCAATCATGAGGATTAGCTACTACCACTAATGGCAGCAACAATATCGATAATGAAAAAATAGGCAATTTCATTTAAACTCCTTCTTGAAAATTTAATGATACAACTCTCACCTTAAAATACGCTTATGTACCCCCTTTCAATTTTTAGAAAAAAAAAAACCAATATAAAAATTAATTTACAATTTTTTTTTCTTTTAGAGCAACATTTTCATCAATTAGAGCAATAATCCTACAATCATAGCAGAAAGTAAATTTGAAAGAGATCCACCAAGAACCGTCAACAACCCAAATTCGCAGAGCCATTGCCGTTTTTCTGGTACTAATGCACCGATACCACCAATCTGAATACCTATGCAAGAAAAGTTCGAAAAACCACAGAGCGCATACGTTAAAATTGCAACCGTACGTTCAGAAAGATGCATATCAACCATCTGGGCATAGGCAATCAATTCATTCACAGTCACCTTGATCCCTAAAAGTTCTCCAGCTTTTAGTGCTTCTTGTCCAGTAAAGCCAAGTAAATAACCAAATGGAGCAAAAACATAAGAAAATATGACAGATAAATTAAGGCCAGAATAAAAGACTGAAAGAAGAGAATTTATTAAAGCAAGCAATGATAAAAATGCAATAAGCATCGCCCCAACGTTTAATGCCAAATGCATGCCATCAGTGGTACCAGCAGAAATCGCATCGAATACATTTTTTGTTTCTTGTTCTTGTTTAAAGGGCACACCTGCTGCCGTTTGAGATTGCTCGGTTTGTGGATATAAAATCTTTGCAATTAAAATAGTTCCAGGAATAGCCATTACACTTGCTGAAAGTAAATGGACAGCCGGCACACCCATAGCAGCAAATACTGCTAAAATTGCGCCACTAATGGTACCCATACCGCTAATCATGACTACGAGCATTTCTGAACGCGTCATACCTTTAAGATAATTTTTAACCAACAAAGGGGCCTCCGTTTGACCCAAAAAACTGTTAGAAATTGCACACAAGGTTTCGGCACCAGAGGTCCCCAAAAATGGTTGCACCACTAAACTTATTGCATAAACCAATCGTTGAACAATACCCCAATGAAATAAAAGAGACATCAACGCACCAAAAAAAATTATTATAGGTAATACCTTAATGGCAAAAACAAATCCCCAAGGCTTTGTTGCATCCGCAAGATTACCAAATAAAAAAGATGCACCGCTATCTGCACATTCATACAACTTACTAACTCCAAGCGCAATTTTGCCTATGATAAATTGACCGATAAAAGTTTTGAGTACAATAAACGCAATTGCAAACTGCATAACTAACGCATTAATTATTAAACGAACGTTAATTTCCTTTCGATTATTCGAAAAAAGAACAGCAATAGCTAAAATAACAACAATGCCTACAATATTGCAATAACGATTATGATCAAGCAAATAAGAAATCGGTGACATAAAAAATCCTTGTTAATAAAAGTTTTTTTTGAATTTTGCTGTCACCAGTATACTGGAAAAAAGAATCTTTCCAACTTGTTTGCAATTAAATAGGGCGCTATATTTTTTGAATATCGCCCTATTATTTTTATTAACTATACGCAACTGAAACTATTTACAACCACCGAAATAATAACGAAGACCAAGGGTTACAGGAAACGAAAGTACTGTTCCGGATGATTCGCGAAGCAAATTGGTGAATGCTGGAAATATTGACTGATCTTCTTTAATAAAATTAAAGAGCGGCTTCATAGGGCCTGACGCAACAACTTCCGCATTAAAAAAAATCGACAATGATTTGGTAACAAGAATATCAAATCCAGCCTGCAATCCACCACTGCAAACATTACGAGATTCAAACCAAATAGTATTTTGCGTAAGCACTTGTCCTTGCTGGTTAGTAATACTAAATGGTTTTGCATTTATTTTTCTATAGTTCACTACACCAAATTTCAATCCCAAAAAAAATGAGAGTTTATCACAAAAAATTCTATTAAAGAAATATCTATTGCCCACATATCCCGCATATGCTAAAAAATTGCTTAATTCAGGAGAAAGTGTACCAAAAACACCAGTAGGAGCTTGGCCTATAAAAGACAAATTTTTTGCTTTTGCATAACGCGCATTAAATTCACCAAAAAGTTCAACATGATTTGAAAGAGCAAATCCAAAATCAACATCAATATTTGCTGGATAATTATGCCACATATCATTAAATTTAGGATCTTTGACTGATTCAAAAACCAGTGGATTAAAACTACTTACTGCAGCAAATAGGCCACCTCTATCTGTAATGATTGTCGGTGCTACTCCACCTTTGACCGTAACTGAATAAGGTTGAAATAAAGGGCCACAGCCATCATAATCATGACGAGCTTGTAGATAAGAAACAAAAAGAATAGAAATAGTTAATAATAAGAAATTTTTCTTCATACCTTTTCCTAATAAATATGATTTATAGTATTTTTCAATAACTAATCTAAAAATTTAGGCCACAAAAGTCAAAATTATCTATTGACAAGAACTGTCGTGCTCATGACATAATAGTGTTGAAAAAGTTGTTTTTACAAAGAGGTAAGAAATGAATAGACAAAAAAACTTATTGGTTTTGCTTACTTTCTGGTCTTTATGCTCATTCTGTTATTTTTGTTATGCCGAATCTTTAAAAGTAATGAGCTTTAATTACCTAGAGTCGGTTAATATTCCACTAGACCCTGATCCTGCCCAAAAAGAAAAAAATAAAACCAACCCTATACGAAGAGATCTTGCAGTAACTTTAATCAAAGATTATAGTCCTGATATTTTAGGCTTTCAAGAACCTCATTTGGGTGATTTGGAATTTTTTCAAAGTAAGCTAAAAAACTTTGCATGGATTGGAAAACCAATTATACCGTTGTCTAAACAAAATCCATTGAAGGTCGCAGTAACCCTCGGAAAAGCAGGAACCGATTACAATGCAATTTTTTACAATAAAAACAAATTGAAAATTCTTGATCAGGGCACCTTTTGGCTCAATGAAACTATGAAACCAGGAGAACCCTCAAAATGGGGTGAGCCGAGAAAATATAAACATATTCGTGCTTGCACATGGGCAAAATTCGAGTTTAAAAATACTAAAAAAAGCTTTTGGGTATTTAATACGCATCTTTCATTGGAACACATCGTTATCAATGAAGAACTAAAACTTATCGCAAAAATAATTGAACAAAAAATCGGCAACGATCCAGTATTTTTTATTGGTGATTTGAATATGCAAAGGCCAGAAACTGTTTTTACAAAAGAAAAAGGATATATTAACAGTTATACCATTGACCCAAAAAATAGACCTTCAATAGATAACATACTCGTAAAAAACATACCAAAAGACTCAATAAAAAATTATGAGGTAATAGATTATTATCCAAAATACTACCCGAATGGTATTGCACCAAGTGATCATAGTCCAATATATGCTGACGTGTCTCTTTAAATCGATGCGTGTTTTCTGCGCTCTTCTTTATCAAATGCCATCAGGGCATCAAGAATTTCTTGTAGGGCTGGCCCTTGCATAATAATATCGAGTTTTTTGAGCGTAAGATCGACTTGGTGATCAGTAATACGATTTTGTGGATAATTGTAGGTGCGCACCTTTTCTGCGCGCATGCCGGTACCAACCATTTCTTTGCGCTCTTTGGCAAGTTCAGCTTCATGTTTTTCACGCTCCGCAGCATAGATCCGTGATTGGAGCATTTTCATAGCTTTTGCTTTATTTTTATGCTGAGAACGTTCATCTTGGCAGGCTACTACAACACCGGTTGGAATATGGGTAATACGAACGGCAGAATCGGTTTTATTAACATGCTGACCGCCGGCACCACCAGCACGGTAGGTGTCAATACGTAAATCGGACGGATTGATTTTTACATCAACTTCTTCAGCCTCAGGCAACACTGCAACTGTAGCAGTTGAAGTATGAACGCGCCCTTGTGTTTCTGTTTTAGGCACACGCTGCACACGATGCACACCAGCTTCACGCTTAAGATGTCCGTAAACTCCTTTGCCTTCTATGTGCAGGGTTACATCGCGAATTCCGCCAAGATCAGTTTCGGCAATGTCAGCGATCGAAACTTGCCAACCCTTACCTAATGCATAATTGGTATACATTTTCATAAGGTCAGCTGCAAACAATGCTGCTTCTTGGCCACCAGCGCCGGCACGAATTTCTAAGAAAACCGAGCGATCATCACGCTCATCAGGTGGATACAGATAATTTTCAAGTTCCTGGTGAGCTTGATTAAGTTGAGCCTTCAAATCTTCCAGTTCCTCTTGGTAGAGTTCTTTCATGGAGGCATCTTCAAGCGTCTCAAGCTCCTTATGCACTTGCTGAATCTTTTTTTCAAGATCCTGAATAACCGTATGCTGCCGGAGGAGATCAGCAAGGCGTGATGCCTCTCTTTGCAAAGTTTGACGAGTTTTTGTATCTATAGATGGAGCTGCCAATTGCTGGCTTACTTCATCATAGCGGGCCTGAAGGCTGGACCAATCGATTGCCATATACTACTTTTTTGACTTTTTTTCGGTCTTTTTATAACGACTTTCGAATTTTTCAATGCGACCAGCAGTATCAACAAATTTTTGATCCCCGGTGAAAAATGGATGGCAATGAGAACAAATAGTTGCTTTTAGTTCTGGCTTGGTTGAACTGGTTGTAAAGGAATAACCACAAGTACACTGAGCGTTAACTTCGTGAACTTCCGGATGTATATCTTTTTTCATAGAGCTCCTAATAGGTCAAATTTAATAATGAATGAATATACCTAAGTATTGCCAAAAAACCCCTTTTTGTAAAGAATCGCAACCAGTATCTTAAAGCCAAAGCATAGAAAAAAAAGGGAAAAATAGGTTACTTTTCTAATAATCTAAACAATTCTTTGAAAAAGGAATTCTATGAGAATTATTACGCTACCTTTTTTAAGTATAATCACCACTTCTTTGATAAGCATGGAAGGCAATATTGATCAATTTTTAAAAGCATTAACCTCTATGGAACAATTTTGTGAAAAAATCTACCAAATCAAAAATCAACCTCTTCATACAAAAGAAGAAGAAATTTTTAAAATGAAAGAAACACTCAAAAAGAACAGTGAAATCCTTGATTCATTTTTGCAAGAACATGAAGACTCTTCTATTTTTAAGTCCTCTGAAAAGCCTAAAAACGATCTCTTGCAATAAATCCAAAATAATTAACCCAAAAAACAGCTCGAGATTACCTCTTTTTAATCACTTAACTTTTTCTAGCACTTACCCTTGACACAGCCACTTCACTGTGCTATCATGATAGAACAATAGAACGATTTTAACCTTTAAAAAAGAGAAAATTTATGAAAACGGTAAAAAAAACCGATGCAATCCAGGAGCTCTTTGAAGTATTAGCAAACATCGAAAACAAAAAGGTTATGGCAAACTTTATGAAAGATCTCTGTACGCCGCAAGAGTTGACTGCATTAGCCGAACGCTGGCGCGTGTGCAAGTTGCTTAATGAAGGTACACTTTCTTACCGAGAAATTAGTGAAAAAACCGGCGCAAGTTTGGCCACTATCACGCGCGTCGCTCGCTTTTTGAAGGACGAACCCCATCATGGCTACCGAACGGTATTGAAACAGTTGGAAAAATAATATGAATAAAAAGAAAGAAACTAACCATGAAATTAAAATTAATACTAATCACACTCCTAATAGCCTTTCTGGGTAGCTATTATGTACTCAAACAAAATTCTGCCCCTGATAATAAAACCCTTGTTGTTGGAACCGTTGGCGATTACGCACCATGGGTCAGCGTAAATCAACAAGGCGAATATGAAGGATTTGATATCGATGTTATTCGTGCCGTAACACAAACCATGAATAAAAAATTGGTTCTCAAAGATCTTGGCTCAATGACTTCATTATTATTGGCTCTCGAGCGCGGCATGATCGATGCCATTATTTGGGGACTTTCAATTACTAAAGATCGTCAAGCAACCATGGCAATGATTCGCTACCAAGGTGAAACGGTAAAATCTTTTCCTTTACTATTTTGGAAAACAATTCCGGAAGGCATCAAAAGCATTACCGATATGAAAGGAAAAACAATATGCGTCGAGCCTGCGTCATCACAAGATACAGCGCTCAGCACCTATGATTTTTATGATTTTATCACCAAAAAATATACAGAAAAAGTTGATGATGCATTATTGAATATCCAGTACGGCAAAGCGGATGCCGCTTTTGTCGAACCGGCGATTGCCAAGAAATTTAAACAAAAATATCCAGAAATACAAATGCTTAATGTGCCACTCGAGCCACAATTTCAAGTATTTGGCGTTGGTATTTGCATCAAAAAAGATAATCAAGAACTTATCAAAGAAGTTACCAATGCTGTTGAAACACTTAAAAAGAATGGAACTATAGCAACCTTTGAAAAAAAATGGGATATTGCATGAAGTTATTCGGCTATATTCCGCTTCTTGCACAAGGAGTTGGCATAACACTTGCAGCATGGCTATGCGCTGCATTTGTAAGTCTTTGCATCGGTACCATTTTGGGCATTGCAAGCTCGCGTGCATTGACCAATGCAACTTCGTATCGCCTGATTAAAATGTACACCTTCATTGCAAAAGGAATTCCCGCCTATGTGCAAATTTTAATTGCCTATTTTTTGATTCCAGCACTCACCGGCATCAACATGCCTGGTTTTGTAGCTGCTTGCAGTGCACTGGCATTTTGCTCAAGTGGTTATGTCACAGAAATTATTCGTGCCGGCATCAATGCTGTGCCACAAGGTCAGTGGCTTGCATGCACCGCACTTGGCTATCCTTTGCGTGCAAAATTACAACGCATCATTGTACCACAAGCATTCAAAACAATTGCACCAGCACTGTTTGGCGAAGGAGAACAACTACTTAAAAGTACTTCATTATTGGCAACGATCGGCATCGCAGAACTTACGCGCACTGGCATGAATATTATTTCCCGTGAACTGAATCCAGTGCCTGTCTATCTTGCTCTTGCCGCAGTGTATTTAGTCTTTTCAGCACTTTTAAATTTTTTACTTATTTATGCTGAAAAAAGGATTTTGTATGGTCAGCGTTAAAAATCTCACGGCCACTCTTGATGGCAAAAAAATTCTTGATGATGTTTCTTGCACGCTCGAGCAAGGGCGCATTACAACATTTCTTGGCAAAAGTGGCGCCGGTAAAACAACGTTGCTTAAAGCATTGGCTAATCTTGTGCCAACCTGCAGTGGTTCAATTACAATTAACGGTCAAAAACTTAATAGTTTAAGCCCTTTACACCGAGCGCAAGAAATTGGTTTTGTGTTCCAAGATTTTAATTTGTTTTCAAACTTAACCGTTTTGCAAAACTGTATAGACCCCTTGCTTGTTGCCGGCAAATCAGAACAAGAAGCACGCGCACAAGCATTACAAATGCTGGAACAAGTTGGTATGACCGCATCTCTTGAACAATATCCATCGCAACTTTCAGGAGGCCAACAACAACGCGTGGCCATTGCACGCGCACTCTGCTTGCAACCACGCGTACTGCTCCTTGATGAACCAACCGCATCACTGGATCCCGAAAACACAAAAAAGCTTGTAAAAATTTTAAAAAACTTAGCAGCTCAAGGACTCACCATAGGTGTTTCCAGCCAAGATACCAATTTTGTAAAACTGATTTTCGATCGCATCTACTTCGTTGACCAAGGCAGAATAGTTGAATTTTGTGAGGATCTACAAAAACTTGGTGAAAAAAGTTTGATCAAAAAATTTATAAGCTAATACAAAATTTTATAATTGAAAATTGTTTGTTGGTTTAATTGATACACTAAATAATTAAAAATTGTCACTAGTTTACAATGTGCTGTATTGTTGCTACAATTACTGCCATGTTTAACCCTTATTTGTAGGAAAATAGATGAAAAAATTATTTATTTTTGTAGCACTTGCACTTGTAAGTAACATACAAAGCAGTGAAATACAAAAATCCTATGTAAAAAAAGCCATTAAAGACAGCAATCATAGCGCCTTTCGTACTCGTTTTGAAAAAAAGTATAATGTTACTTCAAATGTATATGAAAAATGGTCAGACTGGAAAGGTAGCTTACAAGATTATAAAAAGGATTATGAAACAAACGAGCATTCTGATGCTTACAAGCTTATCAACCAAATATCTCAAGATAAACTCAAATTATACGCTAATTTAGCTGAAAGTACTTATAATACAAGATTGCTTCTGAATCAACAAAATACTACAACAGTCACCCAAAAGTCAGAACTGCCATATTTCATAATGGCAGGTGGCGGAGCAGCTCTTTTATTATGCTTGGCAATGATGAATTATAAACAAAAAAGCTCGTATTATGGTTATAGGTACGACGATTACCCTTTTGGAATTTTCGGAGTTCTCCTATTTCCAGCAGCTTTTCTTACGACAATTATTGGGGGTGGTGCATTTGCGTATGATCAATCTAATACTCCATCAAATTCTAATAATTCTAATGATAATAATACTGAAGTTGAAAATGCTCTCAAAATCAAGGTAGACTTACAACAAGTTTTAACAAACAAACAACAACTTTATAAAATTATTTCAACAAAAGATCTATAATTTTTAAAAGGGCTTTGCAAGTACAAAGCCCTTTTTTTATTTCATCAATTCAATGTGCGCTCTTGCAGCGAAAGCTTGCAACCCTCAAAATGATACATACCTCGCACCTATTATCTTGAAGATTGCGCGATCATTGAATTTTATAATAATCCACAAAAACTTGAACAATGTCCTGCAATCCAACAGTTTATTTAACCCATATAAATATTTTTATATCTGGCAATATTAATTGATTAGCCCAACAGTATAAATTTCCAAAGAAAAATATATTATTGACAAGTAGACAAATACCTGCTAGAATTAATCTATTATTTCGTTAATATACCTGAAGGAAACAATCGATGAAGAAACTACTTCTGCTTCTAGCTTTGGCACTACCTGCTTACACAAACGGTATGGACTGGTTGCTCATGACAAGACAAAAAGTCAATATAGAACAAACGATTCAAGAAAGTAACTACCCTAAATTTCTAGAAGAATTCACGACAGAATATGATGTTTCGCGAGATATTTTTGATCCAGAAAATAATACAGAAAAGCTCCAAAGCTATATAACAGCTTATAAACAAAATCAGAACTCTGATGCGTATAAGCTCACAAAAATCCCGCAAAAAAAACTATATCAGTACGCTGCTTTAGCTGAAACAGCCTATAAAGAATTATTATTAAATCAAATCAACAGCACATTAAAAACCAACGATAATTCAACATGGCTCACTGGTGATCAAATAAGACTTATTCTTAGTGGTGCGGTTATAAGCACAATGCCAGCTAATCCACTTCTAGGCTTAATATTACTACCAGTTTACATTCCATTTCTTGCTCTAGGTACCTATAGCGCCCTTAATACTATTGCTGCTCAAAATGAAAACAATACTTCATCAACTAATTCTGAGCATAATGATCCTGTTGAAAATGCTCGCAAAATATATATGGACCTCAAGCAAGTGGTTGAAACTAAAAAAAATATTATAAGAATTATAGCAAATAAAGATTTATAATTTTGAGAGGGCTTTGTAATTCCAATGCCCTTTTTTTTCATTTCACGCAATCGATTTACGCTCTTGCGGTGAAAGTGCTTGCAACTCTAAATTTAAAAAGTAACTCAAAACGGTACGAATCAATACAATAATGGCCAGCAAGCCAATGTTGTAATAATCCGGTGAAATGAGTGAACCCACGATATCAGCACCAACCATAAATTCCAAACCCAAAATAACACTGTTGCCAAACTGCAAGCGAATGTAATTTAAATCCAACGTACGATGAACACAGACCAAATAGAGCTGACACAATGAGCGCAATGCGCCAATAATGATGACTGCCACACCGATAGCAGCGATTGATTCTCTGACATAGAATAAAAAAGTATCGTACAAAATTAGATTCATACTTTCTCCTTATTTTTTTGATTACCTTATCTAATTTTTATTGTTTTAGACAAGAAAATAAAAAACCCACGATTTTAAGGCCGTGGGCTGAATGTAAAAAAATATATGTGTTTTTATGCAATTGTTTTTTTGTATACAACAATTTCCATAAGAGCTAATTGTTGTGACATTGTGGTATCAACTTGATAGCCTAATGACTGGTAAAGCTTGCGAGCAGCATCATTGTCAGTATTGGTATTCAATTGAATTATACTCAATGTAGGCCACAATTCTTTTGCAAAACGTTCAACTTCTTTCATCAATTGTTTGCCATAGCCTTTACGTCGTACCGATTTATCCACAACAAGACATTCAATCATAACAAATTCCTTGCTTTCAGCTTTAGTCCTTTTAATAGTTGGCATTGCAGCAAGCATCTGCTTTTCATCAAACTGAAATCCTTGCGCTTCAAGCTGTTCTTTAATAGTTTCTAAGTTTGGCTCTAATGTTTTGAAAAATTCAACAAAACCGATAACCTTACCATTTTCAACCATAACGTACTTTTTGCGTAATGAATCAGAAAAAATGCCTTCCATATTCTTTTTATTTTCTGACTCAAAAAGATTTTGCGGCATAAATCCTTTTTTAACGATCGCTGAACCGGTAAAAAAGTTCATAGGATCTTGAAATACAAGTTCCATGACGGCAGCTTTATCACCATCAATGTAAGGTCTAATTTCAACGGCACTTTGAACAGCAAAAGAAACTGCAAGTAAAGAAAGCAATAGAATCTTTTTCATGAAGAATCCTTTCAGATAAAGTTGAACAATTATTATTTTTCTTGTAACGCCTTAATATAGCTTTCAAAAGTATGTTCGTAAGGTTTCCAGAATACTTCACCCTTGTCAAGTTGCGCTTTAATTCCCGCGGTAAAATTTTGAAGTGCTTCGAGCGCAGCTTGTCGATCACCAGTTTTTTCTATAACTGTTTCAATAATATGCATATCGTGCTTTAATGCAAAATACCGATGAACCTTTACATGCAAAGAATCCATGACAAAAGATTCTAGAATAATAACAAAACCTAAAGCTACAAGAGCTCTTAGTAATTTTTGATTCTTTAATTTGCCTATGAAACCTAAGAGTAAAAAGAATGCAATAAGCAACAGAATGCTAATCAACCCATAAATAAAGTTAATAAGTTTCAAGGAAAAGGGATTGGAGCCACCTTGCTTGAATGTTTCAAATGAACGGCCTAATAAAAAGGTTTGTTGATTATCAGGTAAACTTGAAAACCAAAATTGATTAACAATAATTAAGTCATTATGCGTGCCCGGGTTGATGCCCTGCGCAATAAAATTATTAGCAGGATTGATTTGAATCCCTGCTTTTGTGGGAGTAACCAACTCAAATTTTTTATCATAATCTATCAGCTGCGCTACTTTTTCAGCCTTTTGCACCAATTCTTGTGATACATTCAATAAATAGGCATCTTCAAGGTATTCAACAACATTTGGAAAAGCTTGAAAACCAAGAACTAATAAAAAAAAAAATTCATAGCGCACTTTCATAGGTTATCCTATCGATTTGTTAAGAGATTCATTTTGTTGTGCTGTCAAACAATACATCCTTCTTTCATAATTTGAAGGATGATCTACAAAAATACCACCACTATGCCAATCCTGACGATATTCTCGCACGCAGCGCTCAAAAAATTTTATGCCACCATTATAAGATTTTAAGAGAGCTAAAGATTCTTGGTCTGCTTGCCATTCTTGCTGCTTTCGATAACAACAAAAAGTTACCTTAATACAAAGATTTAGACTTACAAACACAAGTATATATAGAACTATTGCAAGGTACTTTTCATAGTTCTTGAAAGAATAAATTCTAACCAAATAGTTAATAAAACGCCCTACCTGTAAAAATGCAAAAAACAAAAGTATCAAAAAAATCAAAAGAAAAATAAATTGGTCGTAAAGCAAATGCCTATGCTTTGCATGAACTAATTCATGACCTATAAGAAACAACTGTTCTTCAGGCGATAGATCTTCAAAAAAACCATCGCTGACAAAGAAGAAAGGTTTACTGCTCAAAGGAATAAAATTAAAAAATTTGGCAAAATAGACAAAGGCATTATTATAGCCAAAACCACTCAAGGCTTTATGGTTCATTTTGCGTATGATAATCGGCTCATGAATGCTCATTGCATTGGCAATCGCATTAATTTTTTCTTCATGTGCAGAACTAACGTGCCCGGCGCCAAAACGCTCTTCTGTTATTTTTAATGCATAATTATCGAGACAAGTATGGAGAGGAACAGAAAAGAAGTAATAGCCTGAGCAGAGAACCCCCAGGGCTACGATAAAAATCAGAATAATTTTGTTAAAAGTGGATGCAAGAATTTTAATAAAAACCCCTAAAAGCGATAAATTTATTGCAATTTGTTTATTTAAATGTATTTAGCATACATTAACGTACTTATTTTATCGCATTTAGAGATACAAAGCAAAATTATCCAAACAAAAAATGATCAAGCGAAAAAGGACCGCTGCCTGCAATCAGGAATGCAATAAAAATGAGCATTTGGGACATTGGAAAGGAATAGTAACCATAGCTGTCACCCTTACGCAGATGATACGTAATTGCCACAAACATGGTAAATATCATAAAGGGCATAGCCAACCTTGTGCAAAAGCCTAGGGCCAAGCAAACCCCGCCTCCAAATTCAGCAAGCATGGCACAGATGCCCCAAAAGAGTGGCGCAAAGGTTATACCGATATTTTTCATCTGTTCACCGGTCCAGCGCAGCTCAGGAATGCCACGTTTTATTTTTAAAAAGCCGTGGCCAATAAATAAGATACCTATGCCAATGCGCAAGATGGTCAAGGCAAGTTGATTCAAGATCAGCGAAGAGAGAAAAATTGATTCCATAAGTTTCACCTTTTTTTTCAAAACCAAAAACCATTCGCTCTCTTATTTAACACAACAGGTAATGCCAAATTTACTCGTTTCATAAAATATTCCGGAAGAATTTATTGCCAATAATGCTTTTCGTGCTTTTTTTTCGAATTCTTCTTTGTCACTGCCTAGCCAATCAAGAAAATCCGCTGCAGAATAAAATAAATTAATAATAGTTTCAATAGTCCATTGCTGTTCGGCTTCAAGCATAAAATCTTCAATTTTGGTAAAAGAAAATTTTTGTAGCATATTACGTGTTGCTTCAACCGATATATTTAATCTTTTTAGAGGGGGAACAAATTGCTCTTTATGAGGAAATTCTTTAAAAATTATGTCATGCATTATTTGAGCCCACTGAGATTTTCTTTTCCAAAGACCGCCCTCTGCTTCGCCGAGTGTTACAAAAGCACCGCCCTTTATTAAATGATGAAAAACTGCTTTTGTTACCAGCTCCTGATTCATCCAATGGAATGAACGCCCAGCAGTAACCAAACTTATTTCAGTGGTGTCAGACAAACTGGTTAAGTATTCTTCTGCAGTACCATTAAACAATGAAATGTTTTTATGAGTATTTTTCTTTATTTTTTTATTGACTTCTGAAAGCATAGCTTTCTCGGGATCAACACCAACACTTTTTTTAAAATAGGCACTTAAAGGAAGCAAGAGCTCACCGGTACCACAACCCAAATCAACATACAAATCTCTTGGTTGCTCAGGAATTTGCTCAATAATAAGCTTGAAAATCTCAGGAGGATATGGTGGCCTTGAAGAAGCGTAAAAAGAAGCGGCATTTTTATACATTATAGACTTTGGTTATAAAATCGATATTATTCTTGAAAACGCATAGGTACCCTTATGTTTAACTATTTTTAGAGGTTTTTTTGTATTTGATGAAATGTCTTTTAAATCAGTATTAGACATGGTTGACCTTTAAAAAAGAAAAAAATAAAATATAAAAATTATTTTAATTTAAGCACTTTTGAAAAAATATGCAATATAAATCTGATAAATAACTTTTTCCCATTAACGCAAATAACACAGTTACAAAAGGACTTTTACGACATGTCGATCAATATAACTTCTTTACTCAACAATATCATGCTTGCTCGCGCATTATTTGTAGCTGCAGAGCTTGACATTGCTGAACATCTTTCCCAACAACCCATGACTGCAGCCCAACTTGCTCAAGTTAGTAACACCGATAAAGATTCTTTAGAGCGGCTGATGCACTTTCTTACGCTGCATGAAGTTTTTGCAAAAGATTCTGAAAATAAGTATCATACAACCGATTTTTCAACCACCATGTGCGCAAATCATCCTGCTACTATTAAACCTTTTTTATTGCATGATGATGAAACGCGTTGGAATGCGTTTGGCAATCTTGTCTATTCCATTAAAACTGGCAAAGCATCATTTGATATGCTGTATGGGCAAACCTATTTTGATTATTTAAAAAAACATCCACAGCTCAGCGCACGCTTTGACCAAGCAATGACTATTATTTCCAACCAGGAAGATGAGATCATTGCCAAAATAATATCATTTTATGGTACCATTGCCGATATTGGTGGCGGCAAGGGTCAACTCATCACTAACATAATGAAAAACAATTCTCATGTTACCGGAATATTATTTGATCTCCCTCAAGTGATCCAACATCATAATGCTGACTTTCTAGGTAAAAAAGTAGCAGGAAGTTTTTTTGAACCACTCCCACTTACTGCCGATATTTTTATTCTCAAGCGGATTCTGCATGATTGGCATGATGAAAAAGCATTACAAATTCTCAAGAATGTAAGCACTGCCATGAACAATAATTCTAAGCTGTATATAATTGATGGCATTCTTGATCATGCTCAAGATAAAAAACTTTTAGCAGCAATAGATCTTGCTTTGCTAACGATATTTCAAGGGAAAGAAAGAACGCTGCAAGAAATTACTCATCTAGTACACAAAGCAGGATTGGAAATTGTTCGTATTATTCACATCAATGAAATAATGAGTGCGATAGAATGCAAAAAAACAAAATAAGGAGAAGCCAATGTTGGCAATAATCATTCTCTATGCTGTTTCAGCAAGCACCTTTTTGATAAGTAAATCATTGCTTATCTATAGCACCCCTTTATTTCTAAGTGGATTGAGAACGCTCATTGCAGGAATTATTTTTTTTCTCTTTTTAAAAGATCGTAAAACGATTGAATTTAAAAACTATATAGTTCCCTGTTTAATCATAGGATTTTTTTCTTTCTTTATGAGCAATACCCTAAGATTTTGGGCTTTACAGTATTTAACCAGCGAACAATCTGCATTAATAGCTATTTCAGAACCACTTTTTGCAATACTATTTGCCTATCTTATTTGTAGTGAAATCACAACCATCAAACAATGCGTAGGATTATTACTGTGCATGCTTGGTGCTGCCAGCGCAACTCCGTCTTTTAATCTTTTTTTAAGCTTTTCTTTGCCGACATGTGTTCTATTTCTTTCGATAGTTTCAAGCAGCTTAGGAGCCTTGCTCATGCGCAAATTCATTCGTTTCCATAATTATTCTCCAACGATAATTAATTGCATAAGCATGGCAAGTGCCGGCATTTGCGCACTGACAACTTCTTTCGTTATCGAAGATCCGTTACATAAAATAGTTACCGCACCACCATTATTTTTTCTGATCATATTGGCAATTATGATTCTGGTGAGCAATATTTTTAGTTATTCTCTTTACGGAAAATTGGTTAAACAGTACAGTGCTGTACTGATATCTTCAGCAAGTTTATTGAGGCCTTTTTTTGTCGCGCTCTATAGCGGAAACATAACTATTCAAATGCTTTTTTCATTCATTATTATACTTTTTGGGCTTATAATTATATATTATGCAGAAAAGCCATTAGAAAGAGTTTCTCATCTACAATGGCATACAGGTTGCCAATAAGGAGCAATAAGTTCAATCGTACATTTGTTACAGAGAGCGTAGTAAAAAGTAAATTGTTGAATTTATACATAAGAAAGGCTTTTTGAAGTAAAAAATATAATGGTAATTGAAGTCGTTGCAGTAAAAAATTAAAGGTATAAAGCTAAAGAATTTGATATAAAAATATTAAATAAAAAAAGATTCCATATTTACTGATGCAAGGTTAGGGTCAAATTTTGTCCAAATTAATACAAAAATAATTTTATTTCAGGTTAATTATACCGATTTTTTTCCGCAATGCTACAACAAAATTTTCTTGCATTCCAACCTGAAAGACACGTTATTAGACTAGAAAAATAGATGAAAATATAAAAAAATAGCAATTGTTGGTAACGCTGGTTCAGGAAAATACATTGAATTTTTCTGAATTATTTCTTACCTTCTTCGCCCTTGACCACGATGACGCTTTTTGCTGCTATCTTTATCATGTCTCTTACCACCCTCGCGACGCTTATCAAAACGATCTGTTTCTTTTCGTTGACCTGATCTTCGCTCATCCCTGTCCCTGGGCTTATCTTCTACTAAATAAATTTTATGTCTTATTTTTGCCAATGGTTTTTCACGCATTGCTTTTAAGCAATCTTGCAAACGACTTTCAGGAATAGAAATAAATGACTTTTTATTTAAAACACGAACTTTATGCAACTCTTGCGGTTGTAATCCACACGTTAACAATAAATAGTTACGAACTTCATCTTCAGAGAAACCATCATCGCGCCCTAGCTCCATACAAATTTCTTGTGGGCTCACCGCGCCATGTGCTTTAACTTTGCTCATGTCTTCATGAATGACGTCTTTGAAAAATTTTTCTTCAAGCGCAAGAATCAATGCGCTATGTATTTCATCTTGAGAAAAAGTAGTGGTAAGTTCTTGAATTGCCTTATGCACTTTTGTTAATTTGCGATCTGGTTTTTTTGCTTGCTCTATAAAATCTGAAACCGCACCCATTTTGGTACCGATAATTGTTTCCAACGTTGGTACTGCTATTTCTTGCAAAGTAGTATGTGCTGCCGCTTGTAACCTGCGAATACGACTAAACTCTGAAGGAGCTATAAACGTAATTGCAATACCTTCTTTGCCTGCGCGCCCCGTTCTACCTATGCGATGAATATAACTTTCATGTTCACGTGGTACCGTAAAATTGATCACATGCGTAAGATTAGAAACGTCAATACCTCGTGCAGCAACATCGGTTGCAACTAAAATATTAAAATCTTGATGTTTAAAACCTTTAATAACTTGATTACGCAAGCTCTGCTTCATGTCACCATGCAAGGAGTTAACTTTAAACCCTTTGGCTAATAAAATTTCCATCACTTCATTAGTCAATACTTTGGTTTGACAAAAAATGATGCCATAAAAATTCGGCGCTGCCTCAATAAATCGCGCTATTGCATCAATGCGCTCACGCATAGGCACCACACAATAATATTGTTGTACTTGCGTGCTCACAACGCCTTTTTTTTCCGCCTTTACCGTTAAAACATTCTGCATATGCGAAATAATAAGCTGCTTAATACCAGCGCCAACCGTGGCAGAAAACAACCAAATCTGACGATCTTTTGGCGCTTGATTTAAAATAATATCAATCTCTTCTTTAAAGCCCATATCAAGCATGATATCAGCTTCATCTAATACTAATATTTTAAGTGAATTTAAAACTAAGGTTTTGCGGCGTAAATGATCATTCAGACGACCGGGAGTACCAATAATGATTTGCGCACCGCGTTTAATGCTTGCAACTTGACGATCGATAGACATGCCGCCATAAATAGGCTCAATTATAATGCCACTTTCACGCGAAACATCTTTTAAACTCTCATAAATTTGCAAAACCAATTCGCGTGTTGGTGCTATTACCAAACCTTGTACTGCTTTTTTAGATGGATCGATAGCTTGAAGTAATGGAATTCCAAAAGCAAGCGTTTTTCCCGTACCTGTTTGTGCTTGTGCATGTACATCTGATTTGGGATTTTCTAACAACAAAGGAATAACTTTTGCTTGTATTTCGGTCGGCGTGGTAAAGCCAAGTGAATTAAGAGACTTCTTAATAGCCGGCATTAAGGGCATTTCAGTAAACGTATTCACAAAAACCTTTCGTTAAAAACATTTTTTTTAGGTATAGCAAAAATAAAGAAAATGGAGCAATAATGTTTTTATACTTTTTCAAGAATACAAAGACCAACTGCATTCTACTGATAAAGGTATAAAAAAAGAATGGCATAGCGCTGAGAAAAAAAGCTTAAGATAGTAACTATTTTAGCATAAAAAAGAGCCGCGGATAAGCTTTTTTTTAATTCTCTATTCTTTGCTGCCACCACCCACCAAATAATCATTTTGTGAGAAATCAAGTCCGATAAGAGCTAAAGGATTAAGAATTGCATAGACTCCGGTTTTACTAATTGTATTACTTTTCTGAATAACCCTTGGTCCATGTTTCCTAAAGGTTATTCCAGTTTTCTCATCGATTACTGTGACTTCGCCAAGAATACCTTCTTCTAATAAAAAGTTTTTATCAGCACTAAACCAATTTGGATGTTTATCAAACTTTTTTTTATGATGGGCAAGTACGTCATGAAACGTAAGCATGCAATCATTTTTTCCCCATCCAAAACCTTTCTGATTGGCTTTTAGCTCATAATCAACCCCATCAATGGTGATCTTCAATAGAGCACCTTCTTTAAGGTCTTCTAAATAATGATAAGGAAGGTATTCGGGAAATGTTTTTCCCTCGATAGGATGTCCCCATGCAAGGCGTGGTGATTGAAATGGTGGTTCTGTCCAAACCCATACAGGTTGCAAAACATCATTTGGTTTGATTTCTTGATCATTTAAAATTTCTTTAATAGTGGGACCTGACAAAGTTATTTTTCCTTGTCCGGCATAAACTGTTCCTGGAACAATGGCGATGTTGCCTTTTATTACAATTTTTGATTCCATAGCCGGCATTAAGCTTGAGATCAACATTATGAATGTTAACAATATTTTTTTCATCTTAGTGGTCTCGTTTTATTGTTTGTTTTGTGCAATGGTGTGGTTGAGAGCATTTGTTCCCTTGCTATACCAGTTGCCAAAGCTTTTGAAGCAACTAAAGGCAGCACCAGTGAAGTTCTTTAGTGTATCAATAATTGATCGTGGATTGTAGTACCATGCAAGTCCACCAAGAACCAAGATGCCAAACATTACATAATACCCTGTACTGCTTATATACTGCGGATTGGTTATCTTTCCATAGTTAATTTTTTCAAGCTCACGATTCGATACCTTTATGTACTCAATTTTATCAATATTGTAGTCAATTTTATCAATATTATTTAAACCATGTATACCAGCGTCAAGATCTATCTTATAACAATCAGTTCCTGAATTAAGTTTTTTAAAAATTTCTTCAAAAGTATTTTGATCTTTATTATTTTCAAAAGCCTTTTGTTTTGCAGTAAGCATATAACATTGATTACCCAAAATTATTTTAAGAATATTGTCTTCCTTCAGGTCTTTTAACTGAGAAGAAGCTAGTAGCCATGGAAGTTTTGATACAAGTTGTTCTGTATGTTGTGGAAGGTTATCTTTTTGATTTTTCCATTTATACTTTATTAATTGATATTCAGTTTCCTTTGCATTCTTCACTACATATTTTCTATCTCCACCTAGAAAAATATCAAGTTCAACTGCAGGTTTCGGAGAAAGATTTTCCATAGCATGTATGTTTACTTCTAAACCTAAAAACAAAAGCATGAGATATGTTAATATTTTTTTCATGTTAATCTTCTTAATTCTCTATTCTTTGCTGCCACCAGCCGCCAAAGAAATATTTGAAAGGCTCAAGAAATAATGAGGGTTTTAAATACAACGCAAGACCGATAACGGCAAAAATGCTCAACTTTGCGTAAAGACCGCTATTGGTATTGGATGTATCAAACTTGTAAGAACCAATTGAAATTGAGCTTTGATTAGATTTGACTGGGTTAGGTACAAAACTTTCTTGTATGTTACCCTCGCGATCAAGCCTACAAAACGGTACATTTTCTTGGTTCATTTTATTTAAATATTGTGCAAATTCTAAAAGCGACATGAATTGCGTAGAGTTTTCTTTTTTTATATTCGTTCTTTCAGCAATAGCTAACATAGGTTTTATTGTATATGAAATTGTATATGAATTATATCCCGTGTTAGGAGATTTCTCATAATAATAATCTGCATAAACAAGAATATCCTCGACAGGATAATACTTAGGTGCAGAATTTTTGCAAAATTCATCATCGGATTTTGAACTTACTTTTACCAAAAGGGTATCTTTAGTAATCGTGTTACTTGTTTTCCAGATGTCCAGCTTTGGATTATTAGCAAAATCGCCTGCACGGTACAACGTTAATTCTTCTATAGTTAAAACAAGTTTATTCTTTAAAGAATTTGCAGGTTCCATAGCCCCAACAAACAACGGCAAACTGCAAAGCAAACTTAAAACTAAAAATATCTTTTTCATGATTTCCTCTATTATTTTAAAAGTCAATGAGTAGCCTTCTGCCAACAGCTGGTTACAAAGCTTTTAACTGATTCAATGATTGATGCTGGATTATTGTACAAAACATAAGCACCAAAAGCCAAGATTCCAATACCAGCAACAAAGGTTTTAGTTTGATTAGACAAGTTTGATGCAAAAAAACCTGATGAAGAATTTTTTAATGAAGACGTTTCACTGCGTTCTAATTGATTTTTTTTTGGTAATTCATTCTTTAATTTATTTTCAGTTTCTTTCGCCCTTGTTCTTTCAATTTCTTTCGCTTTTGTTCTCAGTGTTTCCAAATTTTGTTTAACGTCATTCATATTCAACAACGTTTTTACATCAGATGATATCCTTTTGCGAAGATCCTCTTGCAAAGCTGACCTGATGCAGAGGCACCCACTCAAGAGAACTATAGGGCACATAAAATGTATGGTTCTTAGAAATCTCAAAATACTGTACTGGTAGAAATCTATATGTTTTTTGGTCAAGTTCTTTATAAATGAATTCGAAATTAGAATCATGACCCAAATTTTGTGCATACCTCTTTTGATATTTTTCATTGAAATTCAATGGTGTTAATACACCGTTCAAATTTTTTTCTAACAAGATAAGATTTCTTTCTGGTACAAATGGAATAACAAAACCTACTTGAGACATCATAGCTTGTGCGAAACTTGAGCATGCAAACATTATTGCTAAAAATATCTTTTTCATAATAACAACCTCCACAGAATATTAACAAATTGTCATTTATTATTGTAAATTAATATTAATAAAAAGCAAGCGAAAGAGCTGCTTTTATTTTAACATTTTCTATTTGTATTAATTAATTAGTATTGAGGTTGAACTATTGCGTAAAATTCTGTGCAATAAGAAAAAAAAGCCAACTTTTCGTTAGGGTTTAGTTTTTTTGAAAAAATTAGTTTAGCTTTCAGCGCGAATAGGAGTATAAAGCCCCTTCTCTTGTAATTCCTTGAGCGCTTCAGGATAATCTTTCAGGCAAGCTTCAAGAAGTAATGGTGCTGATATTGTCATCGATCTCATAATCATTGCACGATTTGGATCATCTTTTAAATAGTGATTATAGTCAGCAAAAGCATGTTGAATTGTCACCGCAACGCCATACGGCTCAAGTTTTTTCTCTGCAATTTTTTTTATAAACTGCGTTTTTTCATCAAAATGCTCAAATGCTGGCAAGCGTTGTCTTAAAACTTCTGCATTAGGCATTTTGACGGGCGTAGCAAAACAGGAAATGGATAGAGTAAACAATGCTCCAAAACTAAGAAGTTGTTTTTTCATAAAATCCTTGAAATAGAAATAGATATATTAGAAGTTAATAAGCCCTAATATACCATAAAAAAAGCTAAAGAGAAGATTATGAGCTTAAAAATAAACCGTCAAGCCAGCACGCACATCAAAACCACCGACATCAATTTTTATAGAATCATGTTTTTGGCGCGGGAATAAATAACGGAAGGCACTGAAAATAGATAAATGATGATGCACAGGATACATAAAGCCTGCTTCAACTTCTCCTAAACCTCTTACTTGTTGCACGTGACCTAAATAGCTTTTCTCTCTTATGTAAGCAAAACCACCACCTAAAGAACCATATAAGCGAACACCACGATCAAAATCTTTGGAAAGACGTACGTATGCAATTACTGGCACTTCTTGCAACCACGTATGCCGTTGAAGAAATGTTGTTTTGCCAAAAGCTAACCAATAACTTGCTTTTGCTCCAAATCCCCACGGTGAATCACACAGTTTATAGCAAAAATCAGCCGTAAAAATATTGCCCATCCCGAGACCATATACTTCTCTAAAATTATGATCCGAATGTTTGAATACATAACCAGAAGAAAAAGCCAGGTTAAAGCGAGCATCTTGAAAATCATCAAAACAACAAACATATTCTTTAGCACAAGATTTACTCATACTTTGTTGAGATTTAACATGAGCGCTCAACAATAATCCAACCGATAAAAAAAACAATAACTTTTTCATAAAAACTTTCCTTATTTAAGCCACATTCTTTCAAGAATATCAAGTACCAAAACGATATTAGAAGTATAATTGGTAAGGTACGCAAATTTGCCATCGGAAGAAATAGCAATACCAGCAGGTGATCGACCAACGGGAATGGTAACTGGCAATAAAGTATTGGATGCTATATCAATAATATTAACGGTCCCTTGCCCTGCTGTTAATCCGGTAAAATTTATAGTATTCGTATAAAGGGTATCGTAACTCGTCACGTAAGCATAACGACTATCTGGCGTGATAGCTATACTTGAAGGTTGGATGCCAATGGGAATAGTTGCAACAATTGCATTAATTGTTAAATCAACAACACTAACCGTGGTGCCAACTGGCGTAAAATTATTACTGCCAAAATTTGTTACATACGCAAATTTACCATCGGAAGTTATTGCAATGGCAAATGGCCCAGAAAATCCTGGGATTGTTGCAATAACTGTGTTATTACTAGTTTGAATAACACTCATGGTACCGGTACCAGGATTGCCATCAACATAGTTAATAGTATAAACAAACCGCCCATCAGGCGATATGGCAATAGCAGCAGGTGCCAAGCCAACCATAATAGGTGCACCAATAATTGTATTAGTGTTCAAATCAACAACGCGCACCGTTGTTGCAGTACCACTCGTCATTCCTGCACCGTAATTATTAACATACGCTCGTGTACCATCGGGAGTTATGACCATACCAGAAGGACCATCAAAACCTCCGATAATTCCTTCAACGGTGTTTGATATGGTATTGATAATAGATATTGTTGTCCCAAAACTGTTCGTTATATACGCTTTAGTACCTGAAGCATTTATTGTTACGGTATAAGGCTGCATAAAACTCGCGTCATTGATGGTTGTCACAACCGTATTATTGGTTAAATTTAATACACTGACATTGTCACTATTTGCAATGCCATAATTATTATTATTTGCAACGTAAGCAAACCGGTTATCTGGCGTTAATGCAATACCTGCCGGCGTTACACCAACGTTCATCAGAGCAATTGTACGATCAGGAGAAATGGCATAAGAATAGTGGTAAAAAATTAAAAAAACTAAGAAAGAAAATTTTTGTATTCTGCGTATCATTACTACCTCACTTTAATTTTAACCTGGAAACTTGTTCACAAGCCTAAAAAGAGTTTTATATTCTGTCAACAAAAAGAAAACCATACCTTGTAAAAGATATTAATTCTGATTTGCTTAATTACATTAAATTAGCCTTTTATAAATAACTATAAAATATGCAAGGAAAGCGATGGTGAAATCATTTCAAGCAATTTTCATTTTCTTATTTACAAATATTACAACGCATGCAACGTTTCTATATGAATCGAAACGCATCATGTACAGAGAATTTACCTATGATGATGTACAAGCTTTAGAGCTCATATTGTGTGACAAAGAAGTAATGGAATATAACATCTCCTATCCTGAACTTATCAAAGCAGTTTTTCATGTATTTTGCCAACAAGAAATTCAAGACTTTATTGCACGACAAATTACTTCATACCAAGAACATGGTTTTGGCCTTTATGCCATGATAAAAAAAGATGACGGTACCTTAATCGGCATTACCGGCCTGAAAGAGCATGAATTTGAAGGCAAACATTACCCAATGATTGTATACAGACTTGCAAAAAAATATTGGGGCTTGGGTTACGCAAATGAAGCCGCGCGCGCAACCTGCGATTACACTCGTGATGTATTACATATGCCAGAAATGATTGCAACAATTGATCCAGCTAATATACCATCAATTAAAGTAATAAAAAAAGCAGGTTTTTCCTTTTGGAAAGTGGCACCATTTCGTGGATTTCCGTTCAATTTTTATCGTATAAATTTTTGAACAAAATTACTCAGGTACCTTCGTTATTTGTGTATAATCAATTTTTCCAACCAAATCATCTGGGCCTAAGTGCTTTTTTTGTTCAGCATCAAACTTTTTGACAATTTTTCCATCTTGCAAAACCCATATTTTATTGCCAACTTTTAAGGCAAGCTCTGGATCATGCGTAATTAATAAGGTAGTGACCCTATGTTTTTCAACCCATTGAACTGCATGTGCTAAAAGGCGGGTTGCCGCTTGTGGGTCAAGAGCTGCTGTTGGCTCATCAAGCAATAATATTTTAGGGATTGATTGTGTGGCCATGGCAAAAGCAATAAGTTGGCGCTGACCACCGGATAAATCTTTCATCAATTTATTTAACATTGAAGCGTCCATACCTAATTGGCCAATTATATTTTCAGCATCGGTCATTGATAAAGAACTCAATCCATCTTTCAAAGAAGCCCTTCGCCCTTTATAGTGAGCCAAAGCAAGATTTTGCAAAACCGTCAAATTTCCAACGGTGTTTAAATTAATATTTTGAAAAAGCCGTGAAATCCAGCATGCTCTCTTTTGCTCATTACATTCAGTAATAGCAATTCCATCAAGATCTATCGTGCCTGAATTAGGTTTTAAAGTACCGGCAATTGTATCAAAAAATGTACTTTTTCCTGCACCATTCGTACCAACTACAACAACAAAGTCACCTTCTTCAATTAAACCATCAATGTTGCGAAGCACGAGATTATTACCACGCCATACGTTTAAGTTTTTAAACAGCATCATGAGAACTCCTTAACTTGTGCAATAACGGTTTAAACGCAATTAAAACTATGATCAACAATGCCGTCATTAATTTATTCAAATCTTGATCAAGTTGTAATTCAAAGGTCATGGAAATAAGTGTTTGATAAAGTATTGATCCAAAAAGCAGAACAAATCCAAAGCCATCATCAATCAATTCCGCTAAAATCATCCCTGCTAAACCAATAATCAAAACACCAATGCTACTCCATATAGAAAAGTAACCGGTATATTGAACGAATAATCCACCACTGAGTGCTGCAACCATATTTGAAAGCATTAAGCCAAGCAAAATATAACCATCTACACTTTTGCCTAAATTGGTAAGTACTTGGGGCGTTTGGCCAACCGTTTGGAGTAAAAAACCGATCTCTGTTTTTAAAAACCCAAAAATAACAAATATTACAACACTAGAAACCACAAGCAATAAAGCTATTCCATGAACCGGCTCAAGTAAAGACTGTAGGAAATTAAAAATTGTATGGCTTTTCGACAAAGTTAACGTTGATCCCGCAACTTTTAAACAAATGGAAAAAAGACCTGTTGTTATAACAACACCACTTATAAGCGCGTTAAGCTTTAATTTAGTATGCAACAATCCTGTAAGCACTCCGGTTAACCCGCCCAAAATCATGGCGAGCAACAAACTTACCCATGGGTTAATGTTTGTTTGTAACAAAGCTGCCATCACAGCACCACCGAGACAAAATGCGCCTTCAACCGACAAGTTATCAAATGTAAGTAAGCGCGAAGAAAGATAAACGCTCACACTCACCAAACCAAAAATTAATCCTCTTTCTGCAATTGCTTGCAGTGTTTGCATAATCTCGTTCATGATTCACCCGCTAAGATAGCTATATCTCTCATTGATTCTGGTACCTGCACATTTAAACGTTGCATGGTGTTTTTGTTTATAAATATTTTTTTACTTTCTGCCTGCGTTATTGGTAATTCATGTGGTTTTTTAGCATTAACTAACACCTGCTCTGCATGGTGCGCAGCTAGCTTGCCACTCTCATGGTAATCTACTCCTCGTGCAGCAAGTGCTCCAAAGGCAACTAGCATATTATCACTGGCAAATAAGGGCTTTTTACGCTCGTTGCAAAGTTTTGCAATCAAGCTAATGGTGCACGCAACCGTATTATCTGTCGGCGCAAGTATAACATCCACTTTTCTGCAAGCAAGTTCAACCATCCCCGGCAGCTCAATTTCATTACTTACCGCAAAATCAACGGCCGAAAGACCTCGAAGTTTCAACTCTTGCTTCATGGTATTGACAAGGGCAATTGAATTAGCTTCACCTGCTGTGTAAAGCAAACCAACCGTTTTAGCATCCGGGATAAGTTGTTGTATAAGATTTATTTGCCCCTTAACGTCAATCATGTCTTTGGTTCCACAAATATTTTGAGCATCCAATAATCCCAAACTTTCTGGATCGGTTACTGCTGCTATAATAATCGGTCTAATTTTTTCTGTGGCATGCAATGCTTGCGCTGCTGGTGTTGCAATAGCAAAAAATGCATCACAGCTTTTATCTGCAGCACATTGCTGTGCTAATGCAACTGCTTGAGGCACAGAACCTTGTGCATTGTGCACCACAAAGGCAACATCCTTGCCTAATTTACTTGTCAGCTCTTCTATAAAACCTTCTCGCGCGGCATCAAGTGCCGGATGTGAAGCAGTTTGAATAATGCCAATGGTGTAGTGCGCTTGTGGCGCTCGCTTTTTTATACTTTTTAAAGCGGCCAAACCTCCCACAAGCGTTAAAATAAGAACTGATGTTATAACAATTTTTTTCATTGTATCCTTTCAGATTTAAGGTAAAAAAGTTAACCATGATTTAAAGCGATCATGGTTGCCATGAACAATTGCTTCAAACTCTTTTTGTATCTGTTTTGTTATCGACCCCGGTGCTACAAAATCTTGCTGCTCTATCTTTTTTATTGGAGCAATTTCTCGAGCCGTGCCCGTAAAAAATACCTCTTGTGCTTTTTCCAAATCTTTTGTTGAAATGCTTTTCTCTTCAATCGGTAGATTTAAATATTTTGCAATAGCAAACACCGTATCGCGTGTAATGCCCGGCAGAATAGTTCCTAAAGGCGGCGTTTGCAAAACACCATTTTGCACGATAAAAAAGTTAGCAACCGCACCTTCAGAAACATTTCCTTGATTATCAAGCAATAATGCTTCATCAAATCCTCGCTTGTGTACTTCATGAGAAGCAAAAATTGAATTGACGTAAAAACCGTTTACTTTACTGGCAATTGGTACGCAATCAGGATGCAATCTTTTAAATGATGATATGCCAACCGTATATGCTTGAGCATCGCCTAACGTTGCTACCGGAAACGCGCTAATAGCACAATGAATTGACAAGTTTTTTGGGCTTAATGCAAGTGATTCAGAACCAAAAAAGATAAGCGGACGAATATAGCACTCTTTAAAACCATTTGCCTTTACAACTTCAATTACTGCATTTTCCAAAGTTTCTTTTGACCATGGTAGTGCTGTACCAAAATGTGCAAATGATTTAATCAAACGATCAATATGATCCGATAATCTAAAAATTGCTGGCCCTCGAGCTGTTGCATAACAGCGAATGCCTTCGAATACACCTGAACCATAATGAAGCGTGTGGCTCATTACATGCGTTGTAGCATCCTGCCATGCAACAAGAGCTCCATCAAACCAAATGAGTGAATTATTCATTTTTTTCCTTTATCCTTTAATTTTTTGCAACAAAAAACCCCGGTGTTTTAAACCGGGGTTTTCACAAAAGCCTATATGTTCAAAAACTAACCAATAGACATCCTGCTACCCCTATAGGTGTAATAGTAATAAGAAGAAAAAGAAAGTGCAGAGAAATGCCCCTGAGCTACCGAGGTGCCCTTAAAATTGAATTTTGGTAATGAATGGTTAGAAATTGATTTGTTTATCTTCATAAAGAACAGATTACAGAAAAATTTTACAAATAGCAAGTTATTTTTTAAACAATTAGCCTATTCACAGTATTGAATATCAAATTTCGCTCTATTTATCGTAAAATTCTTGAATCATAGTTGCAACTAAATTACCTGATTGGCATGCAGCTTCCATAGTTCCTGGAACCTCAATTAAGGTTGAAGCATGTTCTCCTGCAAAATAAAGTGTATTATCAATTGGTTCAAAGAGTGTTTTTACTTCAAAGCCTTTATGAGTAATCAATGAAAAGAATTTTTCCTGACCAGGTGCAATATATGAATAGGTACCTTTGGCATAAGGATCATTAGGCCAACTATGTCCTACTGGGCCGTCATAGTGGCTAAACGCTTTATCCGCGACACAAACAGGATTGCTTTCTGGTAATAAACTTTTTTCAACTGCACAAGAAAGTAAAGATTGTGCATTTGCATAGGTATCTTCTATGCCATTAGCAAAGCGACTTGCTTGGCCAGTAAAATAAAGTGTCGTCAGATTAGAACAAAATGAAAAAATACCAAAATAATTATTTACAAAAATAGTTGTATTATCAAAACTGCCTGAAAGAGGAACTAAAATTTTAGCATTGTCCCCATTACAAATGCTTCGTATTGCATTTAATTTTTCAGATGGCATGACATCTTGCCCAAATTCAACGTCATTATACACAGGACATGGTAGGGCAAGTACCACAATGTCTGCTCTTGTTGTTGAGCCGTCTTTAAACGTAAGCAAATAACCCTGTTGATCTTTTACTAATGAAACTAATGGCATATTGCAATGCACTCTATTACCAAGCTTCTGTGCAAGAGCTTCTGGCAATCTACTATTGCCACCTTGTATATGTTGAAAAGCAGTTTCATTACCTTGATGTGCCGCACAAATACCACCAAGAATCATATAATACAATGTTTCTACATAACAAGATGATAACCGTTCGGCTGATGCTCCTTCATAGCCAGCTAACCTTGTTGATAAACAAATATTCAATGGGTCATCGGGTGAAAAAAGCTGGTTCAATAGTTCACGCATAGATGCAGATGTTTGTTGCAGCGCATATAATTCATCTTTAAGCGTTTCTGGTTTAAATTTTTTTTTCAGCAATTCATCAACATAGATAAGTTCGTTTTGATGATGAAAAGCATGTTTAAAAGAAACTGAACCTTCTTCTATTGCCAAGCCCAGCTCACTTATAAGTGCATGAATATTAGCTGCATCACCACCATCAGCAATATTTCCGCCACCAAGTTCTGCAATTGATCCATTAACAAAAACAGAAAATATTCTTCCACCAATACGTTCTCGTGCTTCATAAACCTTTACATCAAAGCCCATTTTGTAAAGTTGATAAGCAGTCGTAAGCCCGGCAATACCAGCACCAATCACAACTACTTTTTTTGAATGCCCAAACTGCTCTTGTAAAGTTAGTACAGCATTTTTAAGTAAAGAAGTCTGCAATACTTTTTCCGTTGAAAATACAAAAATTGCAAAGCTAAAAATGCTCAAAAGAATCAAATATATTTTTTTCAAAGCAATCCTAATCTTTTTTTAAAAAACAATCGAACAATCTGTGTTTTCCAGAGTAAATAAACTGATAAAAATTGCAAAAAAACCAAGAACTTTTTCTTGCAATCTCACTAAAAAAATATAAACTACTACGCAATTTAATTACTTTTCAACCTATAGGGAGTTCGCATGAAAAATAAAGCATTTTTGTCGTTCGCATTGGCATCTGCAGCTACTTGCATGAGCACAGAGCCTGAAGTACAAAAGACCTATATTTCCGATGAAACCGTTTGGACCATGTGCCAAAATATTTATGAGCAACTCCAACAAGATAATTTTTGTCCTGACCTTCTTATTGGTGTTGCACGCGGTGGCTTAGTGCCGCTTGCCTATCTTGCCAGCGAAAAATTGTTGAACAATCGCAATACACGCACCATCAATGTGCAATCATACAGCGATGAAAAAAAACGCTCAGCAATACAATTTACCGCCCCATTCCCTACACAAGACTTACAACGTTTTAAATCTATTTTAGTGATCGATGATTTGGTGGATACCGGCATCACTATGCATGAAATTGTTCAATTGCTTAAACAAGAACTTCCAGAAGCAACTATTAAAGTTGCAACGCTTTACTATAAACCACACTCAAGAGTAAAACCGGATTATTTTGTAGCAGAAACTGGAGATTGGATTGTTTTCCCGTGGGAAAAATAACAATTTTTTAGAAAATAAAGACCCGTTTTCGGGTCTTTATTCTTTTGTATAAATTTTTCGCATCACCCCAGAAGGCCATCTAACTTCATTCGTAAGCTTCATGCCATCTGCTTGTACTATTGGCTTAGCTAAAGGAATTCCTTCACCAAGCTTTTTAGGCATTACTGCAAAATCATATTCATCAATTAAACCGTGATTATAAAATGATTCAGCAAGCTTTGCGCCGCCCATAAGCCACAACCGTTTAACATCCTTATCAGCAAGCTTTTCCATAAATTCTGAAATATCAACTGCAACAAATTCCACATCCTTATTTTCAGTTGGCTGCATATTTTGATCACCAAATATATAACTTTTTTTGCCAGGATAAGGCCATGGCCCAAACGTAAGAACTTGTTGATACGTAGTTTTACCAAAGACTATAGCATCAATCGAATCATAAAATTCTTGATAACCATATTCTTCTCCAGTTGATGCATATTCATCAAGCCATGCAACGCCACCTTCTTTATCTGCAATAAAACCGTCGGCGCTTATGGCTAAATATAAAATTACTTTAAGCATAGACAATATTCCTCAATAACTATAACTCACGGCAACTGTTAATCCACGTGTTGAAAAATCACCTTGTACTGCCGTGTTTACCCCCGGATTTACATCATCAGAAAAACGCATCAATTGATTTTGGCCAAAAAAGAACTGCTGTTCCCAACCCGCTGAAAAACAAAGGGCATGGCCGCCACAGATTTGCCAATCCCATTGCAATCCTAAAATAATATTTAAATTAGGACGCACAAGATGAAACCGATTGTCTTTGATATTTAAAAACGTTGTTGCTGGCACCCCATCGGTAAATACAATATCTTCTCGTTGCTTGATATCAAAGGTACCACTCAATAAAGCAAAATCCATTGCACCAAAAATACTCAACCCATGCCAGGAACCCCACGTAGAATTAATACCAACTTTAGGACCAACACCCCAGAAATTATTTTTCATAGCAATAGCATCATCAAGCACAAACGCAATAGGTCCTAAAGATTGTCCACCGCTTGCATTAATATTGAAGCGTTGATTGATGCGCGCATAGCGCACGCCAAGTACTGGCATAAGATTGACGCAACAATTAGGGCTAAAGAGTGTACTTAATTGCAAATCAACGGCTTCGAACAATAACTTTAATCGTGTTTGGGCTTCTTTTTCGGTCACAATGTTGGTGCTTGGGTTCGACCAAACCGGAAAAAGGACTTCAGGAAACGTTGCCGAGACACTATCATTTCCACCGGTTGTAAAGCGCGTATAACAAGCGTTAACGCCCATCGGGCAGCAATCATGACAATAACCTAACCCTACGCGAAAGCCACCGTTCCAATCAAACTTCACTCTTTCTACGTTACCACAATTAATAAACGTTGCTCCAGTATTGTTCTTGATCATATAATCAAGACCCTCTTCACCTGCTTGCCAATAAAGAGCATTGGCAAAAACACTTACATGTGATGTCTGATTGTTTTGACAAGCATCTATATTTGCGCATGGCAAGGCGCAGGGCTGCATAGCCGACAACCTAGAGACCGTTATCATTATCATAAGCAAACAAAATTTTTTCATAGCATTTTTCCTATTTTAGAATTTTATATTTTTTTCACGTACTTGGTTGCGGCGACATTGCCCATCGCTTTGGTTTAACGGTAAATGAAACGAGTGGTGTCTTAGTAGCAATATCAGCAAACTGTACAGTCTTTTCTTCAAGTGTAGGGTTGTATGCAAAATAAGTCGTTGTACTATCTTTGGTAAATGCTGCCGTAAATACTAACGCATCTTTATCTGGTATTGCATGACCAAATACCGTCCAATCGGGTGTACCATAATGATCAATCACATGCATAAAATGGAGCACTTCATTAATCGATTGCGTTGGATCTACAAATGCGCCACCTTGTGAACCCCATGGCGGCGTCGGACCAAACATGGTAAAGACATTCAGCATAAATTGATACGGTGTTGGTGCGGTCATTGGATTAAGATCCGTTTGCCCAAAAGCAATAGTATTGCCTCCAAGCATGCGCAGCATATTCATGTTACCATCAAACGTAATTTGCCAACAATCATTGCTCGTTGTTATGCCCGGCGGAATGGTAGCAACAAAAGCGGCTGTATCCATAGAAGCATTCCATGCATTTAAGTAATCTTTATTGCGACCGAAAACCAGTGACCAAGCAGAACACGGAAAAGCCGTAATCAATTTAATATTTTCTGGTGTTTGACCAAAATCTGAACTGTAATTTATAACTGCTTGTGCAATTTTTGGCGCACCACTACTTGTTGGTTGCCCACCACTTGAACTATGAATCGTTGTATCAATAAAAGCCGTACCTACTGGATACGTTGGATCCATTGTTTTTGTAGTAACCGGCACAAAAGCAATTGTTGGTAGTTGGCCTTTTTTAAGGTTCAAATTTTTATCAAAAAAATAACTGTCCATTGCATACGAAGCTGTTGTATAAAGATAGATGCCCAGATCAACAATATCTTTTCGTCCAGTAGCCATGCCCCAAAGAATAATGGACGCATACCCTTGCAAGGCTTCACCAACTGAGTTTTCATTATGGCCAGAACTACCTCCAGCTATTGTTGCTTGAATACCATCAGCCCAGCCATGACCAGCCCATTGATCAAAAAAATTTAACTTAGCAAATTTCATACTTGGGTTATTGTAAAAACTGAGATCAACACCATTATTTTCTTTATTAAAACATATATCTTTGACTAGTTGATCAATTGCTTGACCATAATTTGTTTCAGCACCCCATGCTATGCCGGCATCTGCTGTTGTACTCCATGCGCCATCATATAGTGCCGCAAGTGCTGCAGCACTAATCCAATAACCTAATTGGTAATGATGATCGTTAAACGCATTCGCAACACCAAAAGATTCCCATACAATACCAATTGATTTGCCAAGATTAACTTCTTGGCCACCAACCTCGCCAAAAATACTGTGAATCGGTAATGTTTGATCTCTACTTGGCCATGGCGTTGGAGTAGTGCCAGGATTTTGCGGTTCACCTGCTGAAGGGTACAACATCACCATATTGCCAATTGGGTCATAATACGCATAATGGCTCAAATTATAAAATGCAAAAGGCGCTTTTCCTTTGGTAACCAATGGATTTTGGAGAAAATAATTAGCAATTGCTCCCTGCACACCAGCAAGCATCGGCATTGTGGTTCCAACAATTGAAGACTTCAGGCCATCTTGCAATGCCTGCAAACGTGGTTTACTCTCAGGCGCATTAAATGCACCGGGACGATCCGGCAAACTTATAACATTATTGTATTGTTGTTCAATTAAGGTATTGAAAAAAAATGTATGGAAAAAATCACCCGCGTTTGCATTATCTTGAATACCCTGCAAAAACTGCAACACTAAACTTGTCTCTTTTGCTGCTTTTGCAAGCGACTTGCCAACATCATAAATGCCTTTGTCATTTGCATAGTAGCCGGTGTTCCACGGCGCAAATGCTTTATTTGCTAAATTGTTGATGTATTCATTATCAATGTTATCAAATAAAAGTTGTCCAATGCTAAACGGCCCTGCCTGAGTGTTAACCATATCAGTCCAGAATGGCGTTGGCATGCCCGGTAAGAAATTAGAAAAAATATAATTCGTTTTAAAACTGTTACCTAAAATTGCTTTTAAGTTCCCCCGCACCGACCAATAAAAAAGATTGTCAGCACCCGTTGGTGCGAAATCGGTTGAACCATCAAGATCAAGAACGATTGGACGTAAACCTGGCGCAAAGGTTTGATCTTGATAATGATGCGGCATTAAACACATAACCGTGCTTTCAGCGGCAACCATGGACGAATCACTATACGGATTTACAAGCGATGTGGTAAAACACGTTTCTAAAAATGTTTGACACGTAACACTATACGTAATGACTGTATCTGTCAAAAAGTTAAACGCAAATTTTCCCATTTCTTGTGCATACGCGTCTACATCATTACCTGTTTGCGCAATTGCTTGTGCATATGTTTGACCTTGTGTTGGATACGCAAAAATTGTTGGTATGCCAGCAATTACAAAATAAAACTTTTGGGTAGTGTTAGGAAATTGTAAATAACTATTTTGTGGCTGCGTTGTTACTAACCCAGGCACAAACGTAATACCAATATCATTTTTAAAATAAACAGCCCAGGTAGTAAAATTGTCCTGTAATCCTGGCGGATTAAGAGTTGAACCTTCTGCAAAAATGGCAGGATTATTTTGATTGCCACCAAGGCGTGCATAACTTACTTTTGATACTCCTGGAACTGCAGCTGCAGTGGTTGCCGGCGCAAGCAACCCTGAACTTTGATCTCCCACCATGCGATTAGAAATACCAATAAATTCAACACCGCGGCATTCAACAAATACAAATGGTGATCCTTGTGCACAAGTAAGTTTAATGTATTCTCCTTGACCACTTGGATCACTAAAAGGTGTTTTTATATACGGATTTGCAGGATTTTGAAAAATAAGATCAACATCCCAGTCGCCCATGCGATCAACCAAAATGCTATCCGGCGCCCATAAAGAACCAACGGCTTGCCCATCTATTGGAGCAGCATTAGTAGGAAATAAGAGAATATTTTTTTGTGAATCAGTTTTTAACGCAAGCGGTGTCGTTTGCCATGTTGCATCAGCTGCTTGACATCCGGGGCTGTATGCTGCATCTAAATCATAATAAGGAAAGGGAAAACACAGATTAATACCACGTGTTGTTGGATCACTATTTGCTTGATTTGGTGCCTCTAAATATTGCAAAATAAGTGGATCAGCAATAAGAGGCGCTTGTTGAAAAAGTTCTGCAGGCCAAACATTCGTTGATGGCACATTGCGCGCAACAAAGTAGCCATCAGTTGAATCGGTTTCCATTTTACCGGTAGCCCAGAGCATTGCCCCACCTAACCAAGAATGCAAGCGATACGGCGGTACTAATGCTTTTGGATTTTGTGCTACCGTTGTAACACTTACTCGGTTGGGAGCTGCAAGCGGCGGATAATAGGTAGAATCAGGCATTCCGGAAACAGCATCAATATTTTGTGTTTGAAAAAAAGCTTTTCCGGATATAATGGGGCTACCAATACTATTTGATGGCCTCAACAAAAGCAGTATTAAAATAATAAATTGCATCTCTCTCCTTTTTGTTCTCAAAATTTAGATTTAACCCTAGATGTTTTTATATTTTTTACAAGAAGGAAATGCTGCAAAAAAACAAAATTTCACTTGTAATACTAGTTAAGAAATTCTTAATCGCATCCAAATCAAATCTTCTAATTGCAACTTACTTAATTTTACAACAACATTTCTTTTCGATTTGCTTTACTGCTGCAATAAATCTGGTATCTTTATCTTTTAATTAGATTTTCATACCAACGTTTATAATTTATCTCAATGTCTCACTTTAAACACTATGATTAAGGACTAATTAATGAGTAATATCAAAATTGGATGTGAAGTTTTTTTAATAAACAATAATTCTGTTTTGTTGGGAAAAAGAAAAAATTGTTATGGTGAGGGAATGTGGGCGTTACCTGGAGGGCATTTAGAATATGGAGAAACAATAACAGACTGTGCAAAAAGGGAACTTATAGAAGAACTTGGTATTACAGCACTGGAATTAAAATTAATTTCAATAATTGAGAACATTGATGAACGAGGCCATTATGTTCATATATCATTTTTATTAGAACGCTTTGTAGGTGAAATACAATGCATGGAGCCTGATCTCTGCTATGAATGGAAATTTTTTGATATTTTCAATCTCCCAGAGAATATATTTAAACCACATCAAAACATATTTAAAAACTATTTTAAAAATACACTTTATCTTGAAAACAAATAAACTATGAATACGCTTAAATTTATTTTTATAGTATTATTAGAAATTTGTTTTTTGAACAATGTTAATGGAATGAGCTTCAGCCCAAACAAAACTCTATCCATCAAGAAACAATCAAAAATTGCAGGGTTACAAGCTATTGCAAAAAACAAACCAATAAATTTCCCTTCAAAAAAAAATGTAATTGGAAAATCACAATCGAAGATTGTAGGGTTACAAACTATTACGCAGCACAGAAGTTTTTGCAATAGCATAAAGCCTAGCTACCGAGCCCCCGAAACAATTGATTTTAATATCAATGGCATTTGTAATTTGGATTGTAAATGGTGTTGGGGACCAGCTCATAATGCAAAGGAAGATATTACGCTTAGAGAATGGAAAAATTTAGCATCTAATTTAAAAAAGTTAGGAACTAAAAGCATAGTTTTTACCGGTGGGGAGACATTACTTAAAAAAGACTTGCCCGAATTAGCACGTTACATAAAGGCAGAGCTAGGATTACGTACAACTTTATCAAGCAATGGGTTATTATTAGTAAAAAGGGGCCCATCTATACTCCCTTTTATCGATGATCTTGGTTTGCCATTAGATGGCCATAGCATAGAAGTAAATTCATCTATGCGAAAAGGTACGATTCTTCATTTTTCAAAAGTTTTAGAAGCAATTCGATTTACTCAAAATAATTTTGAAAATATAAAACTCACGGTAAGGACAGTAGCCGCATCCCCGAATATAGAATCTCTTCATCTAATCGGAAGAACAATGTTGGAGGCAGGTATAGATCCCAAAAAAATGCGATGGAAAATATATCAAGTTAGTCCAATTGGTCCTCGTAAAGATGTAATATTAAACAGTGATTTGTTAATAACAAAAAAACATTTTGAAGAAGCTATTGAAAAATCAAAGCTAATAAATCCTTTATTTACAATCGAGTCACAGCCATATGAGAATTCATTTGGCCGGTATTTCCACATATTTCCTGACGGAAAAAGTCATATCGTAATCCAAGGAAAGGACAATTTTCCCGAAGAACTTCCCATGGGGAATATAATTAAAGATTTTGACGCTGTAATTAAAAATGTTAATAAACAATTTAATTTCGATATAAACCATAAACATGGCGATAATAACTAATATGAAAAAAACATTACTCTTTGTTTGTCTAATTGTAGGCATTTCACCAATAAAAGCTGAATTAAATTTAACGCAAAAGGAAGAAATTTTATCTCAATTGTCCAAAGAACGATACTTTCCTTATCAGGATATCATTATTAATAATGAAGTAATTTTTAGAGGAGTTGGACCCGATTGTAATTCACGGTACGAAGCTATTAGTAAAATTATAGCTAAATATAACAGGCCTATTAAGATTTTAGACCTAGGTGCAAGCAATGGATATTTTAGTTTGAGAATTGCTCATGATTTTGATGCTCTCTGCGTTATGATCGATGTTTCGGATAGGCTATGTAATATTTGTCAACTGAATTACAAAATCCCCAACCTTGTTTATTTAAAAAAAGAGCTTTCATTATATGATTTAACAGTATTATGCCAACATGAGCATTTTGATGTTGTATTAGCGCTTAATGTAGTACACCATATGGAGCCCTGGAAAGAAATCTTAGATATTATATTTCAATTAGGGGATACAATAATTATAGAAACACCACCGGCTAATGATAATCGAGTACAAGAAACCCCAAGCATCCCTTTAATAGAAGAATACCTACTAAATAAAGACGGTAGAAGCATTATAGCAAAAACTCCACGGGCGGCTGCTAAAAATTTTGATGAAATAATTACTTTAGATACGCCATAGTGTATAATCAGCGTTTTCTAGTAGTACATCAAACGGCTTATTAGCCTCCCAGACGACATAACTCTCTTTCAATTGCAAGTTCGATAGTAAGAACTTGATAAGCACTCTTTTTTCTTCAACTTCAGAACTCACAAAAAGATCGTACGAGCGATTTGCTAGATCTATAATATGTTTTGTGGTGATAAAGTAGTTGTCATCGGCTTCTTGTAATTGCTCTAAACGGATAGCAATATCGGTCACTTCGCCCCGGAGGTTTTGGTAAAATCTGTCATACTCACTCTCAGTAATTCTCCCTTTGAGTTTATCCATGTATAAATTATCAAGCATAGAGGTAAGGGATTTATGCTCCTTGATGAGCTTATCATAATGTTGCTTTTGAAATTCAATTTTATCTTTATGAGTCTGTTCTAAAGTCTCCTTTATTTGCTCGGCAATTTCTAGTGGCATTTGCATGCGTTTAAACACAGTAGCCAACTGCCGGGTAATCTCTTCTTCTCGCAACCATTTTGCATCATGTTTGCCATTGTATTGTGTGCAATGATAATAGACAAAGCCTTTATGTTTTTCTGGCGTTATGGCTAGACCACAGTGTGCACAGCGGATAAGGCCGCGATAAATATACGGCTTGCCGGCGTATTTATATTTTTTCTTGTTATAACTTTTTTTCACGTCTTGCACTTGTTCAAATAATGCTTGGCTAATAAGCGGTGGATATTTGTGTGGATACTGTTTTTCTTTGACAACCATGACGCCATAATAAAAATGATTTTTAAATACTTTATCAAGAAAGCTTACTGTCCAGCTAATGCCATAATCATCTTTCATTTTTTTGCATAACAGCGCCATGGAATAAGCGCCCGTTGCATAAAGCTCAAATGCTTTTCTGACAATATGTGCAGCATAGTCGTCAATAACGATTTCTTTTGATGTATCATTTACCGTTTTGTTAACGTACCCATAGGGTGCTTTGCTTATCCATTCACCATTACGTAGTTTTTGTTCTATGGCGCGCTTTACATTGTCGCCGATGGCATCTGAATAATATTTTGCAAGCCCAAGGCTAATACCAAATTGGAATTTTTCTACCGCTGAAATCTTGCTGTTAATAATTTGGCCTTCGGAGGTGAAATGCAATTCAATGTGATCGCTTAATGCTTTTTCATAAAGCGCTGAAATGCGTTTGTCAAAAACGTTACGCGATAATCTATCTACTTTATCGCAGCACACAACAATCTTTTCTTTTTGCTCTAAAATAAAATCGATAATTTTATCAAATTCGGTACGTTTACTTTTGTAGGCGCTTTCATCAAAACTACATATTTGCAAAATTTCAAAACCCCTGCGTTGACAATATTGCTCAAGACGAGCAACTTGTGCGGGTAACGAGTTGCCGGCTTCTTTCTGTTCTTCGGTGCTTACGCGAGCGATGAGGATTGCTTTCATTTATTGCCTTTATTGAAAGTTTTTTAATTTTTTTTGTACATCGACACTTACATGCAAAACATATAGTATAGATTATACTGAAAACCCCTATTAATTAAGAGTTTAATAATGGATAAATATACAACAATAGAAGATTTGAAACATCTTGTTCAAAAGTTCACTCAAGAAAGAGATTGGGATAAGTTTCTTTTTCCAAAAACAATAAGTATTTACCTGTCAGTTGAAGCTTCTGAGTTGTTAGAGAAATTTATTTTTGTTGATAATAATGAATCAAAGCAATGTCTTATAGATAAGCAAAAAGAAATAGAAGAAGAATTAGCTGATATTGCTTACTGGATTTTGCAAATGTGCTGGATTTATAAAATTGACTTAGCAACAGCACTTGATAAAAAAATAAAAGCTAATGCACAGAAATATCCTGTAGAAAAAGCAAAAGGAAATACTAAAAAATATAATGAGCTTTAAATAGTAGATACTATTTTACTTCCGCACATTTTCAATGCTTCATTTTTACAATGCATTCTCTTATAAATTCCAACTCTTCGAGTTTTTTTGATAACATTATTTGTTTTGCGTCAATCAGAAGGCGGTGAAAAATAAAAAAAAATTGCTTAAGTTTTTATTTTAAAATATACAATATATTTTTTTAAGCTTGAATATGCTCATAACTTAAAAAATCATTAATATTTTTGGCAAATCATAAATTAAATTAAAGGTAACAATGAAAAAATTATTTACTGGAATAATGATTTCTCTAATATTTAATCTTTCGGCTACAATTAAAATAAATAATAGTGATATTAATACAATTGCCAAGCCAGAACAGGTTATTTCTTATAAAACTGAAACTAGTAATAATATCGCATTTTTCTTTAATGATAATAATTTACAATTAGGCTCCGTTTCCCTAGAAAATTTAGATGCTATAAAAGAATCTTATGCTCAACTCACAACTCAAA
>JAGVLQ010000025.1 GCA_020054235.1 Candidatus Babeliales bacterium
GTGAAGTGCAGTTTCACCACGCTTATCTGCTTCATTGAGTTTGGTTGGTTCATGTTGTAACCATTCTTTTACCACAGGCAAATTACCTTTTCCCGCAGCCCATTGAATCGTAATATCAGAATAGATTTTTACACCTTCTTTGTCTTTATTTTCATAGAAATTTGGTCTAGTAAATTTACAGGCTGATTTGCTTGGAACCATTGCCTGTGAAAAACTAACGAATCCGAGTAACAAAAATAAAATAAATTGTTTAGACATAATAATCACTCCATTTATTTAGCATAGATAAATTATAAAAAAAAGACTTACTTTTACAGTGTAGCAAAACAGAAAGAATTGTCAACTAGGAAATAATTTTAAGACTCTTTATTGATTCAACACAACAAACCGCCACAAGTTATCAGTCGCCTTAGAAATACCAATACGAGGCGTTTCCTGGATAGCACCTGAAAATTTTTCAGTCGGTTCAGCAACGTAAAGTTCCCCTTGTTGCAAAAGCGATATCCCATAAAGCTCTCGCCCAATCTGAAGAGCTTGGGTCAATTTTCCAGGCCCATTGGTTAGATTCTTTAAAGTAACCTTTCCCCGCGCTTGCTGCATAATTTCAATGCCCTGAAGTGGTTTTATTGCTCGAATTAAAACCCCGCCGGCAAGTGTTTGGGAATCTCTGGCAACAATATTAAAACAAAAATGACAGCCGTACGTAAAATAAACATAGGCATGCCCAACCGGTCCAAATAATGCTGCGGTACGTTTTGTTTTGCCGGTATAGGCATGACATGCAGGATCGTCTGACTTATAGGCTTCTGTTTCGGTAATCATGCCAACTAGTAAACGGTCTTTTAGTTGACGAACCAAAAGTTTGCCAATAAGTTCTTTGGCAACAACCACGGTATTGCGTTGGTAAAATAAAGAAGGAAGGATATTCATAGCGTATGTTTACTCAATCTGGTACATTCAAGTATCCTAATAAAGAGTAGCATAAATTCAGCTTTTTTTGAGAGGAAAGGTAATGACAGACTGGCGTGAAGAATCTCACAAATCATATTTTCTTGCCCTTTCCTTGCTTGTGCATCTAGCATTACTTATTGTGCTTTTAAAAATAACTGACACTGACCGTATGCTTTTTGAAAAAATTATTCCCACCCAACATACGCTTGAAAAGCAAGATGAACACTTTGATATGTACACACCGGCAGCACTCAAATCGCGTGCTTCCAACTTTGGAGCCCCGGTACACTTTCATGAAGAACCTGAAATGCAAGGTAATGATTCTGATGGCCCTGCTGAGCAAACGCAGGATGGCATGGATACACAACAGCCGGAACAAGCTGTACAAACACTACCTATGCCAACCATCCAACAAAAACAAGATGCGCTTACACAACCCGCACAAGAACAACCTATGCCTGAAGAACCAAAAAAAGCTGAAGCAACACCTGAACTTCACGAAGTAAAACTCCACCAGTCAACAGTGATTATAGAAAAAAATACCGGCAAACAAGAGCCAGAAAAAGCAAAACCAAAAATCGAAGAAAAAGAGCCTGCTAAAGAACCTGAAAAAAAAGAACCTCCTCAACCAAAGCCTGCACAAAAACAAGCGCAGCAAAAACCGGTGCAAAACGTTGTACGCAAAAAAATAGCCCAACGCTCGCTGGGTGATGATCTACGTTCAGCAGCACCAATAAAAAAACAACTTACCTTGGCAGATTTAGCAGAAGGTTTTATTAACACGTTAAACCGCGGCGGCAATGATTGGCTTGACCGTGATGGCGATGACAAAAAACGTCCTGACTTTGAAGATCTTAAATATTTGAGTTACACCAAAAAAGTTGTTTGGTACATGCAAAATGAATGGCGCGCAACGCAAGATAAACTTGGCATACAATTGCATCAAGAGTACATTTTAAGTTTAATTATTACGTTCTTAAAAGATGGCTCAATTGGCGATGTGCGCGTGATTCATCCAAGTGGCAGCCCGCAACTTGATGAATTTTTAATCCGCGGCATCCGCAACGCCGGCCCGTATCCACCAATTCCGACGCATTTCAAAAGTGATTCATTTGATCTGCCACTCAATATTGTCAATGCCCGTGAACGCTCGCAACCGTGGCAAATGTATTTATCACGATCACGGTAAAAGGCTAATATCGATACGAATATGGTGGATTTAAAATAAGATCTCCATACAATATAGCCGCACCAACAAAACTAAAAAACGTTACAATAAGCCCTCCAGAAGCGCGCTGGCTTGTTTTAAAGATTTCAGGAGCCACATCCATATATTTATTCCAATTGGTAGAAATAACATGAAGATCATCAAGGTTCGGATAATCCGGTAAAATTAAACGCCAATTTTTAACGGTAGAATGAACAGTATACGTTCCATAGTAATTACTATGATAATCGGTAGTCTCCTTTATTTGTCCACCGCGACTTTTTATTTTTCTTTCAGACTCGTCCTTGATAGCCTGCAGATTTTGAATCTTCTCTATAATTTTTGAAAGAAAAATTGTACTAAAAGTGCCAAACAAAGTTAGCCCCGAAGCAACCAAAAATTGGACTCCCGGTTCAGGCATTATTTGTGCATTTGAATGATTTACATTCAACAAAAAAAGTAACAATAAAAATAGTTTTTTCATCTGCAAGTTTTTTATCCCCACTAAAGTAACTAAATTTTCAATTTTGTTTTGGCTATTTTAAAAAACACTGGTCTAATAAAAATCAGATATACCTAGACCTACGGTATAGTTTTCTTTTCTCGATGCGATAAGCTTCTTTTTTTCTTCTGCACGCACTGATAAATAGTAATTAAAAAACGGTATACCGTCTGGTACATTTTTGATTTCTTGTTTTGCTTGCTCTGAAAGTTCGGCCCATGCAGGGTCATTTGCAAATTGACGAAGAATACCATATTCATCAAAAACGTAATTATAATAATAAGCAAAAATCTCATCTGCTGCACTATTGTTTAGTTCCTTAGCAATTTTTTGAGCAGTCTCAAAATTTAGCCTTTCGCAACTTTTTATCATTGCGACAATTTCTTGATTTGTCTTATTTTCAACAACTTTTTCCATAAGCTCAATCCATAAAAAATCATGTAGGGTATAAAAACTCTGATACAAGCTACTTACACCCGTGTACCAGCTTTTTTGATCGACCCTATCAAGCAACCCTGCAAAGTCATGGGTTTCAATAAGCCTACCCAGCAGCTCCCACCATTTATCAGTATGCCCGTGTCGATAATAATTAATAATAGGTTGCAATGCTTTATCGGTTGATATTGACGAACTTAAAAGCTCTCCAGTTTCATGATCAAAAAATAAAGGAGCGATCCAACATCGTATCTGAAAAATCCCATAATCAAAGGGTAAGCGCATTCCAAAAAATGCCGCAAGTGCATTAATTTTGCCCAACGGGGAAGATTCGGAAGCTAGGTTAATTACTGTTTCAATATCATGCTTGCATTGTATATCAATATTACTGCGAAACATAAAATCATGCTCATATTTCTGCATTAACTCATGTTCATTAATTTCTGTTGATGAGAATCCATCATCATGCAATTGGCTATTGAAAGTTATCTGGCTATAAAAGCCCATAAAAAAGCACAGCAATTTGAGAAATAGTTTCACTCAAATTCCCTTTTGATTTAAAAATTAAAAAATATCGATTTATCACATGAGAACATTTCATCTATATTTATATCGTAGAGCCCAATACCTCTTTTTGCAGCCCACTTTTCAAACATTGAATTGAGAACTTGTATATCATTTTTTGTAATGATAAAACTGTAAAGAAAATGTGCGAGTTTTACGGCTGGAAATACATTGAAAATACCATATATGGTAGGAACATTTTGATAGAGGTCGATATCAGTTAAAATTTCTTTATAAAAATCTTTCAGAGATTTACAAACCATATATTCTAATGTTTCAGTTTGACCATTCTGTTCAAGATTGGCTACTTTATTATCAAACTCATTAAACATACCCTTAATAATGTCCGTTGGATTTTGAGGATCGCTATATAAGGTTTCAATCAGCTCAGAACTGTACATTTCTTTCATATTGCCCACTTCAAAAGCAAGGCGTGCTAAACAGTAACCGATTCTTGTGGCAGGTAAAAGAGTATTTGCAAATTTGCCAGCTTGATAGAATACGTCACCTTTAATATTTCTTGCCATACTTGTTGCCGTACTAAAAATGATATCAGTCAAGACAAATTGATTTGCCGCTTGATAAGCATCTTGGATCAAAATTAGTTCTTCTCTATATCTCTGTTGAATGGCAAAATTTAATATTTCTTGAAGAGAATTTTGCAGCCCGCTCAGTGTTTTAATTCCCTTAATATTTTGAAAAATTACTTCAAAAGTTGGCCCTTCAAAAGTTACCTGTGTAACAAGTGGTGCATTCTTCAATTCCTCTTGCTCTTCATTTATTAAACGCAAATATCGATCTTTAAATTCTTCAAACTCTAGATCAGTTTCACCTAAAGAATTCCCTACTTGAAAATCTAAAGCATCAGAAGCATTAAGTGCAGAAATTAAGGAAATACAAAAAAAGAAAGCAATTACCATAAATTTATCCTTCAATGTTTTCTTGTGATAGAGTATTGGTACAATTTATTTTTATTCCTTGCGCTACACTGATAGCAGGAATTACCGTGAAAGCATCAAGGGCAGGAATTATCTTTTCATATTCAACAATACTGTCTCGTGCATTTGCAAAAAAATCGTACAAAATACTTGCTAATTTAAAGTAAAATTCGTTATTTTGTATTTTGAAATTTTCTTGAGAATCTTGTAATTCAAGCATGATAGCTCGCAATAGCTCAGATGGTTCATCACAATCGCTAACCCTATAGAAGTATTTTCCCTTCAATGCAACGACACTGCAACAAATACGATTAAGAAAATAACATGCCGGCCAGACACCACTCATCAAACTTTTAATTGATGAATATTTGTCAAAAAGAACTGCCTTATTAGAAAGCATTGAAAAGGCAACGTAAAGCTCCGTTAACTCTAAAGATTCTTTGATATAATCTTTTTCTAACCCTTCATTAATCAGTTTTTTTAGCTTTTTCAAGAATGATTTATGTCCGGAAAAATCTTTATAGAGACTCCCTATGAGCGCTAAACCTTGTTCATTAACATCAATGGTAAAATTTTCTGGTAATTTTGGTTTATATAGCTGGTTAGGTGCATAATTATAACTATCGGCTATAAGAAATCCATACGAAAATAAAAGACTTAAAAAAAGATATTTTTTTTGCATAAGCGGTACCTCTATGTAAAAATTGTTTCAGTAACTATATACGATAATCTGTGAATAGACAAAGAACAAAAAGCCTAAATTTTGCGCTAGGCTGCTCATTATATAATTCTAAAATCATTAATCCAAAAACCTTCAACTAATTGCAACGCAACTTCAATGTAAAAGGGCCAATCAAGCAAAAGCTCTTCATCTTCTTTGCTTACTTTTTTAAAGGGCTCCAGTGGCTTCAAACTTACACTAAAGCCATACATGCGTAACTCTATTGGATACCCTTGAGCAGTAAAATAGAGGTTTAGTGATTCTTTGGCATCGAGAGCTTTTTTTATTTCCTCAAACTCAACCTTATTTTCTTTATTGTCAGTAAATTCATACCCATGAATTAAACTATTTGTATAAAAATGCTTTAACTCATCGCCCTTTTTTAAATCTCTTAAATCAAAATCGATCGATATAAAGCGAGATTCATCGCCTACATCAAGCACTGAATCTCGGTCATCAGAATCTCTCCGCAAAATAAAGTCAACAATGTCAAAATTTTTAAGCCACCTTAACAAGGTACGAAAATAACGAGGAAAATCTAAGTCATTTCTTTCACCAAAAGGCTTATTTAAAAACTCTTTATTCCAAAATGCAAATAATCCTGAAATGATAACGGCAGTATGATCTTTTATTGTTGATTCTTCTAAAATGAGGGCAATCATAAAAGTATCTTCAACTTTTATGTAAATTGCATTCATCTCATCAATATTACCCTCAATTAGGTCGTATGCGGCTTTTTCTAACGAAATTGGTCTAAAATTCTCCAACCTTGAACCCTCATCAATCAAATACTGTCCATAAAAAAAATTCTGCTTTAATCCTTCAAGTAAAATTTTTTGAACAAGATTTTTTTCATATCTTTTTTTTAATATTACTTCTATTTCCATCAAGGTCCTTCTGAAAATGAATACTTCCGATTTTTTAGCCAATTTTTAAACGCTTCAGGAATAGGTTTTTTTGATGCAAATTCAAATGTTTTATTTTTTGCAGTTGCTATTTCAACCTGTGATGGAACTTTAGAACGACAATCACCAATTTTTTTATCATTCCATTCCATATTTTTACATTCAATAATTTTTTCGGCTGTTTCTATGTCTATATCTCTTTTGGGTTTGCCCGGCAATTGTACCTTCTCTCCAAACCTTATAACTTTTGAATTTTTTGATTCTCTCAAAGCAACTTCAACTTCGTATATTGCCCCATTTACTGTCGACTGATGCGGGATATCTACAACACATTCCAGTAAAATTTTACTAACAGGGCCATCTTTATCTAAAAACCCTTCTACATCCTTAAATTTTTCTAGTGCTTCGATAATTATGTCTATTACTTCTTTACTAATACCCTTGGCTATGCCTTCTTTTAAAAACTCAATAACTTTTTCGCCATGGGTATCTACATCAATATACGGTTGACCATTAACTCCTATAACCTCTGCCAACCTTTTTTTTGCTCTTTCTACATCCTCTTCTCGTCTTTGGCTCTCTTCACTTTTTTGAGGTCGCCATTTCTGTTTTTCAGGCTCAGCTGGCTTTTCTTCCGGCACATCAGGCGCTGGTTTATTTTTTTCTTGCTCTTGCGCATTTTCACTCAGTAAAGCACCCTGTATTTGCGTACCATAATTACAGCCTTGCTTCTGCTCCTGTTCTTGCGTTACTTCACAAGCTGGTGGCGTAGGAATTTCTTGTCCACCTTGTATGCAAACGCCCTTTTGTTCAAATTCTTCAACGTCAACTATGCATTGCCCTTTTGGCACTTCAGGTTCTTTAATCAAACCGGTGCCACAGGGACGGTTTTTTTGTTCTTCTGCAATTTTTTGTCGCTCTTGGGCCCGCACTGATAAATAGTAATTAAAAAACGGTATGCCGTCTGGCACATTTTTTATTTCTTTTTTTGCTTGCTCAGAAAGCTCAGCCCACGCAGGGTCGCTTGCAAGTTCACGCCGGATACCATACGCATCAAACTTTTGGTTATAAAAATACGCAAAAATTTCATCTGCTACAGCGCTCTTTGCATCTCTTGCAATTCTGTTGGCTGTCTGAAAATTCTGCGCAAGGCAGCTTTCTATCACGGCCATTATTTTTTGGTTAGTAGCGTTATCGATAACTTTGCTCGTTAGATGTGTCCATAAAAAATCACGGGCGACGTAAAATGCACGATACAAGGCATTAACTGTCTTATACCACCCTTGCTCATCAGCCATATCAAGTAACAAAGCAAACTCGTCAAGATCTAAATATTTGCCTAACTCCTCTCGCCATGCATCCCCATATTCTTGACGAAAATATTCAACAATCGGTCGCAAAGCTTTTACGGTAGAAATGGGCTCATTGGAAATCGCTCCTGTTCCATGATCAAAAAATAATGGTGCAAGCCAATACCGAATCTGATAAAGCCCACGATTAAATTGCGCTGGTGCCCGTGTTGCAAAAAAAGTTTTAAGGGCACAGATTTTTCCTAGTGTAGCTGACTTGGCCACTGCATTTATAAGCGTGCGCATTTCCTCTTTGCACTGGCGGTCAATATCAACACGAAACTCTGGGTCATGGTCATAACGGTACTGCAAACGATGCTCGAGCAGTTCTTGCTCGGTTGCTCGGCGGTCAGGAAATGAATTTTTAAAACCTACTTGCGCGTAGACACGATGATTGCCAAGATTACATTCAGCCCGCGCAAAGCCTGGTCCGTTAATTATCTTGATTGTTTGCGGATTCGAAAATGCTGAAGCATCTAAGTAAACATCGGCAATGAGCGCAACGCCAGCTTCAAAAGGATTAGGAATTTCCACCTGTGCAACCTTTTTTTGTTCCGGTGTAAGTGGCGCACCAAGCTGTTGTTGCATAGATTGTTCAACTAAATCAGGAATACTAAAATTTTTGAAGGTATATGTTTCTGGTTGAGCTTGCGGTCTGCTTGCGCTGGGGGGGGTTACACTATGTTGTGCTGGATCATTTGGCATTGCTTGCACAGCAGAAATTTGCACGCAAGGCTTAGTTTCTTGGTTATGGACAGCTGGCTGGTAATGCCATTTTTCAATCTGCTTTTTTGCAACATATGCTGCAGCACCTGCAAACGCTAAAGCGGCTTGAGCACTCAAAACTACTTGCTGCATAACCGGCGCTGCAACCGCCATTGATTCAATTTTGCGCTGAGATATAAAATCATTGAATAAAAATGCTATAAGAAAAACTAAAAAAAATCGCTTATGCTTTCTAAACTTCATGCTGGACCTTTTTATAGGTAACAAAAACTTGCCTCAGCATATACCATCTGAACATAATTGAAAAGAAGATTTTTCAGAAAATTTCTGGCGTGATCAATTAATAGAAATAGCACATTGCATAAAAATATTGCAAAATAAGCCTATTTATATATTCTAGAGATCAATTTACATAAAAAAATAAGGTTTAATAATCCATGAAATCAAAACGTTTACTTTTTCTCTTTTTAGCATTTTCAGCTCACTCGTGCTTTTCTACCTCAATTTATAATTGTTTTAAAGACCGCGAATGGGAATTAATGGAATACGTATTTGTAAAAAAAGTTCAAAACGATTGTTGGTCTATCCCTAAATTAGTAAAAAATTTTGCTGTAGGCATTGGTTCTTACTTAAGTTTATTTTTTCTTAATCGAGAAATTTGGGGTTGGCAAATTAATGATAAAGACTGGTACAATATATCAAAAATATCTTTTCCACAAGAAGTTACCCAAGAAACATTAGGAAAATATTATGCAACGGTTGGCCAAGATATAGGCAATAATCTAGTTTGTCATTTGCGTTCTATACCTCCTGCAATAATGCTATTTTTTCTCTATCATTATTGGTATAAAAATACAGCTTCTTATAACGCAGCCTTTGAATTTATTGAAGATTGGCCGGAACATAAAGAGTTTACGCCTAAAGAGTTGCAAGAATCATTTGAGATGCTTTATCTAAAGAATGTTAAGGGCACGCTCAGAGATCAAGAAGTTTACGAAATAATTGGCGTTGTTAAAGAATTGCTCGAGAAACGAAAAAAAGTTTTTGGTTAAAATTCAACAAGAATCTTAACCATCCTAGACATTTTTGGCCCGTCATTTTATAACTAATGCCAGAGCTTGTGCAAAAAGGAGTATTATGGCAAAAGTTGTTATCATCGGGGCAGGACTGACCGGACTTTCAGCAGCGTATCACTTAGAAAAGCGCGGTTTTACTGATTATGTTTTGTTTGAAAAAGAAAAGACCGTAGGAGGTTTATGCCGTTCGGTTGTGCAAGACGGTTTTACCTTTGACTACACCGGCCACCTTTTGCATATTAACGATTCGTATTTTCGCTCTTTGATCAATAACCTTGTGGGCATTGAAAATTTTAATGCCATTCACAGAAAATCATTTATCTATTCTCATGAACGCTATACGCGCTATCCATATCAAATAAATTTATACGGCCTACCGGAAGCAACGATTGCCGATTGCATAGAAGGTTTTGTTAATAAAAAAACCATTCGCAAAAAAGTACGCTCGTTTCCTGAATGGGTACAATCGAACTTTGGTGCAGGTTTTGCACGCCACTTTTTTTTACCCTATCAACGAAAGATTTTTGCTTATAATTTACATGACATTACTGCTTCTTGGACTGGGCGTTTTGTGCCGCAAACTTCGTTGCGTGAAATGATTGTCGGCGCACTGAAAGATAAAACGGATGATGCTATTGGCTACAATGCACACTTTTACTACCCAAAACAAGGTGGTATTGAATACTGGATTTTAAAACTTGCGCAAGCCATTGCAAAACCGATTATTACCGAATATTGCGTACAAAGTATCGATACCAAAAATAAAGTAGTCAAATTTACCAACGGTCATGAAGAACCGTATCACGTACTGATCAACACCATGCCGCTCGATACGTTATTGGGCATGCTCAAAGAACCAACAACAAGAAATTTTGCGCAGGCCCGCAAAAACTTAAAGTGCAACTCGGTAGTGAACTTTAACCTTGGTGTTGCGCGCCATGATTTGAGTGAAAAGCATTGGATTTATTTTCCGGAAACAGAATATCCTTTTTACCGCATCGGATTCCCGCATAATTTTGCTGACAGCATGGCACCACAAGGTTGCTCTTCATTGTATGGTGAATTTGCGCACATCGGTAAATCAAAAGCGTTTGTTCAACGAACGCTTAAACAAGCATTAGCACAAACAAAAAAGATTCTGGGCATAGCTGAACATGAAATTGTTACGGAAAAAATAATGCACATTTCACATGCCTATGTAATTTACAACTTCTGGCGGGAACAGCATTTACCTAAAGTGCACGCGCGCTTGCAAGAACATGACATTTATTCTGTCGGGCGTTATGGTGAATGGAAGTATGCAAGCATGCAAGAAGGTGTGCTTGATGGTAAAAAAATTGCTGAACAAATTACCATATTGCCGGCAAAAACAGCGTATTATCAAGAACAACCAATTATCAAAGAACAACAAAAAGAGGTGGCATAATGAATTTTTTTTCTGGATTAACTGTTTTAGTAACCGGCGGTGCAGGTTTTATCGGTTCACATATTGTTGAAAAGTTAGTTAATCTTGGAGCACACGTTACCGTGCTTGATAATTTATCAACCGGATCACTTGATAATTTACAAAACGTAAAGGGTCACTTTAACTTTATTCACGGTGACATTAATAATTTTGAAGATTGCCGCAAAGCATGTGCGGGGCAAAAAATAGTTTTCCATCTAGCAGCAAAAATTTCGGTCGCAGAATCGATAAAAAATCCTGCGCCTTGTTACGAGACTAATGTTGTGGGAACATTGCATATGCTCCAAGCTTGTGTTGCCCAGAACGTACAGCGCTTTGTCTTTTCATCCTCGGCAGCCGTGTACGGTGCGCAAGAAAATCCATGCCATGAAGAAATGGTTTGCCGACCAGAATCACCCTACGGTACATCAAAATTATTGGGCGAACTTTTATGCAAAGATTTTTATCAACAGCACAACTTAGAAACCGTATGCTTGCGCTATTTTAATGTGTATGGCGAGCGCCAAAACCCGAATGGCACTTATGCCGCTGTTGTTGCTGCCTTTAAAAATTGTATGCAAAAACAAAAACCGATTACCATTTTTGGCGATGGCATGCAAACACGTGATTTTATTTCAGTTGATGAAGTTGCAAATGCAAATATTACCTTAGCAGCCGCACAAAAAAATTTAGTAGCGGGACAAATTTTTAATATCGGTACCGGTACCAGTATTACGTTGCTTGAACTTATTGAGAAGTTAAAAAAAGATTTTCCTGGTTACCAAGAACCAATAGAATTTTTACCGGCGCGAACTGGTGATATTAAACATTCGCAAGCAGTATGTGAGAAATATAAAAATATTGGAAAATTCTTAGAATAAAAACATAAACATTGCAACTAAAGCATTAATCACTGCTCCCCAGGCAATATCAGCAAACACAACCACCGAAGGCCAGTAGGCAAGCGTAGCAAAGTTACTCAAATCATACACGCCGTATACAATAAACCCAAAAAGAGCTCCATATAAACCCGCAGAAAATAACGTTGTTGCTTTTGGTAGCACAAAAATATAAAGACCTAGCACAAGCAACAACCAAACCAGTAATGCTGACGGCCAGTGCGGTGCCATGCCACCATTGGCAGTGCGCAATTGGGTTCCTAGTTTAGCTGCATAAAAATCACGCATCAAAAAACCCAACCAAAAAAGATCTATGACTATAAATACGACATAACCAAAAGTTATAACTTTGAGCGCTTGCCAAGAAATCATCTGTTCTCCTTTGCTTTTACGCCTTTTTAAGCGGCTTTTTTCATGCTATACTAACGTTTATAAACAAAAATCTTATCGAACCTTTAAACAATCTGTAAAGAATCCTTATGACCAAACGAGATTATTATGAAATTCTTGGTGTTGCCAAATCCGCAAGCCAAGATGATATCAAAAAAGCATATCGCAAACTAGCACTCAAATACCACCCTGACCGCAACCCGGACAATAAAGAAGCGGAAGAAAAGTTCAAAGAAGCTGCAGAAGCTTATGAAGTGCTTTCTGACGCGCAAAAACGCAAAAAATATGACCAATATGGGCATTCAGGCCTTGAAGGCATGGGTGGCTTTTCATCACAAGATGTCAATATGGATGATATCTTTGAACAATTTGGTGATATCTTTTCTTCAATGTTTGGTGGTAGCGCTGGAGGTGGCCGCGGCAAACGGCGCGGAGCACCAGCAGGCCCAACACCAAAACGCGGGCATGATCTTGCAAAAGATATTTCAATCTCTTTAAAAGATGCCTTTGAAGGAACCAAACAAGAAATCAGTTACTATCATTTTGTACCGTGTGAAACCTGTAAAGGAAAAGGTTCGGAAGAAGGCACCGTACATCAAGCCTGTCAAACCTGCCATGGTAGCGGCCAACAAACATTCCAACAAGGATTTTTTGCGTTCAGCCAAACCTGCAGCTCTTGTATGGGCGAAGGCTTTATTATCACCTCCCCCTGCAAAACCTGTGGCGGTCAAACACGTATTCAAAAATTAGAAAAAATTACCGCAACCATTCCGCGTGGTATTTTTGATGGTGCTGAGCTGCGAATAGGTGGTAAAGGTGATGCTGGGGTTTTTGGTGGTTCGGCTGGCGATCTTTATTTACGCGTACATGTTATGCCAGACAAAAAATTCACCCGCATTGGTGATAACCTTGAATGCAATATTCTACTTACCTATCCTCAACTGGTATTTGGTGCGCAAGTAGAAATAGAAAGCATTGATGGCAGTAAAGAAACAATAAAAATTCCAAAAGGCTGCCCAGTCGGTGAACGCATTGTGCTTGCTAAAAAAGGTTTTTACCGTGTACATAGCAACTTCCGTGGTGATTTAGTAGTGATCACGCAATGCCATATTCCTAAAAAATTATCCTCTGAAGCGCAAGATCTTTTGAAAAAATATTCAGAAGATATCGGCACTTCAACTGAAAATCATGATGAAGGTACGATTAAAGGATTTTTTAAAAAGTTTTTGGGATAACATATCAAAAAAAGCCACGATTTTTTTTTCGTGGCTTTTTTTAGCAATTCAAAGCAAAAAGGAGTTTTTATGATATTGAAGTATTCAAAATTATTATTCCTAACAACAATTATCACTGCATCAAATTACTGTTTTTGTAAAAACAACTTCCAAACTATTAATCAAATACGTTTAATCATAAGCAAAAATGGCAACCCTTCTCAGGCGCTTAAAGAGTTGCTAGAAAAATGTGGTATTGCCCATGACAACACTTTAAAAACTATTGTAGAACAAACACAAAAAGAATTTTTACGCCCTGCCAATAAGGAGCGTTGGGAAGTTGGGTATGAAACAAAAATGAATCCTGAAACCGCAATGACCCTTTTTGATCAACTTGGGTTAATTAAAGAAGTTAAACCATCCGCGCAACAATACAATTATGCTTTTGTAATGGGCGCACTTGCACCACGGGTACGATTACGTCTCAATTATTTAGTTGAACTTTTCAAGCAAGGCATTCAGGTTGAAAAAATTATTTTTCTTGGTGGCGCGCGTCCTTTAGAACGTGAATTAGAATCAGAAACTATTTTATGTAATCCTGATATTACCCAATTTCCAATAAATCCTGCATGGCATAAACCAAAAAAACTACCAAAAACTGAAATAGAAATGATGCACATGATTTATGAACAAATGGATTTGCCTTTAGAATTTCGAGCAATTCCTGTAGAATTCATTGATACACCAATGCAGCAGAATACAGACGGAACCATCCGACGACCTTCCACAAATGATATTATTAAGCAGTGGTTGAAAACAAAGCCGGAATATGGATCAATTTTGCTTGTTTCAAATCAGCCTTATGTCGGCTTTCAGGATGCAACGGCCCGTTCACTCCTTTCCAAAAATTTTTCTATCGATTCGGTTGGTAGTAAAAGTACCGAACAAAAACAAAATATATATTTAGACAGCATTGCTCGTTGGTTATATCAAGAGCACATTGCAGCAAATGCTGGTTAATTCAAGCAATATTTTTATATACTAAAATTATTTGAGTAGTTCCAAAAAAAGGAGTTGCAGGATGGGAAAGACTCAGATGTCTTGGGTATCTTTAATTATATGTCTTTGTTTTACTCTCTTAAGTTCTGAACATAAAGAACTTACAATACAAAATGTACGCACTGCTGTTATTGATAACCAAAAAAAACCATCAAAATCATTACAGCACCTTTTAAAAGAGTTAAATATTATCCATAATGATACGCTGACAGGAATAATTTTTGAAACTCAAAAAAAATGGTTACGGCCAAAAAATAAAGAACGCGGACAACTAAAAGATACGTTATTTACAAAAAAAGAATTTTGTATGCCGCTCTTTAAAAATATGGGCATGCTCGATCAAGTTCATCCTTCATTTACTGAATATGATTATGCACTCATTTTAGGGGTTGAAGTTCCATTATGGGCATACCAGCGAATATTTTTTTGTAAGCAGTTACTTGATCAAGGAAAAATTAATGTTAAACACTTGGTTATTCTTGCTTGCCAAAGACGTGTAGACCTCATATTTCCTGAATTGAAAACAGAAACTAATTTAATGAAATTCCTTTTGGAAAGAACGGGTTTACAAGAAAAAACAAAGAGCCTTCCAACGACGTTTATTAATTTACCCATGAAAAAAGAAAAAGAAAATCAAGAAATACCACCAAGTACCCGCGACACCGTTCAACAATGGCTTGAGCAAAAGCCTAAGCCAGGAAAATGCCTTATTTTTTCCAATCAACCTTTTGTTGGCTACCAAGATGCGGTTTTGCAAGAAACTTTACCGGAAGGTTTTACCGTTGATACGGTTGGCTTAGCTCCTAAAGAAGGCGTTAATGGTTCACTCTACCTTGATACACTTGCGCGTTGGTTATATGAAAAACAATTCGGTAACATTTCATCGAATTACTAGTTATAGGTCAACGCTAGATAAGGGGAATTTTTAGATTGATTCATTTGATCATTGAATTGATTTCCAAAATTTACTAAATTTTGAATCTGAGTAAAATTTTGCATTCCTTGTTTATCTTGTTTCTTTTTTCCTTTTATTTGGAGAAAATCAGGCAACGGTCGGCTTGGGCCAACTGGATAAGTCAATTCTTGCAGCAAGGTTGGCCAATCTTCTGGATTACCACCATTCATCAAGAATACCATTTTGCACATTTTGAGCTTGGTATCCTGCTGCACATAGCTTACATTTTGCAATTGATTCCCAAGCTTCTTTAATTTGTTTTCTTGATTATCAAAAGAAGTAATAAAAAAACCTAGTTGCTGAGCAATTTCTTTTTTTAATTGTTCTTTTTGTTCATTATCAAGTTTTTGATTATTCTGTAAATCTTGAAGTTTTTTTTGTAACGCGAGCAATTGTTGTTCTGTATTTTCAAATGGGTCATTTAATTGTAATAAAATTTGTTGTATTGGTTGTAAATTTTGCATTTGATTTTGGCATGCACTTATCTGTTGTTCTGAAAATTGAGATAGATCTTGACTAAATTGATTGCTTTGTTCAGACAAAGTATGTTGTACCTTCTCAAAACCTACATTTGATGTTTGCAATAACTCAGCAAATTGCTTTCCAAGTTGAACTATTCCTGATAAATTTTTAGAACTTTTCATCAAACCAAGAAACTCAAAATAATTGGTTTGCAACAAACTATTACAGGTATCTACTACGTCATTCAATTCTAATTTTCTTAAATTGAGCTTATTAAGATGATCTTTCTGAATTTGATCTTGATTCTGATCAAATATATTTAGGCAATTTTCTATTTTACCTGTTTTTTGTTCAACATTTTGCAAATGATTTTGCACCTTACGTGCGTCATCGTTAAATTTTTTCTTTTCTTGCTCTAGCGCTTGCGCAGTAACACTTAAAAAACTGTCATACCATTGCTTGAGATCATGCTTGGTTAAAAATCCAAGATATTTGATGCTCGCTATAAAACCAACAAACGTTCCCAAGCCTAGTGCAGTTCCCCAAAAAACATCTTTATTAAAAATTAAGGCTAATGGATTGAAAGATTTACTCTGTCTAATTTCTTCTTTGACAGATTCTTTTACTAATTTTTTAAGCAAAATAGGATCCAACAAAAGATTTCCCGACACCGGACTTTCCATAGAAAATAGTGAAAATTGGAAAACTGAAAAAATACCTGCAAGTAAAAGTACGCGTTTGTTATTTTTCATAGAATTCTCTAATCAATCTGCTCAACAAATAATAATTTTTTCTCACTAGTAATTGTTCTTACTTGATTAAAAAATTTATTATTTTTTAAATTCACCATAAAGTTCATTCCCTCATTTATTTTGTGAGCATTCTGGTTAAGAGAATTCACCTTTGGCAATAATTTATTTTTCACAAATTTGTTGTTTTTCTTATTTTTTTTCGTAAGTTTGTCCAATACCAATTGCAATGTTTTTAAGTCTTGATTAAATGTATTACTACGTTCATCCTGCGATTGAGCAAATTGATTAAATAACCTAGAAAATTGTTCGATAACTTGCTGTTGTTCGAATTGTTTTTTTAATGCATCCTGCGCGCCAATTTGCAATTGCCGAATCTGTTCTTTAACCTTTTTTTGCTCGCGCTGCAGTTTTTCTTGAGCCTCATTTAACTGTTGCAATTCCTTTTGATAGTTTTTTTGTATTTGGTCAGAAAGTTTGAAAAAGTTTTGATTAAAATGCTTTACAAGATCGTCTTCGTGTTTTTGAATATTTTCTAGTTGTTGGGCAATGTTGCTTTGATATTTCTTAAATTCTTCGAGCATAGATTGATAGTGCTCAGAAATGCTCTTTTTTAATTGAGCTTCAACAATTTTTATATTTTTACCAAGGCCACTGATAGCTTGACCAACCTCTTCATCTTGCTTGCTTCTTTTTTGAACCATGTTTTTAAAATTTTGGTCAAAATTGTTCACCTGGTTTTCAAGCTTTTTTCCTTGTTCTTCTAATGTTTCCATTCCCTTTTTACGTATTTCTCTTAATTGCTCAAATTGAGTTTTTTGAGATTTCTCTATTTCGTCGGTAAAATTTTGAAACTCTTTTTTTGAAACAGGCCACGCACGGTCCCGTAACCATTCGGGTGAAAAAAAGAATAAAATACCCAAGACTGAAGCACATGATAATTTAAAACTTGAAAGCCCCATAAAAAAAGAAAAAAAATCCAGAACATGCGCTTTCAAAGAAGAAGTAAACGCAAATAAAATAATGCACATTAGTTTTTTCAGATCGAAAATTTTCATGCAAAAACCTTTTAATCAAAACAAAAACAAGTAATTAGAAATTTTCAAAGATGTTAACAATGATGCCATATTTGTAAGTATAGTCAACCGGACAAATAGCCCTTAGACCCCAATTCTTATTTTTTTTTGGACTTTTTGCGACATGGCAATTTTTTTATTCTGTTGCATGCTCATTTTATGCATAAGATGATAAAAAAATTCACGGTCAGGGCCTTTGACAACCGCTTGTTCATGCGCTTCGGCAATAGCAATTGGATAACCATAGCCTTTTTGCACTTGATTGGCAATTATTGCAGCAACGTTATCAACCAAATGCTGGTCATATGCAATCCAGGCAGGAATTTCTATGCGAGCAATTTCATTACCAAAATCTGCATAAAAAAAATGAGGACGAGAATGTTTTGGATAGTAGGCCGTTACGGGACTTTGGTTTTCAAAAACAATAGAGCGTGAAAATGGTTTTAAAAAAAAGCGTGCAATGGAAGCATCGACAAGATGATCAAGTTTATTATAATCTTCACATTGCGAAACATTAAAATTACATAATTGCAAGCGCAATAAATTCACTAACTCTTTGCTTTTGGGCAAACTAATGTAGCCAGCATATAAAATATTTTCTTGGTAAAACTGATCAAGTGATTGCAAGTAGCGACATAAAAAGTAATCTTTTACTTCAACTTCTTTTGCTTGCAAATGCCAAAAAATCAGCGAGCCATCGAATAACAATACAAAAGGAATAGTTGGTTGCTGTGCAATAATTTTTTTGCTTAATTCTAAACCTAGATCGAGTTCAAGTTCTTGACGCCTACAATTAACTAAATCAGTCGTTAAATCAAAGTCATGTTCATCAGGATATACAAAGGGCTGTGTTGAAAGCTGCGCTCCTTTGCCTGACACGCCATAAGAAAGGTCAACCATGCCAATGTTCACTAAAAAGCATGCTGTGCCCTGATGGCGGTCTGGATAAATTTGTGAACCATCAACGGAAGCAACCGTATATGGTTTTTCAAACGGTTGCAAGGAATAAATCTTGTCCAAGGTTTCTTGCCAAGCAGGAACTAAAAGTTGTGTAGACGCTGCTTTTATTTTCTGATCAAAATACTGATCTGCTACAATTTGTTGCCAAAGCATTTTAGCAAGAGAAAGTTCATCAGAAAGGTCGACAAAAAGTTTTTCACTGACTTGATTTATTGCTTGGAAAAGTTTGGTACGATCAAGCATTGGAGCCTTTTTTTTGATACTTTTTTATACCTTCTTGCAAAGCTTCTAACGGCAAAAGCGCACACTTTAACCGTGTTGGCCCTAAATCTATACCAACAAGTTCAAGCATAGCAGCTTCATCAAGATTCAAAAGTTCAACCATTGTTTTGCCTTTTGCTAGCTCAGTCAATAAAGAAGCGGTAGCTTGGCTGATCACGCACCCTTTGCCCTCAAAGAAAATTTCTTTAATTCTATCATTCTGCAGCTTAGCATCAAGAGCTATGCTATCGCCACAAGAAGGATTAAATTGACCCGAAGAAAAATCTGGATTTTCCAATCGTCCCCTGTTACGCGGGTGGCGGTAGTGGTCCATGAGCCGTTCACGATATAAATTTATCATACTTAATTCCTAATTTTTTCCATAAAGACTTTCAGCAAACAATTTTCAATAAAATTAAAAAAAACTCTACCAAAAAACTTGTTACAAATATTATAATCAAATTGTAATAAAATTTAAAGAACAATTTTGTTTCGGAGAAAGTTCATGAAATCCCTAAATCCTTTTTCATTAGCCTTTAAGGTTTGCCTCTTAATTGTTTTGGCCTATTTGACAAAACCATCGTTGCTACAAAAAAATACGCGTACTCAAAAAAACAGTATACACTATCGCAAATCTTGATTAGCGTAACGAGGCGATACATCCAAACTCATCGAACCTATAGCGCTCATTGAGTAATCTTTCCTTTTTTCCAGGCCTCCATGGACAATCAGCCTTCTTGCTATATTGGCAATTCCTGTTATCCTTAAAAAGATTGCTATTACCGCTAAAATCTGCTCTGGAGGCTTTATGAAAACCGTTTTCCGATCTAAATTAATTTCTATTTGTGTATTATTTTCAATCCTAACTTCAACACTTTTTCCTGCAAACCTTATTTTTGACATGGAAGGCGTTTTAGTCAAACGAAGTAAGCTTTCAGCCTGCTTGAATATCGGCCTGAGCAAATTTTTAGGACTTTATAATCCGTTAAACATAGAACAAAAACTTTTCGATTTTCTTAACCTTCTTATACCTCGCAATCCAGAATCACCTGAAGTTATTAACAATGGTAAAGTATTGCCACAAATTATGTGCGATTGGCTAACCGGCGATAAAACCACTGAAGAAATCCGTGCCATTGTTGAACTAGGCCTAGAAAAGCATGATTCCTTTTTTACTACCAATAGCCAAAAAGGACTAATTGCTGCTATGGCGGAGTTTATGTTCACACCGGAAAGACTCATCAAAGCAATTTATCCGGTCAAAGATGCTGTAAAATTAGTAAAAAAATGTCATGGAAAAACAGACAAAAACGGACACAAAAATCGCATTTTTATTCTGACTAATTGGGATGCAGAATCCTTCCCGCTTTTATATCGCACAAAAGCACTACGCCATCTTTTCCAACGGGCTGATGGGATTGTTGTTTCCGGCAGCGTGCATCTTCTAAAGCCTGATCCCACAATTTTTGCCTACCTTTGTGATACGTTCACCATTGATCCGGAAAAAGAACTCACTGTTTTTGTTGATGACACCTTAGCAAATTTGCAACCCGCTAAAGAGTTTGGCATTCATACAATTCATTGCCAAAATACAAATATTCATGCAGTTAAAAGAGAGTTCAAGAATCTCGGTGTTCTTTAATCTAAAAAACCTCACGGCCCTATGCGGGCAGCACTAGATGTTTTGCTTGCCCAAAACATCTAGGACTAAAAGGGCACATAAGAGAAGGTTCTCTTATGTATCTCTCTACGCTCGTAACTCGGCCCTAATTTTAATAAAATTGAGGGCCTCAAACAGTGACGAGCTAATAATGTTAAAATTTCCTATTTATTCATTTCTTTATTCGGTAGCGCTCGAATAGTTCGCTATCGCTCATCTCTCGCAGAATTAAATTAATTTTTTTTCGTAGAAAAAATAATTTTGACTCGCGATTCTTCGACGAGCTCAGAATGAGCGGAATACATACCTTTTTCGCTTGCCCGCCATAGCTTTAGCGACGGCTGGGAGCGCTTCAAAATAAAAAAAATGACTAAATAAGATGTTTTTAACTTTTTTAGCTCGCCCTGTATGAGCGTTCTCAATTTTTTCTAAAAAAAAAATTAGAATGCGAGTTCGAGCGTACGGCAATCCAACAGCATGTTGGTGTATTTTTTGTCCAGCATTTTTTGTACAAGCAAAAAATACTGGTGCTGTGCGCAGAGCACCGAGAGATTTTAAAATGAAGTAATGTTCAAGTTTCAAAGAAAAAAAGAAAAAAAATTTTTTAAAAAACTAGACGTAATCCACTTTCTTTTTAAAAAAGTAGCACGCTAAAAAATAACAGAGTATCGAGAAAAAAAGTAGCGCAGCAACAACACTTGGTAATGAAAAGAACTTGTCTCCGCCAATAATAGCTGTTCTGATTCCTTCCGTAATATACAATAGCGGATTAAATAACGACACCGCACCAAGCAACGTTGAATATTTAACCATAACTGACCAAGGGATAAATAAGCCACCGAGTGTAATCATCGGGTTATTAAAGCGCATCCAAAAGTTGCCGATTTTTTGCGTACTTTCAATAAAACATACCATGAACATATTAAAAGCTGCACAAAAAAGTGAGCCAAGCAGCAACACCAGTATTAATGCCGGCCAAGAGAGCGCTGCTGCATAAAAATAGCTACCCAATAAAATGTTGGCAATAGGATAAAACAGCACCACCGACAAAAAAGTAATAACGGTAGAAAAGACAATTTTTTGCAGTAAAATTAGTGGCGGGTCAAGCGTTATCATTTGGTAATCAATAAAACGATCATGCTCAAGGTCAAACAACAAATCCAAGTTAAGTAAAAAAGCTAAGGGAAACATGCTCCACAAAATACAGCCAACAAAAAAAGTGGTTGTTTGCACCGGTGTTGGATTGATCATATTACTATTGGGCAAAAAGTAGCCAAACGCAATGGTCATAGTTATCGGTACAATCGTACCAAAATTTATTAAGATGCGCCGCCAACTAGTGCGAAAGACATAAAAGTCACGCATCAAAAAATAACCAAAAACATGCACTCGGTGCATAATGGTATTCATAGTTATCCTCGCACCCAATCAAGGCGTTGTAATAAAATGGTTAGCAATAAACCAATACACAAACTAGAAAAAAACCAAATAACCGCAAAACAAATCCACACTGAAATAAAATGACCACCGCCCAATAAGCTTGCACGCAACCCTTCCACGCAATAGGTCATGGGATTAAATAACAATGCTGATGCAAATAATGGCGAAAAGGCATACGCTTTGCTCCAGGGATAAAATAAACAACCAAGCAAATGGAGCGGGGATAAAACGCGCTGCCAAATATTAAACTTGAACCATTCAAATGAAACAGCATATACCAATGACGAAAAAAATGCTGAAAGCAAAAGCATAACCCCGCAGTAAACACCAATAAAAGCAAACCAATTGGCAGCTGAAAGGTCAAGGCGTGCGCCAAGCATTATTTTGCCCATAATTAAAATTGGCAATGTTGTGCACAAACAATGTAATGCATAACTTGCAACCTGCGCTCCTAAAAACCAGCGATTGCCAATAGGCAAAATTCTCCGGTAATCAATAAAATATGAAAATTCTCGATCAGCCAAATCATTAATTGCACGCGAGAAACCTACAAAAAGTATGCTGCCTATAACGGTCCCTAAAAAGGTTGAAGCAACGAGCTTCGTGTCAATTCCCACGAGCGGGCCAAGCGAACCAAAAACAAAATTGAAAAAAAATACCGTAATACCGGTATTGATCAAATCATCCCACAGACGCTTGAGAATAATTACGCGCATATCACGCGCAATCAATTGGTAGGCAACCAACACATTTTGTTTAAGGCTGTTCATTTTCTTCTTTCACCAACTCTAAAAAAATCTCTTCGAGCGTTTCTTTTTTATGCCTTTCTTTCAGGTCATGGACCGTTGCGGTCATGATAATTTTGCCACGAGAAAGCATGCACACGCGATCTGAAAGTTTTTCCGCTTCTTCAAGATAGTGCGTAGTTAAAATAACCGTTTTGCCTTGTTGTTTTAACGCGCGAATCACGTCCCACAATTGGCGCCGAATGTCTGGGTCTAGCCCAACGGTTGGTTCATCAAGAATAACAAGTTTAGGTTCATGCATTAAAGCCCGCGCAATGAGCACACGCTGCTTGTAGCCGCCTGAAAGTGCATTGACGTTAAATTTGGCATACTTTTCTAATCCAAACTGCTGCATTAAGCGCTCAACGCGCTCATTGATGGTTTTTGCATCAAGCAAAAAGTAGCGCCCGGCAAAAACAAGATTTTCCCGCACATTCAATTGGGTATCCAGATTTGCTTTTTGTGGGCAAAAACCCATAGCATAACGATATGGTAATAAGTTGGAATAAATCGAAGCATCGTGATACAAAACGTCGCCGCTGGTTGGCGGATGTAACGTTGCTATAATTGAAGAAAGCGTTGTTTTGCCTGCACCATTGACTCCAAGCAATGAGAGAATTTCACCTTGGTAAATGTCGAGGCTAATATCATTGAGCGCATGAACAGCGCCAAGAGCAGCCTGATAAATTTTTGAAACATTTTTGACATGCACTAAGCGTTGAGCCATAAAAAATCCTTTGTAGTTTTAATTATGATAGCAAAAAAAATGCAATATAAAAAGGATATTCTTTACATGAAAAGCTTTGATTGCGTAGACTAAAAGTAGAAAGAACGGGAATTAACAAATGAAAGCTCATCATGAAAAAAATAGTTTTTTTATTATTAGCTATCGCCCAAAATCTTGGGGCCGCACCTGGACTGCGCATAAACACACAGCAGGCGCAAGAAATTGGTAAAAAAATTTGGCAGAATGAATGTAACGGCACCGTTGAAGGCTTAACCAGCTGGAATGATGGCGAACAATTTGCATCGTTAGGTATAGGCCATTTTATCTGGTACCCAAAAGGCAAAAAGGGACATTTTAAAGAATCGTTTCCTTCATTGCTTTCGTACTTGAAAAATCACAATAAAAAAGTGCCACAATGGCTACAACAAGATAATGGGGCACCCTGGTCAGATAAAGCAACCTTCGATAAAGCAAAAACCGATAAAAAAATGGAAGAGCTGCGCACACTGTTGCTTGATAGCATTGACTTGCAAACTAAATTTATGGTTGATCGCTTAATTAAAGCATTCGCTCATGTTGAAAAAAAGTTTCCTGCAATAAAAGCAGCGCATATCAAAAAACAGTTTTATCGGGTTGCTCACAGCCCTAATGGCCTGTATGCCTTAATTGATTACGTAAATTTTAAAGGTGAAGGTTTTGACGCTAAAGAAGCGTATAACAATCACGGCTGGGGGCTTATGCAAGTACTTGAAGAAATGCAAGGAACTACGCACGGAAAACCTGCGTTGCAAGAATTTGCCGATGCAGCAAAAAAAGTGCTCACGCGGCGCGTTGAAAATGCACCAAAAAATCGTGATGAAAGTCGCTGGCTCAAAGGATGGTTCAACCGCATTGAAACCTACGTTTCATAAAAAAAAAGGCCATTGATTTTCAACAGCCTTTTTTGAAATTAAAAAAATGAAATGAGTTACTAAAATGGCAGCACACCTAATTTTTGTAATAACCAATAAGCACTAAAGCCTCCAACAAAGGTCATAGTATATTTCAGTAGTGGTGAATTGCCGAATCCGTTATATTTATTTAAGCTGGTTGGTTTATTTTCAGTCGATTCTTCACTTGCTTTGCTCATCTGTCTTAATTGTTTTCTTGACTCAGTCGATTCGCACATCTGTCTTAATCGTTTTCTTAAGTTTGTCAGTTGTACAGAATCAAAGCTTAGTAATGCAGCACCTTCTTGTGCAGGAATAGGACTAATTGCTGTAACATTTTCTAGAAATGCACAGAACGCACCGACAAATTGTTGCTCCTTTTGACGTGGTGTCAAATTTCCTGTAATCGTAGGTATATTTAATGCACGATGTTGGCCAAGTACGTCTAATCCTTCATGAGCTTTTTGATTTATTTTGAGTACATTCAGTAGCATTGATGGTTTTTTTTGTTCTGTTTGTTGATTTTCAATTTCTTGCAACTGATTTTCATCCATTGCCCACAAGGCGCCTGAACTGAGCGTAAGTAAACTTAATAAGAAAAGTTTTTTCATCGAGATCTCCTGTGTAAAAAAGTTTATTATTTGCTGGTAAACTACTCTGATTTCTTTTATTTGTCAAAAACAAAAAGCGGTTGCATTTATTTGAATATGTTTCAAACTTGAAATTTAAAATATAGCGACAAAAATGAAAGGATCCTCATGAAAAAATTAATAGCCCTTATAGTATTAATCATGATTCCCAATCTTTCGCAAACCATGGAATTAGAAAAAACAACCAAAAAAATCAAAATAAGTCCCGAAGACAATAAAAAATACGAAAGGGCCGCTTTGTATTGCGCTTGTTTAATAACATGGTTTAAACAAAATTATTACTTTGATGAATTTACTACGATTTATTACCATGCAGAAAAGCTCACACCCTTAGAAAAAGAACTTTTTGAAAATATCTTTAAATCAGACGATGACTTTACCAGAAAAAAACAAATTGCTATTTATAGGGGAATTAAAAAAAACTCTATGATCCACCAAGAAGAAATTTTTTCTTCCCTTGAACAGATCGTTTCTTTATTAGGATATGCTGATGATCAACCAGAAGATTATTATCTCCTTTCTCGCGAATTGCGTTCTCTATATTCACGATTCTTTACCTGGCCAAAACTCATACAAGATGATGCAATTTTGCGTGGCATACACAATAGTCAAATACCGGGACTAAAAAGACAAGAATTGTTAAAAGCTACGCAAGAAGATCAAAAAAGACTTGCTAAACTTTTTAAAACTCAAGGTTACAATATCGAAGAACCTAACAAGAGCACAAGTCTTCTATTCAAAAGTCTTGAAGAAATTACTAATAAAAAAGCTGCCGTCAAAATAATCACAACTTTCATCAGAAAAAAACAAAAAGAAGTTACTTTAAAGATTACCGGATAAATAAGCAACTCTTTCATCGAGGTTTGGATGCGTTGAAAATTTGTCAGCAACCCAAGCTTTTAATTTCGTAAAAACCGACTTGTCTTCATTTGGTAGTTGGTACAACTTCCACAGATCTGCCGCACCCTTGTGGCATTGCAACAACTCAGCTGATTTGAGATCGGCAGTTCGCTCTTGATAGCGCGCGTAGGCCAATAAGCCAAGCACAATAGCGGTCACATTTGCTGCCGTACCAGCCGTAAAGAGCGAAAGGCTTTTAATATCTGTTATTTTATTAAGCATAAATACTTCAGAACCTACATACAAAGTAAGCCCCAAACAAAGCACAAGTAACCGACAAAGAACATGGTTATCTTTTATATGAATACCCTCATGACCAATTAAAGCTCGCCGTTGTTCAGGTGATAAATAATGCATAAATTTTTCATCAACATAAATGGCATTGGCTGTAGCTATTGCATTTGCCCTACTAACAACACTAGCAAGACGATCACTCATTTGCTTTACATGGATCTTTTCCTGTTGCAAACCAAGTTCTGACAGAATAGTACGAATAGAATCTTCTAAGGGGCGAGAGACATTTTCTGAACCTAATACACGAAATTGAAAATCAGTGCTTATCAAAGAACTTATGGTCGCCCAACCTACGATGGAGCAATCAACGAAATTTTTGAATTTTTCCGTAACGGAAAATGCTCCACTTTGCCCTATAAAACTGGTAAGCAAAAAAAATAAGAAAAAATATTTTTTAGACATGTAAAAAACCTCCAAAAAACTTTTTAGTAAACCATAAAATAAAGGTAGCATTCTGCAGCAAAATCCGCAACAGCAAGGCCGCACAGGTTAAAATATCAAATAATTTCAGATTGAAACAACACTCATTGCAAGCTTACTTGTGTGCTCCATCCCTATCCAAAAACGGCTTAAAATACTTTAAACACTCTTGGGGTATTGCTTTTCTTGTCTTTCACCAATAAAGGGTTTTTCAAATGGTTCATCTATTTTTTTGCTCGTCCCGAAATGCTCCCGTTTTTTATTGCGAATCAAACTAACAAAGCGCTTTGCCATGTTAAAGACTGCTGGAATCATTGCAACTTTAAATAAAACAAAAATAGTAAAAGCCAGCATTACGGAAGGTGAAAAGAAATCATTAGGACTTGCAAGGCTGGCCAATTGAATGCCAGCAAAAATGTAAACAACCGAAACGGGTATCAGCCCAAGAACCGTAACCCCAACAAAGGATCTGAGTGAAAGCTTGGTTAAACCAGAAAGCATATTGACCAAACAAAAGGGTAGTACCGCAATCAAGCGAACAATTAAAAGATAATAGCGCCCATGCGTATCAATTTCTTGATTAAAGCCGGCTAACTTTTTTTGATATCGATGTTGAACCCAACTGCCAATAAAATAACGAACAGCTAAAAACAACAATAATGCACCTGTTGTAGCGCCAGCCAAAGCGTAAAGCAATCCTGCCCATCCAAATAAAAGTCCTGCTGCTATAGTAAAAATAGAGGAACCCGGAATCGAAAAGGCCGTAGCGATAATAAAACTAACCAAATAAACAGACACTGAAAAAAAATAGTGCTGCGTACAATGCGCTTGCAAACTATGCATATGACTATGCAAATAATCAAGCGTTAAATATTCAGAAATATTAAAATATTTGATACAAAAAAAAGTCAGAATAATTATACCAAAAGCTACAAAGGGCTTTTTCGATTGATATGCCATAAAAAGTCCTATTTACTCAAGTGGAGCAGTGGGTTTAATTTTTTTTATCACTAGTGGCACTAATGCTACACAAGCAAGTAATGTCAATGCAATAATCATGGGCCACGATAAAATATCCGATGCTTTTTCAAGCGTCATCAATTGCTGTCCAGCAAAGGCATAAATAAAGGACCCTGGCGCAATACCAACCATGGTTGTCCAGACAAAGGTCCACCATGAAACACTTGATAAACTAGAAATAATAATAATTATTAGAAATGGCGTAATTGGCAGCAACTGCATAAATAATAAATAACTTGCACCTTGCTTTTGAAATTGTGCATTAAATTTTTGCAAGGAATTGCCATAACGATGTTCCACCGCAGCGCGCAACAAATAACGAAAAGTAAAAAAAGAAAGCGTAGCACCCAGCGTAGAACCTAAAATCGCATAAACCGCACCAAGAATTGTCCCAAAAAAAAAGCCGCTTGCTAACGTTAAAAACGGTGTTACGGGAATTGCAAGCATTACGGTTGCAGCAAAAATTCCAATAAGGGATAAAACAGAAAATCCATAAAATTCTTGAATAAAATTTTGGACAAGCAAACTATCTTTGCGTATTGCCTCCAACGTAAAATAGTTATGGATACCTAAAATACGCAAAAGAATTATAATGCCGATTAGTGCCAGACCAATTAAAAGACGTTTTTGTATTGCTTTCACGTGATACCTTTTTTTAGTTTTTTTCCAATTTCATCAGTTTTTGCAAAAAACACAAGTAAACATTTAAATTAACTCTTGCATGAGTTAGCATAATGAGAAAAAAAGAAAAAAGGCAATTACTTGAACATTAAAAAAAAGGAAAAAAGATGATCGAATCTCAGGTCCGCGTTAAAATGCAACCGTGGTTTGACAAACTTGGTATGTTTCTGATGCACACTACACCAAATACTATTACCGGCATGGCGTTCATCTTCGGCGTTTGCGCAACAATTGGCATAGTTTTTGACTACCGGTTTACCGCACTGTGTTGTTTATGGCTTTCCGGCCTTTGCGATGTACTTGATGGCACTGTTGCACGCTTAAGTAACACTAGCCAAAAAATTGGCGCATACATAGATTTGATTTCTGACCGCATGGTTGAAGCAGCTTTGATTTTGGGATTTGCTATTGCATACCCAGAACATCATTTTGCCTATCTGGTTTTTATGATCGCCCTGCTTTTGCACTTTTCTACCTTTTTGGCTGCCGGTGCATTATTTACAAACACAGGGCACAAAAGCATGCATCATGACCACAGCATGGTTGAACGCGCTGAGGCCTTTGTTGTTTTTAGCCTCATGCTCTTACAACCGAATTATATTTTTGTAATTTTGATGGCATTTAATGGCCTGATATTATTGGATGGGTTTTTGAGATTTTATAGAGTGGTTAGAAACAATTGAAAGTTATTGTTTCTTAATTGTGTTATTGTATTTTGGTATAAGAACAGTATCAATTAAATTCTGAATTTGCTGTACTAAATTTGGATTTAATTTTTTATACTTTTCAATTTCTCCACCTAAAGCTAAGACTAAGGTAAAAGCTTGTTTTGGATCAATTTCACTTACTCTTTTTTCTGCAGCCTGTAAAATTTCTTCAAAGTCACAAATTTTACGTTGTTCTTCTAAATATTTTCGCTCAATATCGCTCATTCCATTCTGAATTGAATGATGGCAACTTTCTACAAGTTTTTTCTGTAGCGGCTTTTTTATAGTTTTATTGAGAACATACTGCGTTGTTCCCAAAATAAATGCACTAATAAAAAATGATGAAATACCCTTTGCCAAGCCTGTTGTGGAGAAAAATGATTCTGTGGGTGAATTTAAATCAGGACCTAAAGCATCTTTTATAATACTTGTAATAGCTCCATAACCCCACTGATAGCTTTTGGAAGTAAGATAACCACAGACTGCTGCGGTTAAATAGTGCGATGTCGTAAGTTTTGTGTATGAATTGTTCATGTAGTGCAAAAGCGCACTTTTTATTAAAGTTTTTTGATCTTCGGGAGTTTGGGTCTTTAAATATTCTTCATCCAAATACAAGGTGCCATTGGTTGGATGCACCCCAACAAACTGATATTCTTGTGCGATCATGCAAACCGATTGTGGATTCATTTTTTTTACTATAATTTTTATATGTTCGGATAATTTTAACTCAGTCATCACATCAGACACTAAATCCAATAATTTTTCCGAAACGTTTTCTCTACCAAATTTTGAATTTTGCATACTTTGGCTCGATAACTCAAGAGCACCTTGTGCGAGAGGGATTAATGAACCAGCATTTGAAAAAAATAGAGGTGAAATAGTTAGAGCATTAGAAACAAACTCTGGATCTTTCATTAAAGCTATTAACTTATCCATACCTTGAGCGGGCACAGAAAAGTTGGCAAGGGAAATGCCTAAGAAAAGGGGTAATAAAAGAATGCGTGAATGCCTTTTTTTATTGACAGACATACATTAACCTCCATAAATTATTCCATTTTTTGTTACATATTGAGAATAACAGGTTATGAAGGAGGTGTCAACGGGTTTAAGGCTACCGTAGCTCCTGGAGAGCTTCAAGAAGGCGATCGACTTCTTCCAGGGTATTATAGAGGTAAAAACTAGCCCTGATTGAGCCATCAATGCCAAGCTTGCTTGCCAGGGGTTGAGCGCAATAGTGACCCGTGCGCACGCAGATTTTTTTCTGGTTTAAATAGGCTGCAACATCATGAAAATGGTATTTTTTATGCACAAAACTAACCAAGTGTCCTTCTTTTTTTAGTTGATCAAGGGGACCTAAAATTCTAATATCGGGCATTTTTTCAAGCCCTTCGATCAAACGAGAACACAATGCAGCTTCGTGTTGCTTGAGCCAGGCAAAATCAACGTTATTAAGGTAATCCACGGCCGCTGCTAGGCCTATTGCTTGAGCAATCGGCGGGGTGCCTGCTTCATAGCAATAAGGCGGCTTGAGAAAGCTTGTTTCTTGGTAGTCTGCCTGGAAAATCATACCTCCACCAAATTGATACGGTGGGACCTCATGCTGGATCTCTTTTTTTATATACAAAAGACCTATTCCGGTAGGCCCAAGCATTTTATGGCCAGAAAAGGCCAAGAAATCACAACCGTATTTTTTGACATCAACTTTTTGATGCGGGACTGATTGGCAAGCATCAACAAATACTTTTGCCCCAACTTCTTGTGCTCGTTTTACTAATGCATCCACCGGCAGGTGCGTACCTAAAACATTGGAAACATCTAAAAAACTTATCAGCTTGGTTTTTTTTGTAATAATAGCATCAAGATTGGTAATATCTAACAATCCATCTAACCCTACTGGAATAAATTTCAGAACGGTTCCTGTTTTTTTAGCACATTCTTGCCACGGAATTAAATTGGAATGATGCTCAAGCTCGGTCAGCACAATTTCATCACCTTTTTTAAGATTTTTGACGCCCCAAGTTGCGGCAATAAAATTGATACTTTCCGTTGCGCCGGAAGTAAAAATAATTTCATTGGGTTGCGCATTAATAAAACGCGCAATGGTTGTTCGCGCTTGCTCAAAGCGCTCGGTTGCCTGTTCTGCTAAATCATACAAACTACGCTTTATTGGGGCATTATAATTAGTATAATAATACAATAAGGCATCAATCATACATTGGGGTTTTTGGCTGGTAGCTGCATTATCAAAAAAAATCAAATCGTTATGTTTTTTAAAAAAATAAAAATCACTTCTTACTTTTTTCATTTTTACCTTTTTAAAATTTAGTTTTCTTTTACAAACTCAACCAAATCTAGTAAAGACTTATCCGAACCAGAAGATATATCAACCACGAGCCTTGGTTTTATACCTTTTTCTTTAAGAGTATTGTTGAAAAGATTATAATCTTCAACCTTAAGTTTTGCTTGAGAGTATAAAAAAAATAATCGTGTGTAAATATCACTAATGCATAGATATATAATTTGATTTTCACATTTCTGATCTTTAACTTCTAGCTTTTTGATGATTGGTACCATATTTTTGATAATTTCTTGGGCTTTGATACCAGAATTATCAAAAGCAATTTCATGGGCATACTTTATACATTGAGCTGTTAGATTAATTTTTTCATCCTGCGATGAACATAATTTTTGAATAAAATTGCGTAGATCAATACTCTCGTTTGACTGAGGAGATGCTGTTTGCATAAGGGTTGTTAAATAATCAAAATATGCAATCAGGACCATACCATGTTCTGTTGTTATCTTCATTGAAGATAATAACTTTACTTTTAATATTTGATCCCAAATATCTCTTCTTCGCTGCTCATGGCAAGCTACCAACGTCTTTTCTAAATAATTTAAAGCTTCAACAGGAGACTCATCGCTCAAAATTACTGTTTTATATAAATTAGCTATCGGATGATTGATAAGCAAATCATGTTGAAAATATTTGAGTGCATTCGGTAAATTACCGCTATAAATAGAACATTGACCCAGTTCTATAAGAGCTTCACTATTTTTTGGGTCGAATTTAAAAGCATCTGTGTAATATTTTTTTGCTTTTTTTACAAAGCGAACATCAGAATTACCACTAGCTAAACCATTTAAATATCTATGTTTCCAAATATTGCCTAACATTACTGCTGCTTGAGAATCGCTCTGCTTATAAGCAAGATTCAAGTACTGCATCGCTTTTTCTTCATCACGCACTATCTTTTGATAACAAGCAGGAAAAGCGGCTCCTTCCAAATAAAAATTAGCAAGATATTTTAAAATTTCTACATTTTTATTATTGGCTGCAGATTCTAAAATAGCCATTCCTTTTTTGAATGCACTATTAGGATCTATACCCGGTTTATTATCAAAATAAAATTCAGCAAAGTTTTTAATCATAGCTTCAGAACTCGGATTAAGATCTATTGATCGTTGATAAAATTTTATTCTATTTTCAACAGAAAGATTTTCTAGTTGAGCCACTGAATGATAAAGACTTGCAACCAATTCAGACCTTTTATTAGCAGTTTGAAGATCCAAGTTTGGAATTTCTAATGCATTTTTAAGCAAACGATCTATTTCATTGCAATAATCTAATAGGTCAAACTCCTTGTCAAAAAAATTCAACTCTTTTTTTGCAATCGATAAAAGCGCAAATCCAAGTACATAAGAAGCCAAATATGACCTTTTTTGATATTCTTGAATAATATTAAACATCTCTTTGATATGCGGCAAATCTGAATTTTCGAGAGTTTCTTTATTCATATGATCTTTAAACAACTGAAATATTCTAGGACTAGACCCTATAAATAGCGCACTATCCGTACTTTTTTTAAACCTTTCATATTCAAACTTAATTAGCTCTTTGGCAAAAACACTATCTTTTCTAGCAAAATCATATAACAATTCAGCAGATTCTTGCAAAAGATTTAGGATATCAAAACTGTTAGCAAAATCAGGTAGAACAAAAAACTCCTTAAAATATTTTAACGCCTTAAATATATCCTTTTCTATACCATTTCCTTTTGCCAACAAAAGACCAAGATGACCCAGCGCATACTTATTACCAGCTTCATGTGCACGTTCAAACCATGTATATGCTTTTGTATATTCACCCATCAACTTACACGCTAAAGCAAATTCATAGCATGCCGTGGGATTATTTTTTTCAAGCTCCTCTTTTAAACTAAGCTCTATATTTTCACAATTTATGGATAAAGCTCTTTTTTCTAATTTTGCTAACATAGATTCAGCATAAAGCGTATGACTCAGTAAAGGTTTTTCTACTTTTTTTAAAAGCTCTATGATTTCAGATTTTTTCAAAGAACAAATAGCTTCTTTATTTAAAAAGATATTGGCAATTTCAAGAACCGCGTTGATATCATAGGGTGCAGCAGAAATCAAAAAATCAAATCCATTTTTAATATCAAAATGCTGATGCAACAAACCATGGCCAATATGAAATTCACAACGACTCTTTGTCTCATTAGAAAATTTAGCTAAATACTTTTTAACATTTTCAAAGTCCTTTTGAACAAAATAGTATTTCACCAACTTCTTAAAAACTTCGTCTGCAAACAATGTATTGCTAAAACAGTTATCAATTTTTATCGCCTTTTCAAGGGATGATACAGCCAACATAACTTTCTCAAGCTTTTTTTTAGAATCTTTTTGAGAAATTGAATCAGCATATACCTTAGCTGCATAAAGATATGCAATCGCAGCATTACTATTCTTAAGTCTTTCATAATCTTGATTGTTATAAGGATTTAATCCAGCATCTCCTGCGCAGACAAAAAAGTCTGAAACCTCTTCTGGCTTATGATATTGCAATAAAAAAGAAAAAATTGCTGGCGCCAGATCACTTTTTGGCTCATTATGCACTATTTCCTGCGCTTCTTTTTTTATATCAACATCTTTACTTCTAGCCATCAAAAGGCAAAGCTGAATGAAAGCTTCAGGAATTTTATCATTATCTTTTTTACCAAAAATTGATTTTAATACTTTTAATCTAGCTCCTTCATGCCCCTCTTGAGCAGCTTGCCTTAAAAAAGAATGACCATTTTCTAAATCTCCATTTTCGTAAAACAGCAATGCTATTTTATAAAAAACTTCATGAATAAAATATTCATACCACTCAGGACCATCTACCTTTAAAGTCATTTCTTTTAATTTTTCAAATATCGGCTGATGAAAATAAAAACGTTGTTTTAACACTAGTCGTGAATAATCTAAACCAAGCTGCTGAGTTCTTTTAAACTCTTCTGGGCTCAAAATCTCAAAGATGGAGGAACGCTCATCACTATTTTTACATAGACGGGGAAAACGCTCCCTTTCTTTATTATATTCTTGTTGGGTTTCAACAGGTTTCTTGTAAGGATACCAGACGCTTGCCGCACATCCCTTTTGCCAGGATTTCCCTGCATTCACTAGATCATTTTCTTCATAATACATATCTCCTAAAAACTCTTTTGCTAGTGGGTGGTACGACATTTCATAATACATTTTTGCCTCACCTCTGTTACCATCGGCTTGGTATAATTCACCTAAAAGACCTTGTGCAAAAGGATGTGGATTTTGGGCTGAAGCATTATTTCTTAGCTTCTCAAGCCCTTTCTGTTTAGTTTCAGATTTTTGAGTCAAAATATAAGCCCTTTGTAATTCATCATTTTTTGGATGGTCTGCAGCAATAATCTTGTTAAATTCTTCAAAACTCATGGAAGCATCATTAGTGAAGATTTTTTTTTTGCTTAAATCTGTTTGCGCAAAAACCGGCTTGGCCGTATTCTGCCTTAAAACCGTTTGATGGCGTGAAGATTTTTTTTTCTTTTTCTTGTTCCCTGCTTGCGTAGGAAAAACAACTAACGAAATAAAAACTGCTGCAATTGCTAATTTTTTATGCATAACCTATTTTTCCTTAACTTTCTACTTTGTGAACGGATCTTCCTGTAAAACTAGCTTCATACCTTTTTTAGCTAGCAAATCTTCTATTGGTTTTAATAATTCTCTTACTTTTTCAGCTTCTTCAGATTTTAATTTCATCTTAAATGTAGCATTGATAATTTCGTCTAAAGCCATATAAACCGTACCATCAATTGACTGGTTATTATTTATTACACGCTGCAATATTTCTAATAATTTATTCCATGAGTTTTGCGTATACTTAATGTCTTTTTCTTTAGTGTCATACCATTCACGTAAGAGTAAAAAAGCTTCAATCTGATTATAAATCATACTTGCTTTAAAATATTCTTTGATTACATGAAGCCTCTTTATGTCTTCTTTTCTATCAGATATCGATTTTTTACTTATTAAGGACATAACATCACTAATGATCAGATTTAAATTTTTTTCAGTTATTAAATCTAGACACTGATTTCTTTTATTGCCTATTTTTATTAACTCCCCGATTGATTCTTTTACAAAAGTATCGGTTTTATTAGGGGTTTCTTGCCATTTTTTAAGTAAACTAAAACTGCGTGCTTGATCCTGAATACACACGTTTGGTGACTTTACAAGAATTTCTAAAATTTCATCAATCTTATTTGAAAATTCTTTCGTTATTTCTCTAGAGAAATCGACAGAATTATTATTATAATTAAGAACACCAACCAAATAACGAACGCATAACATATGAGCTTCTTCAGAGGTTGCTTTTGTTATAAAAAATAGTGGTTTCTGCTTTGCAAAAAAGCCCCATACCATTTTATCATTACTCTGCTCTGCAAGGCTTAAAGCATTTTCAAAATATTTTAATCCTTCTTTATAATTTTGCTGACCAAATATGAGCGCAAGCTCATAAATCGCATAAATATTGTTTTGTTTCGCTAAGGTTAAAAGACCTTCCGTTAAAATTTTCCCTTTTTTTATTATATCCTTTTCACATTTAGCTTTTATGTATGCTTTGGTAAACGCAAAAAAACTGGTAGGGTCAAAAGAAAGGGCCTCAAGTTCTTGATCAAATGTTCGTAATTTTTTTGTATCGTTATCATAAAGAGAGTATAATTTGAAAAAAATCTGCTCAAATAAAACAAACTCCGGCGAGTCTTTGATGCTTTTATTTAATACAGCAGCCTTAACATAAGGAAATGCCTTTTCATAATAGACCATTTCATCAAATGGTTCATTTAACAATTCCTTCTTTTCTTTCGCACACCTAAAATAAAATGGCGCCAAACATACTGCAATATCCTCATTTTTTTTCTCATATTTTTTTAATTTGTTTAGCACGCTAGAATAACATTTCATCCATTCTTTGCTCTCTTTGTCAGGAAGCTTTAAAACTTGCTCTAAACCATCACCAAAGAGATTCAAAATCATATCAAAAAGTGCATCTTGCCGATCATTTTCATACGAATAAAAAAACCAATCTATGCAAAATTGGCGCGCTACCAAGTCTCCTGATTTAGCCAGGATTTCAAATGCATCAATTATCTTATTTATAATATATTGAGATTCAAAATCAGAAAACGAATACGGGCCTTTTACAAAAGAATATAATTTCTTTAAACCCTTTTCCATATTTTGCTCAACGCCTTCCCCTTTATAAAGCATAAGCCCCTCCATCCCCTCAGCAAATGATGCCGGTTTGCTAGCTTTTGTAAAACATGCAAACGCATCTTTATAATTCTGAGTAAAATAATACGAAAGACCTTGTGCATACCAAGCACGATCGTTTTGTTGACCTTCCTTTAAAAGAGGCTCTATAGAGCGAACAAACTCATCAGCAGAAAATTCTCTTTGTTCCATTTTTGCTAATAAATACTGGCGAAAAAATTCAGCTTCTGGCTTATCAAAAGTTTTTTGTAAAAGGTCAGCAAGAATTTCCTTTGCATGCAATCCTGACTTTTCACAAGATTCAGTTTTTTTTAAATAAAAATCAGCTAAAAATAATGTTCCCTTTGAAGAATCCTGGATATACCTTAACCCTTTCTCAAATAATTCTTGTTTATCAACAAAATCTAAAAAATGCATGCCCAAGATATATATAAACTCTTTATTGCCGTAATCACGTGCGATAAGGCCAAACTTTTCTGACCTTTCAATATTTCCTTTGATAAAATTAAAATAAGCTTGGATAAAATAGTAATCACCTAATAATTTCTTTAGTTCTTCATCCAAATACTTAATAGCGCAACGTCCCTTTTCAACTAATTCTAAAGATTGTTCCCGTAAATCTATAATTCGTTCTTTTACTGCGCGATCTAATTTCACAAATCCTAAAAGAATTTGTGAAAATGGGTCTTTTATTTTTTCTGCCTTTTCCTCTAAATACTTATAACCACCAACATCTTCCAAAAAACGCTGCAACGACGAATTTGGTCTATTTTTTAGATTCTCAAAAAATGCCCAAAAAATATCCAGCCCTTCTTTTATACGTTTGTGCGAAAATAACAATTTTTCAATTTCGGATAGAGTTTCTAATTTGTAATTATTAACGCAAATCTTTTTTACTTTGTTGATAGCATTAGCTATTAACTCTTCGCTCAGATTTTTACTCTTAAGCGCAATAAGGAAACAGTCCAAAGCTTTATTTTCATCTTTTGCAACATATTTTCCCTCCAAATGCCATGTGCCCAAAAGCCATGCGGTATGACCATGTCCTTTTTCTATATTTTTATTAAGAACTTCAAGTCCTTTTGCACTATTTTTTCCTAAAATTTGATCAATACCATCGATATGTAATAAGCCATATTCCTCAGCAACTACACAATTTTTCTCTGCTAACTTTTCCATACGCTGTAGCTCATTTTTTATGAGTTCACTAAGTAGAATAATTTGCTCTTGGTCCTTTTCTTGATTTAGCATTTCAAGAATATTTGTAAAAAATTCTAAGTATAGTAAAGGATCAGTCTTTGATATAAAATCAAAATATAATTGCATTGCCTTTAAATGCCCATTCAATGCTAAATGCTCACAAAGACTTTGAGCCTCTTTGCAAAAGCAATTAAGCTTTCCTTGAGTTGACAATACAGCATCTACTAATAAAAACTGAAATTCCGGATCTTTACATGCTCCAGCATACTCAAAAAGCCTTTTTAGCGTTTCTTCATCGTTTAATAAGATATCAGGATTCATGATCGGCAAATTAGGAATAAGTTTTTTCAGCTCTGCTTTATTACGTTTTAATTTATCATAGCCACCCGTATGAATTTTAAGCAATAATGCGTAAGCATGCGATGACTTAAATTGATCTTGCAATACATGAAGTTTTTCGAGCACCTCATCGGTATTCTCATTTTTTGACACTAGATGAGTAAATAGCTTCTCTAACGCATTACAAACTATTTTGAGATTATCTTTATTAGATTTAGATTTTTCATTTAATTGCTTAAATGCTTCATCGAGCAGTTGAGTAAATTCAGTCAATTGAAAAAATTCTGATTGCTGATTTTTTTTTAATTTCTGAAATAAAGATTCACTATTTGATTTTTGATCATCATTTAGAGAATTTACCACTAGAATTTCATCATAAAACCCTTTTTTTTCTTCCCTTTTTTGTTTTTTTCTTTGGTTTTTTTGTTCTCTTTTTTCTTTTAGTTCTTCTTCATAATTTTCATTTAAGGGCAATCTGCTGTTTTCAGTATTTATGAAATTACTTTGTCCTTTTATTGGAGACTGGGTAATTACCTTATTTTTAATTAATTCACGGGTATTTTTTCCCAAAGTCAGTACTTTTTCCCAATTTTTTATTTTTTTCTGTAGTTTTTTTGGTTTGCCTGATCTTAAGGTTATATTTTCTTTGGGGCTTCCTAATAGAGGAAAATCTTGAAGCTGAAAAAAACTTTCATCCTGATTTTTAGTTTCTCCTTCAAAACTTTTTTGCAATTGCTTTTGAGTCTCAGGTAATACTACTATTTCTTCTTTTTCTTTTTTCAAATTTTCTTCCAAGAGTTTAAGCTTTTGAAATGCCGTAAATGCTGGCATATGACGGTATGTATACAACATCAATATGCTAGGATCATAAGGATTAATTCCACTAAAGCAGATCTGCTGTTGAGCAAAATTAAGTAATTTTTTTGCACATTCAAAATCATGTTCTTCCATCGCTATTTCTGCCCGTTTTACCAAAGCTTCTGGATGATGACTTTTACCAAAATACTCCTTAGCCGCTTGCTTATCTCCTTTTTTTAAATAAAAAAGTCCTAAAGCATTTAAAGCTAATGAATGTGGGGGTAATTGAGTAGAAGCTTTCTGAGAAACAACTTTTTCTAATTTTTTTATGGCTCGTTTTTCTGTATCTGGTGATTTGATAAGCTGAATAGCTTTTAAATAACGTTGATTGTCCTTTTGCTCATTATGTAGCATATAAGAACGATCTAAATCTTGTAAGCTGCCAATAATGTTTAATTGGTGTGAATATTTTACAGGGTTTTTACGTGGTTCCATGCCAAAAACAAAGGGTGTTAAAAAAACGCATAAAACAAAAATATGGCTATATTTTCTCGATACTACGTTCATATTTTTTTTGATTCCTGAAAAAATTTTTTATATAAAAACTAATGCAAATGAAACTATAGTTTGATGAATAATTATGTTAATTTCAAGTTTTTTTACTTATTGTTTGCAAAATTTCATCCGGAACTATTGACCAAACTTCTTGCAAAAAACCTTCTGCAAATATTTTTTTTGCAGCATCACATGATAATCCACGTGATTGCACATAAAATAATTGTTGGTCATGGACTCTTCCCATAGCACTTGCATGCTTGCACTGGACTTCATTTGTTTTTACTTCTAAATTTGGCATAGAAATTGCACAAGCAGCATCAAACAAAAAATTTTTATTCGATTGTGCTGCTTTACTAAACCGTGCTCCTTCATCAATAACAATCGTTCCATAATAATCTGCTTGCGCTTTATCAAACAAAACACCATGCAATCTTAAACTACTACTTGTTAATGGTGCTTGATGATGCTGTACTGTTTTAAAAGTACTTTGCTGCGTTTGGTGTAATCTATAATAACCACAAATGGTTGCACTTGCCTGTATTTCCTGCAAATACACGTTTAAGGATAAGGAACTTTCACTGAAAAGTTTTGTCAAAAAATACAGTTGCGCACCTCGCGCTAAAAAAAAGGTAAAGTCTGCTCTGTTAACTTGATGTTCAGGAATATACCAGTATATTAACAAAGCATTTTCTTCAATATACATTGTTTTGACATCATTTGATGGCAACCCTTCATCAAAAAGTACTTCTTGACTATTTTTTTTAATTCTCACCCGATTGATCCTTCCATTTCAAGTTCAATCAAACGATTAATTTCAACGGCATATTCCATCGGTAATAACTGAACAAAAGCATCAATAAACCCATTGACGATCATTGCCTGAGATTGCTGCTGACTCAGGCCTCGCGACATTATATAAAAAAGTTGTTCTTCACTCAATTTGGTAACAGAAGCTTCATGCCCCATAGAAACATCTGTTTCACGAACATCATTGGTTGGATAGGTATCTGAACGTGAATGTTCGTCAAGCAATAATGCTTCACAAGCAATCGTAGATTTGGCCTGCTTGGCACCTTTAATAATTTTACACAAACCACGATAACTTGCTCTCCCACCATTTTTACAAATAGATTTTGAAATAACATTTGACGTGGTACCGGGAGCCAAATGAATGACCTTACCACCTGCATCTTGATGTTGATTTTTACCGGCAACTGCAATAGATATAATTTCTCCCCGTGCACCTTCTTCTTTTAAAATTATGCTTGGATATTTCATGGTTACTTTGCTACCAAAGTTGCCATCAACCCATTCCATTTTTGCATTACGATACGCAACCGCACGCTTGGTAACTAAGTTGTAAATATTGGAAGACCAATTTTGTATAGTAGTATAACGCACATGTGCACCTTCCAGCACTGCAATTTCAACCACTGCGCTGTGCAAAGAGTTATTGCTATACACCGGTGCGCTACAGCCTTCCACGTAATGCACAAAACTTCCAGGCTCTGCAATAATCAAGGTACGCTCAAACTGCCCCATTTGTGCTTCATTGATTCTAAAGTACGCTTGCAAGGGCATATCAACATACACACCAGCAGGCACATACACAAAGCTCCCGCCACTCCAGACCGCAGAATTAAGTGCTGCAAATTTATTGTCATGCGCTGGTACAATCGTAGCAAAATATTTTTGAATGATTTTAGGATGGGTTTTTAAAGCCTCCGAAATATCAGAAAAAATTACACCTTGCTCTTGCAAATCTTTGCGCAATTTTTTATACACTAATTCTGATTCAAACTGTGCGCCAACACCTGCAAGCATGGCACGCTCTGCTTGTGGAATACCAAGATATTCAAATGTTTTTTTTATCTCTTCGGGCACCGCATCCCAAGAACTTTCCCTTTTTTCAGTAGGCTTAATGTAGTAATAAATATCATTAGGATCAAGAGCTGACAGATCAGCCCCCCATATTGGCATCGGTTTTTGCTCAAAAATTTCTAGGGCTTTTAAACGAAAATCTATCATCCATCCTGGTTCATTTTTGTGCTCAGCAATTTCCAGCACTCGTTCTCGATTTAAGCCTTTTTGGCTTTTGTAAAAATAACAAACGTCTGTTTTTTTATTGAGTGCTTCTGATGCCATCATAACCCTCTTGGTCTATTGCCTGCGCCAAAGAAGCATCGCCCGATTTTATCAAATAACCATCTTGCATTACATGCACAAAATCCGGCTCAATATAATTTAAAATCCTCTGATAATGCGTAATTAAAAGAATCGAAAGGTTTGGACTTTCTTTGCGTGCAATCGCAAGCCCATGCGCAACAACCTTGAGTGCATCAACATCTAAACCAGAATCAATCTCATCTAAAATAGCAAGCTTGGGCTTAAGCATGAGTAACTGCAACAGTTCAAAACGTTTTTTTTCTCCACCTGAAAAACCTTCATTAACATTTCGATACGCAAAAGATTCATCCATAGAAAGAAGTTGTAAATAATTACACAGTTGATCATATAATTCTTCAACAGGAATATCGTTACCTGTCAAAGCTCGTTGTACTTCTTTTAAAAAAGTAAAAACTTGTACACCAGGTATTTCTTGAGGATATTGAAAAGCTAAAAACAAACCTTGCTTTGCACGTTTGTCAGGTGAAAAGTTGGTGATATCAATTTCGTTAAAAAAAATAGTACCACCTTTTACGCTATAACGCGGATGGCCCATCAAAGTATTTGCTAAACTACTTTTACCAGAACCATTTGGACCCATCAAGGCATGAATGGAACCAGCTTCAATTTCCAGATTAAAATTTTTGATAATTTCTCGATCTTCGATCGAGACGGCAAGATTTTTGATACTAAGTATTGGTTTCATAATCAAGAAGAATACCACAATCACGACCACAAACCAAATTTGACAATAAAAAACAAAAATTTATAATGAAATCACTTTTTAATTAAATATATTTTCAAAAAAATTACAAAAAAATAACTTTTACACGGAGTCTCTTCATGAACAAAAAAATGCTCTTTTTAATTTTTTCATTTCCTTCTTTTGCTCTCATACATCCTTGGGGCGAAACACAAAAGCCAAGTTTTGCAAGTCAAAAATCTGAATATAAATCAAAAAAATTAGAACGAGAATTTGCATTCACCTTGTTTCCTGCATCGAATGAAGCAGTTTCTATGGCAAATAAATGTTTTAATGAATGGGACAGTTGCGAACAATGCAAAATTTTTAGAAGATTGATCCAAATGGCAGCATTAAAATTACCGATTGAAAAAAATATATACACCCAATAAGATTTTAACAAAGCGCTAGAAAAAACACCAAATCATAAACGAGAATTAACCGCTATTGTTAAAGGTCAACTTAAAGATCTAGAAGAAGAAATTTCTGACAAAGAAGTTAAAGAACAATTGGCAACGCTTTTTGAAGCAATGCATGGTCGTAAATTAAATGATGAAGAAAAAGAAATAATGGTTAATGATTTTAATCAAAAACTGCTTTCAAAAAGTATTGCTGCACATTTTAAAACACCTAAAAAACAATCTTAATTCTACAAAATCACTCGCACTAATTCTTGTAATGAAATAATTCCCTGTTTGACTTTGTCTTTGGCATCTTCAAGCAGGGGTTTGTAACCTTCTTTTTCTGCTTGAGCAAAAATTGCTTCAAAAACTGGTTGCTGAACAATCAAAGCCCGTAAAGCATGCGACATTTCCAACAGCTCGTAAATACCAATACGCCCTTTGTAACCTACCTTAAAACATGCATCACAACCGCGCGCATCAGATATTGTTTCCAGATCTAGCTTAATTTTTTTTAAAATAACCTGTTCTTGGTCAGCAGGTTTTCTGAAAAACTTACATGCATTGCATAATTTTCTTGCAAGACGCTGCGAAAGCACTCCAGTCAGTGCAGCATTTAATAAAAATGGTTCAATCCCCATGTCCATCAAACGCATAATTGTACTTGGAGCATCGTTGGTATGCACCGTACTCAAGACCATATGGCCCGTTAATGCTGCTTCTATAGCACTGCGCGCCGTTTCTTTATCACGAACTTCACCAATCATAACGATATCAGGATCTTGGCGTAACATAGAACGAATGCCTTTTGCAAAGGTAAAACCAGCATCTGGTTTAATTTGCCCCTGGGTTACGTTGATAAGATTGTATTCCACGGGATCTTCAAGCGTAATGATATTTTTTTCTGGGCTATTCAACAGCAAAAGCGCTGCATACAAGGTAGTAGTTTTTCCTGAACCAGTCGGTCCAGTAACTAATAAAAAACCATTTTGCTTCTGGATTAATGCAGAAAATTTCTCATACAGAGACTGCTGCATGCCCAGTGTTTTGAGCGCAATAACCATATGCGAACGATCTAAAATACGAATTACTAATTTTTCGCCATAGACTGATGGAAAACTGGAAACACGCAAATCAATAGCATGGCTATTATGCACGACAGAAAACTTACCATCCTGCGGAATTCTTTTTTCTGCAATATTTAAATGAGCAAGAATCTTTATTCGCGAAAGAATTTGGGCCGCTTGTGAAAGTGGAAAATTAGATTGATCATAAAGTAATCCATCTATACGAAAACGTATTCTGAGCTTGTCCTGAGTTGACTCTAAGTGAATATCAGAAGCTGAACGATTAATTGCAGAAAAAACAACATTATCAACTATCTTAACTACCGACAATTCATCAAAATTCTGGCCATGTATACTCAATCTTGTTCCTCTTCCTCTAAAACAAGCCGACGTACTTCATTTGCTTCTTGTTCTTCTTTTTTTATGCCAACATCGATCATCTCAGGATATTCAGCAATCGAATATTCGCTAAACTCCCGCGCAGCATCAATAATATCGCGGGCAAGACCAACATTAAAACGAATATCATATGAAACGTAATTTCCAATAAGAGGAAGAAGTTGTTCATTAGCAGGATCACCCGCTACAACAACTAATACATTTTCCTCGCGCTCAAGAGGTATAAAAACATTTCTTACCATAACATCAACAGGAAACATATGAACATAGTGTTCATCAAAAAAATGACCTACAACATCAAAAGCTGGTTTTTCATAATAGGTACTAAGAGCATTCAATAAATCTTTTCGCTCAACAAAACCTTCTTCTTGCAAAAAATCAACAAAAGTAGCTTTAGAACGTTGTTTGAATAATTTTTTAAACTCTTCGGCGCGCTTGGCACTAATGGTACCTTGTTTTTGTAATATTGTAGAAAATTTCTCTACAAAGTCTTGGCTCTTTTTCATAGCAACCCTACTAAGCTGTTTTAAACCCTATTAAAAAGCCAATTGTAGCCATAAAAACAGTACCAATATGGTTCATTGCCCATTGCCAATATTCTTGGAATAATCCTTCTAGAGTCTCTTTTGGCGCAAAGCCTACAAATTCACTAATTTTTGTCCAATCTATGGTAATTATTTCTAAATAACTAAGACCTACCAAAAATACTGACAAAAATAAAATTGTTACCAGCGTTTGTCGACCATAACGATTTATTAAAAACCCTGCCAAAATTCCCCCGCCTAGTGCTATGCCGTACTCGGTTAATTTAGGCCAAGAAAGATCCAATTGATGAGTAAATTCTTGAAATTTTAGTTTGATGGCTTCAATCCATCCATGAGTAACTTTTTGTGCTTCCATTATACAAACTCCCCTTAAATTCTTAAAATCGTCCCTTTTTATTTACCAGTATATAGAAAGGAGCTTCTTAAAAGCAATAAAAAAGGATGCCTTTTAAAAGCATCCTTTTTGGATAGTCAAAAGACTTAAATTTATGCAACTAAATCTTTTAATGCTTTTCCTGGTTTGAATTTAGGAACTTTTTTCGCAGGAATTTGCATTTTTTTACCAGTAGCTGGGTTAACACCAGTACGCGCTTTTCTTTTTAAAACAGAGAATGTACCAAAATCAGTTAGAACAACTGGTTTGTTTTTTTTGAGAGAATCACTGACAATGTCCATGAAAGATTCTAAACAGCGTTTGCACGTAGCTTTAGATTCTTTAGTAACTTTTGACATTAGCTCAACGACCATAGCCTTATTCATTTTTTTCCTTTTCAGCTAAATGGGCCTTCGATCTTACCTTTCACCAAACATGTCAACGAAACATGTTCTAATTCGTAACTTATAATTCCTATCAGTTTTGTCAAGAAAATTTTTTATTGCAAAATCCTTTTATATAAAGTTTTTCGTTAACTTTTTCATTATTTTCAGGAAAAAATTTAATAAAATTTTTAGTTAAACAATTTCACAAAAAGATTTATTTTCAGACTCTTTTTTTTCAAATTTTTGTTCAAAAGATTCCAAATCCATTTCTTCATCATTACCCAGAATAATAACAATGTTATATTCTTCATTAATATTTAATGCTTTAATATCAGGAATTTCCTTGAGTGGGTTTAATGGAAATACACTGGAACCCCAAGTCCAACCTGTAGGATATTGATACCAACAACCAATTTTTATTTCAAGAAGATTCTCAAGGGTATTATTCATTTGATCACTATTTTTATAATAACCAAGTCCAGCAAAGACATTATTTTTTGTACAAAATGCTAATGTTTGATTTTTAGGTAAATGTCCCTGCACTTGCTTCATAAAATATTCATGTTGTGGAGTAGATGGTTTTAAGTCACTTATGTAAGGCTTAATACGCTGCATCGAATTTTTAACATGTACTTGTGTGCCGACCATTGCAGAAACAGATAGGATATTGAACGCACAGAAAGTAAACAATAGTTTTTTCATATTTCCCTTTTAATTTTGGTGTTGAATTTTCTCTCAACATTATAATAAAAATATTTGATGCAAAAAATATTTTTATTATAAGCTTTTAGTAAAGATTTTTTTAAAGACAAAAAATTAAAGACTGGCGGTGCCATCCGTAGCTTGCCAAGCCTGTAAGCGTTAATCCGTCAGTTGTTCGTTCGGACTATGCCCGACTTGTAAGCGAAGGATGGTGCCGAGGACCGGACTCGAACCGGTACAGACAAAAGTCCGAAGGATTTTAAGTCCTTTGCGTCTACCTATTCCGCCACCTCGGCATCACAAGATATGATAAAATATGATTACTTAATATGCCTTATTTTTAGGCAAAATAAAAGATTTTTTTTGAGCTGGAGGCGGCACCCGGATTCGAACCGGGGATCAGGGATTTGCAGTCCCATGCCTTACCACTTGGCTATGCCGCCTAAAAAATATTAAATTTAAGAATCAAACTTCTCTATTTTTTCTTTAAGCTCTTCTGCTGTAATGGAAGGAACATCAGCAGGAACTTCATGCCCTTCAGGCTTTTCAAACTGATTCAAATATCCTTTGGTGCATGCTCCTACTACAGCATAGCCTTTGTGTTTCCACTCAGCAGTACCACCTTCATAGGCCCAAACATTCTTGAATCCTAAATCTTTAAGCATTTTAGCAGATTCAGCACTCGCTGTACACATATAATTTGCACAATATACCACAAGATGAGTATTCTCTTTATCCCAATTCTTTTTAGCATATTCTTCAAGATCATCCATTGAAATATTTAATGAAACTACATTCTTGCCTGGTATTGCAAGCTTAGATGGATCAATATGACAATCTTCGTACAAAATTTTATCAAGAACATTTACAATAATTAAACCAGGCAGAGCCTCTGCCTTCTTTTCTGGCAATCTGCATGAAGTACCAAAAAGAGCGAGAATACAAACTCCCGCTAGCATTAAGAAGCTTCGAGTTTTCATAATTTTTCCTTTTTTTAATTGTGTACCTCTACTGTACCAAAAAATGTACGCAGCGCAATAGTTTTTTAATAAACCAATTGCATAAAGCGGCTCCAACGAACGCGCTTCCAAAAACTAATTGGATTTGAAAGCAAGTCAAAAATCAACCAAGAATCATTACTATCTATAGAAATCAAGCGCAAAACAATTTTGCCATGAATAAGATCACCATCGAGGGGTCCCCAAAAACGTGAATCATTACTGCCTCGACGATTATCACCTAAGACCCAATATTCATTGGCTCCAAGTTTAATATCATATTCATCAAGATTTTTTCCTTGAGCATCATAGACTGGTGTATAAGGATAACGCACAGGGTCTTCACCATAGCGAGTCAAAAAACGCTTAGCAAAAATTACATCTTTTTCATCCATAGCATAATAGGGCTGATCTTCAAAATTTTTTTTAGGATCCCATGATTTATATAATCCTGATGCTGGCATTTTGCCATCTTTAAAGGCTGCAATGAGCGGATACGGATTTATGTAAGGTTCATCTAATTTCTCACCGTTGATATAAATAACTGGCTTGCCATCTTCCATGATACCTTGAACATGATCTCCCGGTAAACCAATTACGCGCTTTGTCCAATTTGATGGGCCCCATACATATTTTTGAAATGTTCTTATATAAGGATTTTTAGAATAATCAAAAGTCGCATCATTAAACGTGATAATATCACCCCGCTTTGGTGAAGAAAAAAGCACCGTAAACTTATCTGCAAAAAAACGCTCCCCAATAAGCATGGTTACTTCCATAGAACCTGTAGGCACTTGATAAAGACCATAAAAAAAAGTACGAATAAAAAAAGCAATCGGCAAAATAATAATAAATGTTTCAACATATTGTGCAAACGTTGATTTATTCGGCCGATTATACCATCTTCGTAATTTTTGCAAAGCATTCATATTTTTTCCTTTATTATGCAGCTAAAACCTTTAAAGGGTCTATATGTTTTTTACATCGTTTGACTTCAAAATGTAAATGGTAAGCATTTTTACCACCTTTTTTTCCTCGTACAGCACCAGTATTACCAACGGTCCCAACTTTCTGTCCAGCAAAGACTCGCTGTCCATCTTTTACCGTAATATGATCTAGATGAGCATAACGGGTTTGAAATATGCCATCTGCATGGCCAATTAAAATTGTTTTTCCATAACCGTTGTTTATTCCTGCTTCCAAAACTATCCCCAATCCAGCTGCTTTTACGGGAGTACCTTTTGGCGCCGCCATATCAATACCATAATGAAACCCTTCAGAACCATCTTCTTTTTTGCGAGGTCCAAATCGAGAACTTAACCAAAATTTTTTTCGATCCATAGGCCAATGTAGCAACCCAATTCGATATGTTTTTTTTGTTGATTGTTTCAATGGTTGTTTAGAGATCAATTTTTTAGTTGCTTTTGTTTCTGATCGTGCTATACCTGCTTCATGCTCTGGTACAAAAGAAGACTTATAAAAATTTTTGATTTCCTGTTCTAAATTATATTTTTTTGCATAATCGAGAGCATCCTGCTCCAGATAAAGTTGATCACGATTTACCATTACAAATTGCTGGTTTTTTTCCTTGGCAGAAAAATCACCTTCTATCCATTTTTGCTGAAAGTTTTGAACATCACTCTGCTCTTGAGAAACACAGGTATAGGTACTTAAATAAATTTTTGAAAAATTAATTTCTCTATAATTATGCATAAAATCTTCATATTCAAAATACAATCCTACAGCAATTACCATGAGAAGTACACAAAAAAATAAGCAGAAAAATCGCAAAAAAAGAAGATTATTTTGTTTCTGTGGATATTTCATGTCATATTTCTATAACGGCATCGTGAGGTAACCACCCAAAAGTATTCTGCCCTACTTCAATTTTATACCAACCCTCTTTTTCTGCCTTAATAATCACTTCTTGTCCTCTTTTGAGATTGCCAATCACTGCCAATTTATCACTGGGGCCAACAAAAAAAGATCCATCCTGCATAACAAGAGCATATCTTGTTGTATGCTCTAAATATTTGCTTTTTAAAATACCTCCAATACAAACCAAAGCCAATAACAGAATACTTACAATAAAATAACGCCGGCCAATAATAATTTTTGCAATAAAAAAACAAAACAGAAACCAAATCAATAAGAAAATTAGTTGGCTTATAAATAATGATAATCGATGGGCTGTCATTCTTACAAAATCTGAAATCCATGACTGCTCGTGTAACAAACCAAGCTTTTCTGATTCAATTTTTTTTATCTGTTCTTGAATCTCAGCATAAAAAGGCATAGAAGCGCTTTTTGCGGCACGCTTATAAAAAAGCAGTGCTTTGACAAATTCTTCCTGCATATAACAACAGTGACCCATATTATACCAAACTGCCGAACCTTTATTTTTTATGCTTTCATATACTAAAAAAGCCTTTTTATAATCTTTCTGGTCATACAATTGATTTGCTTTTAAAAAAAGCTCTTGATTATTATGCGCTCCTAAAAAAGAAAAAAATAAACAAAAAAATAGACTTCTTTTTTTCATTGTTTTTCCAAAATCTCTAACCACTGACGCGCCTGAGAAAACAACTGTTCTTGATCTTTCATGGGATATCGCTCAAAAAATCTTTGTTGCGAAATTGTGTTAAAAAAATCCTGCCATTGAGCTTTATATTCAGCAAAATTACTATTTTGTTTCAGATATTGTTCAATTAATTCTGCTGTTACTTGCTCTGATGAAATCATAAGCCGATGAGCGAAAAACAAAATAAATATTCCATATAGCGCTTGTGTATCATTAACATCATGCGCATAACTCAGTGATTTTTTTGCATTTTTAAAAGCATTTTTTTTAAGTGCAAATATCTTATTTTTTGCCTGATAACGCGTACTTAAAAAATGAACAAATTTATAAAGAGGAATAAAACTAATCAAACTACAAACAATAAAAAATAACACCCATGACATTGAACGCTCTTTGGGTTCAGACCACGGCCCATCTTGCTGCAAAGGAAGCACCTGCACAGCACTTTCTTCTTCTTTTGCTGCATCTTGAGATTGTTTTTCAGCTTCACGCAAACCATTTTCAAGAACTTCTATTTCAAGAGGATTACTTTCTATAGTTTTGATATTTCGAGTAGTAAGATCAAAATAGGTAAAATATTGGGAAGGAATAGACCAACTTCCTGGCTTAATTCCTTGCACAATATATTCGAATGTCTTTCTGTTTTTTGCTTGATCAATGAAACTTTTAGATTCATAAAATTTAAGGCCCTCAGGCATAACCAATGCTGGTGCAACAATCGATTGCAAATCACCCTCACCTTCTATGACTAAAGAATAGACAATCCCCTCTCCTTCATGAGCTTGGGCATGATCAACAAAGGCAGAAATGCTGGCAAATCTACCAATAGCATCGATAGCTTTATCATGTGCAGGTAATTCGCTAACCACAATCGACAGTGCATTTGAATAAATCTGCTTTTTATCAAGACCTCCATCAAACAAACGATCAAATATATCTAAAGCATTACTTCGAAAAGTACGCTGCATTTTATAAATGGCTGAAACAGACGGAATTTTAAGCGCTCCCGCTTTTTTGGGATAAATTTTATTGCGCCATTCGATATAATTTACCACATTACCATCTATCATTTCTGAACCACTATAGGGCCCTTCTAATTTGGTAGCAGAAAAATCTTTAAATGAAGGCTCCGACATTCCTTCTAAATTTACTGACTTTACAGGATAAAATCGTATTTTAAAATTTATCGGTTCACCAATAACAGCATCCTTTTTATCAACTGATAGGGAAATAAAAGGCTCAGATAACTTGCTTACTTTTTGTTCATTGACCACTTCAAGCGTCAAAATATTGGATTGCAATCGTCGTTTATTGCTCACCAGAAGTGCTGGTCCAAAAGTATGAATCCCAGGTTTATCAATAAGTACATGATATTGATAAATTTTTTTTGTTGATCGAACACCATTAATAATACTATTAATCGTACTTACATGCCCTTTATCATCCACAGAAACATGTTCAAGGCCTGCAACTTGTGGTGTTCCAGGAATACTGTTCTGACTCGTTACCCGAACTTCAAGAATGAATGGCATATTCGTTACAGCTTGTGTTATTGATTTGCCATTCATATCGAGGGCTTGCAATATAATTTCATCAGCACCTAATGAAAAACAATACAAAAAAAATAAAAAAACTATCTTACCAATTTTTTTGTCCATACTGTTCCGGCATTATTTTCTTTATTGTTCCCTTAAGAGCATGTTTTACCATTGTGGCATCTTTTTCTTCAAGCGCTTGCAAAAAGGCCATTTCTTGTTCATTTAAGCGGTCATCAATCTCCTTTGTTTCTTGTTGCTCAGCTTGCTCAAGCATCGCTGCTTCTTTTTCTTGCCCTTTTTCATCTGCTTTCGTATCATCAAAAGATAACCCTTGTTGTCCAGAAGGACCTTCATGCTCTTGTTTTTGTTCGTGCCCATTTTGACCTTGATCAGCGGAATCTTCTTCGTGCGCTTGTTCGTTCATGTTCTTTTTAGACTTCCCCTGCGATTGATCAATGGATTGATTATGTTTTTGTTCTGCCCCTTTTTGCTGATCATCTTTCCTATTATTTTTATTATCAAAATCTTGTCGTTTTTGGTTGGATTGGGATTTCTCATTTTCAGCGTTATTTGGTTTTTCAAGCGATTCTGACATCCCTTGATCTTCACTTCTTTGAGATTTATTTTCATCGCTCTGAGTATCATCTTGCTTGGCTCCTTGTTGCTCAGATGATTCTTGCCCAGGTTTTTCTTGGTTATTTTCTTTAGTTTTTTCTTGTTTATCATTCTTCTTCTGCTGCTGATTCCCTTTTTTTTCATTCTGCTCATCATTTTTTTCATTATCTGAATCAGATTGCTGGTTATTTTGGTCTTTATTTTGATCTTTTTGCTGTTGCTGTTTTTGCTCCTGATCCTTCTTTTTTTGTTCTTCTTCCTTCTTTTGCTGCTCCTGTTGTTTTTGCTGCTCAAGCAACTCTTTAATTTGATTAATCATATCTTGGGCTTGTGTATGCTGCAAATCAATTTCCAAAACTTTTTCATACGCCTCTAGGGCTTCTATTAATTTTTTTTGTTGAACTCTGGCATTACCAAGATCAAAAAGTCCTCTTTTTTTAAGTTCATCAGAAAGTGTACTGTTTTTCAGAAACTCTTCAAAACATCCTTCTGCTTGCTTGAAATCTTTCTTTGCATAGGCAACTTTACCCAAATTATACAATGACTGCGTATCGCCATCATTATGTACAACAAGATCTTGAAACAATCGCTCTGCTTTATCATAATCTTTTTGATTATAAGCAGAAACTGCACGCTGCTGGTTAATGAGTGAATTTATACCAGCAAACAACTGAAAATTTATACCTAGCAAAAAAAAAGTCCAATAAAAACATAGCATAATCATACTAACCATTCGAGTGCAAAACAAACACATGAAACTGCTGCAAAATAAGCATAGCGTTCAATTAAATTTGAAAATTTTTTATCCTCAATCCCTTCTTTTTCAAACTGCTGCAACTGCTGTAATAATGATCGAATGTCTTCATCGCTCTCTTGAGCGAGCAAATAATTACCGCCTGTCTCTCGGGCCAAGGCACGCAAAATCCCTTCATTCAAACGTGAAATTACAACAGTACCTTTATCATCCTTTTGATGACCCAATGAATTGCCATGATCATCGTACAATGGAATCGGTGCACCTTCTTGTGTACCAAGACCAATAGTAAAAATAGTCAAACCAAGATCTACTGCTTTTGCCTTTACTCCTGCCAAATTACTTGAAAAATCCTCACCATCAGTAAAAATAGTAAGTAATTTATTTTTTTTAGAACCCATATCCTCAAAAATTTTTATAGATTTTAAAATTGCTTGATCTAAAGCCGTTGTACCAGAGGAAATAGTTTGTTCATCAATTTGATCCAAAAACATAAAAAATGATTTGTAATCACTGGTAAGAGGACAAAGAACTATTGTCGAACCTGCAAAAATAATAAGACCAACACGCTCGCATTCCAGCGTTTTTACCAGCTTTTTTATCTTTGTTTTTGCAAATTCTAAACGGTTTGGGTTACGATCTTGTGCTAGCATACTTTTAGAAACATCAAGTGCAATCAAAAGATCTCTTCCCTCTTGCGCAACAATTTCATCCCTTTTTCCCCACGCCGGCTGCAAAAAAGTAATAAAAAGAAAAAATAACCCAAGCATAAACACAAAGGTTTTTATTAAAAATTTTGTTGTTGAAGCATGCAACAACAATGATGATCGCCACTTTGGTGAAGCTAAAAGCTTAACAATCAAAAGCTTCTTATAAAGCTGATAATTATAAAGCAAACCAATTACTAAAAAAAGTGGCAGGTATTTCCAAACATGCCATGCCTGAAACTGAATATCTAAACTGAGAATGTTCATAATCTAAACCATACAAACGTAGTTAATAAAAGTTCACTCAGTAAAAAAATAAGTATTGCAATGATAAACGGAAATACTAATTCATAATAATTGCTAAAAACATCCGTTTCGATTTCCGTCTTTTCTAAAGTATCTATGGTATCATAAATTCTAGCAATATCATCAGGGTTTTGTGCTGCAAAAAATTGGCCTCCTGTTTGTTGCGCAATCGCTTGAAGTAACTGTTTATTCATTTTAAAGCCCATGGAACGAATGCCAAATAATGGGTCATGCCACAAGCCCCCATGTTCGCCACCAACACCAATGGTATAAATTTTTATACCTAATTTTCTTGCTAATTCAACTGGAATACTTGGCTCAATATCAATACCCGGGGTTGGTTCACCATCGGTAAGTAAAATAATCAATTTTGTTTTGGCTTTGGATTTCTTAAGACGATTTGCCGCCATACTTATTGCGATGCTCAAAACAGTACCATCTGGATTTATATCACCCAACTTAAGATCTTTAATAATGCTTTTTAAAATATTTTTATCAAGCGTTAATGGACATCGAGAAATAGCATCTCTACCAAAAAGTACAAGACCTATTTGATCATGTTCTCTTTTTTCAATAAACCGTATTGCTTCTTGCTTTGCAACTTCAAAGCGAGGGCGTTGATCTCTGATATCATCAAAGCATTGCATACTACCAGATGCATCAAGCACCAACATAATATCATGACCTTCTATATGTACTTTCGAATGAACATTAACTAATTGCGGCCTAGCCACAAGCAAACCAAGAGTCAATAAAGCAAAGAGACGCAATACAAAAGGCATATAGTGTTGAATATGTGAAATTGTATAATTTGTTCTTTTTAGTTCACTGGTTAGCGAATACCGATACAAAACTGGCTTGTAAAATTTGTGGCGAATAAAAGCAATAAGAACCACAATAATTATGTTTGCTACTGCTACCCACGGATGCGCAAAGCGAAAGAAATATTCCACGATCTATTTTCCTGTTTGTTCTAAAAACCACGCATGTACACGTTTGACAAATTCTTCTTCAGTTTCTCCTATTTGGAAAATAAAAGGCTTTCCAATAACTAAGCGTATCGGAAATGGACGAATAAAAAAAGCGTACGGTGGATAGACCTCACCAACATTGTACATCATCACGGGAAATACTGGCCTGCCTGTACCTTTGGCAAGTATAGCAAAGCCATAAAAAAATGAATGAATTTCACCATCAATATAACGTCCACCTTCAGGAAAAAGCATAAGATGGCTTTTGCGTTCTTTGACAATATCAACTGCTTTTTCAAGCGAACCAACTAACTTTCGCAAACCGCTGTGGTCAACTACCACATTCATACGTCGTGCGACAAAACCAAAAAGAGGAATTTTTGCATAGCGCACCAAAAAAAGCCATACATGCGGTGCACCATTGACTAAAAAGCCAAGCAGAGGTATATCAAATGCTGATTGATGATTGGCCACAAAAATAGCTGGGTCCTTTGGTAAATTTTCTTTGCCCTCAACCGTTACCGGCACAAGAGAACCATAAACCGCTGCTTTGTACACTAGATTAGTAAACCAATAATAGACGCGGTTGTCATAACGCCATTTTTGTGGCAAACACGCGATAAAAAAACAAGGAACAAAGGCAATTGCTATGGCAATAGACACAATAATATAGGTAAAAATTGTACGCAAAAATAACAAGAATGTATTCATAAAAAAACCTTTCAGGCTATTCTTTTAGTTTAGCCACAATGGGTTCTTACTTCAATAATACAAATTTATTATCTTTAATTTTCTATTTTTTTAATTCAAACATTTTTATACAAATGAGATTAATCAAAGCATTTTCTCTCACGCTCCTCATGCCGGTGAGGCACAAAGGTATTGCCTGCCCAATACCTTTGATACAAGGGCACATAAGAGAAGAATCTCTTATGTAACTCTCTGCGCTCGTAACTCGGCCCTAATTTTAATAAAATTGAGGGCCTCAAACAGTGACGAGCTAATATGGCTTTAAACATCTTAGTTATTCATTCTTTTATTCGGTAGCGCTCGAATGGGAAGTTTTTCTTGCGAAAAACTTTGCTCTCGCGAGTCCAAATTATTTTTTTCTACGAAAAAAAATTAATAAATATCGCGAGAGACAAGCGTAGCGAGCTATTCGAGCGCTTCAAAATAAAAAAAATGGTTAAATAAGACATTTTAACCTAATTAGCTTATCTGTATGAGACTCTGAATTTTTACTGGTAAAAATTAGAGGCGAGTTATAAGCGTACGGCAGTCCAGCAACATGCTGGTGTCTTTTTTATCCAATATTTTTTAGACAAGTAAAAAATATTGGTGCCGTGCGCAGAGCACCGTGAGATAAAATAATTAAAATGAATGTACGTTTTTAAAAAAATTTAACTTAAAAACTTTCTTCAAAAATAAAGCTCATAATTTTCATGCACTCGTTTGAGATAAAAGTTATTGAAAATTGCTGCAAAGAGAATATAGGCAAGCCAGGTTACAAACAAACCTAAAATAGGACCAACATACTTGATGAAAAAAAACACATCGATAAAAGGTATTCGAGGAAAAATTTCCATTAAAAAAATGTACATTGTGATCATGGTTATAATTAAAAAAGGATAGTTATAAAAAACCATTTTTAATCCACGCCACCAGCATTTAATAGAATTGATAAAACTCCCATTTGAGTCCAAATAAAAATAAGCTGCAAAAATTCCAATTGGTGAATAACGGATCATCTCTGTTTCCAAGGGAGCCGGATAAAGAAATATAATTTTCATTAATAACAATTGAAGATTTGGTCTAATAAAGCTAAAAAAAAACCAAATTATCTGACCTATAACGATCAAAAAGAAAATAAAAAAAATATATTGCAGAATATAAGAAAAATAATAATGATAGTTTTTTTGTTTAACGGAGGGTCTAATTGCTAGAAACATAAAAAAAAATGGTAAACATTCAAAAAAAACCCAAGGACGAAAGGAAACTCCAAAAAAGTGAACATGATAAAGAATAGTTTTTGAAGCAAATTGAACAAATCCAAGCATTGTCCCTGTTTTTTGGAAGAATTGTACTAAAAAATTATTTTCTGGCAAAAGTATTTTCAACAATTCATATATCAAGTGATGAAATTCATGGCTTTGAAAAAAAAGAAATACAAAAAAAAGCCACCAAAAATATTTAAAAAAACTTTTTACTCCGTGCCACCATGCATTGATAGTTACAAGACTAAAAAGCTTAAAATTCTTTGGTAAAAAAAACTTAAGTGAACTGAGCCATTGCTGCCCCAAAAATACAAACCTATTCACTATTGCTTGCATACCAACTCTCCTATTTAAGAAATCTCCTAAAAATAGCGTACAAAAGTTTCAGCAATGCGTTTATTGTAAAAAATATTAAACATGCAAAGCAACAGAGAAAATAAAATAAAATACGAACCATAGACTAAAACAACTGAAAACAGCGGTGCTTTAAGATACAAAAGTCCATAAATAAAATGTTTCACGGTCTTTTCTAAAAGATTAAAAACCGCTAAACAAAGCAAAATAAAGGGCAAACCATACCAAACCATTTTAGTACCACGCCAAAAACTCAAATTCAAATTTTTAAAACTTAGTTGAGAATCTAGAAAGAAAAAAAATGAAAACATAAACACGGCAGTTCCTAATGTTGAGCAAACATGAATAGCAAAGGCTAGAAAACCACCAAAATAAATCGAAAAAGCCATAATTAAGGCAACTGAAAAAAGACCTGACGCAGCTACCATAAGAACTATAAAATAGAACCCAAAAATTAAACAATGCTTTGCATAGCTAACAAAGTATTGATAATCCTTTGGTTGAACTGATGGGCGAATAGCCAAATACAAAATAAAAAGTACGAGAGTCTGAATAATTGAAAGCCCAATATTTGCATAAAAAGAATACTGAATCGCATATGATTGCAAAAAAATAATTGCTGGTATTGCTACTAACAGCCACCAAAAATATTGCAATACAATCTGCCATGTTCGGATAAAACTATTTAAACTCAATAAAGAAAAAAAATTTATTTCGGGCGGCAAAAAAATTTTTAAACTATTCAGCCACTGTTGACCAGTAAAGACTAACCAAGTAGATTTAACCTGTGTATTCATATAAAAACCTCTTATAATCGATAATTAAAAACTTATTTTTATCTCTGGAAAGCACTCTAGAAATTTTAAACCCCACTTGCATTTATTGTATAAATCTCTTATAAAGAAAACTCAGCATGTTTGACTTTTTGTATTTTTTTTAGATACCCTAGTTAAAGAAGACCTTTATGTTTTACAACGGGCCCAACTTGCTGTATAGCTAAGATAATCTAAAAAAGGTTAAGAAAAATCAAGTAAAGAATATACGGTTGGCATGAAGAAACTGATAATTGTAGAATCTCCGGCAAAAATTAAAACAATCTCCAAGTTCTTGGGCAAAGACTATAAAATTATGTCTACCCTTGGACATATCAAAGATTTACCAGCAAAAAAGATTGGCGTTACTATCAATGATGGTATCGATATTGACTATGTAGTTATTGAAAAAAAAGAATCTGTCATTGCCGATATTTGTAAACAAGCTCAAAAAGCTGATGAAATTTACCTAGCTCCTGACCCTGACCGAGAAGGGGAAATTATAGCTTGGCACATTGAACAAGAAATAGAAAAAGTTACTGATGCTGATAAAATCCATCGAATATGGTTTAATGAAATTACCAAACCTGCAGTAACGGAAGCATTAGAACATCCAACCTCCGTTGATTTAGAAAAAGTTGCTGCTCAGCAAGCACGCCGTGTGCTAGATCGTTGGGTGGGTTATGAAGTTTCACCCGTATTATGGCGCAAAATAAAAAAAGGCCTTTCTGCCGGTCGCGTACAATCCGTTGCTCTGAAATTAATTTGCGATCGTGAAGAAGAAATTAGAAACTTCAAGCCAAAAGAATATTGGTCAATTGATGGTATTTTTGCTCATAAAAAAAGTAAATTTTCTGCTCCGTTGATTCAAATTGGTGGCAAAAAAATTGATATCAATAATGAAAAACAAGCAAAAACAATTATCGAAAAAATAAAAAAAGCTTCCTATCTTATTGATTCAATTCAAGATAAAGAACGTAAAAAAAATCCATACCCCCCTTTTATGACCAGTACTTTACAGCAAGCAGCATATAACCAACTTGGTTTTAATGTAAAAAAAACCATGCAATTAGCACAAAATCTCTATGAAGGTATTCCGCTGGAAGATTCGCAATCGCCTGTTGCGTTAATTACCTATATGCGTACTGATTCATTACGTTTATCCGATACGGCAACCAAAGCTGCACGCTCTTATATAGATGAAAATTTTGGCAAAAATTATTTACCTTCAAAAGCTCAGGTATATGTCAAAGGGGGCGGGAAAGCGCAAGATGCTCACGAAGCAATTCGCCCTATTGATGTTAAAATAACACCTGATTATGTGCGTAAATTTATTCCTGCCGATGCAGCAAAATTATATGATCTTATTTGGAAACGCTTTGTTGCCTGTCAAATGAATCCTGCAGAATATGCACAACGCCAAGTAACTATTACCGGCGGAGAGTTTACCTTCCGCGTTACCGGTTCCACCTTAATTTTTGATGGTTATTTACGCGTATACAGCGCCAGCGATGATGAAGAGGAAGAAGAGAAAAAAATTGTTATTCCAAAAACGCTCAAAGAAAAAGATCCTGTTGATTTAACCGATCTTGATTCTAAACAACATTTTACACAACCTCCTCCACGTTATACTGAAGCATCATTAGTAAAAGGCTTAGAAAAAGAAGGTATTGGGCGACCAAGTACCTACGCAACTATTTTAAATACGATACGGACACGGGATTACACTACCCTTGAAAAAAAGAAATTTCACCCTACCGAATTAGGTATGACGGTTACTAAACTATTAACCGAAAATCTACCTAAAATTATGGATGTCAAATTCACCGCGCATTTAGAAGAAGATCTCGATAAAATTGCAAAAGGCGAATTAAAACGCGACACCTTGCTGAAAGAATTTTATAAAGATTTCATGAAAGATCTTGAAATATTTAAAGGCGAAAAAGGCAAGCATGCTGAACCAACCGATATAAAATGTCCAAAATGCAAAAAAAATAAACTTGCTATTCGCATTTCTAAAACAGGTTCCTTCCTTGGTTGTTTGGGCTTTCCGGAATGCACTTTTACGAGTAATTTTAAACGCGATGAATCAGGTAACATCCAACTTATAAAAACTGAAGGCCCTAAGCTCCTTGATGAAATTTGTCCAAAATGTAAAAAACATCAATTACGCCAAATGGTCGGCCGCTTTGGCCCTTTTATTTCCTGCTCCGGCTACCCTGAATGCAAATATATCCCTGCCACAAAAGCAAATTTTAAGTGCCCGCTTGATAAAAAAGGTGATGTTGTCAAAAAACAATGGAAAGGAAGAGTTTTTTGGGGCTGCTCAAATTATCCAAAATGCAAATTTGTTGTATTTGGAGATATTGAAGAAACAAAATGCCCAGACTGCAAATTACCATTCTTAATCAAAAAATATGACAAACAAGGGAATCTCACCCTCACCTGCTCTAACAAAGAATGCGGTTACAAAAAAGCGGTTAAGCAAGCGGATGAAGAATAAAAAAATTCATGGAATTACTAACTCGTCCCCTACTTAAAAAATACCTTCCTGAAAATCCAGTAATTATTGAAGCCGGCGCCCATAAAGGTCGCGATAGTCTCAAATTACATAAATTATTTCCACAAGCAACAATCTATGCTTTTGAGCCAGTGCCTTATTTGTATGGACATCTTAACAAAGCAGTTGCAGGAATTGGCCAAATAAAAACTTTCAATGTCGCGTTAAGCAACAAAACAGGCATAACAACCATGCATGTTTCTCCAGAGCTTGGCGCCGTCAGCTCGTTACTCGAACCAACAACACTCAAACAAGAAAAACCCAATATTTCCTTTGAAAAAATAGAAGTGCCAACCATCACGCTTGATGACTGGGCGCAACAATATAACATAGAAAAAATAGATTTTTTGTGGCTTGATTTGCAAGGACATGAGCTAACTGCCTTAAAATCTGGGACAAACGTTTTAAAAACCGTTAAAGCTATCTACACTGAAGCAACCTTAGAGCCCCGCTATGAAGGACAAGCGCTTTATCCTGAACTAAAAGCATGGCTTGAACATCAAGGTTTCCAAGTCATTGCAGAACATTTTCACCACTCAACCTGGGGAAATGTTTTGTTAATAAGAAATTTAAAAAAAAGCTTTAAAACTTAATATTTTTCTGTAAAATTAAAATTATTCTTATCTTCAATCAAATTCTTATTTTTTAATGCTATAAACCATGAAATTTAAACTATTAGTTGTATTTTTGATTCTATTAATTGATGTAACATCGTTAGCCAATGAAGAATTACTTAAAAACGCAAAAGAAAATTTAAAAAATAAAAATTATGAGGCAGCTCATACTCAGTTCACTCAACTTCTTAATTACGATACCTATCGCTCTAAAGCTTTTTTCGGAATTGGACACGTTCTTGTTATGCAAGACAACATACAAGAAGCTAAAGAACAATTTGCCTTTGGCCTAAATGCCAATACAACGTATGGCCCAAACCATTCAGCTTCCTATCTCAATTTCCAAATAGGGGAATTATTTTTTAAACATAAAAATCTTGATGAGGCGCTTGTATATTTTAAAAGATCTAAACTATTATATAATCCCAACAATAAGCAAGATAAAGATCCCGAAGACTACGTGAAGCAAATAACACTATTAAAATATTCTAAAATTTAATCATAATCTCAGCGTTGATTGTCCAATCTTTACCATGTGCAACTAATCTTTTACAAGGTATTTTAATTCCATACGCTGAAGAATAAAATCCATCTATCATTAAAAAATTCAATGTTGATTGCATGTTCATAATTTCTTTTTTTTCATACAAAAAAGACCAACCCTCATCGTTTTTTTTCAATTCTATATTTGGAGCCACCGTAAAGTTCCAGATTGTTTTTAGGGCATCCTTGTTTTGAATTTCATCTAATATTTCCCAATTATCTCGAATCGTTATAGCATGTTCTTCGAACACTATATTTCGATGTGCCCGTAATCCATACTGCACATAAAGGTCGTGATGCGCTTCTAATTTTTGTTCTTTTTGTTTCAGTTTATTTTCTGGCAAGTTCAAATAAAAAAGTTGTTCATCAAATGGTACAGGTTCTATGCCTTCGATAAAAAAAGTGTTATGCACCTGGACTGATCTAAAATAATTCCGCCAAACTGCCGAAGGCGTATAAACATAACTTCCCGGATCAACAAAAACATCTATATCTTTTATAGCTAATGTAATGCTCCCAACATCATTATGAAAATGAGCCGTTGGTTGTTGAGGTTGATATGCATGATGGCGCAAACTCAAATGAACATTTTCTGTTTTTACTATCGATAGACCAAATTCTGCAAAGTGCTTTAACCCATAAACGTTTTCATGCTTCATCTTATTTATCAAGGCTTGAGAAATCCCTGCAAGAACGAAACTAGAATCATTATCACCAATTTGAATCAGAGTACCAGATTGCGTGGTACACCAATCTAAAAAACCAAACATTTTCTTGAGCTTTTCTACAAAAGTACCCGGCAATAAAAAATCTAAGTAAGGAGCCAACAAATAAAAATTATAAAACAGTTCGGTCACTAATTTATGATAATAGGTAGTACTTTCATAATCAGTCCCTTCATTAAAAACCTGTTTTTCAAACTCTTTTAAAATTTCTTGATAACACCAGGTTGCTCTAGTTTGTATCCCAGGCAAACCTTGAAAAAACCAACACAAATAAAAATAGCCAATTAAATCAGACAAATAATGATTTGATGTTATAGAATCGTATATTTCCCAATTATTTTCCAAATACAATAAATGATCATAAAGACTACAAATAAATCTTTGCCAGAAAGACTCATCAATTTTAGCATTTCTAAAATAGAAAAAGCCAACAACCAAATTGGCTGCACGCAACCCAACATCCATGGGACATACCCAATTTGGCCCCAATAAATAGGGGTTTTTATCGAGCCAATCGGCTATATGTTCAACAAATGCATCTATATACTTTTTATTCTGTGTTTTTTCATAAGCTTTGCCGAAAACTATTAGATGCTGCAAACGCGAAAGTTCCCAGGGCAATTTAATATCACGTTCTAAGGTTTCTTTTTTTCCCGATTTTATTGCGATATCTTTGTAAAAAATATTTTTTTCAAAAGAATAGTTTGCTCGAGCATTTTGATGTTTCAAACGAAAATCATCATGCCATGGAATGTTTAAAAACATTTGTCTTCCTGAACCTAAAAGATCAAACGTTTTATTACAAAAGGCATCGGCTTTTTCAATAACTTTTATTTCATCGAAAAAAAGTTCATTTAAACAATACAATTGCTTTTTTCTCAATGCTTGAAAAAATGAAGAAAAATCCAAAATGTTATTTTTTTTTGCAAATACGTCCCAAGACATTGCAGCACGATTTTGCAAAGCTTTTTTTCGATTCAAATTTTCATAAAAATTACTACGCAAACGCTCATAAACAATTTTTGCAGTCTTTTGCGGACCCAAGGCAATTGCTTTTTTTAGGTATTTATTTAATTTTACAAAATGCACAGATAGCTTCTCATGGATTAATATCAATATTATCAAGTAAACCACCAGTTCCTGATGGCAATCCAACGCCACTGTTGGACAAACTACCTACAACCCGCGGCAAAGTAATACCACTCGGATAATTTACTACATAATTAATGCCATTATTAAAAGCATTATTACGGATAACCAAACTGGTACTTTCTGCTTTTTCATCATAAATGCCAAAACTATAATTTGCACCTTTGGTATACGCAATATAATTATCATGAATATCACAGTTATCATTATCCGCTGATAATAAAATACCAAAAGCGGTGCCTGTGCTTATTGTTTCATTTAACGTACTTTCAGAATGAATCAAATTTGCTCTACTTGAACTATGTAGTTCAAAGCCACAAGCGCCAGTAGCTCCTGAATTACCTTCCGATTCACAATATTGCATAACATTGCGTGTACCAAATTGGGAGTAAAATCCTACCCCTTTACCCGCTATATTTTTATTTGAAGAACTGCGACAATGATCCAGGGTTACTTTGTTACAAGTATTAAGGTAAAACCCAGCAGCAAATGACGAACTATCAGAACTTCGAGCAACATTGCTTGCTGCAATACAATTACTAAATAAACAACTGGTAGACAAACTAACCGAAACACCTGCTGCAAAATTATAGCCTCCATTGGCATCCATATAACAATCAAAACATTTTATATAAGAACAACCAACTACTTGCAAACCATAACCAGAACTTGTTAAACCTGCATCATTATGTAAAAGAAAACAATCATTTATAAGTGCTTCTGAAGTATTTACTAATTTAACACCAAATGCTGCGGAACCATTAACGCCAGTACAGCCCGTAATGAGTGATTTATCAATTAAAAGACCCGCAACACCAGTACCAGTAATAATATTGCCCTCAACTGAAATGCCACCTTTAAAGCACCCACTAATATGCATATCTGTTATACGAACATTAGTGCAACCGTCTTTTACCACTAAACCACAACCAGTCAAACCAGCAATATTACCATTTTTAATTTCAATATCGGTTAATCCGGGATTAACAATAATACCATTCAAACCAGGTACTTTATTATTGGTTTCCTGACTCAAACAACCACCTTCCAAATCTAAAACAACATGGTTAGAGGAAATCGTAATGATAGCATCATCAGCATCAGTAGGACTTGCTGGTATTGCAACACGATAATTGTAGGTACCAGATTTATTAACAATATCAGTAATAGAAGTAGCATAAGAACTACAAAAACTTAGAAACAAAAACAAGAACTTCAATTTCATTAGAATCCTCAATTTTTATGGAATGATGATTACGTTTGCCCATGGTGTCGGCGCACTATTCAGGTTTTTAACGTTTAATTGCGCAACAGAACCAAAGGGAACTCCGCTCATTTGATTTCCAGGAATATTGCCATTATCATACGCAAAATTTTTAATAAATAAATTATCTGAGCCCCCTTGAACATTGATACCAAATGAACTATTATTTGCATTTCCTTGATTTCTTACTATTTTATTTTCCGTAATATTCCAATGAGTACCACCATTTATTGGATCAAACAGTATACCATAAGCTGTACCAGATAATGCGCTATTATAGGAAGCAATCGACTCAGCTATAGTTCCAGCAGTAGCTCCATCAACATAAATTCCTACGGCAACACCACTCGCTTGATTAGATTCTAAATTTACCGCTGAAGATTTTTCAATAACATTTTTTGTTGAATTATTACCATGCATCGCATAACCATAGGTGCTACCACCAGTTAATTCTGCCACTTGGCAATCAGAAATAATATTTGATTCGGAATTATCACTTAAATCAAAACCAGTTGAAACACCACCAGCAGTATTATTAAAAATCGAAATTCTTCTAAAAGCATTACCGGTGCTTATTCCCGTTAATTTTACACCAATACAATTTAACGTAGCATCATTATTAGCAATAATAGAATCACGAATTACACAATTGACAGGATTTATAAATTCAACACCATTCAAAGAATTTCCTCGATTCGTAATAGCAAAAATAACCTGTCCTAAACATTCGGTACTATTATTAAATTTCAATAAACTTATATTGGCTAATGAGTTCCCATTATTAACAAGTTGCAAGCCAAGCACCATCAGATTTTTTACATACTGAAAAAAAATCACGCTATCAGAAAGAGGACTTAACGCTGAAGTTTCTATTCTAACACCATCAATAGTTATTTCTGAAATATCATTGGTTGTTGACGTTCCCAAAAATTCCATACCACGTTTAACACAATTAGTTAATTTCAGTTTTTGTAGAGTTATTGAAGAACAGTTTTCACCTACTGAAATACCAGCATTCGTTACGCTGGTTATACCACCATTACGAATAGTAATATTGGAAAGATTTGGGTTTATTTTAATACCATTGATACCACCAGCAACAGCGTTTTCTCCTAAATCTAAAATCACATTACTGCTGGCAATAGTAATAACATCAACTCCCGCTTGAATAAGATTACCACCTAGCTGAGTAGTACCTGGGGTATCAATTACCATGGCAAATGTAGAAAAAGAAAAACCAAACAAAACAATAATAAACTTTTTGAGCATTTTATATAATACTAACATTACTAAAAACCTCTTGTTGTGTATTCAAATTCGATATATTTCTTTCACGAACAGAACCAGTCGGAACACCTCCCTGGCTACTTCCTGTACCAGAACTTTGGACAATTTGTGTATAAATAAGCGGCGTACTTGGACCATTGCGTGATGCAATATTCCCCTTAAATAAATTATTTCTATTACCATTAAGATTACTCACGACTCTAAAGCCAAAGGACCGTGCGTCAATAAAGCCATTATTCCTATGAGCTTGATTTTCTATAAATTCACAATTTTTTACGCCGGTTGTACCACTTGCAGAGGTACCTATATTAAAACCTGCAGCAATATTACTCGTACCATTTCCTGTTGCACGATTGTACAAAGCATTACATTTGATAACACTACAATTTAAGCATTGATCAAAATTAAACCCATAACAATGTGCCGTTGAAACTGCACCTGTTGTTAAATTATTAGAAGCCAAACAAAACTCAAAAAAAATACGCTCTACACTAGCTTGCACTTCATAACCACTTAAAGGTCCGTTTGTACTTTTGTTATCTGCTACTACACAAGCTCTACAAATATTACTTACTGTTTCAGCTCCACCCGTATATAAAATTCCTTTCAGCGCATTTATTGCTTGATTAACACGAACATTTGATACATTCAAAAAAATATCCGTACTATCTTCAATATGAAAGCCCTCAAAAGTCTGTCCTCTATTACCAATAATCGAAACATTTTCTATAATCGCCTTTGTCGAATTAAAAATATTAAAAGCCTTAATATCTCGTGTATTAACGCCAGATTTATTAATAAATAAATCTTTGATTGCTAAATCTTGGGTATAATCTATGTGTACAATATCATCAGCTAAAGGACCGTTAGAGCAATTTTCAATAGTAATATTACTTAAAAGTAGTGTATTAACAATATTTCCCACCGTCCCCAAAACTTCGATACCACGTTGAGAACAATTAGTAATATTTAGATCTTTAATTGTTATATTAGTACAGTTTTGTCCTATAGAAATACCAATATTATTATTTTTTATAGTACCATTCCTAATCACAATATTTGAAAGCCCCGGTTTTATTAAAATCCCGCAGGTACCATCCGTAACACTATTACCACTCAAATTCAGTGTTACGTTGCTTACATTAATACGTACTACATCTCCAGAACCAGAAACTTCCCCTCCTAGAATAATCTCTCCTGAACGATTAACATCGAGAGAAAATATTTTAAATGTTAAAAAAAGTGCTAAAAATATAAATTTATTTTTCATTAGTACCCTTACTTTATCCTATTATTTTTTATCACCCCGTTCGTGGTGAGGATTTTTCGAAGAAAAATGTCTCGAACCATACGAACACAAAATTTACTAAATTTTACTAATTATTTTCAACTTTATTTTGATCCTTTCGTATGGTTCGAGACGCTTCGCTCCTCACCACGAACGGATAATCAAAAAGCACTCATCCTGTTCCTTCATTAAACTCATAAACTGCGCCAGTCTTCACTCCCTTCATCCTGACCCCTCGCCAGCCTTTACAGCTGCTCGGGACTAAAGGCCCTTCGAGGGGGCCTGCCCTGAGCTTGTCGAATGGGTCGAAGGATGGTACAACCCTACGGTACAATCCCAACATTTGTCCATGGAGCAACAATAGTGTTAATCGTATCTGGCGTAACTAGAGTAACTGCTGTAACAGGAACTCCAGAAAATTGGTTAGCATCAATCGTGCCATTTTCTGATGAAATATTTTTTATAAAGACACTACCTGTCCCTGTTTGAAGCAATACCCCATACGAATCACTTGCGGTAGCACCATTATTTTGCAAAAATTCATTTTCTAAAATATTCCAAAAGTCACCACCTAAACTATCAGTGAACTGTAATCCTGCCGCAAGACCATCACTTGACATATTATAACCTGCAAAAGAACGTACAATCTTACCTTTATTGGAATCTTCTATTAAAAAACCAACCATACTACCGGTTGAAGAAAAATTTTTGCTTACAAAACAATCTCGTACAATATTACAATCATTAGCTGGGCCAACAAAAGCAAAACCATAGGTGCTTACTCCATCCAAAGCATTAATTGAACATTGTCTAAAAATATTAGCGCTGCATCCATTTGCCGTATGAAAACCACGAGTATGCGCTACTAAACTTTTACCAGCAAGAATTCTACAATCTTCAAAAATATTAAGTGAACTAGAATCAGTTAAGCGATAACCACAAAAATCTCCTGTTAAAGCAAGATTCCCAGAAAAATTACAATTTTTAAAAACACAGCTTGAGCTATTGATCATATCCATACCAACAATACCAGCTGCGGTATTATTAGTACCAAGAATATTCACCCCAAAACTTTCATTGCAATGATCAAGCTTTACTAAACTCACGGTACCAAGAGGATTTATAACACCATTTACAACAATATCAGTAAATACGACTGTTTTTCCATACGCAGCACTAAAAACACTTGATGAAAGTGGTGATAATGAACATGATGAAGTAACAATATAATCCACAAAAATATTACTGACTTGAGCAGTTGATGTTCCTAAAATTTCAACAGCGGGTCCTCCACATTCTGCAATTTGAAGTCGTTCTACTTTAATACCATTGCAATTTTCTTTAATCAAAACACCTGAATTCAACAATCCGGCTACAAAACCATTTTGAATCACAATCCCTGAGTTGCCGGCTTCAACAACAATGCCATTGATACCACCCGCAACAGTATGTTGCGCCAAATCTAGAATAACATTACTTGTTTGAATGGAAATTACATCGATACCTATTTCAATAATATCATCACCAAGAACATACCGACCTGGTCTATTGATAGTAAAAGAAAAAATATCACAAAACCAAAAACTAAAAATAATCGCAGTAAAAAATAGTATTTTTTTTCTCTTCATTTAAATAACCCTTATGTTACTGATCCCTAATCCTGAATTATTAATATTAACCGTTGTTTTGGTTACAATTGAACTACTAGGCACACCGCCTGGACTTGAACCTACACCAGCCGTACTTACAATCTGATTTTGTGCATAGGGCGTGGAAACACCATTGCGTATCCCTATATTTCCTACATACGTATTATTTGTATTTCCCGTTATATCACTGACAACTCTAAAACCAAAAGATCGTTCATCATTATAACCTTTGTTATTTGCAGCTACACATTCTGAAAGTTCTGAATCTTTTACACCAGTACCAACACCCCCAGACGTACCAATATGAAAACCTGCGGCAATATTAAAAGTACCATCATTCATAGCGGAATTAGATATAGCTCTGCACTTAAGCAAGGTACATAATGCAACTTGGTCAAGATTGAAGCCCAAACAGTTTGACAATATTGTTGTTCCCGTTGTTAGATTGTTTGCAACCAAACATTGATCCAACATATGTTTACTAACTGTTTCCAAAAGATCAAAACCTATCAAGGGACCACTTGCACATATATTTTCTGAAACAACACAATTTTTACAGGTATTTTCAAAAGTAGCGGTTCCAGTAAATCGAAACCCTACAAAGGTTGCACTTGCAGTGTTAATACGCACTTCAACTTCTCGCACTAAGGAATTTATTGTGTTTTCAAAATGAAAACCTTCAAAATTTAATGCTTGGTTGTCTTGACATATGATATCTTTGAAAATACAACGAGATGAGTTTTGAATATTAACCATTCTTATATCAACGCCACTTGAACCATTATTGACCATAAGTAGCTTTTCCAAAATCAAATTTTGTACATAATTTGCATGGATGAGATAGTCGGCTGAAGTACTGGTAGCACAGTTATCAAATCTTACTTTTTCAAGCGTTACTTTAGAAGCTTCATTTCCAAGGGTCCCCAAAATTTCGACGCCACGCTCAAGGCAATTTGCAATATCTATATTATTTATACTAATTGATGAACAATTTGGACCTATGGTGATTCCTTTTGTGCAAGAATCAATTATCCCGTTAAAAATTTTTATACGCGATAAGCCCGAATCGATTAGTATGCCCTGAGAAGCACTAAAAATAGTATTACCTCCTAAATCCAACGTAACGTTATTTGAAGAAATTCTAACAATCTCTCCATAAGTAGAATTACCGAGCGTAAAATATCCCGGATCTGATATTGTATAGGCATTAACTTCTTGGATAAAAAGAAGTAATAATAAGATCTGGAATAATTTTTTTTTCTGATGGTTCATTATCTACCCTTTTTATTAAAACTCTCTTTTTATTATTTACCGACTAAAAGAGCACTTCATATACAATTAATCATCTCTCAACATAAAACTAAAAATTTATTTTTTCAAAAAAATTCGAGGTTGGGTCCAAAATGGAAAAAGTAATGCAAAATTTACCCAACCCCGATATAAAAATCTAAAGAATATCAGGAACAAAAAAATTAAGGCCCTGGATCAAAATTTACATTATACAATCTGCTTTTATCAGAAATCGCTGTAAAATCCCCAACTTGAGCAGAAATTAATGGAAAGGTGCCTGAGGTTCTTGTTACGTCAAATCCATCAGTTGTATTTCCAAAAGCAATATTTCCAGAAATTAAATTTGTTGTATTGGTAACTGTATCTACCAATCCATAGCCTGTTGCACCTGAATTATTTAATAGTTCATTAAATAAAATATCGCAACTTTGAGCTGTATCTAAGAAGATACCATAACCAACACCGGAAACACCACCATCATTACCACGCGACTTGCAATTGGCAACAGAAGTTTTTAGTTCATTGCCATGAATATTAAATCCTGCAGCAGCAGTTGCACCGGTATTATTTTTTGTTAAGCAGTGAGTAAAAAGATTGTTTGAGCCGTTGCAACATTCAAAACCATACGCATCTACCAAAGAATTATTTGAATGCTTTACCAAACAGTTTTTAATAACAGTATGTGTACACTGATCTACTAAAATACCAACAGCTTTACTTGCCATACTTGCACGTGCAATACTATTTAAAACCTTACAATTTTGCACCAAAGTCCATTCCGCTTGATATAAGCTAATTCCTACTCCTAAAGCATTCCCGCCATTATTATTAGCATCACAATCTAAAACTTTGCAGGCCGTACAGTATTCCAAGCTAAGACCAAACCCAGAGTTGGTTGTTGCAGAATCATTTTTATTAAATATACAGTCTCGTATCTTAAAATTATCACAACGAATTAAGCGAATTCCATAGGCAGGAGACCCCGCTACACCAGTACAAGAAAAAACAAAACAATCTTTGAGTGATCCATCTTTAATAGGACTACTCATTGATCCAGCAAAAATTATTCCCCCAGCATTACAGGTATCAATAACAACATTTTCAATCTCAATATTTTCACAACCTTCACCAAATTCTATACCTGTTCCTGTTAAAAATTTAATATTGATGTTTTTAATTATAATATTAGATAGTCCATCGGCAACACGAATCCCAGAAAAACCTCCTATTTGATTTCCAACCTGTTGTGTTATAAAACTATCAACAAAATTTACGATAACATCACTTGCCTGAATACTTATAGCACAATCATTAAGGTCTGTTGGGTTAGCAGTGATACTTTGAAAAGTATATTCTCCTGGCTGATCTATGACTACAGCTATACTATCGGCATTGATACGCAACACCATAGCAAACGAAAACAAAACAAAAAAAAATTGTTTCATAAAAACACTCCTACAATCAACTATTCAATATTCTACAACAACCAACCCACACTAACTCACTTCATACTTAAACCTCCCTCTAGAAAAAAATTAAAAAATACTATGAAAGAATTCTCAAATTTATCAATCCTGGTGTATAGGAGGTTACTGTCGTAAAGTTTGTAGATGATTTATCAAGCAAACTAGCAGCTACTAATCCACCGATTCCTGAAGATATTTGCTGGGTATTAGTAACGGGAACTGTTGGTCCATTTAAAATACCTGCATTACCCATAAAAATACAGTTAGCATTGCCACTTCCGCCACTATTGGCAGATCCAACGCCTCCGCTAATGACTCGAAAACCAAAAGAACTAGCATTGCCTCCCGCATCATTATTTGCCGTTGCGGTATTATTGTAGAAGGCACAGTTTTTTGTTCCTGTGGTACCAACACCTGACGTACCAATATTAAAGCCCGCTGCAAAGTGTGCTCCTGCTGCCGTTGCTCTATTATAATTGGCTGTACAACCAGATAGAGTACAAAACGTTGGCTGATCCAAACTAAATCCTATGCAATTAGCAGTTCCTGCTGCTGATGCAGTAGTATTATTCTCGGCTGAACAATTTCTCAAAATATTTCGTGTTACCAAAGCAAGCAACTCAAATCCAACCATTGGGCCAACTGAAGAAGCATTATTCGAAGCTATACAATTCTGACACGTATTATTATTATTGTTTGCGCCACCGGTAAATCTAAAGCCTACTAAATTTGAGAGTGCGGTATTTGATCTCGCTTCACAATTAGTAAATGAAAAATTGGCAGTTGTATCTATTAAAAACCCAAGTAAATTATCAGCAGTATTGAAAACGAGCGAAACGTTATCAATAGTTCCCCTATTACAATTATTAAAATTAACTAACGTTAATGTTGTTGCGCTCGTGGTACCATTGCTGGCAACGGTACTATTTTGCATCAAAAAATTGTTAACAAAAGTAAATACCATAATATTTTCTGAAACTACTGCACCCAAAACACACAATTCTGCAACGATATTTTCCAAGGAAAGTCTATTAACGGGACTTAATGCTGTACCATTAACTGCAAGTGCGCTATTAGTACAATTGGTAATTTCTAAATTTTGCAGCGTAATATCCGAACATCCCGCTCCTATAGTTATACCTTGTGTATTATTATTAATACGACCATTTCTTATAACAACATTAGAAAGACCAGCATTAACAACAATACCATTCGTACCACCAGAAACAACATAGCCCCCCAAATCAACCGTAATATTACTCACGGAAATTGTAATAACCTGACCTGATTCTGTAATATCACCACCAAGAGTAAAAAAACCAGATTGCGTTATTGTAATTGCATATATAGAAGAAAATGATATAAAAAAAAGAAAACTAAGTAGCAATTTCTTCATAGCTAAAAAACCTTTTTTTTGCTTTTATAGATTTATAAAATCAATAGTACCTGTATGAGATAAACAACAACAAACAAACCTTGACGAAATCTATCATGGAAAAATTTCATTTGCAAACAGATCTGTCTTTTTGTCATTTGCATCATTCTATGCTTATCCTTAATTAATTCTAATATTCGAAACACCCAATGAAGGAGTTGCTAAACCAGCAATCCCTGCAGGGATATTAAGGGCTCCTACGGTAAGATCTCTGATTGAACCAAGAGGAACGCCACCAGGGTTAGACCCTGCTCCACCGTCTGCAACAATCTGATTAGTCAATACAGGCGTAGTAGGACCATTTCTAACACCAAAATTGGAAATATAAGCATTGTTAGTATTACCATTTGCAAGACTTACCGCTCGAAAACCAAATGAACGTGCATCATTAAATCCATTATTCAAAGAAGACTGGTTATAACAAAATTCACAATTTTTAGTTCCTGTTGTTCCAACGCCAGAAGTTCCAATATTAAAACCTGCGCAGTTATTGCTTGTTCCATCTCCTGTAGCACGATTACTCTCTGCTCTACAGCGCACAACACTACAAAACGTAGGTTGGTCAAAATTAAAACCAAAACAGTTTGCGGTTGAAACAGCAGCTGTTGCTACATTATTAGCAGAAAGACAATCAGTAAGCATATTACGAGTTACCAACGCAAGGAGCTCAAAACCTACCAACGGACCATTTGTCGAAGTATTGTCAAAAACATTACAATTCCTACAAAGATTGCCGCTCGTATTTGTACCACCGGTAAATCTAAAGCCAACTAAATCACCAGTTGCTGTATTAACACGTACTTCACAATTATTACATAACGAATTAATAGTATTTTCAATTCTAAAGCCTTGAAAAGTTGCTCCTTGATTGCCAATTACTGTTACATTTTCTAATGTTGCTTTATCGCAATTGAGTAAATAGACACCACGAAGATTTACCGTGGATGCGCCATTTCCAGCAACTTGAACATTCTGTACTATAAGATCAGTAACAAAAGAAAATATCATAACACTATCAGTAATCGAAGCAGCTGTTGCGGATAATTCAGAATTTATGTTTGCTAATGAAAGACGCATAACTGGACTACCAACCGTTCCATTAACTTCAACGGCACGCAATGAACAATTACTAATCGTTATATTTTCTAATACTATATCCGAACATCCGGCACCTATAGTTATACCTTGTGTATTATTGTTAATACGACCATTTCTTATAACAACATTAGAAAGACCAGCATCAACAACAATACCATTCGTACCACCAGAAAGAGTATAGCCTGCCATGTCAAAAGTAACATTGCTCACCGAAATTTGAATCACTGTTCCAGATTCGACAATATCACCACCCAAATTAGACATCCCTGATTGATTTATAGTAAAACCAAACGAAACAGTGCTTATACTACAACTTATAAACAAGAAAAATATCTTCTTTAAAACAACTATATATTGTTTAATAATTTTCTTCATACTATATACCTTTAATCAATTCGCACATTAGAAATTCCAACTTGCGCAGCAGCACCAGCATTTAACATGGTAAATGACGTACTTCTTATCGACAAACTAGGAACACCACCAGGACTTGAACCTGCACCAGCTGTTGAAACAATTTGCTGCGCCAATATAGGCGTAGTAGGACCATTTCTAACACCCATATTTAAAATGTAAACATTACCAACATTACCACCAGCCGTGCTTATTGCTCTAATACCAAATGAAAGCGCATCCGTAAGAGCATTATTTTTTTCTGCTCTATTTGCATAAAACTCACAACTTTTAACACCAGTACCGGCACCTCCTGAAGTACCAATATTAAAGCCTGCACAAAAATTGGTAGTACTACTTGCTCTATTATTGCATGCTATAGATTCATTCACACAACAAGAGGTTGTTTGGTCAAAGCTAAATCCAATACACCTTGCTGCTGAACCTGAATTAGTAGTGCTGTTATTTGAAGCTTTACAGCTTTGCACTATATTTCTGGTAACTAATGGCAATAATTCAAAAGCAGCAAGAGGACCATTTGTGCTTTGATTATTCGCTGTCAAGCAACTGGTCAATATATTACCAGCAACCGAGATCCCACCCTGAATAACAAAACCTGTCAAAGCATTTACAGAACTATTAGTAACAACCCTACAACTTGATAAAAGACAATCGTTACTAGCATTAACAGAAAAACCAGTAAATGACTGAACAGTATTACATTCGATATCCACAAAGTTCACATCAATTTGCGTTGAACTCAATATATTCATTCCTATGAAATTAATACTTGTCGTACCATTATTACTAATTTCACAATTATTAACATTAATACATTGGGTAAACTCTAAACGTAGTGCATTATCAGCAGAGGCTCCAGTACAACATAATGTAATTAAACAGCTTTCTACGATTGATTTTGTTATTGGCGCTGCTGATGTACCTATAAACTCAATTCCCCTAAGAGCACAATTAACTACACCTAAATTTTTAAGCGTTATGAGCTGCGCTGCTGTATTTGCTGCTGTTGTAGGATTAGTTCCTACGACAACACCTGCTCGCGTAAATCCACTTATGCCGCCATTCATAATCGTTACGTTAGTACGCGGTGTTCCAGCAGCTCCACCAACAATTCTAAAACCATTAACTCCCGTTACCGCATTTCCTTGACTCAGTATTTTACCACACATATCAATCGTCACATTGTCGCTCGTAATTTCTATCGCAGGTTGCCCACTACCTACTGGACTAAATACTATATTCTCACCAAATACATAGAACCCAGGTTGCGAAATAGTAAAGGTAGTAGCACCTACATCTACTTGCATTATCTCCATAGGTGAGCATAATGCAGCATCGATGGTACTTAATATCGTCCACGTACTTACGAATTTATCACACAATACTGTTCTGGTATTTATTATTTCTGCTTCTAATAATGTGCAGCAGTTAAATATGTCATCTTGGATTTCTTCCAGTATTGTCCACGTGCCAACAAACTTGTCGCACAATACTGTTCTGGTATTTATTATTTCTGCTTCTAATAATGTACAGCAGTTAAATATA
>JAGVLQ010000014.1 GCA_020054235.1 Candidatus Babeliales bacterium
ATTGCTCTGAAGAGGCAATTTTGAATTATGTTAGAAACCAATAACTGCTTTCATCTCGATCTTCAAAATCCACGGCTTTTAAGCCGTGTGTTGTTTAATTTTTCATCATAGCATAGATTTCTTTTAATCTTCGAATACGTTCTTCGACCGGTGGATGTGTTGACAATAAGTCTAAAAAGGCACTTCGTTGGGTGAATGGACTTACAATAAGTAATGCTTCTGTCATTAACCCTTGTGGGTAATGCAATGGTGAAAATCTTTGGCGGCGATATTTAATTTCTTCAAGTTTTTCTAGGGCCGAAATTAAGGCGAGTGGATCGCGGGAGATTTGGGCACCGGTTGCATCAGCTTCAAATTCTCGTGCACGGGAAATTGCCAAGCGTAATAGTGTAGCGCCAATCGGCAAAATAATGATTAACAAAAAATTAACAAGTGGTGTTCTTTGTTCTTCTCGTTGGTCACGCGGATAGCGTACGAGTGCTGTCTGGCGAAGAACATAACCTATATAGCCAATGGCACCTGCCATTGATGATGCTACCATGCCAAGGAGAGTGTCACGATTTTTTATATGTGCAAGTTCATGCGCTAAAATTCCGTTAATTTCATGAGGTTCCAAGATATCGAGTAATTGTGTAGTAAAAACAACAGAAGCATTTTTAGGGTTTCTACCCACAGCAAAGGCATTGGCTATTGGTACGTTGGTGAGCCAAATTTGTGGTATAGGAATATTCATTTTTTGACACAATGTTTGAGCATGGTTATAAAGTGACGGATTTTCTGAGGGAGTTATAGGCCAGGCTCGATACATGGAAATCATTAATTTATCGGAAAAAAAATAGATAAAAGTATTTATCAACAAAGAAAATATGATGCCCATAAAAATGCCATATTCTTGATTCACTGCTTTTCCTGCATACAAAAAAAGTGCGGTGAGGGCTAAAAAAAGCAGGATTGTTTTGGCGGTATTTACAAACATACTTTCTCCTTAATTTTTTATCATTTTCTTTGCCTTAAAAGTCCCTGTAATTGATCCAAGCTATTTTTAAATTGTATAAGACTTTCAGAAAGATCTTTAATTTGTTTTTTTCTTTTCATAGCTTCTTCTTGTTTTTTTTGTAATGTTTCAATAATTTTTTGAGCTTCACTATTTGGTGAAGGTTCGAATCTTTTTATTTTTTCCCATTCTTCTGGTTGTACAATCGTTAAATTTGGTATTTTGTTCTTTTCCAATAAAGGTGTTGCAAGCAAAGTATCTTTTTCTTTCCATAGGGCTGCATAATGCGCATTCTCCTCTGTTGAGAAAAGAATCCCATTATATTTCCAAAAATCTTGTGGATCGAGAGGATTTTCAGCCTTAAACAGAATTATGACATCTTTCAAGGTAACGACAGTATTTTGCTTAAATGGTTGTGGACTGTCATGGCGCATAGGCTCAAGATTATAAAAACACTTTAAATTTTTAATATAGTAGGTACGTGGTTCTTTTTCATAAATCGGCGGCGCAAATGCTTCAATAACTTCGGTAAGATTCAATGAAGAAGCATCAACAGAGGAGAAATAAAACTGAGCTGGTCCAGGGGCAAAGGTAAGGACGCTTGGGGCTTTTTTTTCTTTTTCTTTTTTTATAATGAGTGGTACAAAAAGTGCATTTTGATATATTTTAGCAAACCTATACGTATAGGGCTCAAATGGTTCTTGTGCATAGAGAATAAGTGCTTGCTTCTCTACAACTTTAATTGGTCTTTTTTCTATAAAAGCAGCTTGTGCTTTAACGGAAGTTAGGTTAAAAATTTTATTAGGCATATCAATTATAGAAAACCACTCAGTACCTGGATAACGAATTGCAGGAATTTGCATTTTAGCAAGTAATTCTTCTTTTTTCAAAAAGTTTGAAACCGTTGCTAATGCAGCAACAAGAGTTGGCTTGCCTTGTAATAATGAAGATTCAATATCTTTAAAAAATACATTAAAATTAGAAGGAAATTCAAAGTCCTCAGACTTATAGGAAGGCTTATAGGAAGGAACGTATTTTGGTATAATCGTATAGTTGCTTGTAACGCCAAAGCTAAAACTTTCTACGGCAATTAAATAATTAAATCTTTCAATTGTTTGTTGAATTTTTCTTACATTGATCTGTTTTGTTTCATAAGGAATTTTTAAATGTTTGCCACCAGGAAAACATGTTACAAAGAAGGCAAAAGTTGTGTTGATTCCATTATTTAAAAATCGCAAAAACTTTTGGAATGTTTCTACCGTTAATCCAATTATTCTACTTGGTGTATCAAATCCGTGACCCGAGACATACAAAATCCAGAATGGTAAACGTTGTTCATTTATAGCCGTTGTTTCTTCTGAAGGAACCTTTACATCAGTTCTCGTAATAAATACCTTAACTAATGCCTCAAGAAATTTTTTCTCAAAATTTTCAAAGTTTCCTGAATCGTCAAAAGTAGTAATGGAATATAGTTGTTCGGTGGTTACTTTTTTCAATTCTGAGATTTTTAATCCAAGCAGCCAGTCTTGATCAGAAATTTTTTCTCTTAGTGAGTTTGGCACTTTGCTTTGTTTTCTTATATTTATTTTTTTAGGATAACTTTTAGGAATAAGCAAAAAATAGATTTCATTGACTTGATACATATCCCAATTTTTTGGTTCTATTGGTAGTAAATACGGAATACTGAAACCTTCAAGTTCAGTAATAAGCGCCTTTCCTTGTGTATAGCGATTTTCTAAATTTGTTATTTCTCTTTGGTTTTTTGCGTTAAAATATTCTTGTAATAATTCTTGTAAAATACCTATATTTTCTTGCTGTTTAAATCGTTCATAATTACGTCTTAAATAAATGCTTTGTAATGTTATTTTGTTTTTCTCCAAAAAATCTTTTGTCAAGGTGGCACGTTCAATAAAATTTTTCAAGGTAGCTGCACTTACCAGAATCGGAGCTGCTTCTTGTACTAAAGCTGTTGCTAAATGAATTGTTTGCGCCCCAAAACCAGAAATCAAAGGTTCTTTTTGGTTTAAATCTATTGAAACACGTTCATTTTCCCAATCTAAAATGACAATCATATTATGAAAATTTGCACTTATCGTTGCAGCAAATTGAAGAAGAGTAAGGACTAATAATTTTTTCATACTGTTTCTCCCCATTATTAATCTTCATATTTTATATGGCGTAATTTTTTTACTGTCCCTCTTCTTTTTTTTTCTTCTAGGCGTGATTGCTCTATAGCTTCAGGAATTTTTGTTTTTTTTCTTTTTTTTGCAACATGTAATGATTTACTAATCAATATTGCTAATCGATCAAGAGCTAATTTTTTATTGTGTGCTTGGCTTCGTGATTCGCTGCTTTGCACTACCAGAAACCCATCTTTAGTAATTTGTGAAGCAAGTTTTTCAAGCACCCGTGTTTTTTGCTCAGGTGTCAATGCTTGTGATTGTGTCACATTCCACCGCACAATTATTTTGGTGCTTGTTTTATTGACATGCTGACCGCCAGGGCCACCAGCACGGGCAGCATTAATTTCCAGTTCATGGGCCGGTATAACTATGCCATTTTTTATTGCTAAATCATCCATATTTTATCCTATATTTGCCTCTAGAATATACTATAAGAAGAATCTAGAAAAAAATGCGAGAGTTTTGTTATGCATCCTTTGCAATGCCAACAACACCGCAACCAACTCGTACGCCGGCATTGCCAGTTGGTTGAGAAATTAAATCATCTTCTTGAATATGTACAATTACCCCACGTCCAATAATAGAATGAGGGCCATTAAGTTTTGCAAGTTGATCTATTGCTTCATAATGTGCAATCCCATTTTCATCAGCTTCAAGATTGCCAAAATCACCGACATGGCGTTTATGTGATTGAGGTCCGCCGTGCGGTTGCTTTGTTGGATTAAAATGATCGCCGGCACATACTGCATCATCGCAGGCACAATCGCCAAATTCATGTATATGGAAACCATGTTTGCCAGGAGTTAAGCCACTTATTTGTGCTTTAATGTGTAAGCCATCAGGTTCTTGAGAAAAATAAACGACCCCCGTTGCTTTGTTGCCTTTTGTTGGATGAATGATCGCAGTGGCTTTTTTTATTGAATGATAAAAAGGCGAATAATAATAATAGTTACTACCGGTAAAAAGAGCCATGGTTACTATAATTAATGAAAAAACAAGGTGTTTCATACATTCTCCTTATAAAGATTTAGAAATCTTTTTTTAGTTTCTAAATCTTTTTTTGACTCGTCAATAAAAAGCTCAGGTAAGTAAATATCAAAATTCATTGTTTTTTTGTATAGAGTTGAGTAGGGTGAAAATTAAAGTTTTTAAAAAAAGTGAGGAAAAAATAATGAAGAGTAGTTTTTTGGTTATTCACTTAATGATGTTTTGGGCCTTCGGATTTTTTGTATCAGGGAATCTTGAATGTTCTGAGAAATTGTATCAAAAAAAAACATCGAACCAAAAAGTGGAAGATAGCTCATTATTAGAGTTATTATCTAATGTTTTTAGTGATGAAAGAATTGAGCAATTTAAGGCCAAAAATATTCCTGACTCTTTTTTAGAAGAGTTCAAAAAAGATTTAAAATTTTCTATACACATGCTTGAGGCAAACTCGCCTATGACCAAAGAAGCATTGTGTCAGGAACTCTATAATTTTTTGAAAGATTTAGAAAACATTTTGGAGCCAGGTTCTACAAAAGCTCCTCGCCCAGATGCGCCTTCTGTTACAGCAAATGATGCGGTTGTTGGAAAAAATAGTTGTGATTTAACTCAAGTACTTGCATTACTGGCTAAGATCAAAAAAAATATTGATATGCTTAAGGAACTAATTTGTCAAAAATTTGCATTTACCTGGACAATATTAGAAGACATTTTAGATGAATTAACGAGCTTATCGAGCGGTTCATGTGATTTTTCTGGCGTATTTACGGTATTAGAAGACATTCTTGAATCACTAACGGTTAATTGTTGTTGTCCAATTCAACTTACTCAAGCTGATGTTATTGCAGGTGAGATTCTTCTTAATGTTGATGGAAAAAATTACTGCCTAGCTGAAAATGTTATTGGAGATATTACTATTTCAGGCCAGAATGTAAGCTTGGACCTGAATGATCGTGTTGTTGTTGGTACGATTAATGTAGCTTCTAATGATGTGATTGTACGTAATGGTAAAATTTTTCCGCCTGCGCCGACGGCATTTGCGCAAGCTTCAATTGCAGCGGTAACTATTCAAGTTGGTGCGAGAAATGCTCGTTTTTTAAATCTACTTATTATAAATGAAGATTCTATAGGTCAAGATGGCAATGATGGCTTGAAAGGTCGAAATGGTATCGATAACTTTGGAGATAAAACTTGGATCATTGGCAATTGTATTCGTAGTGGATCGGGTTCAGATGGACTTAATGGTCAAGGTGGAAACGGTGGTAATGGCGGTGTTGGCATATTAATTGCTGGCAATAATCCTTTAATTAAAAAGTCAGTGATTCAGACTGGTAACGGTGGCAATGGTGGTAATGGATTTAATAGCAATGGTGGCAATGGTGGTAATGGTGGCGTTGGTATCGAGGTGATTTTTGATAATGATCAAATAGCTGAATGTATCATAGAAACCGGTGTTGGTGGCGATGGTGGTCGGAGTAATGTTGCTGGCGGTAACGGTGGTAACGGTGGCATAGGCGTTCGATCTGCAGGCCAGTTTGTTTGTGTTCTCGATACAAAAATAACAACCAGCCATGGTGGTAATGGTGGTGACGGTATTCCTGTTGGTATTAACAATGGAGGTAGTGCTGGTAATGGTGGTCATGGTATTCTCATAAACAGTACAGCTCGTCATAACAAGATTGAACGTTGCAACATCTTGACGACAGGAAATGGTGGTATTGCTGGAAATGGCAATGGAAATAATGCGCAGGGTGGTAATGGTGGTAATGGTGGACATGGTATTTTTGTAGAAGAAGGATGCGGTACAGAAGTTCGTAACTGTGTCGTTATGGTAACTGGTATTGGTACTGATGGTGCTAACGGTGGCGTTTTTGGTTTCGGTGGGAATGGTGGTTCTGGTGGGGATGGTGCTCGTATCAACGCTCTTTCAAAAGACACTGAAATTCGTAATTGTACCTTTAGTAATACTGGAACTGGTGGAATTGGTGGTGCGGCCATTATGCCTGGAATAGTTGGTACAGCTGGTCGTGCTGTAACAGATCTTAATAATGATACGTGTTCGCGCTTTGATTGCAATGATCAAGGTATGTCCGTTATTTGTAGCAACTTTGCATATGCGATTGCAAACCTAGAACAACGTTACATCATTAATGGTAATCTTGGCGTTGAAGGTGGCACTGGATCGAGTGTGGCATCAAATTCTCTAGAAAACGTATTCGTTGATTGTGACTCTCAATATTGCAATCCATGTATGGAAATTTTCAATACCAAAACAGTTTTGTGCGATAAGTTTGTAGGTACCTGGACAATATTGGAAAATATTTTAGATGAAATTGAAAATTTAAATATTACTATAACTATAGAAAATCTTACTGTTACAGCTGTTATAAATGTAGATTTTAACAGTATATTTACCGTATTGGAAGAAATAGAAGAAGATATTTTTAATACCAAAACAGTATTGTGCGATAAGTTTGTTGGCACATGGACAATATTAGCGGATATAGAAAAAGATATAAGCGGGATATTCACAGCAATTGATGGGATAAGTGTAACGGCGATAGTAAATATAGATTTAACAGGAGTGTTTACGGTATTAAATAATATTGATATGGATATATTCGACTGCTGTACTTTACTACAAGCAGAAATAATAAATACTAGAACAGTATTGAGCGATAATTTTGTAAGTACATGGACAATATTGGCGGATATAGAAAAAGATATAAGCGGAATATTCACAGCAATTGATGGGATAAGTGTAACGGCGATAGTAAATATAGATTTAACAGGAGTGTTTACGGTATTAAATAATATTGATACGGATATATTTGATTGCTGTACTTTACTACAAGCAGAAATAATAAATACTAGAACAGTATCGAGCGATAATTTTGTAAGTACATGGACAATATTAGCTGATTTACAAAATGCTGGTTGCAGTTCAACACCAATTACTCAGGCAGATGTTGATGCAGGTGGTGGTACCTACATAATTACACAATCTGGAAACTATCATTTAGCTCAAGATATTACATCAGTTTTTGCAGGGGGTCCTACAACAGCTATTATTCAAATTTCAGCATCAAATGTGAGCCTTAGTCTTTGCGGTAGAAGTATAAATGGTGACATAACAAGTTTGACGAATGGTATTATCGTTGATCCTAATCTTACTAACATTCGTATAGAAAATGGTTCAATTTTGATGGTAGGGCTTAGTGGTATTTTTATTCAAAGCGGGGCATGTGATATTTGGCTTGATAACCTAACAACGTCAAGTACTCTTTTTGGTATAATGCTGAATAATCCATTTATTTCAAATCCTGATGTTGTTGCGAATGTCTTTATAAATAGATGTCAAGCAACTAATTGCTCATCAATAAATACCAAAAGTGCAAAAGACTTTTTAGATATTGATTTTTTTGAAGATTCTGATATAAAACGTTTTCAACATTCAAGGTTTGTTTTGCTTCCTTCTGCAGGCTTAATAATGAATGCCTGTAGGAGCGTAACAGTTCGTAATAGTAATTTTAGTGAAAATGTGAGTGGTGATCTTGGTGGTTTTTCATCTATAGATATTTCTGGCGTTCGAATGAGTTCATGTTCTAACTGTTACTTTGGCTGTTGTACTATGAATAATAATTGGGGAAGTCAGTCTGGTTTTGGATTGATAATGATTCTTAGTAATAATAATACCTTTGAACATTGTGCATTTAATGGCAACAGAAGCATAGATACAATATCATTTGTAGGCGGAGGATTCGGTGTCTATTTATTGAATGCTAATTTTAATAATATTTTTAGAGATTGCGAAGCCAGCAACAATTCAGGCTTTTTGGAAGGTGTAGGGTTTAGATCGTTGCAGGGTGGTAATAATAGTTTTATAAACTGTGTTGCCAGTGAAAACAATGGATCTGGCGGTGGATTTGTGTTTGAGAGTGAACGTTGCAGTAGCTGTAAGGATTGCCAATCATTATGTAATACGGCTACGGTAAATGCGGGCGATAGTAGTGCTGGATTTAAGGCATCTTCGGGAAGCAATAATCTTTTTGAACATTGTTTTGTATTAGGAACAACAGCAGATGGTGAAGCCGCAGGCTTAATTCTTGCTGGTGAAACTGCTTCATCAATTATAAATTGTATTTGCCAAAATAGTACTTCATTTGCAGGAACTGGTTATGGTATTTTACTTGATCTTGGCAATTCCGTAACCTGCATAAGTTGTTTTGTAAAAAATAACAGTGTAATGAATTCAGTTGGAGCTGTAGCTTCTTACGGATATCGTGATGAAGGTTCTCCAAATAGCAGTAGTTTGTTTACGGGAAACTTTGCCTTTAATAATGGTACAAATTATAGCGTTACCTACCCATCCGGACCGCTGCCAGTCGTTTCAGGCAGTTTGAGTGGCGGTCTTCCTGCAACGGGAACTTCAGGTACCTTTGATAACATTAGTATCGATGCTTAGTACCAGAAGCTTTAGAACCCTGATAGCTTTTTTGTTATTAGGGTTCTTCTTACTAAATAGCTTGCAACCATATGAAAAATGGTGGCAGCAATCAATTGGTTCATTGAATGACCATTTGTTTTATATAATGCAACATATCAATGCAAAAACCCGAGTTGTTGTGCGCAATTATATTCAGAAAAAAAATTATACTACTATACTTGATGCCGGTTGTGGCAAAGGTCAAGAATGGCAAGGTTTTTTGCAGGACAAAATTCCTATTTACTATCAAGGTGTTGAAGTTATACCCGAGCTTGTGGCTGCAGGGCAAAAACAAAAAATAAATATTGTAGAAGGTTCCATAGAGCAAATACCTTTTGAAGATCAAAGCTTTGATCTTGCTTATACGCGCCATGTTTTGGAGCATTTACCAACATACCAAAAAGCATTGAATGAACTCATACGCGTCGCGCGGTACGAAGCACTGATTGTTTTTTTTATTAAACCACATCAAAAAAACGAAGATATCATAAACAGTGTAAAAATTAATGGTATTTCGTTGTACCATAATCATTACAGCAAAAGAAAATTGCAAAATTTTATTCTCAGTAATTCCCGCGTTGATCATGTAGTTTGGCATTCCCCAACGTATGATGAAGAAATTTTGCATATTTATCTGAAAAATTTAGCGAATTCCCCATAGCCTTCTTTTTGCAGATTTTCAACGGGAATAAATTTTAATGCAGCAGAATTCATGCAATAGCGCAAACCAGTTGGTGGCGGGCCATCGTTGAATACATGACCAAGATGAGAATCGGCATGTTTACTTCTGACTTCAGTTCGTTTAGTAAACCACAAACTCCAGTCCGATTTTTCGACAATGTTTTCAGGGACTAATGGTTTGGTAAAACTTGGCCAGCCTGTTTTGGAGTCATATTTATCTAAAGAACTAAAAAGTGGTTCCCCCGAAACAATATCAACATAGATGCCTGGTTTTTTATTGTTCCAATATTCATTGTCGTATGGTTTTTCTGTTCCATTTTGTTGGGTGACTTTGTATTGCAATGGTGTTAAACGTTTTCTTAATTCAGCATCAGTTGGTTTTATATAGCTTTTTCCTGACGGATTATTTTTTGAAATAGCATTCTTATTTTCTTGCTTTGACCAATGTTTTTGTAAAAACTGATCTCGTCCAGAACGATACCGATAAAATGAATAACGAATAGGATTTTTCTTGGCATAATCTTGGTGATAATCTTCTGCAGGATAAAATGCTGAAGCTTTTGTAATTTCAGTAACAATTGGTTTTGCAAAACGGCCAGATTCTGCAAGTGCTTTTTTTGAATCTTCAGCTAATTTTTTTTGGCTTTCATTTAAGTAAAAAATTGCTGAACGGTATTGTTTGCCGCGGTCAACAAATTGCCCATCAGTATCAGTTGGGTCTATGTTGCGCCATAATACCTCAAGTAGTTTTTTATAAGAAATTTTTTCTGGATCATAGACTATTTTCACTGCTTCAACATGACCAAGTTTTTCATACGTTTGATAATTTGGTAGGGTGCCTGGTTTTTCAGTACCACCCGTGTAGCCGGAAACTACCTTACTAACACCATCAAGCTTTTCAAAAGGGGGCTCCATGCACCAAAAGCAGCCGCCAGCAAAAATTGCTGTTTCATACTTATTTTTTTCTTCGTGAGCAAGCATTGTAAAAATCCCTCCAAGAATAATGGTTGCGAACAAAGTAATCTTTTTCATAAATCCCCCTTTACTAAAATAGATAATTTTAGGATAGAGTGTGACAAGATTGAAGTGCAATAAAATGAGAAAATTAAAAAGCTACCATAAATAAAGTATTGAACAGAAATAGTATTCGCATTTTAGAACAATCGTACCGTGATGCATTGATGCGAGAGGGTTTTAGGATCGTAAAAATGACAGGCCAAAGTTTGAGACTGTTTAAGCATGGGAAAATAATTTATTTGGCTTACATAGAGCTAAGACCTACCTCCTTGTTATTTTTCATATACATACGTAAAAAGAAATTGCAATTTTTTTGCAATTAAATCATACCCAATCGTTGTGTAATATAATTATTGGTAAATACATTGTGTGGGTCTAGTTGTGCACGTACCTGGTTAAAGGCAGCGAGATTCTCACCATACAGTTCTTGTACGCGTTCTTTAGTCAAATCATTATACTTACCCCAGTGAGAGCGAGCGGCACCATATTTACTCATGAGTTGTTCAAATTCTGCATAAAATTCTTTGTATCGTTTGAAACAGCTGAGGGTTATTAAGCTAATGTAAGCTGAATCACGACCATAAGTAGGGCTCAAGAGCGCTTTTTCTGAGCCTTTGACAAAACGGCATGTCATAAAACCAACAAGTTCAAAATCTTTTTTTTCATAGTTTTTATAGAGAGCAAATACGTCTTTGATGGCATCTACAAAATGCTCTATAGGGATGGCAATTTCTTGCTCAATATAATCTTGCACTTCCAAAGGATTTTTGATTGGCGATAATGTTTTGTAGCTTAACTCTCGGTGTTCTTTTTGTTGCATTGCTTTAAACAGCGCATTAATAAAATCGTTTGTAAGCTCTGGCGTTAATTTAGCAAATTTAATGGTCAAATAATTGGTAACTTCGTTTGAAAATAAGCGTTCTTGTAATTGAATGAAAAAGTTATTGGTTGGTGCTTCATTGGTTTTGTTCCAGGTGTAGACTAAAACATTTTCAGAGATAGGATGGGCCATCATCATTAAATAATCGTTGTTGTTATAATACGTATCAAAGTTTGCAAGTACTTCAGCCCATGATTTCATTTTACGTTTATGGGTTAACACAAAAAGAGGAACACATTGTAACGTCACAGCGTAGACAAAACCAAGCGCACCAAGGTGCAAGCGCGCTGCTTGTAACCATTCTGGGTTAGATTTGGTTGAAATTACATGATACTTTCCTTGAGAATCTATGAGTTCTATGCTTATTATGAAATCTGAAAGGGTTCCTGTTTTTCCAGTACCATGCGTACCGGTTGCAAGAGCTCCCGCAATACTTTGTTCTTTAATAAATCCTTGATTTTGAAGAGCAAGACCATGTTGTGCAAGTTGTTTATAGAAATGTTTTAATTTGATGCCGCATTCGACGCGCACGGTATTTTTTTTGGTATTAATTTTAAGAATTTTATTAAACTTATCAGTATTGACTAAATAACCATTATCTGTACACACGAGATCGTTAAGCGAATGGCCAGAACCAATAAAACGAACCGGAATAGTATTTTTTACGGCAATACGAATAATATTTTGAACTTCTTGTACAGATTCAGGAAAGAAAATTTTTTGAGGATGGCATTCATTGCCCGACCAAGAATGCCAAGAGCACGTTTCATGACGAATCGCATCAAGTGGGTCGGCAATAATTATTGGTGGCATAAGGAATAATAGCAGAAATATTTTTTTCATGACAAAACTCCTTTTTTATTAGCTATGTAGTATTTTAAAAAGTAATTATTGCCAAAAGCAAGAAAAAAGGCTCTTGCATTAAGAGCCTTTTACCATAAAAATATTTTGAAAAATGCTATTTCTTTTTCTTGCGTAACATAGGAAGACCAGTGCGTTTATTTTCAAATACTTCGTAGCCTGTTGGAACGGCATCTAGAGTTTCTTTGCCTTTTGTGCCGGCAAAATAATAAATACGTTGTTTGCGGTCGCCGGCTAGTTTAACTTCTTTAGTATGAAGATAGTAAGTTTTGCCGCTTTTTTTTGATTTAGTGCTGAAAGCCATAGTAATAGCTCCTTTTTTTGGTAAAAAAATTGACTACGTTAGCACTTAACTTAATACATTAATCTGAAAAAATCTAGAAACTATTAATTCTTAATCTGAAGGAAGTGAATTGGTTCATCTAGCGATCGGATTACAAGTTTTTCTTGGTAAATTTATTATTGATAGAAACTACAAATAAAGATTTTTCCCACCACGTCAGAGCAGTAATTTTATTCTGTAATGTTGTTCTAACTTCTGCAATTTTTTTTGGAAGCTTTTCTTCAGGGATTGCGTTTATGTCATTCACAAAAGTCCACATATTGGGATTTGCTTCTTGTTTTTTAAGTAAATTTTCTAGTTCGGGATGATGCTCAAAAATTGCATTACAATTTAAAAGCTTAGGAATAAATGTTCTAATGGAATGATTATTATTTTCATTAAATAGTTGATCAACGACTGAGCAAATTAACTCTTCTTGTTTTTCATAATCTTGAGTTTTTTTGACAACAGTATTTGTATTAGTTGGTGAGCAAAAAAAATAAGGGGTGAAATGTTTTAAAGGATTAGAAAAATTAATTTTTGATTGTGCCCATAGATTGAATAATCGGTTATTTGGTACATACTGAAGAGAAATAAGTGGTTGATAGTTGGGGTGCACAATTTTTTGGCTTAAAATGCTTGTTTTATTAAGCATGACCAGAAAACCCCAAGGCTTTTAAGCCTGGGGATGAATGGTCATCCTTAAGGATGCCGGAAAGCAATGAGCTGAAGCGAAATTGC
>JAGVLQ010000015.1 GCA_020054235.1 Candidatus Babeliales bacterium
GCTCTGAAGAGGCAATTTTGAATTATGTTAGAAACCAATAACTGCTTTCATCTCGATCTTCAAAATCCACGGCTTTTAAGCCGTGTGTTGTTTAATAATAAAAATAGCCTAATATTCAAATTTTATCAAATGGGTAAAAATTACCCATTTTTACGGTAAAAATCAATCAATGGCAAAAAATCCCTAAATTTATTAATTCACTTTTATAGATGAGTCGCTGAAATATTTTTTTCAGGTCTAATTGGTTGGGTACAGAGTGTACGAGCCAATTTATTTATTTTTCCTGCGCCTTGGAACAACACTAAATCATCGTTTGAAATAATTTTATTGAGTTCTTCTCTTATTTTTTCAAAAGAAGGATCGCAAGGTACATATATTGCATGTAACAACTTATTTCTTTTGTTTATTGCTTCAACTAAATTTTTGCTGGTAATTTCAGGTATTGGTGGTTCACTGTGGCCGTAAATATCTGTAATTATAAGATGATCAATAGATCCATTTATAAAGACATCAACAAACCTGTCCCATAAGCGTTCAGTACGGGTATAGCGATGTGGTTGAAAAATAACAATTAATTTATTTTTTTTACGTGCTTGAGCAACTAAAAGAGTATTTTTTATTTCTTCAGGATGGTGGCCATAATCGTCAAATAGTTCAGCCCCAAGATAGATCCCTTTGAGTGTAAACCTACGATCAATACCCCCAAAATTTTCCAAGGCATTGGCAATAGTTGAAAAGGGAATTTCAAGATCGCGAGCTACAGCAACTGCAGCTAAGGCATTTAGTATATTATGTTTGCCGGGCATGGCAAAGTTTACAGTTCCTAAGGGCTCTTGTTGATTTTTTGCAAAAACCGAGAAGGTAGAACGATCGGGGAGCAATTTAATAGAATCTGCAAAAATATCAGCCAAATTTTTATTGAAGCCATATTTTATTATTTTAATATGAGGCATTGGTAGAATTGATTGAATATTCGTATCATCAATGCAGACGAATGCTTTTCCATAAAAAGGAAGATTATTCAGAAACTGTTTAAAAGTATTTTTGATATCATCAAGATCTTGATACGTTTCAAGATGCTCTAAATCAATATTAGTTATGACTGCTAAAGTTGCTTGCAAGCATAACAAAGATCGATCACTTTCATCAGCCTCGGCAACTAAAAAATCACCGGTGCCCAAGCGAGCATTGGCTGAAATATTTTTTAAATGTCCACCGATGATTACGGTAGGATCTTTTTTTGCTTCTATTAGAATATGAGAAATGAGCGATGTGGTAGTTGTTTTACCATGAGCACCGGAAATTGCAATACTGTATTTGGTACGCATAAGCTCTGCGAGCATTAGTGCACGGCTGATGGTAGGAATACTCCGTTTTTGCGCGGCAAGAATTTCAGGGTGATCTGGTTTTATAATCGATGAATAGACGAGAATATCAATTGAATCATCATTGCATTTTTTGGTGTTGTTACCTTCATAGACATCACAGCCCAGTTCAAGTAGAGCTTGCACACTTTGTTGATGAATATCGCTATCGCATCCTGAAATAGTATATCCTTGATATTTTAAAATGGTTGCAATGCCACTCATGCCAATGCCACCGATGCCAACAAAATGTATATGGGCTTTTTTATGATACATCCATTATTCCTTATTCCTTTGTGAGATCGAATTTGATTGATGTGAAGACTTTAAATATTATATTTTTTTCAAAAAATTTCGAGCAATTTTTATGTGATTCTTAAGCGTACTTTTTTTCATTTTTTTTAATTGAAGAAGCATAATACCGATTCGTTGTATGCTGGAAAGTTTTTGGCGATTTTTAGCAATAAAATGCCAATACAAGGCATCCCAAATAAGAGCCCATTCGTTTTTTTTGTAATCACTCATTTTAAGAATATAGTTTGAACTTGATAAGTAAGGTTTGGTTGTCATCAATCCACCATCGCAAAATTGGCTCATCCCGTAAACATTGGGCACCATTACCCAGTCATAGGCATCAATAAATAGTTCCATGAACCATTTATATACTTCTGTTGGTTTAAATTCGCACAAAAGCATGAAATTTCCCAAGATCATTAAACGTTCAATATGGTGAGCATAAGCGGTTTTTAAAACTTTGTGTATTGTTGTATTTATAGGTTCTATTGGTGTTGAAGCGTTCCAAAAATATTGAGGGATTTTTTTGTGATGTCCAAAAAAGTTTGAGGATCGTTGTTTCTTGTTATCAAGAATATATACAGCTCGTACAAATTCTCGCCAACCAATAATTTGGCGAAAGAATCCTTCTTGTGAATTGAGAGGAATATTATTTTTTTCTGCAAAAGCAAGAGCTTTTTTTATTACAAAGTTAGGAGTCAGTATTCCGATGTTTAACAAAGGAGAGAGTACAGAATGGAATAGAAAGTGTTCATGAGCTACAATTGCATCTTCGTAAGGACCAAAATTTGCAAAGCGGTTTTTTAAAAAAGCATCGAACCATGTTTGTGCTTGATTAAACGTGACTGGATAGTTAAAGTTTTCTATTGAACCAGGATTGTTCGGAAAATTTTTTTGAACGTAAGTTATAGCTTCAAGGACATATTTATTTTTTTGGAGATTTCTAAGAGGAGGTATTTTTATATTCTTAGGAATTTTTTTCCGATTCTGATCATCATAGCTCCAACTTCCACCTGTTGGTTTTTTTTCTTTGGTCAAAAGAATATTAAGTCGTTTTCGTTGTTCAACATAAAATGGCTGCATAAAATATTTTTTTTTGGCAGCAAAGACTTTTTTTAACCAATCAATCGGCGATAGAAACGCCGGAGTTTCATGCTTGAATAAAGTTTTAGTACAATTTTTTACTTTTTTTTCAAATTCATCTTCAAAGGGAATATCAACTGGATCAATATAATGAATGGTAGAAAAGTTTTCTTTTTTTAGGTTTTTAAAGAGATGTTTGTAATCAGCGAAAGAAACATAGGTAACGGAGAATTTTTTCTTTTTTAAATAATCAAAGTAAGCTTGCATGGAAGCGCGATGTAAGACCAATTTTTTTTTGTGAAATGAAAAGTCGGTAAAATAACGTGGAGCTTCTATTAAATAAACTGATTGATCTTTTTTTAATACTGAGTTTTTTTTAAATAATTGATGTGGAAAAATTAGTAAAGCTTCACGTAATTTTTTCATATCATCGTGCCTCTTTATAAAATTTCTTTGTTAACTTTTGTTCTTTGCTATGATCAACCATTGGCCGAGGATAACCTTTTATCTTAGGACTTGATTCTTTATACCAAGCATGAATTATTTTTGGATCAATATTTTTTAATTCGGGTACCCATTTTTTTATGTAGGTACAATCTGGATCAAACTTTTTTTGCTGAGTCCAAGGATTAAAGATGCGAAAATATGGTTGAGCGTCACAACCAGTTGAAGCAGACCATTGCCAGTTGCCATTGTTCACACACGGATCATAATCTTCAAGCTGTTGTGCAAAATATTTTTCACCCCAGAGCCAATTGATATGCAGATCTTTAGTTAAAAAAGATGCAACAATCATGCGAGTCCGGTTATGCATAAACCCTGTTTTATTCATTTGTCGCATACCGGCATCAATAATAGGAAACCCTGTTTTCCCATCGCACCAAGCTTTGAAATTTTTCTTTGAAGAATTCCAACTTAAATTGTTGTAGCGTTGTTGAAAAGCTTGGCCAAAAACAAAGGGAGAATTATACGCAACGTGCGTAAAAAAATCACGCCAAAAAAGTTGCTGAATAAGCAAATGATCTTTTCCCAGTTTTTTTGCAATAGCATGATACACCTCCCGAATTGAAACAGTCCCAAACTTGTTATGGGCTGAAAGAAAGGTTGTATCATTGATAGGATAATCACGTGTTTTTTTATACGTATTAAATTTTTTTAAATTTTTTAAAATCTTAAGTCCATTTGTTCGGCCTCCCGGAATGTTGATATTTTGATTTTTGTTGTTTAAAACTTTTTTATAGATTGTTTTATTTTCTGCAAATGGTATTGATTTAGTATAAAAATTTGTTTGATGAACTTTTTGTGGCTCTTCAATCTTTTTTTTGCTTGCTGTTTTAAAGAATGGGGTAAATTTTACATAGGGCGTTTTTGAACCGGATAAAATTTCAAGTGGCTCTGTTAATAGAATGTCATTGGATTGGACAAATGCAATTTCATGCTGTAAGCAAACTTTTTTTAGTGCTTCATCCCGTTTAATGCTAAACGGGGTGTAATCTCTGTTACAAAATACTGCATCAATTGGTAGATTTTTGATTATTTTCTCTAGAACCGTTTCTGCTTCTCCTTGAAAAAGGTACAGGAGCCCATTTTTATTTTTTAGCTGTTGTTCAAGATCTTGCAAGGAATCAATCATGAACTGTATGGCATTCATGCTGCGAAATTCATTCTTTTGGCTAACTTGACGAGGATCAAAAATGAAACAAGGAATGATCATTTCTGATATTGCTAGAGCTTTAAGTAAAGCAGTATTGTCATCAAGACGAAGATCGCGACGAAAAATAAACAGTGAAATTTGGTATTCAGTTTTCATATGATTATTTTTGCAAAATAAACTAATTCATGTCAACAAAAAAAGGGCGGCTTTAAGCCGCCCTTTTTTATAAGGTCTCTATAATTTTAGATAATGTCAATGTTGTCGAGAGGTGTTGGCGTTGCTGAAACAGTTGCCAACGATCTAGTATAGAAAACTGTCAAGATGTTTGCTGGTGTTGTTAGATAGTTAAGAATATGATCTTGTGCTTGGTTGGCAAATACTGTTGTATTAAAAGGAGCTGTTGTGAAGGTAACATCAATACCTACACTTAATGTACCAGTATTAGAAGCCACTAAGTTTCTTTCGACATAGCAATTTGGTGAATCAAACAAATAGATACCGCGGCCGACTTCACTACCAGTAATACCTGTAGCTGTATTACGTTTAGCAATACAAGAAAGTACACATGAAGTGCTGGAACTACGGAGATCAAAACCTATAGCGGTATTTGTTGCAAGGTTATCATTTGCAAAACAATCTTGATACATTGTTTTGGTTGAGTTTACGCTGCGGAAACCTGAAGTATCTGAGTTACTTCCACCGTTAGCCAATGCATGAGATTCTATATAACTGCAATCAGAACTACCATCGTTTGAGAATCCATATACAAAATTAGCCGCAGAAGTATTATTGTTTGCTTGTACATTGTAAACATTAAGTTTATTTACCACGTTAGCATTTATACCAATAGCAGAAGTACCCGCATTATTTTGATTAATGGAGACACCAGAAGCCTTAATGTCATTTGAATTGATAACATTCATACCGATAAAATCACCCACCACAGTGTTAGTGTTTATCGTACAAGCATTAAACTTGACATTGTTATTAGAGTCTAAATTTATTCCGTTTAAATTGCCAATTGAGGCATTGTTATTAACCTGACAGTTAAAGAATGTTATATTTGATGATAATTGAATATTTATTGGAGCCGTAGTTAGGTTTTCATTGACTTTGACAGTGTTAAAGCTTACATTTTCTCCGTTTAATATCTGAATCACAAAAGTACCAATGTTTTCTTTGCAAACTACGTTCTCAATGGTTGAGTTGCGTACAAAATTACCGTCAATTGCGCTGGTTGTATTTCCTCTGAATATGCAGTTTTCTATTTTTACACACTCTATCTCAAAATTGTTAAGGCCGTTAAGGAAGACCCCAACGTTATTGTCAATAAATGAGATGTTCTTTAATTGAACATTAACTGCGTTAGGTCCTACATTAATACCATTTCCTGTTGCCGTAGTAATGTAACCATTTTTAATAAAGATATCGGTTCTGTTATTGGCGATGTCAATATTATTTCCAGCGCCTGAAACTTGATGGTTGTTGAGATCTAAGATTACGCGGTCAGCATCAATAATGATACTTCCAAGAATATCTGCTGATAGACAGTAGCAACCAGGAATTGTAATAGTTGTTGGGGTGCTTATTGCTATACACTGTGCACATGAGAATGTGGAAAGAATCTCTTCTAATATTGTCCAAGTAAAGGCAAATTTTTCACAAATTATTTGTTTGAGCATGTTGATGCTCTTTTTTATCATAGCAAGTAAGGCAAGCACTTGTGTTAAATCACAGCCACTTTTGCCAACAACAGCATCATTTGCTGTAACGGGAGGCGCATCTGGGCGAGCTGCACGGGCATCTGGTCCATCATGCGGATATTGTTCATAGGCAAATTGTACTAGTTCTGGCATAATTTCTAGAAGTTCAGAAAGTGTTAATGTTATTTGGCCTTGTTCTAATTTTTTGCAGCATTCTCTAAGCATTGAAGAAGGTGCAGGACATTGATCTATCATCCGGCATAACAATTCCTTAAGATTAAACTCATGAACAGGCATTTCAAAGCTACCATGTTCGCCTAGAGTCTCTTTAAGGCTTTTTATTTCTTCTTGTATCATAGATAAATCAGCAGGCATAGAATCTGCTTGAATATTTACCGATGATAAGACTGAAAAAAATATAATAGACAGGGTCCTCAATGACCTGACGGTAGAATTCATCGTCACTCCTTTTTTTAAGATATACTTCTACACACGAATCCACATTTATGGTTTGACTATACATAACTGAATTACAAAGATCAATATTTTTTTAAAGAAGATCTCGTAATTTCATTAATTGCTTTTTTAATTCGATTAATTGTATTGAAAATTTATCAAGTATATTTGGTGTATATTCTGAAAAATTTTTTTTGGTGGTGTCAAGAATATGCGCAGTTTTTTTAATGCGTTGATTGAGGACTTTTTTTGCACCAGCTATAGTAAATCCTTTTTCATAAAGTAATTCTTTGATTAATTTGAAATGATCGAAATCTTTTTGATCATAAAAACGCTGTCCTCCTGAGCTTCGGGAAGAATGAAGTCCGAATTCTTTTTCCCAAAATCGTATTACAAAGCGTTTTATGCCAAGCTCTTGGGCTAATTTGCCGATTCTGAATTGTTCTTTCATACTCGATCCTTTTTTCAAATAGAAAAGATACATTATATAGGTCTTAGTTATAGCGCAAGAAATTTGTTATGTAAAATTATGCTCTTAGACATCTCTGTATCTGGATTAAGGTTTTTTAATTTGCTAAACTTATAACCTACTTTATTATATTTTTATTAAAAAGGTTTGCTATGAATATTAAGGAATTATTGTTTCCTCTTTCATTATTATTATTTACAACGATTGCTTTGCAGTATTATTTTAGCCCAAAAGATGCATCTTCTGAGGAAAGTATAAAGTCTGGTCAACGATTTGTAGCGCCAAAAAAACAAGAGATAGTTGAGCGTAAGCCGCTTAATCTTGAAGTCGATTTTAAAGATAGTAAAGCTACAAGAAAATCTTTGTCACAAGAAATTAATACAAGTAATGCTTTCTATGAATTTTCAAATGATGGTGCCTCTCTAGTACGTGCTGAGTTTAGAAGAACCTGGGCACGCAAAAAAGAACCGATAGAAACCATTTTTCCAGTTTCTTCGGTAGAAAAAGAAAAATCTGCATTTTTGATTGCTTTGCAAGAACAGACACCATATTATTACCAATTTATTGAAAAAAAAGAGCAGCCTGATTCTTATTCCATAACCTATAAAGCTGATTTTGATGGTGGTAGCATATATAAAACGTTTGTAGTATTTAAGGATACCTATAAACTCGATTTAGAAATTTCTTTTAAATTTAAAGAAGGAACAAATAATAAAATACAACCAAGAATAATTTTCCCTTCGCCTTTAATGCCAGAAATGAAACGTCAAGATATTATAACAGGCATAACCAATAATGAGCGCAATTCTATTTCAGTGATTCAAAAAAATGAACAGAATTTAGAATCATACTGGGCTTATCCAACACTCTTTGGAACGCAAAATCGTTATTTTATTCACGCTTTAGTAGCTGATCCTGATCATTTTGTTCGACGTGGATATTATAAAATTGTAGATTTTGAGAATCTTTATTCGATTTTAGAAGGTCCTGAAATTTCTCAAGATAGTTCGTGGAAGTTGAGTTTTTATGTAGGACCAAAAGAAGATGATGCTATGGCAGCGGTTGATTATCGGTTAGAGCAAACGCTGAATTATGGCTGGTTTTCTTTTATTTCTAAGCCAGTTTCGAAATTGTTGTTGGAAATCTTAAATTTTGTAAATGATTATGTACATAATTATGGGATTGCTATTATTCTTCTTACTTTATTAATGAAAATTTTCTTGTTTCCATTTACGTATCGTGCTGAAGAAGGCATGAAAAAGAGAGCAGAAATTCAAAAGAAAATGGACCATTTGCGCAGTAAATATAAAAATGACCCGCAAGCTTTAGCTGCAGCTCAGGCTGAATTAATTCGTAAACATGGTCTTCCTGGTCTTGGTGGTCTTTTAACGATGTTCTTACAGTTGCCAATTTTTTGGGCATTGAGCATTATCCTTGCCAATGCTATAGAATTGTATAAAGCTCCTTTCTTATGGATTCCTGATTTATCAGTAAAGGATCCGTATTATATTTTGCCGTTTTTGATGGCTGTTAGTATAATCTTTCATAGTCAAGCAGCTGATCCAAAGCAACGATTTTCAACAATTTTTATTGGTATTTTAGTTGCAGCTCTTTTATCAAATATTGCTGCGGGGTGTTTGGTATATATTGTAACAAGTACTGTGTTGGGAATTGCGCAATCAATGATGGTAAGGCGGTTGAAGTTGGTATGATTGAACATTCGCCGCATTTTAAACAATTATTAAAAAGTTTGCAGCAAGTTCCTTATTTGGCATCAAAAAACATTTACCGTGTTGCAAACTACTTTTTATCATTAGATCAAGAAAAGGCTGAACAGTTTTGCAAAGCGGTACAACTTGCCAAACAAAATATTGTGCATTGCCGTCAATGTTTTACCTGGAATGAAAAAGATCAACCATGTTTTTTTTGTGATGCAGCAAAGCGTGACAAAACAATTATTTGTGTTATTGAAACGTGGCAGGAGCTTATTTCAATTGAAAAGACAGGCGGTTTTCAAGGGTTGTATCATGTACTAGGGGGGGCAATTTCTCCGCTAGAGGGTGTAGGTCCGGAAGATTTAACAATTAATGTTTTGCTAGGTCGTATTAAAGAGCCGGTTGCCGAAGTAATTTTGGCAACGAATCAGACTCCTGAAGGTGAGGCAACAGCAGCATATATTGCCAATAAATTAAAAAATAGTTTAGTAAAAATTTCATGCTTGGCGCGCGGTATTCCTGTTGGTTCTACTTTGGAGTTTATGGATCGTGTTACGGTGTATAAAGCTTTATCGGAGCGACGACCTTTTTGAAATTAATCGTTTGAAGGGAAATCCCATGCTTCAGCATATGCTTTATCTGAATACATCATGCAGCTGCCACATTTTTTGAAACATTCAGCAGAAGTGAAATTGCCTTTGCAACATTTTTGGCAATCAATATCTGCAGAGGCTTCTTCAGTGGCTCTTTCTGCATAGGCGCAGTTGCCATTTGGGCAGTATTCTTCTGCAAGGGCACGAAAAGCAAAAATAAGTAAAATAACGGCAATAAAGCCCAAAACAGTGTCTTTTTTCATGTTTTTTCCTTCAGTATAATCTATTATTATCTATTAGAATAATAAATTACAGCAGTAAATAGCAATAGTTTCTATGAGTATTATTTAGGTGCGCTATTAGGTAAAAAAGGATTTATGTCTCAATTACAAGAGATTACGAAGAACTTATAAGTTTATCTATTGTTGAAAAAAAGGGTAAATGCTACACTTAAGCAAAAATTTTCACCTTTAAACAATAAGAGAAATTGTATGCCTATTATTGAAAAAATTGATTCTGAAATTTATAAACAGCGTAGAGAAAAACTTATTTCATTTATCAAGGAGCAGTATCCTAAAGAAAAAAATGGTGTGATTGTTTTATTTGCTGATTTTGAAAAAGAATGTTCATCATTTCGCCAAGAGTCATCTTTTTTTTATGTAACTGGGATAGAAGAGCCCGCATGTGCTTTAGTAATTGATCTTGCCGAAGACAAAACAATTTTATTTGTTCCAAATTTTGGCAAAGAGCGCCAAAAGTGGATGGCAGATTCTATTTCTGCTGATCAAAATTTAGAACAAAAATTTGGTGTTGATGCTATTACCTATTTAGGAAATCCGTGTACGGGATATCAGTGTCATCCCTTTTTTACGCACGATGAATATGCACACTTATTACAATTTTTAGAAACTTGTGTTGTTACAAAAAGAACAATTTTTACGCTCAATCCGGAAAATAAACATGCCTATATTGAGCAGCGTTTTATTTTGCAACGTATTGCACAAGTCATTCCTGTATTTCAAACACTTTTGAAAGATATTTCTCCTTTAATTGAAAATATGCGGCGCATAAAAGATGGCAGAGAAATTGAGTTGCTCTATAAAGCAGTAGATTTGACTATTGATGCTCAATATGTTTTGGCCCCAGAAATTCGACCAGATATCATCGAATATGAATTACAAGGCCTTATTGAATATATGTTTATTGGCAAAGGTGGTACAACAGCATTTCCAAGTATTGTTGCCAGCGGAAAAAATTCTACAGTTTTACACTATCATCACAACAATAAAAAGCTCAAAGAAGGGGAATTATTAGTAATTGATATTGGGGCAGAATATAATCATTATTGTGCTGATTTGACACGAACCTATCCTGTTTCAGGAAATTTTACTAAACGGCAGCGTGAAGTGTACATGGCTGTGCTCGATACCCAAGACTATATTGCTGAAATGGCAAAACCAGGTATGTGGCTTTCTAATCGCGAAAAGCCTGAACAATCATTGCATCATCTGGCAATTAAATATTTAGCTTCAAAAGGATATGACAAATATTTTATTCATGGTATAGGTCATTTTCTTGGCCTTGAGGTGCATGATGTTGGTAATTATCAAAAACCTTTAGAGCCTGGTGATGTCATTACTATCGAACCCGGTATTTATATTCCGCAGGAAGAAATTGGCATTCGCATTGAGGATGATTATTGGATAGTTGAAGATGGTGCTATTTGTTTGAGTGAGCAGTTACCCAAGTATCCAGAAGATATTGAACAAATGATGAAGGATAAAAAAGAATGATTATTCTTGTCCTTCAAATATTAATGGTTAAATATCTTAATACAATTAAGTGATGCTCTTAAAATAATTTTTGGTATTGTTTAAGAGATATAAACCACCAAGTGATATTACTATACCACTTGCAAGAGAAACAGTACTCGAAATCCACCATGGGTACCCAACAAGAATACCTGAAATTATATAAGCTATAATTGTAGCAATAAGCGCTGGTAAGGCGTATGGTAATTGTGTCCATACGTGATCATCAAGATAAGCGCCAGCGCTTGTAGCAGACATTACGGTTGTTGTTCCTATTGGCGAAACATGATCTCCTGCTACTGCGCCAGAAAAAATGGCACCAAGTACAGGGAGAAGCATAGGAACGGAAGTAATACTTGCTGGTGTACTTACGCCAAAAAATGTTGCCACCATAGGAACAGCTATAGGTATCATTACGGCAATTGTGCCCCAAGAGGATCCTGTTGCAATTGCAGTTATTAATGAAGCCATAAAAAACATTGAAGGAAGAAACCATCCTGGTAATGAGCCGAGCAGAAGATGTGCTATATATTGGCCAGTTTGTAAATCATTTTTTAATATACTGCTAAAAGTCCAAGCGAGGAAAAGAATCTGAATTGACCCAATCATTAATTCATAACCTTCTATGGCAACCGGTTTTAATTGTTTTGTAGTTATTTTATTGCGCGCCATCATTAAAGCTAAACTTGTTAAGCAAGAAAAAATACTTCCGACTAAAAAGGCAAAAAATGCATCATGCGAATATAAAAATCCTAAAAATGAGATTATGATTAAGCTGACCAGTGGATACATAAAATCGAATAAGGAGCCACATTTGGGACTTTCCGTGATAGTTGTTTTTTGAGGTTCTTTTCCGCCGAATAAATTTCCAGTTTTTTGTGCAATTTCTTCATGCGTTCGCATAAGGCCAAACGAAATATTATATTTGATAATAAACCAGACGCTTGTCAAAATTATGAAAGAATAAAATACGTAGGGAATAATCTGTAAATATGTCAAAAAGGGGTCAGCATTAAAAATTGGCTTATCGGCAATGACATCAGAAATACCAGCTTTATCAAGTTGCATTAAAAGCATAGCAATCCACGTAGATACAGGCATTATAATTACTAAAGGCGCTGCTAAAGAATCAATTAAAAAAGCAAGCTTAGCACGAGGAATTTTAAAAGAATCAGTTAATGGTCGCATGATGCAGCCAACGGTTAAACAACTAAAAAAGTCATCAATCATAAAAAGTAATGACAATATAATTGATGAAAATTTTGCTGAACGAGCACTTTTTAAAATATTTTTTATAATGGTTCCATAGGCAGAAGTTCCTCCAGCAGCACTCATTAAGCTTATTATCATGCCCAAGATAATTAAAAAAGCAAATGTATAGAGATTTGATGCATCATAAAGTTGTTGCCAAAAATTATGTAAGATAAATAAAACCGTAGACGTGATTTGCCAGTTAGTAACTATAAGAGCAGATGCTACGATACCAATAAATAATGAAAAAAGGACACGATGTGTTAATACGGCAAGTCCTAAGACCAAAAGAGGTGGTATGACAACGATCCAATTTTGCATAAAATTCCTCGGCTTTTATTGTTTTTAGAATAAATTTATTATAGCAAAAAACAAGACGGTATTGAACCTTTCAATCTGAAAATTTAAGTGAAGGGTATTCATAGAGCATGTGATTATATCTGTCCAAGATTAATTTCATTTTAAGAGGTAATTTGACCGAGTTCTAAAATTCGGCTACCATATAGAGTATCCGTTTCGTTTTTAAGAATCGTAAAAATTTACTAAAGAATCGATGTAATTAAGGATCATGATGGACTTCAATCGAGCATTTTTTCTCAAAAAAGAAGATAGAAAGCCTCGCTGGATAGTAATAGATGCCCAGGACAAGGTTTTGGGTCGTATGGCAACTGAAATTGCTGACGTTTTGCGTGGTAAGCATAAGCCAACATATACTCCTCATCAAGATGCCGGAGATTATGTAGTAGTTATTAATGCTCAAGAAGTTAAATTAACTGGTAACAAGTGGAAGGGCAAAATTTACGACCGTTACACTGGTTGGATGGGTGGCTATAAAACTATGACAGCAGAAGAAATGATGGCAAAGCATCCTACTCAGATTATTGAACTTGCCGTAAAGCGTATGCTTCCAAAAAGTAAGCTTGGTCGTGCGATGATTAAAAAATTAAAAGTTTATTTGACATCTGAGCACCCTCATAAGGCACAAGTCTTATAATTTTTATAACTTAAAAATTATAAAAGGGGCAGCATTCAAATGCTGCCCCTTTTTCATTGCTATAATTTTATAAAAAAATGGCTGTATTTATTTTGTCCAGAAAATTCTCAAAACGTCTTTGATGCTCAAGAAAATGGTTAAAGCAATGACGCCAAACCAGCAGGCATAATGAATGTAAATTTTTATCTGTTCTGCAAGCGGTCGGCGAATAATTGCTTCAATAGTATAAAAAAGGGCTTGCCCACCATCCATTATTGGGACGGGAATAAGATTTAAAACTGCCAAATTAATACTGATATAAGCGAGCAACAGGAGGAATATTTTAACTCCCTTTGAAGCTCCTTGTACTGTTTGAGAAATTACCATAAGGGGTCCACCTAAATTTTCCGTATTTCCCTTGGTAAAAATTGTTTTAAATACACTAAATACTTGTAAGATAATTTCATTGGTAGCATAGAAGCCCATTTTAATGGAGTCAATGAGGCTATAATGCGGTATTTCAAAATCTAATCCAAGATAGCCGAATGATTTTTTATTGATAGTTCGCTCGCCGAGAGTAATTTCAAGCAGGCTTTCAGTATTATTTTTGTTTACTAAAAGCTGAACAGTTTGATTTGGTTTGTCTTTGATATATTCAATTAATTTTACGGGATTTTCTCCTAATGAATTGCCATTAATTTGAATGATTTTATCATTTTTTTGGATGCCAGCTTTGTCTGCTGGAGAATTAGGTTCAACGGCACTAATAACCGTTGAAGCGTTTTGAGGATAGAGAGGAGCAGCTTTAGGCATACCTATAAAGTAAAGAAGGGAAAGAACAGCATAGGCAAAAATAAGATTAAAAAAAATTCCACCTCCAATAACGAGCATTTTTTGATAATATGGTTTTTCAGCAAAGGAGTTAGGATCGGGAGTTTCGTTACCTTGTTCATCAGATTCTTGACCCTTGATTTCAACATAGCCGCCTAGAGGTATAGCTGAAAGGGAAAAGTTAGTATCACCTATTTTTTTAGTGACCAGTTTTGGGCCCATGCCAATGGAAAAAGTTGGTGTACCTATTTTAAAAATTTTACAAAAGATAAAATGGCCAAATTCATGAAACCCTATGAGAAATCCAATCCCCATGACGCCAATAATGATAAAAAAAAGATTAGAAAGACCCCCAACAATAGCTGCAAAAATTGCCATGAGTACTCCTTTAGAGCAAGTTTAGTTATTTACCTATTTGAATTATTTAAATATGAGATAGTCTTTAACGTATCATGTATAGAAAGAATCGTCTATTGAACAGAGAAGAATTTTCAATTTTATGTTCAATTCCACTTGAAAAATTTTCTAAAAACACTAAAATACTAATAAACCCTTAAAAAATTCAAGGTTTATCCCTCGTTTTTTCAGAAAGAAGAGTGATTTAAGCAGCTCAGGTTGAGTTCGCCAAAAAGTTTTTTATAAAAATTCAAAATTAGGATTTTTTTACTATGCCAACAACTAATCAGCTTTCTTATAAAGGCCGAACAAAAGTTACTTATAAATCTAAAAGCCCTGCCCTCAAGGGAGCCCCTCAGTCTAGAGGTGTTTGTGTGCGTGTATTCACGACAACGCCAAAAAAGCCTAACTCAGCGTTGCGTAAGGTAGCGCGCGTTAAACTTTCTACTGGGATCGAAGTAACAGCCTATATTCCTGGCGAAGGACATAACCTTCAGGAACACTCTGTTGTTTTGGTGCGTGGTGGTAGAGTGCCAGATTTGCCTGGTGTAAAGTACCATATAGTTCGTGGTGCTTTAGATTGTGCCGGTGTAGAAAATAGAAAGCAAGCTCGTTCCATGTATGGAACTAAACGACCAAAGTAATCTGACGGAAGGTGTTATTCAATGGCTCGACGAAAAAAAGTAACTACGTATCGACGTGATATTGGTGTAGATGAGCGTTATGGCTCAGAATTAATACAAAAATTTATCAATGTTGTAATGTGGCGAGGAAAAAAAAATATAGCTCGCAACATTGTCTATGATGCCCTTGACCAATTAATAAAAAAGGCGGGTGGAGACAAGGAAAAAGGTCTTAAATTTTTCCATGACGCCTTCAATCAAGTTATCCCTTCAGTGGAAGTGCGAGCTCGAAGAGTAGGCGGCAGTGTTTATCAAATTCCTATGGAAGTTGAAACAGGCCGAGCGCGTTCTTTAGCTATGCGTTGGCTTATCCAGGCAGCAGCAACTCGCTCAGATAAAACTATGGGAATGCGTTTGGCATATGAACTTCTTGAAGCAAAAGAAGGCCGAGGCAATGCCGTAAAGAAAAAAATTGATGTTCATAAAATGGCAGAAGCGAACCGTGCGTTCTCCCATTATGCTTGGTAATTGAATTTTGAATTAAAGGTGATAATAAATGAGTAAGGGATTAGCCCATTATAGAAACATTGGTATTGCAGCCCATATTGATGCTGGTAAGACAACCGTAACAGAGCGTATTCTTTTTTACACTGGTGTTACGCACAAGATTGGCGAAGTTCATGAAGGTGCAGCAATTATGGACTGGATGGAGCAGGAGCGTGAGCGTGGTATAACCATCACTTCTGCGGCTACAACATGCTTCTGGAATGATTGCAATATAAATATTATTGATACTCCGGGCCACGTTGACTTTACTATTGAGGTTGGTCGATCATTGCGCGTTTTGGATGGTATGATCGGTGTTTTTTGTGGTGTTGCAGGAGTACAGCCCCAGTCTGAAACCGTTTGGCGTCAGGGAAATCGCTACAAGGTGCCGCGCATTATTTTTGTTAATAAGCTTGATAGAATTGGTGCAGACTATGAGCGAGTTCTTGATGACATTAGAAAAAAATTAAATGTTAATGTTGTCCAAATGCAGATGCAAGTTGGCAAGTCGGAAGAGTTTTATGGGCTTATTGATCTTTTAACGCAAAAAATGGCGACTTTCAGTCAAGAGGATCAAGGTCTAACTATTACTTGGCAAGAGATTCCAGCTGAATATAAAAGTAAAGCAGAAGAATTACGGATTAAAATAATCGAAGCTGCTTCTGATGTTGATGATGCAGTTGCTGAAAAATTTTTAAATGAACAAGAAATTAGTAATGATGAAATTAAAGCAGCCTTGCGAAAAGGTGTTTTAGAGTTAAAACTTGTTCCTGCTTTTTGTGGAACAGCTTTTAAAAATAAAGGTGTTCAGCTTTTGCTCGATGGTGTAGTTGATTATCTACCATCTCCGATCGATGTTCCGCCTGTAGTTGGGGAAAATCCTGAAACTGGTAAAGAAGAGATTCGTAAGGCCGATGCAAATGAGCCTTTTGCTGCATTAGCTTTCAAAATTATGACGGATCCTTTTGTGGGTGTTTTGACCTTCATTCGAGTATATTCCGGCTATTTAAAATCTGGATCATATGTTTTGAATGTTAATACGGGAAAAAAGGAGCGCGTTAGTCGTTTGGTAAAAATGCATGCTAATAAGCGTGAAGAAATTGATGAAGTAAAGGCTGGAGATATCTGTGCTGTTGTCGGTGTTAAAGATGTAGTAACCGGTAATACACTTTCTGATCAAGATCATCCAATTATTCTTGAATCGATAGATATTCCGCCATCAGTTATTTCTGCATCTGTTGAGCCAAAAGTTAAAGGTGATTATGAGAAAATGACCTTAGCTTTACGCAAGATGATGCTTGAAGATCCTTCATTTAAATTTTCATATAATACTGAAACTGGTCAAACGGTTATCCATGGTATGGGTGAGTTGCATCTTGAAATTGTTGTTGATCGCTTGAAACGAGAGCATAAGGTCGAAGTTGTTCAAGGAAAAATGCAAGTTGCTTATAAGGAAACCATTCAGAAGCCTGCTGATGCTGAAGGTAAATATATTAAGCAGACCGGTGGACGTGGTCAGTACGGTCATGTTTGGATCAAGGTTGAACCTTTGCCGCGAGGTTCTGAGTTTGTTTTTGAGAATAAAGTTGTTGGTGGTGCAATACCAAGTGAATTTATTCCTGGTGTTGAAAAAGGTATACGCGAAGCTTTATCATCGGGTATTCTCGGTGGATATCCAGTGGTTGATATTAAAGCTATTCTTTATGATGGTTCATACCATGATGTTGACTCATCTGAATTGGCATTTAAAGTTGCTGGTTCCATGGCATTTAAAACTGCGGTAAATAAAGCATCGCCTGTATTGCTTGAGCCGATCATGAAAGTGGAAGTAGAAACACCTGATGAGTATTTGGGTGATGTAATGGGTGATTTAAATTCTCGTAGAGGTCGAATTTTAGGTATGGATACTCGAGGGGGAAGTCAGATTATTTCTTCAGAAGTTCCTTTAGCTGAAATGCTTGGTTATGCAACGACCTTACGTTCCATGACAAAAGGCCGTGCAAGTTACTCTATGGAATTTGAATGCTATCGTGAAGTTCCTGTAAATGTGCAGAATGCGATTATAGAGAAAAAATAGAAAATTGTTATTGTTGATTTTTGTTGATACAAACAAGTATTGGGAGTTAATCCATGGCAAAAGAGAAATTTGAGAGAAAAAAGCCGCATGTTAATGTCGGAACCATCGGTCACGTTGACCATGGTAAAACTACATTAACCGCTGCAATTACCACGCATCAGTCCAAAAAAGGTTTAGCATCGGCTAAAGCATTTGATGAGATTGATAATGCGCCAGAAGAAAAAGCACGTGGTATTACTATTGCTACTTCGCACGTTGAATATGAATCACCGAAACGCCATTATGCACACGTTGACTGTCCTGGACATGCTGACTATGTAAAAAATATGATTACTGGTGCTGCGCAAATGGACGGAGCAATTCTTGTGGTATCTGCGGCAGATGGTGCGATGCCTCAAACACGTGAACATATTCTTCTTGCAAGAAACGTAGGTGTGCCTGCAATTGTTGTATTCCTTAACAAATCAGACATGGTTGATGATCCAGAAATGATCGACATGGTTGAAGAAGAAGTTCGTGAATTATTGAATAAGTATGGTTTTCCTGGCGATAAAATTCCATTTATTCGTGGATCTGCGCTTAAAGCTTTACAGGGTGACACAGGTGAATTAGGTGGACCTTCTATAGACAGATTAATGGAAGCTCTCGATTCCTATATTCCTGAGCCAGCTCGTGAAATTGAAAAGCCGTTCTTGATGCCTGTCGAAGCTGTTTTTTCTATATCAGGTCGTGGTACTGTTTCTACTGGTCGTATAGAGCGCGGTAAAGTTAAAATTGGCGATGAAGTTGAAATCGTTGGTTTTGGTACAAAAATGAAAACCACAGTAACTGGCGTTGAGATGTTCAGAAAAGAAATGACTGATGCTCAAGCAGGTGACAATGTTGGTCTTCTTTTGCGTGGTGTAAAAAAAGAAGAAATCGAACGTGGTATGGTTATTTCAGCACCTGGCTCCATTACACCTCACCAAAAATTTAAATGCCAAGTTTATATTTTGAGTAAAGATGAAGGTGGCAGACATAGTCCATTCTTTAATGGTTATCGTCCACAGTTTTATTTTAGAACAACGGATGTAACTGGCGTTGTTACACTTCCACAGGGCCGAGAAATGGTTATGCCTGGTGATAACGTTGAATTATCAGTGGATTTGATAGCGCCAATTGCTATGGAAAAAGATCTTCGCTTCTCTATTCGTGAAGGCGGAAGAACTGTTGGTTCTGGTGTTGTAACTGAAATTATTAAATAAGGTAGGTTAGGTTTTATGAAAAAGCACAAAATTCGCTTGTCATTAAAATCGTACGATCATCAGTTACTCGATAAAGCAGTAAAACAAATTGTTTTAACAGTAAAAAGAACAGGTTCTGAAATTGTAGGACCTGTTCCTTTACCTAATCGCAATCAGATATTTACTGTTTTACGATCACCTCATGTGGACAAGAAATCAAGAGAACAATTTGCATTAACAACACATAAACGTATTCTTGATATCGTTTCTCCATCTGATCAAACTATGGATGCTCTGATGAAATTAAATATTTCATCAGGAGTAGATGTAGAAATAAGTTAAGTACGAAAGGTCTTAAATGTTAAGCGGTGTATGGGGAAAAAAGATTGGCATGACTCAGGTTTTTTCAGAGAAAAACATGGTAGTTCCAGTCACCGTAATTGATCTTAATAATTGGTATGTCACTCAGATAAAAACAAAAGAACTTGATGGTTATGATGCTATTCAAGTAGGGTGCTTACGAAATAAATATACTAATAAAACTTTCTCCCGTGATTGGTTAAAAGATGCTAAGGAGTATTTTAGTTTTATTAAAGAAATTAAGTTGGAAAAACAGCCAGAGCAAGCTTTAGAAATTGGACAAACATTAGATATTTCTTCAATTTTAACTCCTGGAAAAAATGTTAACGTATTTGGCATTACAAAGGGCCGCGGTTTTCAAGGTGTTATAAAGCGCCATGGCTTTCGTGGTGGTCCAGCAAGTCATGGACCCAGATTCGGAAGATGGCCTGGTACCGTAAGTTTCATGCGTTCTCAGGGTAGAGTTATAAAAGGTAAAAAACTTCCGGGGCATATGGGTGTTGATCAACGAGTAATGAAGAACTTGGAAATTGTAAAAATAGAAAATGAAGCAAAAATTGCTTTAATAAAGGGTAGCGTCCCTGGCAGTTCTGGTTCATTAGTATTTATGCAGAAAGCGTGATGCCATGAGAACCCAAAAAAACAATAAAAACTCATCAATGGTGCAGGTAATGCCTGTTGATATTAAAAATGATGTTCCTGAGCGCAAAGTTTCATCCACTGCTTTTTCTACAGTGGTTCGTCAATTACTTTTAAATTGGCGACAAGGAACTGTGGGTTGTAAGACTAGAGCCGAAGTAAGCCTCTCTGGCAAAAAGCCGTGGAAGCAAAAGGGAACAGGTAGGGCTCGCGCAGGTACAGCACGTTCTCCTTTATGGAGAGGTGGAGGAATTGTTTTTGGTCCTCAGCCAAGAACAAGAACCTTAAAAGTACCTAAAAGTTTAAGACGTGGAGTTTTAAACTCATTGCTTTGCGAAGCATTGGAAATGGGAAATATTCTTGCTTTAAATTGGGTTCTTGATTCGAAGATACCTAAAACAGCATCCGCTTTTGGTGCTTTAAAAGAAGCAGGCTTGCATAATCAAAATATTTTGTTGCTATTACCTGTTGAAGATAGTTTGCATTATGCTTCATTTGCGAACATACCTACCGTTAATGTTAAGTTTTTTGATGAAGTTAATGCTTATGATTTAGCTTTGGCTGATAAATGGGTTGTATTAACAAAAGATATGGAAGCATTTAAAGAAATGGTGGCCAAATGGATTTAACAATTTATGATATCATTCGAGGACCGGTACTTACTGAAAAAGCTTCTAAAATTATTAATAAGCTAAATAAGGTAGTTTTAAAAGTACATCAAAAGGCGAATAAACCTATGATAAAAGAAGCTTTAGAAAAGCTGTTCAATGTAAAAGTTGAAAATGTTAGGGTAATAAATCGCAAGGGAAAAAAACGGTCTTTTAAAAGAATTGAAGCTGTTGGGTCAACAGAGAAGCGGGCTATTATTACATTAAAAGAAGGTTATTCATTAACCATGGCAGGCACTGGTGCTCCTGTAGAGACAACTATGCCTAGTGAATCGAAATGATACAAGAGAAATAGACAATAGGAAAAAGATGGCAATACGAACAAGAAAACCCCGAAATCCCTCATTAAGATTTCAGAGTTTTTTAACGTCTGAAGATATAACCAGTACCACTCCTGAAAAATCACTGGTTATTGGATTAAAGAAACGGGGTGGTAGAAATGTGTATGGTCGTATTACAACTCGACATCGCGGTGGTGGTGCACAACGCAAATATCGTATAATTGATTTTAATCGTAAAGTGCATGATGTTCCTGGAAAAATAACAACTATCGAGTATGATCCTAACCGTAATGTACGGATAGGTTTGGTAGTATATGCCAATGGAGCAAAATGTTATATGTTATTACCCGAAGCGTTGAGGGTTGGTGATAACGTATATGCAGGGTTAAATGTAGAACCAAAAATTGGAAATGCATTACCTCTTTCTAGTATTCCTGTAGGCTTTATGGTTCATAATATTGAAATTTCACCAGGATCTGGAGGAAAGTTGGTTCGTAGTGCCGGCATGTCAGCCCAAATTATGGCTAAAGAAGGTGAATATGTAACATTAAAAATGCCTTCTGGTGAAATTCGAATGCTCCATAAAAATTGTTGGGCTACTATTGGTGTACTTGGAAATGCTGATTTTCAGAATATTATCATCGGAAAAGCTGGACGCACTCGTAATCGTGGTATTAGGCCAACGGTACGTGGTATGGCTATGAATCCTGTAGATCATCCACATGGTGGAGGTGAAGGTCGTTCTAAGTCAGGATCTCATCCGGTTTCCCCTTGGGGTAAAGGTGCAAAAGGTACTCGTACACGTACCCGTAAAAATCCTTTGATTATCAGAAGACGAAAAAAATAAATAATTAGATAAAGTGAGTCTCCAATGGCTAGATCGATTAAAAAAGGTCCATTTGTTGATGAATCTCTTTTGAATAAAATTGAGAAATTAAAGACAAGTGGCAAACGCGATGTTATTAAAACGTGGTCGCGTAGAAGCATGGTTATTCCTGATTTTGTTGGGTTAACTATTGCAGTTCATAATGGCAAGAAGTTTGTGCCTGTGTATATTACAGAAAACATGGTTGGGCATTATTTGGGTGAATTTGCTCCTACAAGGACTTTTAAATTACATAGTGGGCAACGCAAGGCTGTTGTTGCTACCTAACTTCAAATTGGATACAATAATAAGATAAGTTAGGGCTTTTAACTAGAAAATGCAAAATAAATATAGAGCTTTTGAACAAGGAAAAAAATGCAGTTTGTGGCAAAGACAAAATTTGTACGATATTCACCTTATAAATTAAGACCTTTAGCTGATTTTGTTCGTGGTAAAGGAGCGGTTACCGCGCTTGATTGGCTTCGTGCTCACGAAAATCAAAGAGTAAGACCTATCAGGAAAATGATTGAATCAGCTGTTGCCAATGCAAAAAATCTTAAAAATTCAAAAGCTGAAGATCTCATTATTAAAGAAATACGCATAGATCAAGGTCCTATTTTTCGCTATTACAAAGCTGGTGCGATGGGTAGAGCTACGATTCAACGTAAACGGTTTAGTCATTTAAGTGTAATTTTGGAAGGTAAAGAGGTTTAGTGTGGGACAAAAAGTTAATCCAGTTGGTTTTCGAGTAGGTGTTTATCGAGATTGGTTGGCCCATTGGTTTGCCAGAAAATCCTATGGGAAAAATCTATTAGAAGATTTATCAATTAGAAAGTATTTGAATCGTGTTCTTGATGAAGCTGAAGTTGGGAAAGTTGAAATTGAAAAAGCTGGAGATAATGTAAAAGTTGTTGTTCATTCAGCACGCCCTGGTTTGGTTATCGGAAAAAAAGGACAAGATATTGAGCAATTGCGAAAAGATCTAAGTAAGCTTACTGGTCGCAAAAGTGTAGAAGTTTCTGTTCAGGAAGTAAAGACACCTGAATTAGACGCTATAGTTGTTGCCAAAAATATAGCTTCTCAATTAGAAAAGCGTGCAAATTTTAAACTTGTAATGAAAAAAGCTGCTAGTACAGCCATGAAAAGTGGAGCTAAAGGCATTAAAATTCGTTGTTCCGGCCGATTAGGAGGAGCTGAAATTGCTCGTGAAGAGTGGACTCGAATTGGGGCTATACCTCTTCACACCCTTAGATCTGATATTGATTATGGATTTGCACAAGCAAAAACAACGTATGGGATTATAGGTGTTAAGGTTTGGATTTGTCGCGGTGAATTTCCCGTTGTTTAATTGCAAGCTACCTGAGATGAGAGAAAAATTATGTTAATGCCAAAAAAAACAAAATATCGAAAAGTACAACGAGGTTCACGAAAAGGTCTTTCCAAGGGCGCCCAGACTGTTTATTTTGGTCAGTATGGATTAGAAGCAGTTGAGCCTGCTTGGATGACATCGCAACAAATTGAGGCGATGCGTGTTACCATTTCTAGAAAATTAAAAAAGGTTGGAAAATTATTTTTACGAGTTTTTCCAGATAAACCAGTAACAAAAAAACCAGCCGAAACTCGAATGGGTAAAGGTAAAGGAAGTCCTGAAGCGTGGGTTGCTGTTGTTAAACGGGGCAGAATTATAGTGGAAGTTGATGGTTTAACAGAGGAAGAATCCAAAGAAGCATTGCGTTTAGCTTCGTATAAACTTCCTATGAAAACTAAGTTTGTTGCAAGGACACCATGAACGTAAGAAATGATGAATTTAAAAACATAAAGTCGCAAGACCTAAAGCTGAAAATAGAACAACTAAGACAAGAGCTATTTACTCTACGTCTTAATGCATCTACTGCACATATTAAAGATTATTCTCAATTTCAGAAATTACGAAAAAATATTGCACGAGCTCTAACTTTTTATTATCAAAAATTATCAGATAAATCTTAATTTAAGGTGATTTGTTGTGGAAGAAACAAAGAAAAAAGAAATAAAACTTTTTCGTGGCACAGTTATATCTGATGGCATGGATAAAACGGTAACCGTAAAATTTGAAAGAACTTACCAAAATCCTTATACAAAAAAGATTATGCGTTCTTTTAAAAATTATAAAGTCCATGATGAGCTTGAACAAGCAAAGGTTGGGGATACGGTAGAATTTTACGAAGGTCGTCCAAAATCTAAGACAAAATATATGTATTTGGACCGCGTAGTAGGTTAATTTTTAGAGGTAAAGAGAATGATTCAAAAGCAGACATACTTAGAAGTTGCTGATAATTCAGGCGCTAAGTTGCTTCAGTGTATTCATATAGTCGGTAGCACTCATAAAAGGTACGCGCGTCTTGGCGATAGAATAAAGTGTGCTGTAAAAAAGGCTATTCCGGGGGGCATGGTAAAAAAAGGTGAAGTTGTCGATGCAGTTATTGTACGTACTGCAAAAGAAAATCGTCGTGAAGATGGTAGCTATATTCGTTTTGGCGATAATGCTGCAGTAATCATAAAAGATAATGATATTATGGCTACCCGTATTTTTGGACCAGTTGCTCGTGAATTACGAAAGAATTTTCCAAAAGTTGTTTCGCTAGCTCCTGAAGTTTTGTAAGAGGTATAGAGTCTATGGAACGCATAAAAAAAAATGATACCGTTTCTGTAATATTAGGTAAAGATAAAGGAAAAAGCGGTAAAGTAATTGAAATTTTATCTAAAAAAGGTAAAGTAATGGTTAAGGGCATTGCTTTTGTAACCAAGCACATGAAAGCACGTAAACAAGGTGAAACATCAAGTATCAAAAAGCTTGAAAGTTACATAGACGTTTCTAATGTAATGCCGATTTGTTCCTCTTGTAAAAAGCCAACCCGTATTGGTTCAAAAGTATTAGATTCTGGTAAGCGAATGCGTATTTGTAAGCGCTGTAATGAAAGTTTTTAAGGGTTAAGGATAATTGATGGCAAAATCACGCTTAGAAGAACAATATAAAAAAGAAATTCGTCCTCAATTAATGAAAGATTTGCGCATTGAGAATATAATGCGAGTTCCAAAGCTTTCAAAAATAGTTGTAAATGTCGGCGTAAGAGAAGCGGTTGCTGATAGTCGAGTTTTAAATAAAGTTGCTGATGTTATTGCTTTGATTACAGGTCAGTTGCCGATAAAAACTGAAGCTAAGAAATCAATTGCTGGTTTTAAAATTCGTGAAGGAATGCCTATCGGCGTTAAGGTTACTTTGCGAAGTAATAGAATGTACGAATTTCTTGACCGTTTAATCAATTTGGCTTTACCAAAAGTTAAGGATTTTCAGGGTTTAAAAGATAAACTTGATGGTTTTGGAAATTATAATCTTGGCTTAAAAGAATGGTCAATCTTTCCTGAAGCAGAAAAAGCAAGTGAAGAATTATCATCTGGTATGAATATAACAATGCATACAACTGCACATAACGATGATGAAGCACGAGCATTATTAAGAAAATTTGGTATGCCGTTTCGGCGATCCAAAAGTTAATTGAGGTTCAGATGGCAAAAAAATGTTTAATAGAAAAAGCAAATAAAACGCCTAAATTTGCAGTAAGACAAAGAAATAGATGTAAAGAATGTGGTAGACCGCGTGGGTATATCCGAATGTTTATGTTATGCAGGCTTTGTTTTAGAAAATATGCATTGGATGGTCTATTACCTGGCGTGAAGAAAATTAGTTGGTAATGACTATAAGGAAAATAGAATGTCAATTGATTCAATAGGAAATTATTTAACTATCATACGTAATGGGTTTGTTTTAGGTAAACGAACTGTTGAAGCTCCTTTTTCAAAAATAAATTTTGCACTTGCTGAAATTTTAAAAGAAGAAGGCTTTATTAAAGATTACAAAGTTATTGAGCAAAATGCGCATATCAAGAGTATTCTCATATCTCTAAAGTATGTTGATGGCGAATCCGTTATTCATGAGTTGAAACGATTAAGTCGTCCTAGTCGTCGTTACTATGCTGGTTCAAAAAATATTAGACCAGTCAGAGGTAATTTAGGTATTTCTATTCTTTCTACTAACAAAGGTCTGATGACTGATAAAAAGGCAAAAGAAATTTCGGTTGGTGGAGAGATTATTTGCTCTGTTTGGTAAAGGTGCATCGATGTCAAAGATTGGAAGAAAGCCTATTGATTTAGGAAATGTTAAAGCAGAAGTTAAAGGTCAAGAAATACATCTTTCGAGCAAAAGTTTTTCTGATGTCCATTTACTTCCGCAGTCTTTAAAGGCGGAATTAGAAGATAATAAGTTAAAGCTTATTTGTGATGATGCAATCCGAGAAAATAAAACTCTTTGGGGATTACATCGTGCTTTATTAGCGAATAAAATAAAAGGTTTTGATCAGGGATTCGAGCGAGAATTAAATATTACTGGATTGGGTTTCAAGGGAGTTCTTTCTGGTGAAAAAATTGTTTTTTCTTTAGGCTTTAGCCATAAAATTGATTTTCCTTTGCCAAAAGGTATAAAAGTTGAAATTGATAAAACTGGCCAGATTATTAAAATAAAAGGCTCTGAGAAAGAAAAAATTGGTTTAGTAGCAAGTAAAATTCGTTCATTGCGTCCACCAGAGCCATATAAAGCGACTGGTATCAAGTTTGCAGATGAAACGATTATTCGTAAAGCTGGTAAAACAAAAGCAGCGTAATAGAATTTTTTTAAAAATTGAGGAACTTTCGTGTCATTACAAAGAAAAATTGCTCAGCGTGAAAAACGAAGATCGCAGCGCGTGCGTAAAAAACTTAAACATTCTGATTTGCCCCGTGTTTCCGTCTTTAAAAGCGCAAAACATATTTACGGCCAGATTATAGATGATTTGAAGAAAACCACTCTTGTAAGTTTTTCAACGTTGCAAATGAAATCTAATGTAGCTGGGGATAAAACCGAAGTTGCACATCAGATTGGTCTTGAATTGGCAAAGAGAGCCCTAAAGCAGGGTATAAATCAAGTTGCTTTTGATCGTGGCTCTTTTTTATATCATGGTAGAGTTAAGGCCTTTGCTGAAGGTATGCGCGAAGGCGGCATAAATATTTAGTCGATACAAGTTTAAAAGTAGGAATTTTAAGAATGGCTGAAGAGCGAAATGAAAAAACATTTGTTGACACGGTAGTAAGTGTGCGACGAGTGACAAAAGTAACCAAAGGTGGAAAAAGATTTTCTTTTTCAGCTTTTGTAGTTTCGGGTGATCAACAAGGTAACGTAGGAATTGCGCTTGGGAAAAGTAAAGAAGTTTCTTCTGCGATTGCCAAAGCAACTGCCCGTGCTAGAAAAAATATGATAGCGCTTCCTTTGCGTGGTAAAACTATTCCTTATAGTGTCATAGGTAAACATGGAGCAAGTAAGGTTATTATGCACTCAGCATATAAGGGCACCGGTGTTATTGCTGGTGGACCTGTACGAGCGATTATGAAGGCTGCAGGAATAGAAGATGTCTTGGCCAAATCACTTGGCTCACCGAATAAACAAAATGTAGTGAAGGCTGCGCTAAATGCTCTAGCAAAGCTTCGGACTGTAAAAGATTTTGCAAGGCTAAGAGGCAAATCTTCTCGTCAAATTGTGAAGGGATCACATGTTTCAGCTTAGTACTTTAGTATCTTCAGGAAAAAAAAGAAAAAGAATTGGTCGCGGAGGTAGTAGAGGTGGTACATCAGGAAAAGGGCATAAAGGTCAAAAAGCTCGTACTGGTCATCATGGAGAGGGATTAGGATTTGAGGGTGGTCAAATGCCACTTATCCGCCGATTACCAAAACGAGGATTCAAAAATACTCTTTTTGAAGCTAATTATTCAATTGTAAATCTTGAGCAACTCGAACAGTTATTTCAGAGTGGACAGGAAGTAACAAAGGAAAGCTTGGAAGAGCGTGGAATTGTTATTGGAAAAAAATCGCATAAGGGCGATAAAGGCTTTAAGCTAAAGATTTTAGCTAATGGTTTGCTTACAAAAAAACTAATTGTTCATGCTGATGCAGCAAGTCAGGCTGCAATAGAAGCTATAGAAAAAGCTGGTGGTAAGATTCATTTAACTAAGGAGAGTTAAGGTAGTGGTTTTGCTAAATAACTTTAAAAATATTTTTTTTATTCCTGAGTTGAGAAAAAAAATATTGATAACCCTTGGTATTCTCATTATTGATAGGCTTGGAACTTTTATTCCTGTTATTGGTGTAAATGTACCAATGCTTGGTGAGCATATGAAGCGTGCAACAGGAGTAGGTGGTTTGTTAAGCTATTTGGATGTTTTTTCAGGTGGTGCTTTGAGCAAATCAACTCTTTTTGCATTAGGTATAATGCCATATATTACGGCATCAATCATGATGCAGATCTTAGGTATGAGTATTCCTTCGTTGGAGCAATTACTTAAGGAAGGAGAATATGGCAGAAAAATTATAAATCAATATACGCGGTATCTGGCTCTGGGTCTTAGTGTTATGTATAGCTATGGTTATGCTATATATTTGGAAAGTGCAAATTTAGCATTAACACCGGGTTGGGGTTTCCGTTTTATCTTTGTCCTTTCACTTACTGTTGGGTCGCTATTTGTGATGTGGCTTGCTGATCAAATTTCACTATTTGGTATAGGCAATGGAAGTTCTATGATTGTTTTTGCAGGTATTGTTTCACGTTTTCCTGAGTATATCATTAAGACAAAAGCACTCGTTGACGTAGGTGCTATGGAAACGTGGCAAGCTCTCTTGATGCTTGCTATTTTTATAGGAATAACAGCTTGTATCGTTTTTCTTGAAAAAGGTGAGCGTAAAATTCCGGTACAATATGCCCGGCGCGTAGTTGGCCAACGAGTTTATGGGGGTCAGAGCACCTATATTCCATTTAAGATTAATACAGCTGGTATTATGCCCGTAATTTTTGCATCATCAGTTTTGCAAATGCCTGCTACAATTTCTATCATGCTTGCAGAACGAGCAGAAATTTTTAGATGGATTTCTGAGCTTCTTCGTCCTGGTGGAGTTGTTTTTAATTGCTTAGAATTTGGCTTAATAGTATTTTTTTCCTATTTTTATACCATGTTGGTGTTTAATCCTGAAGAATTGGCAGATAATATTAAAAAGAGCGGTGGATTTATTCCAGGTATTAGACCAGGCAAAAAGACCGCCGAATTTTTTAATTACATACTTATTCGTATAGGACTTGTGGGTGCTGTTTATTTGGCAGGGTTAGCTTTGTTGCCGAATTTTATGTACGCGCTCTTTAATATGCCATTTTATTTAGGTGGGACTTCTTTATTGATCGTTACGGGAGTTGCCCTTGAAACATCAGCTCAAGTTGAGTCGTATCTTATTGAGCATAGATATGAAGGTTTCTTAACAACTGGTCGCCTGAAAGGCAGGGTTGCACGGTGACAGAGAAGAGGAACTTGATTATTTTTATGGGTCCCCCTGGTTCAGGTAAAGGAACGCTTTCGCAGCTTTGTGTGCAACATTTTGGATGGAAACAGTTATCTACAGGTTTGTTGTGCAGAAAGCATATTACTGAAAAAACGGAAATAGGCCAACAAATAGATTTTTCGATAAAATCTGGTAAGCTTGTTTCAGATAGTCTTATTATTGAAATGGTAAAGAATTGGTTAGTTAATCCAGAGCAGAACAAATCCGATATTATTCTAGATGGGTTTCCTCGTAATGTTCCTCAGGCAGAGGCTCTTTGTGAGACGCTTGCTCAGATGTTTCCCTTTTTTTCTATAGCCATTTTCAGGTTATTTATTTCTCATGAAGCGGTTTTGCAACGATTGCTCAATCGTTTTGTTTGTGAAAATAAAGATTGTCAGGCTGTATATTCTGCTACTGAAGTTAATTTGCAACCAAAAGTTGCTGGTAGATGTAACCTTTGTTTAATGAAATTGATTAAGCGCTCTGATGATCAAATAGACACTATTCGTGATCGGCTTGAAACGTATCGGATTCATGAAGATGCTCTTTTAAGTTTTTTTGAAAAACGGGGTTTAAGTATTAGGGAAATTAATGTTGAAAATCAACTGGAAAAAATTTTTCAGCAATTCAGGCATTTGATAACTGGATCTGTATTATGATTACGATAAAAAATAAATTATCGATTCAAAAAATGCATCATGCAGGCCAAGAACTTGCAGAAGTTCTTAATGGGATAAAAGAGATTATTGTACCTGGAGTTTCGACCTTAGAACTAGATGCATGGATTGATAAGGAGCTTAAAAAGCGTAGTCTGATCTCTCAGTCTAAAGGCTATAAAGGCTATAAACATGTAAGCTGCATTTCAGTGAATGATGAAGTAGTACATGGTGTTCCCAATGCTGAAAAAGTCATTAATGAAGGTGATCTTGTAAAGGTTGATATTTGTGCTGCCTGGAAAGGCTATTGCGCAGATGCAGCTCGTTGCTATGTAGTAGGTAAGCCAGCCATGGAAGTACAAAAACTTATTGAAGTTGCTCAAAGTGCTCTTAATAAGGGCATTGAAAAAGCAGTTCCTGGCAATCGACTTTCCGATATTTCTGCTTCGATTCAAGAAGAGATTGAAAAGCATGGATTTGGTGTAGTTCGCGATTTTGCTGGTCATGGAATTGGTAAATCGATGCATGAGGCTCCAGAAATTTTAAATTATGGTAAAGCAGGACACGGACCATTTTTAAGGCCTGGTATGACTTTTGCTATCGAGCCTATGATAACAATGGGGGGTTATCAGGTTTATGTTACGGAAGATGGTTGGACTGTTAAAACTAAGGATAAAAGTCTTTCAGCTCATGTTGAGGATACAATCGTTATAACAGAACAAGGACCTCAAATATTGACACGAAAAAATTTGCAAAATGGAGCAGAGGTACTATGAGTACAAAAAAAGAAGATGTAATACGCATTGATGGTATTGTCAAAGAAACTTTACCGAATGCTATGTTTAGAGTAGAAATTGAAGGTGGTCATATAATATTGGCACATGTATCAGGTAAAATGCGTATGCATTATATAAAAATTTTACCGGGAGATAAAGTTGCACTCGAACTTTCTCCGTATGATTTAACACGCGGTAGAATAGTATTACGGTATAAAATTTAAGAGCATGAGGATATCATGAAAGTACGAACATCTGTAAAAAAAATTTGTAAGGACTGTCGCGTTGTGCGCCGAAAACGCGTTGTAAGAATTATTTGTGAAAACAACCCGCGGCATAAACAGCGTCAAGGATAATAAAGAGGATTGGCATGGCACGTATAGAAGGTGTTAACTTACCATCTAACAAGCGTATAGAATATGGGCTTACCTATGTTCACGGTATAGGTTTAAAAAGCTCCCAAGATATTTTAACGAAGTTAAAGATTAATTTTGATAAAAGAGTAAGAGAACTTTCGGATCAAGAAGTTACTGCAATTCAAAAAGAAATTACCCAAAATTATAAAGTTGAAGGTGAGCTTCGTAAAGAAGTTACTAATAATATACGACGATTGCAGGAAATAGGATCGTATCGAGGTCTACGGCATAAAAAAGGGTTGCCTGTGCGCGGACAACGAACTAAAACAAATGCACGTACTCGTAAGGGACCTCGTAAAGCTGGTGGTGCAATTTCTCTCAAACGTAAAGTAACGAAGAAATAATTGCGATGCAATCTTCTCGTTTGAGTAGATAAAGATTAAGGAAACAATGGCATACAAAAAGAAAACAAAAAAAGCAAAACGACATATTAATTCAGTTATAGCGCATGTTAAGTCTAGTTTTAACAATACGCTAGTAAGTATTACAAGCATGGATGGTGACGTATTGTTAACGGGAAGCGCTGGTAAGCTTGGTTTTAAGGGAGCTCGTAAAGGTACCCCTTTTGCAGCAACGCAAGTTGGATCAACCCTTGCAAAAGATATGCAAACAATGGGCATAAAAGATGTTGAAGTAAATTTGCAAGGACCTGGTTCTGCACGCGACTCTGTTGTACGTGCATTACAAGGGGCTGGATTCAATATCACTGTTTTACGAGATGTAACGCCATTGCCTCATAATGGGGTCCGACCAGCGAAAAAACGTAGAGTTTAACCAAGTTACTGATAGTTATGATGATTAAATAAGGGTGCTATGAACAGTCAAGAAAAAGTTAAAAAACAAGAACGTAAGGAAGCCAAACGAAAGAAGCTTTCTGAATACGGTAGACAGCTTGATGAAAAGCAAAAAGTAAAAGAAATGTACGGCATGCGAGAGCGTCAATTTAGACGTTTTTTTGGTATTGCTGTTAAAAGTGAAGAAGCAACTGGTGATAAATTATTAAGTTTGCTTGAACGCCGTTTAGATAATGTAGTCTATCGATTAAAATTAGCATCAACACGCCGCCAAGCCCGCCAAATAATTGTGCATGGTCACGTTCTTGTAAATGATAAAAAAGTTTATTCACCGTCGTATCTTGTTAATTTAGATGATGTTATTTCATTAGCACCAAATGTTGCGGAAAAGAAGACATTTTTAGATCAAGTTGTGGAAAAGCGATTAAAGATTGGTATCAAAGTTCCTGAATGGCTTGAACTAGATAAGAAGGAGCGTAAGGGACGGATTATACGTTATCCGGTGCGCGCCGATATTCAAGTGCCAATTGAAGAGTATCTCATAGTAGAGCTCTATTCAAAATAATGATGTATGTTTTTTATTTTTTTAAAGAAAAGCTTGAGCAGAACGGGTAGGGAGGACCATGGACAAGAAGGAGTATAAACCTATTACTATACCACGACTTACGTGGGAAAAGAAGGAATTGACTGAATCATTTGGTGAGTTGGTTGCACAACCATTAGAACCTGGATTCGGTATAACTTTAGGTAATGCATTACGCCGTGTGTTATTAGCAGCTGTTGAAGGATGTGCCGTTACAGCTGTTATTGTAAAAAATGTTAATAATGAGTTTACTGCGCTTCCGGGAGTCGAAGAAGATACGATGCATTTATTGCTGAATATTAAGCAATTAGTGGTTCGTAACAAAGAAGGAATTTCTGGTAAAATGCAGCTCAAAGTTAAAGGACCTGCTGTAGTAAAAGGCAAGGATATTAAGTGTGATAAACATTTGGAAATTGTAAATCCTGAGCATATTATTGCCCATGTTTCTGAAGGTGGAGAACTTGATATTGAATTTTTTGCTGAAATGGGTCGCGGTTATCAATCTGCACCATGGCCTGAGGGTAAACCGCTGCAGGAAGATAATAAAATTTATCTTGATGCGATGTTTTCACCAGTTCGCCAAGTGAGTTTTGATGTTGATAAAACGCGCGTTGGTAAGGAAATTGACTTCGATAAATTAAATTTAAAAATTTATACCGATGGCTCTGAAAATCCTCTTGATGTATTGCATTATGCCGTTTCAGTTTTACGCACGCAACTTGAACATTTTTTAGCGAGTGCAGAAATTCCTTTCAATGATATTTCTGCTATGCCTGAAGAAATCAAAGAAGAAAAACCTATCAAAGCGGTTGATCTTGGTTTGAAAGAGGTATCTCCTGATTTTCTTTTTAAACCGATTGATGAATTAGAGCTTTCTGTTCGTGCGCATAATTGCCTTATTAGTTCTGGTAAAAAGCGTATTATAGATTTAGTAAATCTTTCCGAAGAAGAAGGATTGAAAATCAAGAATTTTGGCAGAAAATCATTGAATGAAGTTAAAGAAAGTTTGAAGGCATTTGGCCTTACACTTGGTATGAACATCAATGAAGACGATGTTAAAAAGTTAGTAAAGACAATTGAAGAATAAGCAGATTGCTTAGGAATAATCATGAATCATCAAATAGGTAGAAAAAAATTAAACGTAAAAGCTTCTCATAAACGAGCGTTATTGAGAAATCAGGTTATGCTTCTCATTGAAAAGGGGCACTTGGTTTCAACGAAAGCCCGCATTAAGGAAGTACAAAAAATGGCTGAAAAGCTGGTAACGCTTGCGCGCAAAGGCAACACGTTTAACGTGCGCCGCCGCGCCAAAATGTTCCTTCCTTACAAGGATACTGTCCTTGATAAGCTTTTTGTTGATATTGCGCCACAATACGCAAGTCGACCGGGTGGTTATACCCGTGTGATACCTTTAGGACGACGCATAAGTGATACAGCACCTATTGCTCGCCTTGAGTGGGTTCAATAGCTTTTAGCAAAGAATGTTCAAATAATTTTGAGGGGATACTTTTTTAAAGTATCCCTTTTTTTCTGCTTATACCTTATTATTCTGAATTCTGGTCCTTTTTCTTGGTATTAATTTTCTATAAGCAAAAAGGTTGCAATAAAGATATATTCTGTTATAATTAAAAATTATAAATTTCAATTATGCAATATATATAAGCGAAGGAAATATTATGCATAGACAGATTTTATCCTTAATAGTTTTATTATTTACGTTTGGAGTTTTAAATCTTTTTGCTATGGAGAGGTCTCAAGAATATAGTTTTGATGAATATTCTTGTTTTGAACAATCCGATGAATTCTCTGGATCAGAATTTTATTGGCAAAGAGTTGAAGAGGTTTTATTAAAGGGTCGTGAGGACTTCAAGCAGAATCAGAAATTAATACCTGATTTTTTAAGCTCGCTTACTAGTTCTAAATATGCAAAAGAGCATGAAATAAAATTTAATCAAAACAGAATTGGACGCGAAGGGATGGGCACTACATTTATTCTAAAAGGAGCTCAAGCTTTTCAAACAAATAAACCGGTAGGCTCTCCACCATTATGGGTATGTATGCGAGCAAATAGTGATCCCCAAATAGTACAGTTTACTTCAAGTCAATTGAAATGGGTCAATAAAAATAAGGCAAAATAACAAATAGTAAATATACGTTTAAATCATCGTAACAAAAAAGAGAGTGGTCGTTTTTCGACCACTCTCTTTTTTGTTGTAAAAATGTTTTGCTTATACAATTGGCGTGACTGCATCTGGTGTTATGCGTACACGTGTGCCATCGCGCAAAGTAATTTCAAATCCAGTAAAGCCGCTTTCATGATAGATGCGTGCATGGTCTTGAAGTACTTTGATAGCAATTCTTTCGCCAAAAAGAAGAGATTCATCACCGTCAGAGCGGTAGTGAACGCCAGCCCAGTTACGTGAAATTGCAACATTTGATGCTAATTTATCAAGTTCTCCGGCAACTGTTAAAAGATGTGCTCCTTCATTAACGGGTAAATCAACTAGAGTTGAGCCATCAGCAGATGGTTTTTTAGGCGTAAGGAATGTATGAAGAAGCGCTGTGTCATCAAAAAAAGCTTTTAATGCTGTTGTGCAAGCAGCTGCAACGGTTGCATGTCCTGCTGGATAAGAAGGGTGAACAGGTGACCCTTCTGGATATAATTGATTGAGTAAGTAGGTATCAGTTGATTGTGCATAATATGGGTCTTGTAGATGGTTAGTTGCAAGTACCCAAGCAAGAAGATCAACGTTTCCAGCTGGTGTAACGTAGGTTGCAAAAAGTGAAGCATCAAGATTGTATGGATTTGTAGCGGTAACTTTTGCCAGATTTACTAAGCCTGCCATAGCTTCTGGGCGCAGTCTTCTGTTTGCAAGCCATTTATGGGCCCAGCAATGCTTGAATGCTTCTTCCATACATGCCATAACAACTCGGTACATGTCGCCGATCATAAACGTTATAAAGCCTTGTTCTTTAGGTGCAGATCCATTCAAATATGGTGATGCAGGAGAAAGCGGTGCGCCATTGTAAAGTAAAATATTAACTGCATAAAATTCATATTCACCAGGGCCATCATTATGTACGGAGGTTCCACCATCTTTACCAGTTATGATATAACGTTGACCGCTGAAGTCGCTGCCATTATAAGGTTTTGGTATTACACCGTTTTGTATAGCAGTAAAATCTGTCAGTGATGCTCCAAATTGACGAGCTTGAGCAACCGGTAGTTGCTGTCGTTGTTCTACACTTTGGAAAAAAGGGTGAATTGGAAGCCACCATAATTGTGAAATGTAAGGTCCAACAGGATCACCAACAGAATTGCCTCTAAAAATGTTAGCAGCAGTAACAGGCTTTGGTCCTTTGTAGGCATCACCCAGTGCATTCAAAATTGCTGCAGCATTGTTTGTTTTTGAGCCACCATTGACGGTATCCGCATCAGTTCCTGCCCCTGTGCCATAATCTGAAAAACGCACATCGCGGCAGATCATCATTAAGTAATCTTCTATCATATCGGCGGCAGCTTGCGCACTTGAAAGATTTGGTGCTGGAGGTAACGGAGCAATCATTCCAGGTATTCCTTCAAGGCTACGTGCAAAACTTGCTTGAGGATTTACGAATTTTCTGGTGTTTTCGGGTGCTTGTACAATTGCGTTGAAGGCAGCTTGCTGACCAGTATTAACAGCAGTTAGTAGGCGTTGATAGTTTATTTGCCCGTTGGCTGTTAATAATCCTGTTACCGCATCGTGCTCTAACGTTTTGCTAAATGATCCGGCATAGGCAACCAAATTATCATCGCCATTGTGTTCAGCATAGATATTATAATTTGGTTGTTTTAATACCATATTAACTGCAGACATCATTCTGCAAGCGTAATTAATTCCCTTTGGGTTATTAGTAGGGCTATAGAAATAATTTTCTGCTTTCAGTGAGCTGATGCTTAGCAAGAGAAGTAAAAAACGTAGTTTCATTTACTTATTCCTTTCTTTTTAAAAACCAATGCCAAATTTGCCCCAAACAAGCCAACGATCTAAGCTGGTGTTCATTCTTCCTGCAAATTCATAGGAACCGCCAACGCTAATTTTCATTGGAAAACAAGTATCATCCCAGCGATAGCCGATTGCGCTATAAACGGTATGAGAAATTACACAAGGGTGTGCTGCTGATGCTAAATCAAGATCATCTTGTGAAATAATGCCACGATCATAGTTAGCATTGGCGTTTGCTAAATTGCTATCAATATTTAAAAAACTTGCTTCATTTGATAATTGATCAGCTGTCATATTGCGGACAGGGTTGGTAAGACCGTTTCCTACATGATCTTTAATTGCAGCTTCAGTGCCAAATGGTTTTCTTAATGAAACACATTCTGCTTGGCGTGCGTAGAAGTTGTAACCAATTTCGCTATCAAAGCCTCTGCAGCAGCGATTGTGCTGTAACGTAAGAGCCATATTATGGGTGTAATTAAAACCAGGTTTTACGCGTACATCTTGTGTTAAAACATTAATGCCGGGGTTAGAAAGGAAAATTGCTTGGAGCATTTCTTCCGGAGTTGTTGGAGCTTGACCAAGATCATTCGCTTGTATTCCTTGTGCACGATCACGATACGTTTCGATATAACGACTCCAAGGTTTGTATTTCAAATCCATAGAGCGTTTTTGTGTGTTTGCAAAAAGATATTGCATTACCAAATCAGTTTCTAAATTAAGTAATAAATCTCGGTTGCAATTTTCAAAGATTTGAATGCCGCCGTTAGCACCCCAAAGCACACCATAATGACCACCGTTACCAGCAATTGGTTCAAACACAAAACGAGCATCAGGTTTGTTGCCAACACCTAAAGTTGCACCGATGTACGGGTCAAAATAATAACAATCTTCATCAACCCAGTTCATACCAACTTGTACTTGAATAAACCCAAGTTTCGTTGTTTTATGTACCTTGTTATCGATTTTGCCGTAGTTCCAACCAGTTTGTGTGAGCGCTGTTGTCATATTAAACTGTGGATCATTAAGATTAGTTGTTTGACCTGCAATTGGTTGTACCGTATAAAATTGTGCACCTTCTGCTACGGTTTCTTCTAAGCCCATCGTATTACGCACATGAAGTACTGGTGCATTGATACTTGCCCAAAAAACATGTTCGCCAAGGCAACGTTCTACTTGCCAGCCGAAACCAAAACCAATCACGGATTGTTGAGGATTTAAGGTAATAATGCTTTTGAAGGGATTGGTAAGGTTTGGTGTTGTACTTCCTAAAATAACAGCTGCAGTATCTGGGCTGAACTGTACACTAAAGATATTAAAGTGCTGAGGCAAAATTGCTTTGCTATTAACCCCAATAGTACCATCTACTGGAATTTCATTTGAGCAATACGGTGCAAAGTATTTTCCTAAGTTTTTTTTATTGGTTGATTGTCCACCAAAAACAACACCCTGAAAGCTCATGCCTATCCCGCATTCACGCTCTTTGCGTAAATTGCGAGCGAGGGCTTCATATTCGGGTGAACCAATTTGAAATTGAGGTCGAACAGCAAAATAAGTATGGCTTATTGCTTTGCAGCTGCAATCGTCTGCAAAAATGCCAGATGAAATGGTGGAAAGCAATAGAAGCCAAAGCAGATGTTTTTTCATATCAGAACCTCTCCTTTTTAGGTTATTAGAAAAATTTATTGAACGATATCTATTTCTTAGTATGGATTTTTAAAAAAAGCAAACTTTAACCTTGTTCAAAAATTGAAACTTGACTGCCTTGCGGTCCTTTATTTACTACAAAATGAACAGGAAATTGATCTTTCATCGCTGGTAAGTGTGAAACGATGATAACTTTGGAAAAGTTGTCTTGAATTTTTAAAATTGCATCCATAACATGATTCAGCCCTTCTTCATCTTGGGAGCCAAAACCTTCGTCAATAATCAAGGTTTGCAATGATGTACCGGCGCGGCGTGCCAGAAGTTTTGAAATAGCAATACGTAAGGCAAAATCGATACGGAATGCTTCTCCGCCGGAAAACATTTCATAGGGGCGAATACCCATGGGGTCTGATATTTTAATGTCGAGGGTTTCTTTGGTACCGCCTTTTTTTAAATCGCGCAGCGATTCAATAATGATATGCGCTTGATTATTTGTCAAATCAGCTAATAAATTATTTGCTTCTTGTTCAATTTCTGGCAGTGCATCTTCAATAAGCAAAGCTTGAATGCCATCTTTAGAAAGTGCGGTTGCCAAAATTTGATAGTCAAACATTGTCTCTTGCAGGTCTGCAAGTTTTTTTTCTTGCTCGTGTAATTCAGTTTTTTGTTTTTCAAGATGTCGTTGTTGTTGTTCTAGGCTTCCTTTTTGATGCACTAAGTATTCTTTTTTTTGCTGAATTTCACTAAGTATTGCTTGCAGTTCTGTTTGTTTTTCGAGTAATACATCTTTTTGCTGTTTGATCGAAAGCGTCTCAATTTGTTTTTTGAGCTGTTCTTTCTTTTTTTTGATGTCTCTCAATTGTTGGCAACCTTTAAATATTTCTTCTTTGCGTTGTTCTTGTTGCTTTATTTCATGTTGTATATTGGCTAACTCTTGTTGTTGGTTGATAAGTTCCTGAAGTTTTTGTTGAGCAGCTTTATGCTGTACTGGATCATAGCTTAATGATTCTAGGGCTTTTTGCACCTGCAAGCATTTGTTTTTTAGTTCAAGATAACCTGGGTTGCTTTCGATTTCTTTTTGCATTTGGCCTTGTTCTAGCATAAATAATTTTTGTTGTTCGCTCAGATTTTTAGTAAGTACATCAAAATCCAAAGAATTTTTTTTATGCTCATCTTTTAACGAATTTAAATGTTCTGTCTTTTTTGTAATTGCATTTTTTATATCATTTAGGCGTGCTTGTACTACATGTTCTTGTTGTTTTTGAGCGCGTAACGTTTCTAATTGTTTATGTTGATCTACTAAAAGTGGTTTTAAATCGCTCAAGATTAGTGTGAATCGTTTTAATTGATGTGAAATTATATGCTCTTGCTTTTCAAACTGATTTTTCAAAAATTTTTTTCGTGATGCTGAAAGATTTTGTTCACACAGTGGACAACTTGGATTATTCGGATCATGAATTAATACCTTTTTTTGTTCTAAATTTTTTTTTTCAGAACTCAAAAGGTTTGCTTGGGCAATCCAGCGGTGATAGTGCGATTTTCTTTTTTCAAACTGTTGTTCAATGTTTGTAAATGATTCTTGTTTGTTTCCAAAATCCTCAAGATTTTTTTCAAGAATACCATGTTCGTTAGTAAGCTTTTCTAGCTCGTGACAGAGTTCAGTTATTTTTTTTTCAGTTTGATTTAATGTTAATTTTTTAAATTCGAGATCTGTTTGCAAACGTTCGAGAGCAAACTGTTTTTTATGTAATTGAGCCGTATAATCATGCCTTAGCTGATTTAAAATTTTCTGCTCGTGTTCTCTTGTAAATAAAAGCTGTTCTTTAAGCGCAAAGCTTTTTTCTTGTAATGCTATGAAGCGATTAACTTCGGTGCTTAATTTGTTTTTTTCTTTTTCAAGCTCAGAAGGATTTTTTATTATATGTTGTTTTTTATTAACCAAGCGCCATTGAGTAAAATCAGCATGGATTTTTTGATATCGCTCCTGTAGTTCATTCGATGCTTGTTCATATTTAAAAACCAATAGCGATTGTTCTTGCTCTTGTTTTGCTAAGATTTCTTTTTCTATTTCAAGATTTTTGCAAAGATTTTGCTGTTCTTGCTCATTTTTTAAAACAAGTTCAAAATCGTTTTGTACCGTTTTTAAGTTCTGGGAAAGCACCTCTTCTTGTAATAAATCTTGCTTAATTTTTTCTTGCAGCTGTTTTAAATGGACACCATCAGCATTTGCTGTTTTGGCTTTTTCCATCGCTGCTTTGCGAATGGTTTCATATTTGTCTAGCTGCAAAATGGAGGCTAAAATTTCTTTACGTTCTTTGGGGGATTTTTTAGAAAATTCATTGGCATTTCCTTGACGCAAAAAGGCAGAATTGACAAAAGCGTCATAATCAAGCCCTAACATTCTGTCTATGGTTTCTTGTGTATCGCGAATTGTTTTTTCAGTAAGTGGGCGTAAATGTTCTGTTTCTCGTTCTAAAATACCAAATTCAAGAGATGCATAGGGATTGCCTTTTTTTGTTAAGGCAAATTCACGTCGAACGCGATACATTTGATTATTAAAAATGAAATCAAAAATTACCAGCATAGTCGTTTGACCAAGGCGCAAAAGCTGTGCATCTGGTTTTAAAGTACCGCTTGTTTTGCGGGCTTGCCCCCAAAGAGCCCAGGTCATGGCATCAAGTAATGCAGATTTTCCGTGACCATTTTTACCACTTAAGCAAATAAGAGGATAGGGGCCAAAATCTATTTCTTGAAGTTTAGGGCCGTAACTTAAAAAATTTTTGATTTGTATTTTTAAGGGAATCATAAAAAGTTCTTGCCTATACTTTTTTATTGTTAGTTTAGCGCAAGAACCGAATATCTCAATAAAATTAATGTAGATTCGATTTAACAATTATTTTTGAAATAATATTAGATCGACTAATTCAAATAACTTTAAATTTTCCGTTCGTGGTGAGGAGCCGAAGGCGTCTCGAACCATTCGAACACTAAATTTTACTAATTTAAAATGAAATTTTTATTTCTTACAATTTTTTTTCTTTTGAGTTCATGGTTCGAGACATTTTTCTTCGAAAAATCCTCACCACGAACGGGATAGTGAAATTAATTTATGGATACGCTTGTAAATAAAGTTTATTTCGACAAACTTTTCAAATTTTCTACTTCATCTTCTTTTAAATATCGCCAGGCACCAGGTTTTAAATCTTTTTGAGTAAGGCCTGCATAATTAATCCGATCAAGTTTTTTAACCTTCAAATCCAATGCTTCAAAAATTCTGCGAATAATATGCTTCTTGCCGCTGTGGAGCGCAATGCGAACAATTTGGCGATTTTTTAAATTTGGGATATTTACACTATCAACGCGAGCAATGCCATCTTTTAAGCGAATACCTTTTTTTATTTTTTGAATATGATCTGGCAAGCAAGGTTGATCGAGCGTTGCTTGATACACTTTTTGAATTTCAAACGTTGGATGGCTGAGTTTTTGTGCTAATGATCCGTCATTGGTCAAAACAATTAAACCCGTTGTTTCCTTATCAAGGCGACCGATAGGATACAAGCGTTTTTTTTGAGCAAGCGGAACCAAGTCAAGAACAGTGTTGCGTCCCATTTCATCTGCTGTTGTGCTTACATAACCTGCAGGCTTATTTACTAAAACATAAATATATGGGTCAGGTTTAATTACCCGTTTTTTGTAACGCACAACATCAGTTGGTTTTACTTGATAGGTTGGGGTAGTAATGATGGCATTATTGATGCTTACCAACCCCTCTTTAATGAGCGCGACGGCTTTTCTGCGTGAGCAAATACCGGCTTGTGCTAAGTAATGATTTAAAAACAAGCGAAGTTCCTAATGTTTAAATCGTTTTTATTTTGATGAAGCCAGAATATATTTCATGAGATCATTATATTCTTGGCATGCTTTTTTGCGAGGTTCCAGATTTTTAAAAGGTGAATTGCAATTTTCGTTAATTTTATGTTGTAATTTTTGTAACGTAGCTTGGTTCAAATCTGTACTTATTTCTAAGGCTTTTTTAAACGCTTGTGTATTACGTTTTTCCAAAGACCAATAAAAGATCGTTTCAAGATCTTCATTGCTGAGTATACTCTCGAGTGCTATTTTTTCTTTGGTTGAGAATGCATACAATTTTTCAAAACTATCAATTATTTTAGGTCCTTTTGTTTGGTGAACCATTTTTTTCAAGCATTCAAGCATTTGATCTTTATCAATGAGGCCATCTTTTAAGTATTGATCCAGTTGGTCTTTGTTGTTTGCTTTAATTGCATCATCAATACAAGCTTTAAAAGTTTTTTCAAGGTTATCAAGTGATGAATTTTGGTCAATTGACGAAATGGGTTCTTCCTTTTTTTCAGAACTATCTGAATCAATTTCTGCAATTTGCATTTCAAAAGGGTTAACTTTTTCCTTAGTTTTTTTTGGCTTTTTTAAAGATAAAAGCTGTGCCGTAAAATCAATAGTACTTTTTTGTGGTTCGTGCAATTCTTCTTGGGTTAATTCGATTTCAGAGTCTGCAAATAGTGTTGCGCTGGTCATTAAAAAAAGAATAAAAAAAGAGTTTTTGTATGACGTAGCTTTCATGAAAAACCTTCCGAGTGTCATTATTGTGCAAATATTTTATGATAAAAATATATTTACAATTATCTCTGATATCGACAAATTGTCAATATCCAGTATTCTATGCAGTTTTTAAAAAACTTTCATTTATGACATACTAAATATTATATATACTTTGAGCATGAAATTTTATGGAGACACAATGGTAGATTATATCTTTCGACAATATGATATTCGTGGAAAAATTGGTACTGAGTTAGCTATCGATGAAGTGTATAGGCTAGTAAAAGCAATTGCGTATTATTTTGTCCAAAAAAATCCTCAAGTAAAAAAAGTGGCAGTAGGTGCTGATGGCAGAATTCATTCACCAGCAATAAAAGAAGAAGTTTGCCGAGCTTTGCAGGATAGTGGCCTTGATGTTGTTTTTGTTGGGGTTTGCCCTTCCCCTGTTTTGTATTTTGCGTTATTTAATTTGCCCGTTGATGCCGGACTTATGATTACGGCGTCCCATAACGGAAAAGAATATAATGGTATAAAAATTTGTTTAGGCAAAGATTCAGTCTGGGGCGAGCAAATTCAAGAAATTAAAGAGCTTGCAAAAAAAGATATAGGCCTAAAAGCGAGCCGTAACGGTGACTACCAAGAATATCCCTTGATTGAAGATTACACCACTTGGATGGTTGAAAATTTTCCGCATTTAGTTGATATGTCGCTTTCGGTGATTGTTGATTGTGGCAACGGTGCAGCAGGTACTGTCTGGCCAAAGTTGATTGAAAAAATGAAATGGCGTAATGTTTTATTGTTATTTCAAGAAGTTGATGGTAATTACCCTAACCATGAAGCTGATCCCATTGTTGAAAAAAATATGCTAGCGTTACGCGCCGCACTGAAAAACAGTTCTTATGATCTAGGTTTGGGCCTTGATGGTGATTGCGATCGCATGACTCCGATGACCAAAACGGGTGAGCTCGTGCAGGGCGATAAAGTACTTGCACTTTTTTCTCAACCGATAATCAATGCCAATTCTGGGGCCTCGGTGGTTTTTGATATTAAATGCTCTTCAGGTCTGTCTGAGATTTTAACTTCTTGGGGAGGGACTCCATGCATTTCTCCTTCTGGCCATTCAATTATCAAAAAAAATCTTAAAGAAAAGAAAGCATTACTTGCTGGTGAATTGAGTTGTCATTTCTTTTTTGCTGACCGTTATTTTGGCTATGATGATGGTAACTATGCGGCATTGCGTTTATTTGAGCTATTGCTCCAAGAACAAAAACCCTTAGAGCAACTTCTTGAAATTTTTCCCAAAAAAATAAGCACACCAGAAATTCGTATTGCGTGCGAGCAGGAGAAAATGGCTTCGATTGTTGACCACGTTAAAGCATTTTTTGGAACCTATAAAGAAGCGCAACTGATGACAATTGATGGAATTCGGGTTAGCATGAATTATGGATGGGGCATGGTCAGAGCATCAAATACGCAACCAGTACTCTGTTTGCGTTTTGAGTCTGATACCAAGGAAGGCTTGGAACATATCAAAAAAGATTTTGTTTCTGCATTGATTCCGTATTTTAGTCAAAGCGCCCTTGAGCAGAATTTTATTGAATAAATTATTTCTATGAGATGCAATGAGAACTGTTGGATTGCATTTACGTATTTCCAAAGATTTGATTACTGTTGTTGAGCGTGCTCAAAAAGCACAGCTTTCATCATTTCAATGCTTTTTGGTACATCAAGAGACCAAAAAACGTCTTGAATTTTCTGATGAAGAATACCGCAATTTTTTAAAGCAACGTAACACATTTGGCGATCTTTATGTTCATGGCGCCTATTGGATTAATTTATGTGGAAAGCGCAATAAGATCGCCCATTATTTAGTTAATCGTGAGCTTGATATAACAAAGCGACTTGGTTTTTCTCATTATCTATTGCATCCTGGTTCAGCTCAAGGATGGCAATCTCGCATGGAGGGAATCGATTGTTTAGTCCGAGCGCTCAATACCATAACCACGCGACATTCTGATATTACCATTGTTTTAGAAAATACTGCACATGCCGGTCAAACTATTGGGAGCGATCTGCAAGATTTTTTAATTATACGAGAAAAATTGAACAATCCTGAAAAAATTCAATTTTGTATTGATACAGCTCATGCACATGGTTTTGGCTACGATGTGGTAACACCAGCAGGTCAAAAAGAATTCATTGATCTTTTGGAAAAAACAGTCGGCATTGATGCTATTGCTTTAATTCATTTGAATGATAGTAACGAGTTGCCGGGAACATTTCGTGACCAACATGCTTTTTTAGGCCAGGGTAAGATTGGCCTTGAAGCACTTAGAAGATTTATTCATGAACCTCGTTTGGTAGAAAAACCTATAATTTTGGAATTGCCCGATTCATCTGATAGTCAACAAGAAGATATGATAAAATTAGTTTGCCAATCGCACAAATAAAAAAAAGGAGTAGCAATGAGGATTGCCATAAATGGTTTCGGTAGAATAGGAAAAAGCTTTTTACGTACCATAATGCTTGATCCTATGGCAGCTCGGAAATTGGATGTTGTAGTGATCAATATTGGCCCAGCGAATATTGAAAATGTTGCGTTGCTTTTTAGATATGACACGATTATGGGTGCTTTCCCTGGTACCGTTGAGCAAAAAAATAATTGCTTAATCATTGATGGCAAAAAAATTGAAATCATCGCAGAGACGGATCCATTAAAAATTAGTTGGAAAGATCGTGGCATTGATTGGGTTATTGATTGTTCTGGAAAATTTACCTCACGCGAAAAAGCTGAGCTTCATCTACAAGCAGGAGCAAAATCAGTATTAATTTCAGCGCCTGCAAAGGGAGAAGTTCTTTCTATTGTTCCCGGAGTAAACGAACAGAACTATAAATTAACAGATAAAATTGTTTCATTAGGTAGTTGTACTACGAATGCGTTTTTGACTATGTTGAAAGTTCTTTATGAAGAATGTGGCCTTGATTATGCAGCTATGACAACGGTTCATGCCTACACAAATTCGCAAGCACTTCTTGATGTTGATTGTAAAGACCCGCGCCGTTCACGTGCTGCAGCGTTAAATATTGTTCCTACAACAACGGGTGCTGCATCAATGGTAAAAAAAATCATTCCGGCGCTCGATGGAAAAATTGAAGCTTTTGCATTGCGCGTGCCAGTTGGGATTGTTTCTTATATTCATCTTGTTTTTACTGCAACAAAAAAATTGAGTGTTGAAACTATTAATAATGCTTTATTAGAAGCATCGACAACACGTATGAAGGGAATTATGGATTTTTCTATGGAACCTTTAGTTTCTAGTGACTTTATTGGTTCGCAATATTCAGTTATTATTGATGGCCTTGCAACGAAAGTTGTGGGACCACTTGCTGAAGTTGCTGGTTGGTATGACAATGAATGGGGGTATAGTATGCGCATAAAAGATTTTTTATTATTCATTAAAGGAAAAACTGTATGAAAAAAAAGTTGTTATTTTTTAGTATTTTTTTTTGTTTTCAGACTATGGTAAAAGCATCAGATAGTGAAGCTAGCTTTATAGAGGCGAAAGATTCTAGTGAAGATTCTGATAGTTTTGTGTTTGTTTCTGATGATGATCCCTTGAAGGTTTCAACTAAAAAGATATTGCCCAAACCAAAAAAGAATTTGCCAAAAAACCCTACAAAGACATTGTATGAACAAAAGGAACTATTTCAAAAATGTAAAATTTTCGTCAAACAAGAAGCTTCGTTAAATGAACTTTTTAAGGAGATTTGCTTTCTAGGTGGTACAGAAAAATATTTAAATAAACAGCAAGAAAATGCTTTGAGCTTGAAGCATTCTATTTTTTGTATGTTCAGTCAACCTGAAGAAACAGAAGGGCGTGAAATTGCACTAGAATTGTACAAAGCGATTGAGTGTTTTGTTCAAGAGCAAGAAGGAGCAATTGAAAAATATGAAGGGGGAGCGCAAAATTTTTTTTCAATATTTATTAAAAATAAACGCTATACGCCCGATGATCTAGGAGCATTACGCAAGCATTTTAATTTGCTAGAAGGCATTCAAACGCTTTATGGTATAGTAAATTTTACGGTTGATCAGAACGTTATGGATGAGCCTTTTATTAAAGAACAACTTACCTTGAAAAACAGTGAACCAAAGAAGACAAAATAATTCATTTACAGAAATACGGCCATTTCTCTTCACAATTTTTGAAATTCCTGTACTCTAAAGCTTAGTACATTTCTTATGGGGGCCCATAGCTCAGTTGGTCAGAGCAATCGGCTCATAACCGAGAGGTCCCAGGTTCAAATCCTGGTGGGCCCACCAAAATATAAAAACTCCTCCTTAATTTATGGTGTAAACTTAACGAAATAAGGGTTTACCAATGAACCAGTTTTCTTTGCAAAAACTAATCGATCTCGTTGAATTTGACCAAGGAATGGTCAAAATAGAGCACGCAATTGACAAGCTAAAAGAGGAAATTGCTGTTGCGCAAAAGGAAGCCGATCTCTGTAATGAAGGTCTAGATCGTTCCAAAAAAAATAAACATGATTTAAAAAAGGAGGTTGATGCAACGGAACTTGAAATGAAAACTCTTGATCAGGATGAAAAAGAAAAACGTCGTCGTCTAGATGCCGCAACTAATCAACGTGAATATGAATCTTTTTCAAAAGAAGTAGCAGCTTTACAAGTCAAACAAAATTCTTTAGAAGAAGAGCTTCTGCTCAAATGGAAAAAATATGAACATGCTGAAGTTGAACTTAAAGAGCGGCAAGCTTTTTGTGATGAAAAACTGATTTCTTTAAATACTGTTATTACTGAAAAAATGCGTGCCATGGATGAACAGCAAAAAAACCTTAAACATCATCATGCATTGCGAGAAGAAAAACTTAAAAATATTCCTCAAGAGCTGCTTGAAAAATATAATGTTATGTACAAACAGGTTTCTAATCCCGTGGTGCCGGTAGAAAAGGAAAGTTGTACTGCCTGTTTTTATCCCTTGACCCAACAAAATATGCATGATTTGCGCCGTAGAAAACTTTTGCAATGTCGCGATTGTTTTCGTTTTTTATACCTCAAAGAAGCACATGAGGAACCAAAAGCAGGATGAAGCAGCTTACCTTTTTGGATTGTACTGATCCAATAGAAAAACCCAAAGAAACATCACATGCTTGGAAATTATTTATCGATGGTGCTTCGCGTAATAACCCAGGCCAAGCAGGAGCGGGTGTTTATGTATTAAAAGATGAAAAACCTGTGTATCAAGAAGGTTTTTATTTGAGCATTAAAACAAACAATGAAGCAGAATATTTGGCGTTAATTGTAGGTATTTTTGTGGTTAAGCCAATGTTGTTTCCTGATGATGTTTTATATGTAATTTCCGATTCTCAATTATTGGTTAATCAAATAAAAGGAAGTTATAAAGTTCGCAAGCCAGAATTAAAAAAAATGTATGATCTTGCAGTACAATTATTACATGGCATTAACTTTTCATTGTGCCATGTGCTAAGAGAGTTTAATAAGCATGCCGATAATCTTGCCAACCAGGGCATAGAGAAAGGCAACCCTGTTCCACCAGAATTTTTGCAGATGCTCAATAACCATGGCATTCCATTTTGATCGGTTTTTTTTCATAACCATTTTTCTTTGTAGTAGTTTGTTGTATGCTTTGCCAAAACGGATAGCAAGAAAACCTATAGAATCAGAGCACGAGCGTATAGTGCTTGAAAAAAAATCGTTTGCACCTTGGTGTATTCGGAATGGTTTTTTCTTTCTGTATCATCACTGTAAATATAAAAGCCGTACTTTTTTATTGCCCAAAGAACAGGAAGGGCAAAAGCGTATTGCAAAAGTGATGAGAAAAATTTCATTAATTGATCAACAGGATTCTGATTCGTTGTTTATTTATACGGTGCGTGTTTTATTAGATGAACAAAAGTTAACTGCGCAAGCGCAACCGTGGGAGCTCAAAAGTTCACATGGATTTTTGATTCATGACTATAATCAACCTTCAACAAAAATATTTTTGCCACAAAAGAGTCTGAACGTTACTTGCTTTGCCAATGGTATTTATATCAATAACAAGCGAAGCTCTGCAAAAAGAATTCTTATCAACCCAGCCCAAGGCTTTTTAGAATTCAATGGTTATCATTATGAAGGAGCGTTTATGATAGCGTTGGAAGAAGAGAATAGTTATTTAATGAGCCAACTTGATATTGAAGATTATATTTATTCAGTATTGCGGTGGGAAAGTTGGCCTGGTTGGCCGATTGAGGTTAACAAAGCTTTTGCTATTGCATGTCGTACGTATTTGATTGCAAAAGTACTTGATGCTACTAAGCGGCAAAAAATCTACCATATTAAAAATACCAACATTCATCAAACATATAATGGGGTGCATGAATTTGTAAATTTAAAACATGCGATTGAAGAAACACGTGGGTTGATTTTGTCGTATAAGCTAAAACCGATTGATGCTATGTTTGACAGCTGCTGTGGTGGGGTGATTCCAGCAAAATTAGCTGGCGTGAACTTTAAAAAGGCCCCATATTTGGCGCGCAATTATCCTTGTGATTTTTGTAAAACATGCAAAATTTATGCTTGGAAACTCGAATATTCAAAAGATGATCTCAAAGAGCTTATGTGCCAAGCGGGTCATCAGGTCGATGATATTGTTGACATTCGGGTGATCCAAAAAGATAAGGCTGGGGTGCCACGGCATATTCTTGTCCAAGATCGACATAAAAGTCATACTTTTACCAGCAAGCAATTTTATTCACTGATTTCTAAAATAAAAAGTTTTTGTTACACGATTGAGAAAAATGGCGATAAAATTTGCTTTAATGGTAAAGGGTACGGCCATCATTTAGGTATTTGCCAATGGGGCGCTCGGCGTATGATTGATGCAGGATACAAGTATCGTTCAATTTTATATTTTTATTACCCCGGTGCTACTTTAATGGCTTTAAAAAATGCGGTAAGTTAGATTGGGTTCGTATGGTTTCCAGGCTTCGCATAAAGCTTCGCCGGACGAGTTAATACGATTTCTTCGAAATCACTCACCACGAACGGACTTCTGATATTTTTTAAAATCAAGAATAAATATTTGTAGCCAAAAAACTTTACAATATCCGTTCGTGGTGAGGAGCGTAGCGTCTCGAACCATACGAACACCTCAAAAAATAAAGAGAGATTCAAAATGCCAAATTATAAAGGACACATCGTCGGCGGCTCGATAGCCTTCGCAATTCTTGTTTATTGTATGCGCTCATACAATCCTACAGTATTCACTGCAGCTGAATGGTTTTGTTGTGCAATTATTGGAGCTTTGTTTCCGGATATTGATACTAAAAGTAAAGGCCAAAAGCTGTTTTACCGCATTATTTTTTGCTGCGTTGTAGTACTTTTGCTACAGATGCGCTTTCGTGCCGTTGCCTTTGTCAGTTTGGTTGCCTTAGCACCTCTGCTGATTAAGCATCGCGGCATTACACATTCATTATGGTTTATTCTTGGTTTATGCGGTGCCGTTATTGCTAATGCTCATTTCTTTGTGCCGCAGTATGTAAATTTATTATTTTTTGATACGCTTTTTTTCTTTGCCGGTGCGATTTCGCATCTGTGGTTAGATTTGGGCTTTAAAAAAATGTTCAGAATATAATTTTTCCCTTGAAAATTGGAATATGGACTTCCAAAATTTAAGGAAAAATTAACAAACTCTTGCTTTTTTGACCAATTTCCTTGAAAATTGGAATAAGAACTTCCAAAATTCAAGGAAATTATGAAAAGAACACGACTTCTGGAAAGGGTCAGATTTATCGCAGAAATACACCCTGTTTGTGGCCTTTTAGGGCCTCGTCAGGCAGGTAAAACTACGCTGGCTCGTATGTATGCGGAACAGTATTACCCGGATGACTTTTTCTTTTTTGACCTAGAAAATCCCGCAGATGTTTCGCGGCTTGATAACCCAATTCTTGCTATTACGCAAATTAAAAAAACGCTTATTGTAATTGATGAAATTCAGCGCAGACCAGATCTTTTTCCCATTTTACGTGTTTTAGTAGATGATCCAAAAAATAACCATAAATTCCTGATCTTGGGAAGCGCGTCCAGAGATCTAATAAGTCAGTCATCTGAATCTTTAGCGGGAAGAATTGGTTACGTTGATGTTATGCCATTTTCCCTTGAAGAAACCCAGGAGGCTAATAAGCTGTGGCTTAGAGGAGGGTTTCCTCGTTCCTATTTAGCGCCAACCGAAGAAAAAAGCTTAGCATGGCGGCAAAATTATATTACGACATTTTTAGAACAAGATATTCCAAATTTAGGGTTTCAGATTCCACCGGCCCAACTGCGTAGATTCTGGCTTATGCTTGCGCATTATCATGGACAGGTTTTTAATGCAAGTGAAATAGGGCAATCTCTTGCAGTTTCGCATCATACCGTTAAAAGATATTTAGATATTTTAGTCGGTACCTTTATGGTTCGTATTTTAACGCCATGGTTTGAAAACTTAAGTAAGCGGCAAGTTAAATCACCAAAAATATATTTTAGAGATAGCGGTATTTTACATGCTCTTTTGAATATTGATACAGAAAATCAATTATTTGGTAATCCAAAAGTAGGTGCATCTTGGGAAGGTTTTGCTTTAGAAGAAACCATTCGTTATATGCAGATAACAGCACCGGAATGTTTTTTTTGGTCTACCTATGCAGAAGCAGAGCTCGATCTATTTATGCTAAAATTTGGCAAACGATTGGGTTTTGAATTTAAATATACTGATAACCCAAAAGTTACGAAATCAATGCGTACTGCATTACATGATCTTTCATTAGATACCATTGTGTTAGTTGTCCCCTTAGCGAAATATTATTTGCTTGAAGAAAAAATAATAGTTTGCGGATTAGATGAATTAGAAAAGTGTATTGGTCAAATAAAAGGATGAAGTTTACATTCAATTAAATTTTTACCTGTGGTTAGATCTTGAGCTTACGGAGAATGCTACGGATTTAAAATGGAAAAGCTGGTGTCCCCACTGTTACAAGGACAAGAAACGTTATTCCAAAATAAGCTAGATAACAAATCACAAAAGGTGAGCATATTACACAATTACAACAGCGGGCCATTTTATCCAGTTTTTTATTATCTTCGGGTACTTCATTTGCACAATAGAGAGCAAGCGCATTTATTTTGGTTTCAGGGGCAAAAATATTTTGTTGTTTGAGGTCACTTTGTATTTTTTCTAAGAAGAAATTTTTGTCATGTTCAGAATTATAAGAACTAGTGAAAAATTCCTTACCAGAAAAGACCACTTTTGATACAAGACTATGCTGTTTTCTTAAATACTCTAAACATTCTTGTTGACGTTCTTCATTTTTAGTAAATATTTTCCAAGCGTTATCTTTTGTCAAAGGCAGTTCCAATTCAACTAATTCTTTACAATCTGTTGGTAAACTATTTTCTATTTTTGTTTTTAAATTTGTATAATTTTTTGCAATATATTGTGCCGTTAGCTTTTTTAATGAAGGGACAGTTTTTTGCTGGTCCATTGGGATAACAATTTCATCATTATGTTGCAGCAAGAGCTGATATTCATTGGATTCCATGGCGTACAGAAGGGTGCATACTGTGAACAATAAAATCATGTATTTTTTCATGTTAGTTAGCCTTTGTGGTTAGATTTGGGTTTGCGAAGGATGCTACGGATTTAGTTAAAGAGAAATACAGCTGCAAAAACTGAAGAAAGAAAACCAAGTGCTATCGGTACTGCGCAGAGCATTTGGTACCATCCGCTTTTATTCATAGTTATCATAACAGGATTATTTTTTTTAGCAGGAACAGGGTAAACGGCACCCTGAAAGCCTATAAGGCTTTCTTTATGGGCTTCTTTGGCATCCCTTTCTAGCTTTTCTGCGCACTGACTTGCAATTCGTTGCCTTAAGCATGAAGCCACTTGCATATTTTTTTCTTGCAGATGTTGATTTATTTTATTTTCAAAAAAATTAATATCATATTTTTTCTTATAAGACTCATCTATGAATTCGCTGTGAATTTTCCATGCATGAAATGAAATTTGATCCACAGGTTTAAATTCATATTGTGTTAATAAAAATTTTTCGCATTCTTCTCTGCGTTTTTCATATCCACTATATATTTTCCATACATTATCAGGATTTAATGATAGTTCTCGTTCAATAAGATCTATACAATCTTGTGGGATGGTATCTGGTTTGATTTTTGTTTTTAATCGTTCGTAATTTTGTGCCGCAGAGAGAACAGCAAGAGTTTTTAGTGCTGGAAATTCATTGGATTCCATGGCATACGAGAGTGTGCTTATAAAAAGTAAAAAAATACCATGTAGTTTCATAGCTCTCTTTCTATTTTAAACATTTATTACTTGTTTTTTAGTATAGCATTTAAGTATAGGTAAAATTAGTAAAAAATACACAGTTTATGGAGCCGGGTGAGGATTGTCAATAAAGAATTGTTCATATGAGGGAGTGCTGAATATTCTCTCCCGTTATTTGTTAGTTTACTGATAAGGAATAGATTTGATTGTTTTTTCAAAATCTTGCTTGTTTTTAAGAGATTCTTTTTTAATCTGTTCCCAGGATAGTTCTGTCAATTTTCCAGAAAGACTCCATAAGGATCCTGCAAACTCAAAAGAAATTTTTACAAAATCAGCTTTATATTCTACATAAACATTGTTTAAGGTAATTTTTTTACCTATAAATGGTTCAAGTACTTTTTCAAGCTCTGAAGAATTTACTACGTTTTTTTGTAATCTTATAAGTTCTAGTATAAATGAGAGATCATTAAATCCAGTTAATGATTTAATGAGAAACTTTCTATTATCTTTTTTAAGAGCAACATCAAGAAATGCATCACGTATGAAATGAAATACCCCCTCAAGGCCAATGAACTCATTTTTTTGTTGTATTGTTATTGATGTAAAATACTGAGCTGATGCTCCGGGAATCATTGAGATAAATTCAGGATATGCTATGCCAGGATTTGGACAATAGTTAGCTACGGTATTTATATCAAAGGCATTAAAAGGTTCTAAGATAGATTTGTATTTTATTGCCCATGTGTCTTGATTATTTTCTAATGCAATACGCAATGTGCAAATATCCGGAAGATTCTTCCAACCGGTTTTTTCAGGAGCAATTGGTATTCTCTGTTCATAGGTTTGGACAATGAGAGGAATATTTATGCTAGTAGAGTATATTAGGACGGCTCTTTTAGAGTTATCTACTATAAGTTGTTTTCTTTCAAGTATATATTTTTGTAGCAGGACTTTATTAAGACTTAGTACCTTTTCATCGATATTAAAAGTTTGAAACTCTAAGCCTCGTGGTAGTAAAAGCTGAGGGATTGTAGCAGTTCCACGATATGAAGCTGTTCCACTTTGCATTAGAGATATGGATTTTAAAAAATTATTGAGCCCAGTTCCTTTATCAGTAAAGGTAAGAATATTATAAAAAAAAGCTTTTCTTTCTTCTGGTCTATAGATACTAGGTGTATCAGTTATAGAACGCAGAACAATAATATAGTTTAATTCTCGCAGCCAGTTGTTTTCAGGATTTTTAAGAAGAATGTTTTTTGGGCTACCGCCTATATAGCATGTTTCTAGATACATGATACGTGTATAAACCTCGCTATCAAAAAATTGTATAATCTTTTGCATATTTTCATAAGTAAATCCTGCAACAAGATTTTTTTCTTTTTCCCAGCTTGAATGACCGTTAATGAATATATGCCAGAGAGGAAGATCTTTTTCAGTTGCTGTTTTTTTTGTTTTTAAAATTTTTTCTAATTGGTTAATTGTAAAGGGAATTTTTTTTTGCGCAACGTCATTTTCGTTTATTGAGAGTTCTTGTCCTAGCCATGTTTGAAACTCTTTTTCATTTTTGTACAGTTCAGTTTTATCAACAAGATGAGTAAGGTTAAAATACGAACCTATTTCTTGGGGACTTGGCAAGAGTAAAAGAAATTGAGTTTTTGGTACGTCATAGATATGAGTTAGATCAGAAATTACAGTATATCTATCACCAAATATGCGATTACTTTCTTTGTTGTAATAATTTACATCTTTCATGCGTACAAAAAGATTAAAAAAAAGAGATTTGCTAACTAAAACTGGAATATTACTATTTTTAAATTCATTTGAAGTTATATAATAAAGTCCTTTGGTAAGTGCGCCAGGTAACTTTTTTTCAGGGTTTTCATGATTTGATTCATCAATGATTATGGCCAAAAAGCATGAATTTCTTGGTTGATCAAAGGGTGTTTTTTCTGATGAGTTGACGTCGTAAGATAGTAAAAAAAATAGGGGTGTAAAGAAAGATGCTTTTATTACTTTGTTCATTTTTTATTTTCCATTATTTATAAGGGATAGCAATACCTATAAATAAACTATTGTGTTCATTGTATTAAAAGCAATAATTGGTGTTTTTTTTGTAAATTTTACTTTTTAAAATACAGCAGAGCTGTGCCTACAAGAACACCAGGAATAAGAGGAATTAAAGGTGTGCCCACTAATGGCCATAAGGCAGAAACGGTAGCGCCAGCAATTAAAGACATTAAAATTGTTTTGCTTTTGTAAATTTTGCCGTACAATGCTGCAACCATGATAGGGCTGAAAGCTGCGGCAAGGCCGGACCAAGCATAGCTGACTAAACCCATAACGGTTGAACTGTTTTGGTAGCCAATACAATAACCCAGTAAAGAAACTATAATAATGCTCAATCGTGAAATCCAAACAAGTTCTTTTTCTGATGCCTTTTTGTGAAGCATTTTTTTGTAAAAATCTTCGGTTAATGAATTTGCGGCAACTAAAATTTGTGTATCGAGTGTTGACATGGTGGCAGCAAGCATCGCACATAAAATTATGCCGGCAAAAAAGGGATTGAAAAGCAAATTGACCAGGTGCACAAAAACTAATTCAGTGTTTTGCAAATTCTGAAAATAGCCCAGACCGACAAGCCCGACGGCTATGGCAGCGCTCAGTGAAAGCGTCAACCAAATCATGCCTAAATATTTTGCACGTTTGATATGTTCAGGGTTATCAATACCCATGTAATTAATGACCACATGCGGCATGCCTAAGTAGCCAATGCCCCATGCGAAACCATTTACTATTTCTATAAAGCTATACCAGGAAAGAGTGGGTAGTAATGAAAGTGAAATATTGTTTGTAGCTGCATGTGCCGCAATTTGTGTTGTACCGCCCAGTTGCAAAAGTGCATACAGGGGTACAAAAATAATTACCGCTAGTAAAAACATTCCTTGGAAAAAATGGTTCCATGCCAGTGCGGTAAAACCACCAACAACAATATAAAATAAAGAAGCAAGTAGACCGATGGTCATGCCGTTATGATAACTAAACCCAAAAACGGATTCAAAAACGCGCCCCATGCCGGTAAGCCCGGCGCCTATGTAAACACTGAAAAAAAGTAAAATAATTAAACTACTGGCTAAACGAATCATGCCCGATTCATCATTAAACCGTTTTTCAAAAAAAGTAGAAAGGGTTAATGCATGGTATTGTTCAGTAGCCAAACGCAATTTTTGAGCAATGTAATGCCAACTGAAAAACATACCCCCAATTAAGCCAACAGCAATCCATGCACCAACCAAGCCTTGGGAATAGATCACGGCTGGAAAGCCCATAAAAAGCCACGCACTCATATCACTAGCGTGCGCTGCAATAGCAGTAACCCAATAATTAACCCCGCGCCCACCAAGCATAAATTCTGATGAGGTTTTTGTTTTAAAATAATGCAGAAGGCCAACGGCAAAAAGAATCCCAAAATACAAGATGAAAGCAAGAAGGATAGGCATGTTCATTGTTTTCCTTTAGGTTATAGTGTTAGGATAGCATAGTAGTAAAGAATCGTAAGTTTTTTTTAAAAAAGGGCTTGGCATGCAGAAACGATTTATTTTTTATGCTTTTTTTCTTGTTCGATTTGCATCAATATTTGGAACTATAACGATTGACATTGATTTGCCGGAAATGCTCAAAAAAAATATCGAAGGAAAACACAAATATATTGCTAAGGTCTGTTATTCAAATCTTGGTTGTTATCCAAGCATGCTCCCAAAAACTGACCTAAAATTAACTTTGCAACTAGTTACTGATAAAGATTTATCAGCGGAGGATTTAAGAAAAGTACGACAAGTGGTTGAAAAAGCAGCACAACAAATTGATCCGTTTAAGATTACCGGAAATGCAAATTTTGGGTTGATGTCCTATGGCGGTGATGATTATACAAAGTGGAGCAATCCTCCTGGTCAACAATATCAAGGTGATTGGGTTGTTTTTGAATTGGCTCCTCAGGGTGCGCTTGCAAATTTAAAAAATGTTTTGCAAGAAGAACTTAAAAATATCGGCATACCTGTTATAGATCATAAGCCAGTTATTGTAATTGGGTTTACACGTTTTACAGAAGTGAAAAATGCCATTGAAAAAGAAAAAGAACAAGTTAGTGGGTTAGCACTCAATTTTCAGATAAATGAATTACAAATAAATAAAACAACCTTATTACAAGAAATAGGGAAGGGTTTTGACAGAATAAATATCAAAAAAGAAAATCAAGGAACCTATCCACTTGGCAGAAAAGTTAGGCCAGAAGATGTATTGATGAATGCTTTAAAAAATCTTGAAGGTGCTTTTATTCGTTTGGTTGATGCGCTTAGGATGATAGTTAAAAATTAAATAATTCCATAGCATTTTTAGATGTTTGATGTGCTATAGTCTCTAATTTTTGCGCGCGTATTGTAGCTAAAAACTCTGCAATGGTAAAAATATATTTTGGATGATTTTCTTTGCCACGAATAATTTGTGGTGGTAAAAAGGGTGCATCGGTTTCTAAAATTATTTTTTCAAGTGGAATGGTTTTAAAAACTTCACGCAAGGGTTCATTTTTTGGATAGGTTAAGGTGCCACCAATCCCAATTACAAAACCAAACTTAATTACTTCATCAGCGAAAGATTTATTTTCAGAAAAACAATGAATTACACCACGAAGATTTTTCTCTTTTTGATATTCATCCAAAGCATATAATGTTTCTTCCGGTGCTTCGCGCGTATGAACAACAAGTGGTACATTGAATTCCAAGGCGAGTTCAACCTGTGCTTTAAAAGCATCTTTTTGCCGCTGCATATTAAAATCAGGATAATGTTTGTCAAAACCAATTTCGCCAATGCCAACAATTTTGTTTTCTTCTTTAAACCGTACTAGTTTGGTTAATTTCTTAATATCGTTTTTCCAATTTTCTGTTAAATCATTCGGGTGTACGCCTACCGTAGCAAAACAAGCCGCAAATTCTCGTGCTAATAAAATACAATTTTCACTTTCAATAACACTTGTGCCAACATTCATAATACGTGTTACCCCAAATTCAGCAGCTTGTTTTATGATCGTTGCAGCTTGAGGGAATTGCTCAGGTGTTAATGGAACATCAAATTTTTTTTTGATCATCATATTTATATGACAGTGGGTGTCGATAAGCATAAAGAGACCTTTTTTTTCAAAATATTAAATTATTAAATTATTTTCGTTTGTAAGGACGCGTGAAGGCATCTCGAACTATTTTAACCTTTAATTTTATTAAAACGTTGTGCTATTAAATGATTCTGCCATTCAATCTAATCATCAAAAATGCTGTTTTTTAAAGGGAAATGGTCATAATTTGACAAAGATTGAAATCAAATTAGTATATATCATTAAGTTATCACAGGAAATCAAAAAAGTTGAGTTTAGTGAAGTAGCAGTGTTTAACCATATAAACTCTTTAGGAGTACCTTATGAACAAAAGTCAATTAATTGACTCATTGGCTGAAGAGACTAGCTTCAGCAAGAAGGATGTAGCTCGTTTGTTAGACAGCTTGGCACGTACCGTACAACGTGCTCTTAAAAGTGGTGATAAAGTTCAATGGGCGAGTTTTGGCACATGGTCTGTTTCGCGTAGACCAGCTCGCAAAGGTATTAATCCTGCAACGAAACAACGAATTGATCTTCCTGCAGTGAATGTACCTAAATTTAAACCTGGTAAAGCACTACGCGAAGTAGTTCGTTCTATTTAACTTATTACGTTGGTTGTAAATAGACTTTTACTTGTACAAGGGTCGCTTTTTGCGACCCTTTTTGCTTTTCAAAAAAGACTTTTTTGAGTACTATGAAATAGAATACAAATTTTACTCAAAATAGGTGGTACATGATAGATTTAGGTTTACTTCGCGAATTTCCAGAAAAAATTGTTGCGCTTATTAAACGGAAAGAGCCTCGCTATGATATTGATCTTTTAGTGCAAAAAGATAAAGAAGTTCGTATTTTACGTACTGAAGTAGAACAGCTGCGGCATACAAAAAATGAGTTGGCCGAGCAGGGAAAAAAAGGAATTACTGATGCTATTCGTGCACAATCGATTGAGATTGGAAAAAAATTAAAATCAGCTGAAGAAGCACTAAAAGTTACTGAAGAAGCGTTCCAAGAATTGTATCTTGCTTGCCCCAATGTTCCGGCTGAGGATCTTCCTGAGGGTTTTAAAGAAGCTAATAAAGTGCTCAGAGAGCATGGTACAAAACCTGTCTTTAAGTTTCCTATTAAAAATCACGTAGAACTGGGCAATGCGCTCGGCTGGTTTGATTTTGAAGCTGCTGCAAAAATGACTGGAAGCAACTTTGTATTGTATAAAAACGATGCCGTAAAATTGATCTATGCGTTAACGATGTTTATGCTTGACCATAATAAGCGCCATGGTTTTGAAATGATTTTGCCGCCGTATTTGGTCAACGAAAAATCATTGTATACAACCGGCAACTTTCCTAAATTTAAAGATCAAGCCTATACAATTGCTGAAGATGGCTTGTATTTAATTCCTACGGCTGAAGTTGCTTTAGCAAATTTGTATCGAGATTATATTTTTACAACCCAAGAATTGCCCAAGCGCTTAACTTCTTGGACTGGCTGTTTTAGGCGCGAGGCAGGAGGCTATGGCGCAACTGAACGCGGGTTGATTCGTATTCATGAATTTGAAAAAGTTGAGTTGTTTACTTTTTGTCAGCCAGAAGATGCTGATAAAGAGTTTGAACGTATGCTAAATTGTGCAGAAGAATTATTGAAAATGCTAGGTCTTACGTATAGGGTTATGTTGTTGGCTGCCCAGGATTGTTCTTTTCCATCAGCACGTACGATTGACCTTGAGGTTTGGATGCCGGGACAAAATGCTTTTTATGAAGTTTCTTCGGCTAGTAATTGTACGGATTTCCAAGCACGCCGTGGTGCCATTCGCTTTAAACGTACTTCATTAGCAAAGCCTGAACTTGTTTATACGTTAAATGCTTCTTCTTTGGCGTTACCCCGCTTGATTGTTGCCTTGATGGAAACGTATCAGCAAGAAGATGGCTCAATAAAACTTCCTGAAATTTTAACAGGATATGGTGTTTGGTAATGCTTTCAGCGGCTTTACAAAAAAGAGTTCATCATTTAGAAATACAGACAAGGAGAATTCTTTCTGGATCTCTTCTTGGTGATTTTCGTACGTCAAAGAAAGGTTTTGGTCTTGATTTTGAACAATTAGCTGAATATCAGTTTGGTGATGACATTCGGTTTATTGATTGGAAAAGTTCTGCGCGTACGAATAAAATATTGGTCAAAGAATATACTGAAGAGCGCAACCGTACTATTATGTTAGTGGTGGATGGTTCTTTATCTCAGTGGTATGGAACCAGTGAGCAATTAAAACATGAACGCGTTGCAGAAATTGCGAGTGTCATTGCATTGGCCTGTAATCATTATAAAGATCAGGTTGGATTGATTATAATGACTGATGAACTTGAACTTTTTGTGCCGCCAAAAAGTGGCAAAAAGCATTGTAATGCAATTATAGAAAAATTATTTACTTTCAAGCCAAAAGCATGCACTACTAAGTTAGCAAAAGGTTTGCAGCATCTTATGAAAATGAAGCAGCACGATATGTTGGCGATACTTATTTCTGATTTTATCGATTCTGACTTTGAAAAAGATTTACGCGTTGTGAGCCAAAAACATGAAGTGGCAGCGATAGCATGTCTTGATGCTTTTGAACAAAAAATTCCGCAGATTGGTTTGATTGAATGTGAGGATATTGAAACCGGGGAACGCTTTATGTTCAATACCCATGATATGCGCATAATAGAATGGCTTGAAAAAAGATATCAGGCGTTGGATAAATTGATGAAAAAATATAGGATCGATTGTTTTAAGGTAATGCCGACCGTTGAATTTTTACCTGATTTAGTAAAATTTTTTGCACGAAAAACACGATAGCTATGAATACCTTGCCAGAAAAACAAATTAGAATTTATGATTTGTATGATCTATGGTATGAACCATTTTGGCAAAAACCATGGTTTATAGTGTTAGCAAGTGTTTTAAGTGTAATGCTGCTTATTGGTTTTGTATGGTTGCTAATGTACTATCGCAAAAAACAGAAATCGTTACTAACTCCTTGGCAGGAAGCATTACAAGACCTTGAAAATCTGGTACATGAAAACTATAATTTGCCAACAAAGCATAAAGAATTTTACCAACAGGTTACTGCTGTTTTAAAAAAATATTTGAGTCGTCGTTATGGGTGTGTTTTAGTAAGTAAAACAGACCAGGAAATTATTACCGTACTTGCGCAAACGGAGTTTTCACAGGATTTGCGACAACAATTGGAAGAAATTATGCAAGGAGCTGTTTTTATAAAATTTGCAAATCAACAAGCTATAAAAGAGCAGATGAAGCTTGATTTGCAGCGTGCACAGGAGCTTGTTAGAAAAACGACTCCAGGGTAAAATTAGCTGCTTTTGGGGGGGCTTGACACGTCTGGTAGAATAAGAAAGAAGGATTTTTAGCTTTTTTTCAAAAGCGTCTAACACGCATAATTTAGAGGGGATTATACTACTATGTAAGAGGGGACCTTTTGAATAGGGACAATTCAAAAAAAATACGTTGAAAAAAATAAATATACCTAAGGGTGATTTCACCCCTTAACCCAAAATATTATTGGAGAAAATTGCATGGCAAAACATGTTGGCATCAAATTGCCGGAAGATTTAGTAAAAGTTATGAAAAAAGGCACTGTATGTATATTAGCAACGTATTCAGAAAAGGGTTTGCCGCATACGACGCCGATTCAGTGTGTATATCCAAAGGGGCTTGAAAGTATTTTGCTTTCTATTCATAAAGATCATGCGGGTTACCATAATATGGTATGGCAAAAAAAAGTTATGTTGTGTTTTTTAGATGAAAATAATGTTGCCTACAGTATCTTAGGCCGTGCTGGCGTCGTTCGAGCACCGTCGCTTGTTCATCCATTGATGAATATTGTACGTATTGATATTATCGATATTAAGAGTGATCGATCAACGTTGACTCGTGTTGAAAATGGCATACGCTGGAGTTATACTTCATGGGAAGCCGAAGAATTAACAAAAAGTTTGATCGATGAACTGAAGCAATTGTCTCAAACCTTATAATTTTGTGGTGGAGCTCCTATGAACCAAGTGTTAATCTGTCGATTAATAACAAAAGGTATGTTGTTAACGTTTATAATGCATGCTGGATTCATAAGAGCTGCTGACCTTCCCGGGGCTCCCGATTTACCTGCAGAAACTGGTGCTGCTGCTTCTACAGCTATGGCGCCAGCGCCAACGGTAGCAACAACTATGGAAGCAACAAAGCCACCAGCAGCTCAGGAACCAATTCCATCAGCTCCGACACCTGAGCCTGTAAAAGTTTCTGTGCCAGCGCCAGCTGAAAAAGAAACTCTGCCAATGCCCGCACCAAAAGAAGGACTCGACACAATCGATATTGAAGAAGGTGGCAACTGGTTGTTAAAACGCAAAGCACTTGAAGATACTGCTGACACCATAGAAAAAATTGTGAACGATTTTAGTAAAATTCTTGAAGCAAGTACAACGTTCAAAATCAAACGCAATAAACTTGATAATGATTATGATCTGTATATTGCAACCGTTGGTTTTAATCTTGGAGATCTCGATCAAATTTTGACTAATTTGATGGAAGAGCTTGCTAAAGAAGAAAAAAAAGAGGGTGAATTATCAGCTGATGAACGAGCGGTAGCTGCTACGATCAAAGAAAAAAAGAATGATATAAAGCAGTTGCAAGAAGATCTCAAAGCATTAGCGGCACTTGATGAAGAAATTGATAAGGTAGTTGATACGGTTGATTCACAAATTAAAACTGCTAATAATTATCAAAATCAAGCATGGAAAAATTTTCAGCAGATTAAAAAAGTTTTAAGTGATGAAAAAGCTGAAGAACTGTACTACCGCACCGTAAGTTTACAAAAGAGTATGCAAGAAATTTACACCTATTTAACTACAACGCTTTCTTCCTATTTTGCAACACAAATAGATACTATGCGCAGTAAGATGGGTGCCATTAAAAATCAAATTGGTACGCTACAAACAAAAGGTATTGATTTGCAAAAAGAGATTGAAAAATTAGAAGAAGAGGATCAAAAACAGGATAAAGAGCGTTTGCAAGAAGAGCATGAGGAAGCCTTAAAAAAAGCAGCGCAAGAAACACAGACTAAACTTCAGGAATCTTCTTGGTGGCATTCTATAAAAAATGCTATTTATTGGCCTTTTGTTCAAGTGGCAAATCTTTGGAACTACACAGTTAATTCAATCCTGAGTTTGTTTAAAGGCAAACCGGTAGAAAAACTTCAACCAGAAAAATCCCCTGAGGCTCTTATTGAAAGCTCTGAAGCTGAAGCAAAACAAAAAGAAGCTGCAGCGCAGGAAGAACAGTAAGAGGGCGAAAAGTTTTTTATTTGTTTATCTATAATCTGATTTGTCTTATAATCAAAGCATTTTAAAGAATCTTTTTTATCTCAATCAGTTGAATTATTTATACGCAATTTCTTGAAAATTACGGTTATTCCAGTATTCTATTCAAGAATTTATGTTAAATATTTTTAAATGTTTAGGTGTTATGAAGATCATAAAAACATGCATTGTTTTACTTTTTTTGAGCCATTTTTTTATTTATTCTCAAGACAATTTATTTGATAAGTCTTTTGAAGGGCGGGAATGGGAGTTTTTGCAATACAGGTTTCAAGATAGGTTTTCTCTTGTAGATCTTCTTAAAACTATTGGAGCTTCCTTGGGTATTGCAGGTGGCTCTATTTATTGCATCGTTAAATTATTCAATATAAAACCTAGTAAGACAAGTGCAGAACTCGTGGTAGCTGCAGGCGTTGCATTGGGATTTTTAACCTTCTTTGAACGATTGACACATTATGATAGACAAGCAAAAATCAAAAAAGCAATTAATTTTATTAAAAAATGGCCTGACAACAAAAAATACAGCCCGGCATATTTTTACTCTGCATTTGATGAACTTTTTGAGTTGTATCAGCAGGAGGGGGAAACAAAAGCATTTAGGAGTAAAATTCTAGAATTGATATGGATTATCGATCGTGCCATTCTAAATCGCACAGTACACATTGTTTATAGGTAAAAAAATATGAAATTCAAATTTTTTCTTTTTTTTGCAATCTTTTCATCGTATTGTTTTTCAGAAAGTATTTATGACTGTTTTAAAGGTCAGGAATGGAAATTCATTGAATTTATGCTGGTAAAGAAAGTGGATCGGGAATGTAATTCTTATGCCAAGAAAGCTAAACAGTGGGGATTAACATTTTTGGCTTTTTGGGTCACCCAAAAAATAAGTCCACTAATTTTTCTTGGCAGTCCTACCGCTGTGCAGCAGAAATATAAAATTTTATTCGAGAAATCACCTGACGATCCTGACAAGAAAATAAGAGATGAATACTTTAGTCTTGGATTTGCTCTTGCCCTAAAAGGTTTAACTATAGTTGTTACTGATATTGTAGCAACTATCCTTGCTTACCGTAATTATAATTATTGGTATCGATCTGCAACAGAATATGAAAGATGTTTAGAACTTATTCAAAAGTGGCCGGAGTATAAACAATTCTCTCCAAAAGAACTCCAAGGAAGCTTTGAAGGATTGTACCAAAAATACCTCAAGCAGCGATTAACTGATGAAGAAGTTTACGATACCATCGAAGCTATAAAAGAAATGTTAAAACAAAAATTATCTGTCATTATTCACCTGGCCTGATTGAAATAAGTTGCCCTTAGATCAATCGATGCTAAGGGTAGAAGTGTATAATTTTGAAGAATATTTAGTAGGTGGCTTCCATTTTAATTTCACTATTTTCACGGGTAATTAAAACTTCCTTAGGAGGGTTTTTACAGAGTTGCTCCCATTGATCAAGAACTTTGATAAATTCTTCAATAGTAATTTTTAAATATGGACCAAGATCAGGCTCTTCTGAATATTGATCACCAATTAAAATATAATTTTCTTCTTTAATTAAACGAGCATAATTGCTAGTTGTGCTATCTTGAGTTGGGTCTAAAGCCCACTTTTTCCAACCAGGCCAAAAACAACCAACATCATCAGTTAAAAAATTGCCTAAATTACAAATTTCGTAACTAGTTGCATCGTAGGATGAAAGGTGATTTTGATTAAATTTTATTTTTACAGATTCTTTCATATTTTCTCCAATAATGGATACGCAGAAGTTATAGAACCTTTTTTTGTACTATACATTCGAATTTGTATATTATTATTTAGCAAGCTATCAATTTTATATTTTCCATTCGGTTCAAGAATATAACTTTGAGCACCTTTAATTTTAAAACCATGATATGCTTCCATGACGATGCTCATAACTTCTTTACCATGCCAATGTGTAGGAAAGAATGTCTTACCAGTATACCACTTATCATTTGCCTTAAAATCAAGATCATAAATACATGCATTTTTACGTTTTTTCTGATTGATCAAATCATTTAAATCTGGTACATTTTCTTTGCACTAAATGAGCCGAGGTGGTGGAATTGGTAGACACGCAGCTTTGAGGTGGCTGTGGGAGAAATCCTGTAGGGGTTCGAGTCCCCTCTTCGGCACCAGCCTTCGCTTATCCACGCCTTCCGGCTTGGCAAGCTACGGCTGGCGCAGCCATCCTATACTCCGCTCATCCTGCTTGTCCGGTGAAGTCTTGACGAAGTCGGGAGCTTGTCGAAGGATAACTAGCGCCATTTTTCTTTTTTTAGCATTTTAAGAGGGTAGTTTGTTAAGTATAAACATGAAAGGATATCATGAACGTTTCATCGCGTAATCTATTTTTTTCAGCCTTTGCAGGTTGGGTAGTGCTTGCTGGTTTGGGCATTTTTTATCTTTTTACCTGGGAAAATGGAAGACCTCGATTGCGTCCAGATCGCATAAAATTCGGTATTGATTTAGTTGGCGGGACCTATATTACTTTAGGCGTTCAAACAGATAAAGCTGTAGAAACAGAGCTCTCTGATAAGATGGAAACATTGGTAAAAAAGTTAAAGGAAGAAAAACTTACTTTACCAGTTTCTAAAACAATTAAAGATAGTCACATTGTATTAAAATTTGATTCTACCCAAGCAGCCAATGAAGCATTAAATTTTCTTAATAGTATTGATCCGGTATTAAAATTTGTTATTGAGGGACAAGACGTTAAAGTTACCCTTAAAGAAGCCTTTATAAAAAAAATCAAAGAATGGGCAGTACAAGGAAATATAGAAGTGTTGCGTACGCGTCTCGATGCGCTTGGTGTTGGTGAAATTACTATTGCAGCGCAGGGTGAAAAAAATATTGTGATCGAATTGCCGAATGTGGATAATCCACAAAAAGCAAAGGCCTTGATTGGTAAAGCAGCGTTGCTTGAAATGAAATTAGTTGAACGTATGGGTTCAAGTGAAGAAGAAGTTTTAGAAGAATATGATGGTGAAGTACCAGAAGGGTTTGAAGTTTTGGCTGGTCAAGAGCGTGGCCAACGTAAGCTCTATTATTTAGTGCCAAAATATACCGATATTACGGGACGCTTGTTAAAAGATGCTCGCTATGGCTTTGGTGGTCAAACAGGTACAGAAAGTGTTGTGCACTTTAATTTTAATCCTGAAGGTGGCGAAAAGTTTTATGAACTTACTCGCAGAAATCCTGGTCGACATGTTGCCGTTATTATTGATAATAAAGTAATTTCTGCACCAAGGATTTCTCAGCCAATTGGAGCAGAAGGCTACATTCATGGAGATTTTACACAAACTACTGCTGCTGAATTAGCTACACTTTTGAAATCAGGAGCTTTTGTAGCACCAGTTACTTTTGAGGAAGAGCGTCAAATTGGTCCTTCTCTAGGGCAAGAATCAATTAACGCTGGTTTATTTGCATGTTTGTTTGGGTTGGTTTTGCTTTTTGTTTTCAGTATTTTTCTCTATCGCATGTCAGGTTTTTTTGCATTTTTAACTTTGCTTTACAATTTATTAGTAATAATGATTGCTTTGTCATGGGTTGGCGCTACCCTTACCTTACCAGGTATAGCTGGTATGGTTTTGACTATTGGTATGGCAATCGATGCATCAATTTTAATTTTTGAAAAAATTCGTGAAGAACTCGCTCGTGGTATTACTATAGGGAAAGCAATTGCTAGCGGCTTTTCTGATGCAATGGTTGTTATTTTAGATTCAAATATTACAACGTTTTTAGTTGGTATTGTTCTCTACAAATTTGGTACTGGGCCAATTCAAGGTTTTGCCGTAACCATGATGATTGGTATTATTGCAACCTTGATTACCGGATTATTCTTCTTACGATCAATATTTAATTTTATGTTACAAACTTTTAGTATTCAAAAATTAAGTATTTAGCGTATACTATTAAGAACTTTAGGCGACGTAGCTCAGCTGGTTAGAGCGGCGGAATCATAATCCGTAGGTCGGAGGTTCGAATCCTCTCGTCGCCACCAGGCTTCGCTTATCCGGGCCTTCAGGCTCGGCAAGCTACGCCCGGCGCGGCCAGTTTTTAAAAGGATGTCATTCTTCCTGAACTTGTACAAAAATATTATGTAAGTTTTAAATTCGCGTTCGTGGTGAGTGATTTCGAAGAAATCGTATTAGCTCGTCCGGCGAAGCTTTATGCGAAGCCTGGAAACCATACGAACATAAATCTACGGACTTTTCATCATTCATGAATTTTTCAATATTGTCACTTTTTAACTTACCAATGCTCCTAACGCTTTTTCGTCTCATCTTCTCACCTTTTTTGTTGCCTATTTTTTTGGTTAATTTTATTCCCTACAATAGCTTTGCCGTTAATATAAGTTTGACGATTCTTTTTGTTTTATTAAGTTTGACTGATTTGTTAGACGGCTATCTGGCGCGTAGACTTGATCTGGAAAGTGAGTTTGGCAAGGTGTTGGATCCAATTGCTGATAAATTTTTATTGTATTCAACACTGATTGCTCTTTTGGTGGTTGGTAAGATTTTTTATTATTGGGTAATTTTGTTGATTGGCCGTGAATTATTTATCATGGGTTTGCGCATGGTGGCGTTGGAAAATGATTTTTCTGTTCACGTTTCAAGTTTTGGCAAATTAAAAACTGCTGTACAATTCTTGTATCTAACTTTTTTAATTTTAGATCCTGTCTTATTTTTTTCTGACTATCAAAACCTAATTCAAGGTACTCAATCTGTCTTGCTTTTTCTTACGCTTGTCCTCTCGCTTGGTTCTGCATATGCTTACTATAAACAATTTATGAAAGTCGTTGGTACTCGAATTTATGAAGGTGATTTTAACTAGTTTTATTATTATTCTTGGCTATCTTATAGGTTCAGTTCCTCCAGGGGCATGGCTTGCAAAGTTTTATGGCCGTGATATTACCAAACATGGCTCAGGTAACATTGGAGCAACGAACGTTGGTCGCTTGTTTGGAGCATCTGGTTTTGTTTTTGTTTTTTTGCTTGATGCACTTAAGGCTTATTTGTTTTTGAAAGTCTTGCAGTGGTTGCATCTTAATGAATTTGATATGCTGCTAGCTGCTTTGGGTTTACTTATTGGTAATAGTTTTTCTATTTTTTTACAAGGTCATGGTGGCAAAGGTGTCGCAACAAGTACCGGCATTTTGCTCGCACTCAATCCGTTGCTTTGTTTGCTTGATTTTATCTGTTGGATTATTTTTTTTGGTCTAACCAAAACGGTAGGTATTTCCTCGGTTGCTGCGTATGCTTGTTTGCCAATAATTCTTTTTGCTATCGGTTTTACGAGTGTGAATTTTTTTATTTTTGTGCTTTTTTTGAGTGGATGGGGTATTATGCGCCATCGCACAAATATTGCGCAGTATATTGCTTGAAAAGGAAAAAGGGTACATGAAATTTAAACACATTGCAGAAATTTTTGACCGTATTGAAGGAGAAAGCTCTCGGATAGAAATGACCAAACTGCTTGCTGAATTGTTTAAAGAATCTGATGCTGCAGAAATTGGTATTATTTGTAATCTTTCTTTAGGTCTTTTGAGACCACCGTATGTAGGTACTCAATTTAATTTGGCTGAAAAAAGTTTGATTGGTGTTGTAGCGCTATTGATCGATAAACCAGAAAAAGAAGTAACTACTCTTACAAAAAAAATCGGTGATCTTGGTTTGGTTGTTGCGCAGTATACTGATATTAAATCAAAAAAGTTATTAACGATTCAAGAAGTGTATGAGAACCTATGTACTATTGAAGAAATAAGTGGCGAAGGTTCGCAAGAAAAAAAGGCTGTACAAACGCTTGAACTTTTACAAAGTTTAGATCCAATTTCAGCAAAATATGTGATACGTATAATTTTAGGTACCTTGCGTCTTGGTTTTTCTGACATGACCTTGGTTGATGCTCTCTCATGGATGGAAATGGGTGATAAAACATTACGGCCAGTCATTGAGCATGCATATAATATTTGTGCTGATATTGGTCTTATTGCCTCGACACTCAAAACTGAAGGCATTGAAGCACTCAAGCAGATGAAAATTCATGTTGGTATTCCGATTCGCCCGGCAGCAGCTGAGCGTATGCCAACGGCCAAAGAGATTTTTGAAAAATTAGGGCCGTGTGTTGCACAACCGAAATTGGATGGATTTCGCATTCAAATTCATATCGATAAATCAAAATCTAAACCAGAAGTCCATTTTTTTTCACGCCATTTAATCGATATGTCACACATGTTTCCTGATTTAGTTGAAGCACTTTTAAAGCTTCCTGTAAAAACGATGATTGCTGAAGGTGAAGCGATTGCCTATGATCCTAACACCGGTATTTTTTTGCCATTCCAAGAAACCGTAAAGCGTAAACGTAAACACGGCATTGAGGAAGCGGCTTCAGAATTTCCTTTACGCGTTTATTTATTTGATCTTTTGTATCTAGATGGTAAAAGTTATTTGGCAAGTGGCCATGAATCACGCCGTAATAACCTGCTTGAAGTTCTGAAAAATTTCAAAGACGACCGAGTTCAGGTCATTGATGAAAAAGAAATCAAGTCAGCACAAGAATTAGAAGATTATTTTAATACGCAAATGGACCGTGGCCTTGAAGGAATAGTAGTCAAAAAACCAAATGCTCATTACCAGCCAGGAAAGCGAAATTTTAACTGGATTAAATACAAACGCAAAGAAGAAGGACAGCTAGAGGATACTCTAGATTGTGTTATTCTCGGTTACTATGCTGGTTCAGGAAAGCGTGCAACTTTTGGTATTGGTGCATTTTTGGTTGGCTTATTTAATAAAAAAGAAGATCGCTTTGAAACAGTGGCAAAAATTGGCACCGGCTTGAGTGATGAAGGGTGGAAAGAACTTAAGAAAAAGTTGGATGCCATCAAAACTACTGAGCAACCAAAAAATGTGGTGTGTGCAAAAGAACTGTATCCAGATGTTTGGGTTTATCCTGAAATTATTTGTTTAATTCGTGCCGATGAAATTACGTTATCGCCATTGCATAGTGCAGCCAAAACAAAAGAAGATCTTGGGCTTGCTTTGCGCTTTCCGCGTTTTATGGGTTATCGTCCTGATAAAGGACCAGAAGAAGCAACAACGATTGATGAGTTGAAAAAATTATATGAAGATCAGTTTAAATAGTTTTTATGTATTATTGCTGCTTTAATTTTTCTTTCATAAAATTAATTTCTGATTGTTGTGTTGCTAGAATATTTTCGCATAATTTTTTAAGTTCGGGATCTTGTAATTGAGCACTTTCGCACATTAATAAAGCTGCTGCGTGGTGTGGAATCATTGATTTTAAAAATTCTCTGTCAGATATTGCTGTTTGATTTCTTATAAAGAATATTAGAACAAAAAAGAGACTCAGACTACCGAGTAAAATTAAAGTATTGAACTTTTTATTGGTATACATAGATTTCATTAAAAATAATTCAATAATGAGCATTGGTATGGTCATCAAGCCTGCCATATATACTTGATTTAAATTATGGTAGACATTATCAAAGTTGTTTACCATTAAATACATAAGTACGTACATTGATACAAAGGACAATCCTGTCATTAAAAAAAGATTAACATATTTCATAAATTTATCGGCCTTGTAATATTATTAATTAAGCTTTATTTTTTGGTATTTTAAGGTGATTTTCTTTTATCTATATAGAATATAATTTTGTGGCTTACGTCCTGATAAATTTTACCAGCCGTAAGCCACAATTATTTTAAAAATTGTTAGCAACAGCTTTCTTCAATACATTTGTTGCATGCTTCAACGCATTTTTTACATGCATCCACGCATTTTTGGCATGCTGCAGCACATTCTTGACCAGATTTTTCACATTTTTTACAACATTCTTTGCAAGCCTCTATACATTTTTTACATTCATCTATGCATTTTCTGCATGCTTCTTTGCATTTTGCGTCATCGCAATTTTTCATGTGTTCTTGGCAGGCAGCTATACAGTCCTGACAAGTTTTAATGCAGGCGTTGCAACTATCAATACATTTTTTGCATTCTATTTTGCATTCTCCATTTGTTTTGCATTTGTTACCGCATTCTTGGCAACTCACAATACATTTTTTACAGGCATCAATACATTTCTTACAAGCATCCATATGATTCATGAGAGAATTCTCCTTTGTAAATAGATTAAACAATCAATTATTAACCTAATGCCTTAGATAAAATTAAAAAAACATATGCACATACAAATAATGCAATATCATGTAATGCAACATCATAATGTTTCATAATATGTGTATAACCTTCGTGATAGTGGCTTTGTATACTTATTAAATTAATAGAAATAGTTAATAATAAAACCAACATTGCATAGGCTCCAACCAAATATTCCTTTAGATCATTTATATCATATTTTTATGAGACGTTATTATCATAACTATGCATTCTAATTGTGCCCATAATATTCAACTGGATTTTCTACAATCTGGTTCGAGTTTTATATTTTACAATTACATTTTGTTCCTGTTTGATGTAAGCATGAACATTTTGAACACTGTTCAATAATCTCCATTTGCTTAGAGGTATTTACCTTTTCACTGAGCCGCTTATAGGGTTTCCTTAGGTTCATACTTTCCACTTCCCAAATGTAACCGTTGATTACAACATTTTTCGGAATCAATTGACTTATTTTAAAAAGATTAACTTGTTTTTCACATACTTCATCAACATCAGTAAACATTTGAATCCATTTTGCGAAATTTTGTTTTTGGTTTTCAAGTTTAAGCTCAGGCAATGAAGGATTTATAAGTTCAGTAGCAAGATTAATGCCTTTGTTTTCTAGTATTCCTGATAGGTACTCACCGGTAGCTGTCATCATGCCACATTCAGTATGATTGAGTATTATAATTTCCTCTGTTCCAAAAAATTGTGTTGTCAGCATCGCAGATCGAATGGCATCATCAGTGACTAATCCTCCAGCATTGCGAAAAATATGAGCATCACCATCATTAATAGCTAATGCTTGATTTACAGGAAGCCTTTCATCCATACAGGCTAGAACAAAAAGGCGCCTGTTATTAGGAATGCCGAGTTGGCGCCTTAAAGACCAAGCTTCGTGTTCAGCTAATTTTACCTTTAATTCATCATGCAACATTGTTACTCTCCTGATTAAATAACGTTATATTTTTACCCAACGCTCTTTCTAATTGTGCAAATTCTTTCCGTGCATGATAATATTTATCGATTAACTGGGAGTTTGCTTCATACAATTTTATTTTAGATTCTAAAGCAGTAACCATTGTTACTTGCATTGTTGCTGCATAGTTATAAGCATATTCGATTGCTTTCTGATAGGATGGCAATACATTATTTTTATACAAAGTAATTTCTTTTTCTAATGCTTTCAGAGAATTATATGGTTTATTAAGTTCTTCTAAAATTCTGATTTTTTCTACGATTAATTCTTGTTTTGCCTGTTTAAGAAGAAATTCTGCCCGCGCAACCTGTGCATAATTAGTATCAAAAATAGGCAAACTTATATTAAAATAGGGTCCCCATCCTCTAAAGGGTTTATCAAAATCCTGTTTATAGGCAACTCCAATATCTACAACGTTAAATATTTTTGCCTTTTCTAGTTTGATGGTGTCTTTATATTGTCTTATTTTCATGCAGGCTATCTGTATTTCAGGTCTATTTGCAAGAGCATAATCTTCCATAATTTTTAATTCAGGAATAAATCTTTCTTGATGTAATTTATCAAGTAATGTAATAGGCATTGATGATGGTGTCAGGCCCATTAACTTTTTTAAATGAATATAGGCATTAATCAGATCTGCTTTGCGTTGCTCGAATTCAGATTCTAGGTTACTTAATCTTGCATCAACAAGATCTTTATCGAGATCAGAAGTATAGCCATAGAGTTGTCGGTAATAAATTTCATTACGAAGTTCTTGCGTAATTTCCAAAAGATCTTTTGTATTTTTTACCTGTAGTTCTGTAGCTAAACATGTATCATACGCTATTTTAGTTTCTGCAACGGTAGTAAGAATAGTGGAAAATATACGTAATGAAACAATTTCTAATAAATCTTGCGCAACATGCTTAGTCAATGGAACTTGCCATAAATCAGATAAGCGAACATGAGCCACACTCTCAATATTCGTTTGACCAGTTCCAGGGCCCTGAGTACGTACTGGAATTCTAAAAACACTATTGATATTTGGATTTGTATAAAGGCCTGCTTGAACCAGATCTGCTTTGGCAATTCCTAAATTCTGAAAATCAGCTTGCAATTCAGGATTGTTGTGCAGCGCAATACTAACAGCTTCATCTCTTGAAATAGCATGATCTAGAGTGTCTTTAATGGTTGGCATATCTGCTAAATCAAAATACAACTGATTATCTAAAATAACGGTTGAACCTGTTGATGCTAGTGCTTTTTTTTGCAATTTAGAAAAATCAGAATTTATTTTTACTTTTGTACATCCAGATAATAAAGATAAAATGATCAGAATAAAACTATATTTTTTCATACTGTTTTTTCTTTAGTACTTAGGTAGTCACGACTTGACACATCTTCGCCCATTTCTTTTGGATGTTGCCAAGGAGCTTTTGGATCTTTTGGAATTACATTTACTATAGTAAACATACCTCCATGTGGCATTATTCCTAAGGGTACATCTGCATGTGCATTCATTACATGATGAACTTTATGGCAATGAAAAAACCAAAGGCCAGGATTCCAGGCAACAAATTCTACATCACGCGAGGCTCCAGGCGGTACATCCACCGTATTGCCAGGCCATTGTGCTGAAAGAGGAATAGGTCCGCCCTCAGTGCCAACAACCCACCAGGTATGACCGTGCATATGGATTGGATGATTGTCCATACTTGAATTGATAAGACGAATACGAACACGGTCTCCTTGATTTACCGTGATTGTCGGTATGGTTGGGGCAGATTTGCCATTAAAAGTAAACCAATTAAAATCCATACTAACTAAATCAGGGTCAACATTACCAGGCAATATACGCCATTCCTGCAGAGTAATAACGAATTGTTTATCGATTTTTTTATCATATTTTTTAGGATGGATAATAATTGCACCTACCAGTCCATAGCTCGTTAATTTCATCAAATTAAATTCACCATGATAAAATGCTGTTCCCGATTGATACAGTGTGTATTCATAATTTCTGGTTTCTCCCGGCATAATAATAGGTTCTGCTACGCCACCAGCTCCATCTTGATCATTAGGTAGTTCAATACCATGAGAATGAACTGAAATAGGTTCTGGTAGTTCGTTCTTTATAACAAGTCTAATACGATCGCCTTCATTAACTTCGATGGTTGGACCAGGAGTTGTACCATTAAATCCCCATGCCCGAATTTTTTGTACAATTGACCGATGATGTTTAATGCCTGGTGGAACTTTATTTTTTTTTGCTATTAATGATTCATAGTCTGCTTCTTTGCCATCAGTAATATATTGCTCTATTGGTTGGGCATATAATTTAAATACCTTAACATTGCCATCCATTTCAAAACCTAAAGGTTCAATGCCAGGAGTAATTACTACGCCCATTTGTTTACCCGTAAGGGGTGGTTGCGGAGAAGGTTTTATGTTGGGATTTGCCCATGAATAAGGAAGTCTCATAAGATGTTGAGTATGGGAAAATTCATGGTGAGTGTTTTTGTTCAAATCGAGAGTTTTATGAAGTAGATCATATTTTTGGCCGAGGCAAGGCAACCAGAGAAAAAATATATAATGTTTAGTTAAAGACTTCATTCTATTGACTCCACTATAATTATCTTTTAACCATAACAAAGATGAGTTGAAAGTAAACTGATTTTTTATGAACATGAAATTAACAATTGAAAGGAATCAGAGATAAAAATAATGCCAGAAACTTTATGCTTGAAAGAAGTTTCTGGCATTTGAATAATCTTCAATTAAAACTAGGTTTTTAGATAGTGATGCATTACTTCTGATTTAAGGCCTCTAAGATCTTATTAAGTTTTGATGTTAAATTTTTTTGATTTGGACCCATTATGGTATATTGAGGTTTTTTATTTTTAGGCGCAAAAATGAGGACAGTAGGGAGAGCAACAATAGTATAGCGTTCAGCTAGTTTTGGTAGATCATTAATATCAATTTCAACAAAGTGGACATTGGGATATTTAGGTGCAAGATCTTTTAAATGGCGTCGTGTAGTGTTGCAAACAGAACAACCTGAATGAAATTGGGCTGCAATAGGCTTGGTTGCTTTTTCAAGTAGTTGATCAAACTCTTTTTCATTTTTTATTGAAATAATATTGTCTTCTTTAGAAAAAATTGTTGATACTACTACTAAGTTAAGAGCTAATATGATTAAATGATGTTTCATAATATTCTCCTTAACAAGAGTTGTTTAATTTATAGGTTGATCTTAGCATGTTAAATAAAACCTGTATAGAGCTCCATAAAAGCAATTTTTTTTGGTTGTTGGAGCATCTATTTTTCATAACCTTTTTTTTAATTTTTCACCAGCTTTATCCAAGCACTTTATTGGCACAATATATTCTTGTTTTTCTTGGCTTATTTTATATGATTTTTATAACTTTTCTATTAGATGCCAAACCTTCTGATTTTGGTCTGACTACCAAAAATTTTAAAAAAGCATTTTTATTTAATTTTTTTTCTACTATAGCAATTGCAATTGTTATGCAAGGAGCAAAAATGCTTTTTCCTCATCAATTTGCTCTGCAAATGATACCAGGGGCAATGCTTTACTATATTGTTATCTCTGTTCCCCTTCAGGAGATTATATTTAGAGGTTTTTGTTTGTGGCGTACGCAGGCAATGTTTAATAACAAAGTAGTTGTAATAATGCTTAGCTCACTTTATTTTACGGCATACCATTTAATTTTTCAAAATTGGTGGTTTGTAGTGAGTGTTTTTTTTATAAATATGTTTTGGTCCTATTACTATCTTCGTTACCCCAACATTTACCCCTTCATTCTTTCTCATGCTCTGTTAGGTTATTTGCATTGTTTTTAGCATAATACGCTGTTTATACGCTCAATAATACTTGTAGAAAAAGTAGTTTTAAAAGTAATTACATCATCATTGGCATTTTCATATTTAAACAACAAAGCAAAAAGCTTAAAATAATTGGACACGTAATTATGGCTAGCAAAAAAAGAAGTAATAATACGCCTGCAGCTTGAGTAATGTTTACATCTTTTTTGATATAATAGAGTAGGTAGTAAAAGAAAAAATAATAGACTATTACATTGATGATGCCTAACAAAATAAATAAAAGTATATTCATTTTTAGTTCCTTTTTTAGGTTCTTCAAACTTATCTCAATTGATATTAATTTGTTCCTTTCATATTAGTTTTTTTAAATTGTTTTAGACGTAATGCATTCAATACTACTGATAAACTAGATAATGCCATTGCTGCTCCTGCAAGCATTGGATGTAATGTTACTTTAAAAAAAGGATACAATATTCCCATAGCTATTGGTATGAGTAAAATATTATAACCAAATGCCCAAATTAGATTTTGATGGATATTTCGCATGGTAGCTTTGGATAACCGAATAACGAATGGAATTAAGGTAAGATTATTATGCAGAAGTGCCATTTGTGCAGTTTCAAAAGCAATATCTGTACCTTCTCCCATAGCAATACCTACATCTGCTACAGCAAGAGCTGGTGCATCATTAATGCCATCACCAACCATTCCAATAGAATAACGTTGTTGAAGTTCCATAATTTTTTTTGCTTTATCTTCTGGAAGAATTCGAGCAAAAAATGTGGTGATACCTAATTCTTTAGAAACAGCGATTGCTATTTCTATATTATCTCCAGTCAAGAGCATCGAATTAATATTCATATTATTCAATTCTTCAATAGCCTGATATGCTGTTTCTCGTATTGTATCCATAGCACTATAATATGCTATTAACTTGTTATTTATAGCAATAAAGGTGATTGTTTTTCCTGCACGAGCCCATTTGCTGGTTATTTCTACTATTGCTTCAGGAGTAGAAATATTTTCACGTTCAAGGAAACGATGTGCTCCAATTAAAACAACATATTCATTTATTGTAGCTTTGATTCCATAACCTGGAATATTCTTAAAATCTGTAACAATGAGATTATCATCAAGTTCAATTTTATTTTTTTCAAGATACTTTATCATAGCTCGGGATATGGGATGTTTGGATCGTTCTTCTATCAGTTTAATTAAACGAAAATATAATAAAAGTTGATCCCTTGCGCCTTGCTTGTTAATCCATTCGAAATCTATGATTGAAGGTTTACCTGTAGTAAGAGTTCCAGTTTTATCAAATACAATTGCATTTAATGTACAAGCTTTTTCAAGTGAGGCAGCATCCTTTACAAGAATTCCTGCCTGTGCAGCACGACCAGTTGCTACAATTATTGAAATAGGAGTAGCTAACCCAAGGGCACAAGGACATGCAATAATAAGGACTGAAATCATGCTGAATAGAGCAAATGGTACTTGGGGTTCCGGACCAAAATTAAACCAAATTAAAAATGCAATGAGTGCACAGATGATAACAATAGGAACAAAAAAAGACGCTATAATATCAACGACACGTTGAATTGGAGCTTTAGATTTTTGTGCTTGCTCTACAAGATCAATAATTTTGGCAAGTATGGTATCTTTACCAATTTTTTCGGCTTTCATTTCAAATGAATTGGTAAGATTAATAGTTCCTCCAATTACAGTATCATTAACTTGCTTTACTACTGGATTACTTTCTCCCGTTACCATGCTTTCATCAATAGAAGAGCCTCCTTGTGTAATAATACCATCGACGGGTACTTGAGCTCCGGGATCTACTCTTATAATATTACCTAATGAAATATGCTCTAAGGGAACTTCAACCCAACTTTTTTTATTATCAATAACACGTAATATTATAGCATTGCTTGGTTGTAGTTTCATTAATTTTTCAATAGCTTCTGAGGTACGCTGCATTGCTCCTGCTTCAAGATAATTTCCTAAAAGGATAAAGGCTAAAATGCCGACGCCTATATCAAAATAAAGGTAAGTAGGTAACCCTAATTGAGAGAGAGTAGATGCAAATATTAATACGAAGATTGAATAACTATATGCTACAAGAGTACCTAAGACTATGAGTGTGTACATGTTTGCTTTGCGATTAATAAAACCTTGCCAAGCTTTTTTATAAGAAGCTGAAGCTGCCCAAAACTGTACTATACTAGCTATTATTGCTGCAAGCCATTGATTAGTAAGCCATAAAGGCATAGAAATAAATTGTTGTGCCATTAAAAAAAGAGTAGCTATAAGAGGGACAATTACTTTAGGTTTTAGTTTAATTAATTTTTTATTATTCATAATACTCTTTTATTTTTGGCCATAGAAAAAACCATGCTGTTAGTAAAATAAGAAATATTATCGTTATGTTGATCCATATTTTCCATTCCATTTATTTGTCCTTTTTTCAGAGTTTTGCTCCTGATTTCTTAATAATTATAATTTCATTCCTAACTTTAATGGATTTTAATTTTATCAAATGCTCTTTTATAACCTCAAGTATTTGATGTGTTTAGGTCAATTTTAGAAAAAGTTCGGATTGCTAATGCTTTAGAAAAAACTTCATATTTCTTTTAAACAAGGTCTGTTTTTTATTTTATGTTTAATTGTTGCACTCGATTGTCCTGATGTATTAGCTTTTTGCTCAAGATAGCAAAGGAGATTAATAATGAAATTTCGCGTAGAGTTTATCGCAAAAATTAAAAACTCCGTTCATGGTGATCCTTCGAAATACTCAGGAGTAAACGCTGTGCTCAGCACTCACTCCGTTCATGGTGAGCTTGTGGAACCATATGAACGTTCAAAATTTCTCATAAATTTAGCTCACGCCCTTCGACGAGCTCAGGGTGAACGGGGGAAAAAATTTATTAGAAAAATAGCTTTGGAATTTAGAGATAAGCTCTTAGTTATAATGAGTGTTTTACTTACATTGAGTTTGCATGCTCAAGAAAGTTCTGATATACAAAAATACCTTGATCAGTTTGATAGTGCTTATAAGAGTGCGCAGGATACTCTTACAACTTACTCCAAAACTGTATATGAACGAATTGATTCTATCAAAGAAAATATAACACTATTTTCTAGTGCTGACCAAAAAACGCTGAGCGACGAATTAACTTCGATTCAGGCTACATTACCTGATGTAATCAATGCAGCACGAAAAGATCTTGATGATGCGTATAATACTTATAAAAATCAATTGCAAACTAGCAAAACCCCGGAACAAGTACTACCAAGTCTAGTGCCCGCATTGGCTCGAATACCTATAAAACTCAAACTACAAATTGAACCAAAAATAATTAATCTTGAACGAATCTACACCAGTTTGAAAACGAGCCAAACGTTTCAAGAAAAACGAGCCTATCAAGAACAGATGAGAAAGTTTTTTCAAAGCATCGCCCCTTTATTGCCTTTAGTTGAACAAGCACGTAAAGCAGGACAAAAAGTTATTGAACAGTACAACCAGACTCAACAGATTACCATGAGTGACGTTACGAACGTTACCAAACAATTTGAAAACGTTATTGATAGTTTGAACAAGCAGTATAAAAGTCAAAATATTCCGGTAACTTTTGGTAAAAAATCAAATTTTGTGAGCTTAGCTTTTCAACGTCTTATTTCATTTTATTTGGATGATCTTGGAACAACGCTAAGACTTGGTCATAGTATGTATCAAAAAATGACTCAAAAAAAACAAGATAAAACGCCCTATTACAAACTTTTTTATGACTTAGTGCAACGGATTCAGGGAAACGGCACAGGTGAAACGACCTTAATTTCAAAGGGATATAACGGTGAGGTTGCAGCATTAGCAGAACAATATTTTCCGGATCAAAAAGATACAATTACTATACATTTTGCACAACAAAAGCAAGTAATGAGCATTGATGCCTTTGGTAATGCCTTATGGGATCTTTCGGTGAGTGTTACTGATCCAGGCCCTCAAGATGTTATTTATGCAAATGGTTTCTACCGTGAAATTATGGATCAATTGAACGTAGTTGAACCATCAAGGGCTGCTCAATCGCAACGCCAAGCTAATGGGTATATGGCTTCTTTGTATTTAAATCGGGCACAGGCAAATTTAAAAAAAATGAAACCTGATAAAGATACGAGTGATTTATTGAATATTGTTATTGATTCATATCAACAAGCTTCCACCTATTTTAAAAATGCAGGAAATTCGACTAATCAACAACTGTATCAAAATTTAGTAGATAACTTGCAAAATGCAGTTACATCCAAACAACAAGGACAGCAAGCAGAGCAACAATATGACATTGCTCGTGCAATTCTAGCATATCAAAAAGCATTTAATTTTTTCAGCGTGGGGGGTGATGCTATTGATGCTGCAGCGATGCAAAATCGATGGAACGAACTTAATGCACAATACAGTATTAAAGAAGCGCAAGATGCCCTGAATAATTTTGTTACTAATAATAAAATCCAATTGCAAGCTTATATGGTTTCGATTAGTGTGCCGACGGTAGACCAAAGTACCATGCTTTCTCAATATGATTCTCTGTTTTCTGATTTATCGCAAGTGTGTAAAAACGCGATAGATAACTATAAAAAAGGGATAGCAAGTCTAGAAACCTTAAACAAATCAACCAAAAATCTCGAAGATACCATACAATTATTACAGTTTCTGGTTGATGGTTTAGATCACTTGAATAAGGGTGATGAGTTTGCGCAACTAGGTAATCTGGAGAATTTAGAAAATGCAGAATACAATTCCTATCCGCAAGCGCTTTTTAATGCACGCAATGCTGACGCACTCTATAGTGAAAAAATAAAGGATTATGTGATTGTTTTTCCTGCGCTCTTAGCAAATGATCAAATGTATAAAATGCTAAAAAGCGGTCAAGTTTGGAATTTTGAACTTTTGTTTAATCGGCATTGCGCAAAGCGGTATAGTGAAGTTGCACAAACTATTACTAATGACCCATCATTGCTTCTACAGTATATTTCAGCAGCTGATGGTACGCGCATGATCTATTTGAGCAACACGATGGAGCTAAGTCTTACCAATTCATTAGAGTATTTACTTTCAGATTCACAACTTATTGTAACCTTACGACAACAAGCACTCGATAAACAAGCAGCAGCTTTAAAATTACCAACGCAAGCATGGCAACAAGATGCTAATGTTACCCATTTTTATCTAAGCACGGCAGATAGTGCTTGGAGAGAAGTACTGAAACGTTTTGCAACGCTATGGGTCTTTGGCAGGAATGTTGCCTTACGCAATGATTTTTTAAATGCCGCAGCGGCCTATGCTAAAACCTATCTAGCTAATGTGCCTGCGCAATTTTATCCTTCCATTGGTACGGCGCTTATTCATTTTAGGCAATACGTAGTGTATACCCTAGAAAATCAAACAGCGAATGCGCAAGCTGCTTTACAAGAAATTCAAAATTTAACACAAACTTTTTTTGATGCGGCGCAGCAATTGATAAAAAAAGTTGAAAGTCCAGATTTGATAAGTTCAGCAACGGATAATCAACTGAAACTAGTCGAATGGCAAAAACGTTTTGATGAATCAGTAGCCGATCAAAATGCTATCATTGCGCAATTATCACCAAAAACAAATCCTGCAGCTTTGCAGTTGTTGACACAAACGATAGATGAAAATAGCGGCATTATTACCTGTAAAGTGCAACCACCAGGTCAACAAGCAACGCAAACGCTGACATTGCCCAATCCAGAAGTAAAACTTGCCGATATTTATAAAAAACTTGGTGATGATGCCTATAAAAAGCAGAATTACAAAGATTCATATTTTGCCTATTGGTATGCCATGAACTATTATCGCTCGGCAGGAAAATTAAATATGGTCAATCAATTAGAGCCAATTTATAACAAAGCCTATACTCGTTCAATCTATCATGCATACTTAGATTTGGTGGTGCCCAATACAACCTATCCACATGCTATTAAACAGGTGCAAATTGCCAACACGAGCGTTCCTAATCATTATGAACTGTATAATTCGCTTCAAGAATTACCTAAGGAAATTCCGCTGCCTTCCAATTTAATAGAGATGGCAAATGATACATCACAACAAGCAGCACAAAATATTCAAAATATTTTACAAGGGTTTGCTTATTTACTCTTTTTGTATAATCGTTTGACTGATGCAGGTATTGATTATCAAAAAGTAGTGCGCGGGACACAATTAAAATCGTTGGGAGAAATTCAACAAGAATTTTCTACAAACCAGATACCGTTAGTAATCGCAATTGTTCAGTCAGCGAACTACTATCTTGAAAAACTTAAAAAGCGTTTGCAAGCAAATCAATCGACCATTCATCTTCTACAAGAAAAAAATAAATTTATGCTTGCTATTTCTTATCTGCCTATAATGGCTGCTACGCCTTTGACTTCAAATCAATACATGACGCAAAAACCGTATAAAACCTATTTTCCGGCAGATACCTATTTTTCTGTTATTCGTTTGCTCTCTGACCCAAATCAAGAGGTTGTTATTTATGGTTCACGCTCGTTTACCTCAGGTCAAGAGCTACCTGTTTATAATCAAGCAGTTATTGATCTTGGTGTTTCCAATTTGGCAGCAGCCGGTGCCTACCAGCGCCGTTTAGATTTTCTTGAAAAAGGAGGGAATGTTGATGAGATTGATCCTACCATGGGTTATGCAGAGATGGTTACTCTGACCGGAGCACAGCAAATGGTTGTTGAAGTAAAAAAAATAAAAAAAGATGATTTTAGTGCATCGATTATGCCTTATCAAAATACCATTGCGCTTATTCAAGGTTATGGGCGAGGTGTTGTTGCGGATTATTTAAACGGTGCTTACGATTACTATCAACAAGCCAACAATGATGCAAAGCTAAAAGATATCACCGGTGCTTTGAGTAAAAATTATTTGGATGTTGCCAATATCTTACAAAACTTTTTGATTGGTGATCCCAACAATTATCTTGCCGGTCGAGGGACATCATTTAGTGGTCTTATAGTGGATATTCAGCGAATTTATCAACTTGCTTATGCTCTTGATAAAACGCTTCTTGATCAAGTTGAAACCACTATTGCAAAAATGTATGAAAGCTCCGGAGACTTGCTTGCAGCTAAAAAGCAGTATTTTAGTACATTACCATTTTATAAATTTGGCATCAGTGCCTTTTATGCTATGAATAAACCTGATCAACAAAAATTGACTGACGTATCGCTCAAGTTATTAGCTATGTACTTCAAAGGTTCCATGGAACAGTTAATGATTTTCAGAGATGCACTGATTAAACCGATTAATATGCCTGACGACAGTACACTTTCATTGGAAAATTTGATTAAAAAAAGCCAGAAAGATGAAACGATAAAAAATGAAGATCCTTATAAAAATCTTCATGATAGTTTACTCGATGCTACCATTTACTTTAGTGACGGTAGTGGCTGGGCATCAATATTTACCAAGCCAAAAGGACAGGCAACCGAGAATAATAATACGCAAGATTTAAATGTTAAAGATGCAAAAGATCTTCTACAAAGTTATACAGAAAAAAATAATATTTCATTTAAAGAAACGGCATCGATTATTGAGTTGGTAAAACGGCCTGATTTTGCAGCCTTAATGCAAGGAGCCTTTGATCAATTTAGCCAAAAAGTACGTCAAGCAACCAATGATCAAGATCGCTATATTGGCTATACAGCGATTTCTCAACTTGCTAACAACCTTTACTTTGCTTTAGGCAAATTGTATATGAACTATTTTTTAAGTGCATTTAAGCCTGACGATCAATTTATTCAATGGACCAGTGCGATAGAAACTGAAAAACAAAATATCCTTGCTCCGCCAGATCAGTGGCTTGGTAAGCAATAGTTATAAAATTATTCTATAGATAAATTGTTTTTTTGAGTTTGTGCTTGCAAAGCATTATCAGATTCTTTTTTCAGCCAGAATTTATCTACACCCCAAAACCCAACTGCTAGCAAAGCTATTGGAAGAGCTGTTTCAATACCTGCTGCGATTGAACCTGGAATTGCTTCGAATGTTGACCAGTACCGTGAATGGTGGAAATTGTATGCGGAAAAATACACAAGGTTTCTCAAGGCCCAGACGCCGGCAATAATAGATGCAGATTTTAGATTGACACGGACATTAAAAAACAAATCAGCTGAAGTAGGAGACTTTGCAGGTTGTTTATTTTCCGTTTCCATCGAAAATGAATTACCTGCACTCAAGAAAAGAACGGCTGATAGCACAAAGTATCGAAGATGTTGTAGATTCATAAAATCCTTTAGTTTGAAGTATAGTGGTTTTGTTTACACGTTTTCCATATATTACCGAAATTTTAAAAAAAATCTAAAAATTAATAATAATTAATCTCTTCCCTGCATTTTGATCACACCATTTTCTCTGGTAATCAAAATTTCTTTAGGACGTGTTTTACAGAATTGTTCCCATTGATCAAGAACTTTTACAAATTCTTCAATAGATATTTTAAAAAAGGGTCCAGCATCTAAATTTTCGGCAAATTCTTCACCAATGAGAATATATCCATCTTCCTTTTGTAAACTTGCATAATTGCTTGTCGTGAAATCTGAAGTTTGATCTAATGCCCATTCTTTCCAGCCAGGTGAAAAATAACCTACGTCACTAGCAAGAAAAAGAGCTAGCCTATCCATTTCTATGCTACTGCTCTCTTCATATCTGTATCTATTATCAGAAAAAATTAGCCGAGCAAAATCTTTTATCATTTAAATTCCTATAATACTGGATACGCTGTTGTAATTTGAGCAGATTTAGTAATATACATTTCTATTTCTATTCCTTCCGAAGTTGTTCCTCTTATTATATATTTTCCATCCTTAGTCAGTTTACCCATAGCTCCTTTAGAAATAAAGTCATCATAAGTTTCGTAAATTTTAGAAATTATTTTTTGTCTGGTCCAATCTGGAGGAAAGAATGTTTTATCTTTAAATAGTTTCCCATCAAGCCAGACATCAGCTTTATAGATCCCATGCTTGCCCATAATCTTATTAGTGATTTTTACTATGCCACTATTTTCTAAAACATTTAAATAGTCATGATGAAAACCTGTAAGCTTAAGCCCATTTTTTGTGGCGCTAATTTCCGGAACCAAAATATGCTTATAGGGAACTTTGATATATTTGTTAGAAAATTCTGCAAAGCCTTTTCTTGTTTTGTCAAATATAGCACGCAGGTCGTTAATTACTTGTTCAATGCTGGTTACTTCACTAATTTTATTGTTCAGTAGCAGGGCTTGTTCTGTATAATTAACTACCGTTTGGGCTTTCTGAGTTGCTTTGGCTAAATCCTCTGCTCGTTTTTCACAGATTTCTCTAAATCGCTCTATTTTTTGCAAGCCTTCTTCTACCGCAAATTGGTTTGCTTTTTGTGCTGCTTTAACTTCTTGAGCAATAGTTTTTAAGCGGCCAGCCAACGCAAATGACTTATCAACAAGCTTTGGTGTGACAAGCAAATCATATAACAATCCAACAGCAACTTTGAACTTTTCTTCTCGTGGTAAGTTATTGAAATTATTGAGTACTACATCAATCTCATCAGACAGTTGGTTAGATTTTTGCCGAGCTGTTTCAAGATCATTACGCTCTAAATAAAAATCTATTTCATTAAGTCTGCCAACAATTTTTGCCATGTTTTTTAAACCGTGGGCCATATTTTCGACAGTTTCAATGGGATGAAGTGCTGCTTGACCTAGTCCTATGGTTTTTACATTTAGCTCAGTAGCCCAGAGAACGGCATACTTTTTAAAAGCATTGCTATCAGTTAAATAGGCTTGTTGAACTTCTTTATAGCGGTCAATCCAGTCTTGCAACAAGTCATCACATTGCTCTTGTAAGGTTCCCGGAAACTTATGCGGCAGTATCCATGCTTCTTTTTCTTTATTCAGAGCTTGGCGCAAGAGCGGTCCAAGTTCAGGATCTTTAATAATTTCATCAAAAATTTTGAGATCATACTCATAAGTAGCCCGAGACTCAGCATCTTTGAGAGTAATTATAAAATCAGACGAAATTAAGCGCTCAGAAGAAAGTTCATTAAAATCTGATGGCCTGCTGAGTATTTTTAAAGCCGTAGCAATTTCTTCTTTTTGCGTTGTACTTAGAACTTCCTGCGTAACTAAAGAATCCTGCTTAACCAGGCTATTTTTTGCTTGGCTTTGAGCATGAACAATGGCTTGTTGTTTGGAAACATTCTTTTCATACATTCGATTAATGGTACAAAATCTATTATTTTCAGATCCTGCTTTTAACCAACCATCTTGTGTGCGTGGAATTTGTTGCTCATATTTTGCAACAATCTGTTGCGCTTGTTCAAGCTCCTGGTTGTTTTGTGCTTTGCTGACAATTTTTAAATCAAGATTGTATTGCTCATTTTTTATTTTGTCATGCCACTTTTGGTTATAAGGTTGCGCCGGAAGAAATTTAGGGCTTCTTTTTGCATGATCATGAATAATATCTTCTGTAATATCAGTCCGATCATGCTTCCAAAAATGAACTTCTCGTTCAAATCTATCGATATGTTTGTTTATTGTTGCAACATCTTTGCTTGAATTGATACCAACAAATTTTCCTGAGCCACTTTGTATCCAGCCATCAGGCTCATAAAGCACTTGCTGGATATCATAAAGTGTTTTTTGCAAGTGCTCATTCAGAAGGGTACTATTTTTAATGGTGAGCTCTTCAAGCTCCAGAAGTTTTTCCGTATCGGTTTGCAAGGAATTATATTCACGCAAAGTTCTAATAACGTTTTCCGCTTCGTTAGTTGCTGAAGTAACCTTTAGCCGAGCCTCAATTACAGGGTTAGGGGCAATCTCTGGCCATGGTTGTGGACCGAGCACTGGCGGTGATTTAACGAGTGGTCGTGGGCCAACTGTTATACTTTTCCATTCTCCACGTGGTGTATAGACTTGGGGTTCGGTAATAGATTCATGCGTTGTAAATTTTGTTGTACATGAACTTGTTTCAAGTTTGATTTCATATTTCGCCTTTACACTTGCAAGGGCTTCAGAACGATAAGGATTTGCCTCGGATTTTACTTTCTGCTTTGTCTCTGCTAGGACTTCAGCACTTTCTGAACAAGATTTACTCTTACTTGAAGAGCTTGAAGTATCTTCTGAACTACTGTAGTCATCATGATTGTTAGTTTTTGAAGTTGTAGATACCGGCTTTGATTCAGTGCTTTTCGAAGATGAAGAAATTTCATCTTTTTGGCTTACTCCAAATACTTGAAGGTTTGTATAAAAAAACAACCAAAACACCGCAATTAATTTAAACAAACACATTTGTGACCGCTCTTATTGGTTATCAAATTAAGAATAATTTAGATGCCGTCACAATATGAAGAAGATAAATACGCAAATGAACCGCTTTTTCCGGTAGAATCTATAGCCTTTCGTACGTACTTGCAAAGATGTTGATCACAATTTTTAGGATTATTATGACAATCTTTGAATTTTTCCAACACTGCATTTGAAACTATATATTCGATTTCCCGATTAGAAAATATATTATGCTTACCAAGTTCATCAACATCTGATTTTTCTGTAACTTCAGCAAAGCGTCTAGCCAATGCATTATCAATAATAATTCCTTTTTCTGCAAAAAGTTTTTTGAATAAAGCCGCTCTTTGTTCTGTATTTAATTCTTTTATTTCACATAGTGATCCCCCAAATCTATCTCTAAGCGCAGGATCAAGCGCTTTTAGATCGTTTGTGGCTACAAAAATAAAAATATTCTTATTATTTTGTAACTCTTGCAATTCAGTAAGCAAGGTTATCAACGTTCCCCTATATTCTTGATGCATAGTGTCCGTTCTTTTTTTTGCAAGCGCATCGATTTCGTCAATAAAAATAAATACTGGTTTGCCATACTTTTGAGCTACTTCAAATGCTTTCCGTAACTTGCGAGATGCTTCACCAATATATTTATCTGAAAAGGTTGTTGCTGAAAAAGACATCATGGGGATCTGTAATTCTTCAGAAAGGATCTTTACTAAATGTGTTTTGCCTGTACCTGGTCTACCATGCAATAACAACCTGTTGTAAATAGTTAGATTGTTTTTTAAACACACTTCATGGTTAGTAAAATAAAAAATTACATTTTCAATTTGAGGGGGAATTTTTCCTATATATTTTTTACTTATTCTTTGATTTATGTTTTGTTTTTTTTCCTCTTCGGACAGTGGCTTTGGAATTTTTGGTTCATAAGTCTGAGATTCTTGATTTTCTTTTTTTGAGTTATCATCTGATGATGCAGTCATAAGATCATGAATTAACTTTCTTTTTTCTGCCAAAATAAGGACATCCCTTAATGTTCCATCAGAAATACGGGATAATAATTGATCAATTTTTTCAAGATAAGATTCAAATTCGCTATTTTCGGGAGTTGAACAAAACAATGTGGAATGTAAAAGGAAACTGCAGAGCAAAATATTTTGAATTGACTTTAGAGAAATGGGATTCATGAGAATCTTCCTTAGTATGGTTAGAATTGTGTTACTAGCCAATAATTGTAATTTATTTTTTTAAAAAATCAACAAATATCGTAAATAAGGAGTGTTTTTGTATGTTATTTCAATTTGAATGAAATTTGTAAGTTTAAAATTTTTCTAAAAATAATTACGTTAAATTAAATATTTAATTTTTGTTTTAAAAAAAAGTTTTGCATATAAGGACTTGTACAGCCAATAGCTGACTTAATTAATTTTTTTAAGAAATAAATTGAAAAAGAGATAATCAATTCAGAAAATCGTTAAGAAGAAAGTGCTTCTTTGAAAAACTGTGCTTCAGCAGCAGGATCATCAGCTTGTGTGATTGCTTTGCCGATGATTAAGCCATCTGGTTTTATTGCTTTTATTTTATCAATAATATCGCGGGTTATTTTGCCAGAAACATAAATAGGTAAATTGGAGTTGCCGCGAACCATGTCCCAGGTATCGAGAAATTTAAGACTATCTTCTTCGTCATGCGATCGATGTACCAGTAGTGCATCAACACCCATACTTTTAGCTTCAAGTGCCGATTGTCCTTGGGAAGCCGCATCCAGAAGATCAAGCATTACTAATTTGCCTAATTCATGTGCTGTAGTGCAGGCTGAATGAATAACATTTTTATTCGTGCCTGCCATGACCGTAATCCAATCTATACCAGTGCTTGCTAGCAGCGTTACTGTTGGTTTGCCTCGATCAACTATTTTCGCGTCAGCAAGTAAAACTTTTTCAGGAAACGTTTTACGAAATTTTTCTAGTGCTGCCAGGCCATATTTGAATAATAACAATGAGCCGATTTCAAATGAGTCTGCAGAAGGTTCAACTTCTTTTGCAATTGCGATTACTTTTTCTAGATCTGGTATATCAAAAGAGATTTGTAATTTCATTTGTTTCCTTTATTAATCATGATTTCTCAGCATGATTCTAGCTAGTATAGCAGTCTTTACTCTTTTTGAAAAAAGGGTGTTTTTTATTCATGTATTTCAAAATTTATTGTACGTTTAGTTTTTCTGAAAATGAGGTAGGAGAATCTTGTTTCATGATTTTATTTAATGAACCAAAAAATTGTTTGAGCATGAGAACGTCAAGAGCCCGTTTTGCAATATTCATAGTTTTTTTCGCGTAAATATCTGGCAAGACAAGTTGTGGGTTATTGGTAGTTAGGGTTACGCCTAACGGTACAAATAAAGCGTTAGGTTTTGCAAAAAGGACGATCGTATTTAATGAAATAATATTATTTTTTGGCAAAGAGCTTTTTTTGGTTTCCCATAGCCACCGTTTGGTAGATGGATCTTGTCGTAGCGTAATGGTATAAAGTTCGGAAGAAACAGAGCGGTCAATTTCCCAATGATGAATGGTATTGCCGATCATAAATATTGGATTAATATTGGGTGTAACCAAAAGATTAAAAGTTGCTTTCGCATGTTTACGAGGAAAGCTCAAAAGACCATTAAAATCAGATAAAGCCAAATAGCCCCAATAGGTAGCAAATATTCCCGTATGGGGTGCTTGTGAAAGAAATAGTTTTTTTACTGTTTTAGCAGCTAGTTTTCCAGGGGTTTCTAGGTGTTGTTGTAATTTTTCTAGTGAGGGATCTTTTTGTTCTGGATAAGGTCGAATAAAAAGGTTTATTGTTGCCAGGGTAGCCTGATAGCTACCTAAGTAACTAAAGATTAAAAAATATGCTATCTTAGGGATATTAAACTTCATATAATTTCTTTTAGTTTAAAAAATTACCTTCATTTTTATGATAACAAAGGTTTTTTATGAAAAGCTATGGTTTGGAGAATCAAGAAGCACCTTATACCTTAACCGAACAGGATAACCAAGTTTTGCAACGTTTTTTTCTTGAAGAAAAGCTTTCATCTATAGAAGCTGATCAATTTAAGATTTATTTGCGAGAATTGATCGTGTGGAATAAAAAGTTTAATATTACGGCACTCCATGATGCAAAACAAATAGTGGTTAATCTTTTTCAAGATTCCTTAAAAATTCGCGAATATATTGATATTGCTCAGGCAAAAGGTATTGTTGATGTCGGTTCAGGCGGCGGTTTTCCCGGAATTCCTCTTAAAATTTGCTTTCCTGATGTTCCTGTTATTTTGATTGAGGTAAATCATAAAAAAAAACTTTTTTTGGAGCATATTATTTCGTTGCTTGGATTAAAAGATATAGAAGTTTGTTCGCTGGATTGGCGTACTTTTTTACGAAAAACCGATTATCAAGCTGATCTTTTCGTTACCTGTGCTGCTTTGCCACCTGAAGAATTGATTCGTATGTTTAAACCCAGTTGTAATTATAATAAAGCTCAATTAATTTATTGGGCATCTCAGTTATGGCAAGCAGGGAAGAAAGAAAAACCATTTATAACAAAGGAGATATTCTATTCCCTTGGGCATAAAAAAAGAAGATTTGTTTTTTTTGAACAAAAAACTAATAAAGGAGAAGACAGTGTTGAATGAATTGAGAGAAAAAATGCTGTCCCATTATATTGTTTCTGATAAAGAGGAGCCACAAGAAAAACCGCGTAAATTAATCTGGAGTTATTTAGAGGGTATTCTTGATTATAAAACAGGGGAGTCTTATCGTAATATTTTTAGTTATTTTTTTCCTGAATTTATTACGGCATTACTTTTGTATGCAATTATTCCTTTAATTGATGCCAAATGGGTTGCAGATTTGAAATCTACTTCAATGTATGCGACGGTTGGAGTTACCAATACCTTAGTTCATTTTATTATCAAAGCAGCAGAAGGCCTTTCCGTTGGAACGGTTATTTTAGCAGGTCATTATAATGGTCTCCATGATTTTAAACAAGTTGGGAAATCATTACAAAGCGCCTTTTGGGTTTCTTGTCTTGTTGGTGGTTCAATAGCAAGCATACTTTTTTTTGGGGCCCATGGCATTTATAGCTTTTATGGTGTGCCAGAAAAAATGATTCATTTGGGAGTTCCCTTTTTAAAGCTTAAGGCTCTCGGCCTTTTTTGTATGTTTGTTACTTTTGCATTTATCGGTTTCTTGCGTGGCATAAAAAAGCCCCGTATTGCAATGCAGATTTTTATGTTGGGAGGGGTGGTTTTTCTTTTTTTTGATTACAGCCTTATTTATGGTAAATATGGCTTTCCAGCGCTTGGCCTTATGGGTTCAGGATGGGCAACGGTTATTCAATATTTTATTATGCTCATAGCAAGTTTGGTTTATACTTTGTTTGATAAAGAAAATCGTCAATATTGTATTAGTCTTTTTACTCATTTAGGAAGTTGGCAACATATTGCTTCAATTTTGAATTTAAGTTGGCCAGTAATTCTTGATAAAGCTATTTTTGCAGCTGCTTATATTTGGCTTGGTTATCTGATAAATCCTATGGGGAAATATGCTATTGCCAGCTACAGTGTCATAAAAGATCTAGAAAGACTTGCAATTCAACCTGCAGGAGCTTTTGCTCAAGTTATTACTTTTTTGGTAAGTAATTCCTATGCTGTACATGATTGGCAGGGCATAAAAACAAATATCAAAAAAACGATATTTCTTTCTTCTTTGTTTGTTTTTTCTATTTTGTTTATTTTTTCAATGTGGTCAGATTTTTTCATTTCAATTTTTGATTATAAAGGTAAATTTACGGCTTTTTCGGCTAAAGCTTTTCCCTTTTTGAGTGTACTTGTATTTTTCGATTTGTTACAATTGGTTCTATCAGGTGCTTTACGTGGGGCAGCAAATGTAAAAGTTGTTATGTATGCTCGTTTGGCAGTATTTATTATGTACTTTGTTCCAGTTTCATGGTTTTTAGCTCATTTGACTCTAGAAAATCAAACTATAAAATTTTTATTGATTTATGGTTCATTTTATATTGGTAATGGATTAATGAGTTTAATATATATCTATCGTTTTCGTGGTGATTCCTGGAAAGATAAAGCTATTTAGGTGGTTTATGACCAAAATTACAAAACAAGAGTTACTCAAAATTGCTCAGATTTCTCAATTGCGTTTGGATGAAGATGAAATTATGCCATTTGTCAAGCAAATTGATGATCTTTTAACCTATGCTCAACGCGTGCAGGAAGTAGTCGGTGAAGCCGAAGTTCCTTTAAATAAGAATATTAACGTTCTTCGCCAAGATCTTGTTGTGCGTACAGATTCCCTTCAAATTTTACAGCAGGCACCAGAACAAGAACAAGATTATTTTGTGGTGCCGAAAATTATTGAAAATAAATAAGGACATTGCATGAAAGATTTAGCATTTGCAACTATTACTCAACTGCAAACAGCACTCGAAAATAAAGAAATTTCAGCTCAAGAACTTTTGAAATATTATTGTGAACGATTTGCACAATATGATACTAAACTGGGCTCAGCGCTAGAAATATTTGATCTTGAATCTATTATGGCAATGAGTGCTTCAAAAGGTTTTTTATATGCAATTCCTGGTTTGATAAAAGATAATATCTCTCAAAAAGACAGAGCTTTGACCTGCGCTTCTAAAATACTTGAAGGCTATGTTGCCACGTATGATGCAACGGCAATTGAGCGCTTAAAAAATGCCGGTGCCTTTTTAGTTGGCCGTGCTAATTTAGATGAATTTGCTATGGGGAGTTCAACAGAAACTTCAGCGTTCCAAAAAACAGCAAATCCTTGGGATTTATCCCGCGTTCCTGGTGGCTCGAGCGGTGGTTCTATCGCAGCAGTAGCGGCAGGGCTTGTGCCATGGGCACTTGGTTCAGAAACCGGAGGGTCTGTGCGGCAGCCAGCTGCTTTGTGTGGCATTGTAGGTCTAAAACCAACCTATGGCTTAATTTCACGTAACGGTCTTGTTGCCTATGCGTCTTCATTGGATCAAATTGGTATTGCAACGCGCAGCGTGCGTGACAATGCTATGATTCTTTCGGTTATTGCTGGTCATGACACCAAAGATTCTTCAAGCTTATATGTAGATAAAAAAGATTATACAACCTTGCTTGATGGAAAGCTGAAAGAAGGTTTAAAAATTGGGGTTTTAGAAAATGCATTGCATGCGCAAGGTGTTGACCCAGAAGTACGAGAAGCGATTGAAAAAGCTATCGTTGAATATGAAAAAATGGGTGCCATTATTACGCGCATAAAAATGCCAATTATGGAATATGCTGCTGCGGTTTATTTTGTCTTGAGTCGTGCAGAAGCGGCGTCAAATTTGGCACGCTTTGATGGCGTTCGGTATGGTTTGCGAGATAAAAATGAAAAAACGTTGGCATCAATGTATACCGGTACGCGCCATGATGGGTTTGGCCAAGAAGTAAAAGCACGTATTATTATGGGAAATTATGTATTATCTTTTGGGCATGCAGCTGAGTTTTATAATAATGCCAAAAAAGTTCAGCGTATGATGTATCATGAATATGCCCAAACATTTAAAGATGTAGATATGATCATCAGTCCCGTGACACCAGCGCCTGCTTTTAAATTTGGTGCATTTGATGAAAATAAATTGCAAATGGATTTACAAGATTACTTTACCTGTTCAGTAAACATTGCAGGTATTCCTGCCATTTCGGTGCCGTGTGGTTTTACCAAAAATAATTTACCGATAGGCTTTCAATTAATTGGTCCGCATCTTTCTGAAGCCCATTTGTATCAAGCAGCATATGCTTACGAACAAATTACACCATGGCATACTATGCATCCGGAAGCTTTTAAATAACACTATTTTTGAAATAAAAAAAGCACCCAGAAAATGGGTGCTTTTTTTTTGAATGTGGTCAAAACTTAATAAAACTATTCTTCTGTATTTTTAGACTTTTTTGTTAATTGTGCTAACTTTGCAGCTTGCGCTTTTTCTTTTATATCTTTTAGGAGCGGTGAAACATCAAGAGTGAGTGGTTTTTCTGTTTTATCAACAATTTCATTATTTATTTTAATGGCTACAGAAAGCTCAATGGATGTTTGCTCAACGCTATTAAGGTCTTTAGTATATTCTTGTAATTGGCTTGAAATCATTTCTTGTACAACATTGCGTACAAAAGCTTGCTGTTCAAAAATTTGTGTAATTAATTCATCTTTATTATCTTGAATTTGTTTTTTGAGTGTTTGAGCAAGTTCACCGTTGGGGTTACTAGTATATTCTTGTAAAATTGCTCCAAATTGTTGCTCATTGAGTGTTTCAGATGCTTGCAATGATTGGAAAAAGAGCATTTCAAGAACTTGGGGATTTTTTGAAAATTGTTCCTTGAGATCTTCAGGATTATTTGTCATAAATGCGTTGCTGTTTAAAGTTATTATTGCTTGTGAAAGTTGAACAACGCTATTGAGGGGTGATAAATTTCCAATTTTTTTTAAATCTTTTTGTGAAAGGGAATTTTGTAATTGTGGATTGGCTTTAAGCATTTGAAGTGTCAACATTCTTAAGGGCGAAAGTTCGTGATGTCCTTCATGTGCATGAGCAAAAGCGACTCCTAAAAGCATAGCAATATAAAATTTTTTCATGAAAACTCCTTGAAAGTTGAGGTATTAATTTAGCTTCATAGTGTAACCAAAATATTAAAAAAAACAAATTTTTGCCTATGGATCAATATTTTTGAACGTTTGCCGCATTAAAAATTCTGGTACATACTGAAAGGTAAGAATAGTGTAAAATAGGAAAAATTTGAATTGATTGGGGTGCTATTTTATTTTCCGTTCGTGGTGAGGAGCGTAGCGTCTCGAACCATACGAACTCAATTGAAACTATAAAAATATAAATAATATTATCTATTGCTTTTTAAAGAAATCAAAGAACTTTGATTGCGCCATAAATTAAGTAGACTTGTTCGTATGGTTCGAGACACAAATTATTCAGTTTGTTCCTCACCACGAACGGAAGTAAATATTGAACCCGTTCATGCTGAGATTGTCGAAGCATGTGAGCAATTTCTATGAACTAAAAAAAGGAGCAATTATGTTTAAAGATCGTTATGATGCAGCCAACCAACTTGTTAGCAAACTTTCTCAATACAAAAATAACTCTGATGTTGTTATTTATGCAATTCCGCGCGGTGGGTTGGAACTTGGTTATGTGTTGGCCAAAGAATTACATGCTCCACTCGATGTGGTATTTTCCAAAAAAATTGGTGCACCGGGAAATCCTGAATTGGCTATTGGTGCCGTTTCCTTAACCCAAGAAGAAATTGATTCTGTATATGCCAACAACCCAAATTTTAAGGAATATCTACAAAAAGAAAAAGAAAAGGTTCGTGCTTTATTGCAAAAACGCTATGAGCAATATCGTGGCCAAAAAGAAGGCATACAGGCACAGGGAAAAATTGCGATTGTCGTTGATGATGGCATTGCAACTGGCAGAACGATGCAAATCGCCTTGCAAGAAATCAAAAAACAAAAACCAAAAAAAATAATTCTTGCGGTACCTGTTGCGCCAGCTGATACGGTAAAACAGTTAGAAAAATATACTGATGAAATTATTTGTTTGTTACAACCAATTTCTTTTTATGCCGTCGGACAATTTTATCAACAGTTTCAGCAAGTTTCCGATGAACAGGCGATAAAACTTTTACGTGAGACACAAAAATAAAAAAATATTTTTAAAATGTTGCATATAAGATCTGATCAAGCTTAGAAAAAATATTTACAATAATAAACAAATTGTTTTTATGTAAATCAGTAGACATACAACGTAAATAACCTTAAAATTTCGGTACGTTAAAAACATATTTTAAAATTTTTTTTTAATAGAAGGATTTCTATGAAAAAATACGGTGTTTTGTTGTCAGTGCTCTTGATTGCTGGAAATATAAATGCTGACGGAAAAGATATGGCATATGCTGCAGCAGCATTATTAGGGGCTGGTGTAGCGCAATATGGCGCTAAAAAATTAAGTAATAACCAATTAGTAAGAAACGTTGGTAATTCTGTTGGAATTAATCCAGTTGATGTAGGAAGAGTAGCTGCATTATCCGGTGGCCTTTTGGCTATAAGTTGTATTGCAGACAAGGGTCTAAAAGATGGCTTAATTGCTTTTGCTTGGCGTGCACCGGTTGCAGCTTTAGTAGTGGGCGTAACACAGACGAGGGCTTTTCAAGAAATTGCACAAAACGTTCCCGTTGTAGGTGCATGTGTCACGTGTGATGATGAGAATTGTCAGGGTACTTGTAATCAATGTAAGCTTACTAAAAATATTATCAGTCTCGGTGTATGGAGAATGGTTGATGAAGGCTTAACTCAGTGGCTTTCTAAAAAAACAACAACAATATAAATTCAGTTAAGGGGCTGAAAAGCCCCTTCATTTTTCAAAGTTAGTTGCTTTTATGTTGCTTTAATAGAGATTTAATTTTTTCCAATTCTTTTTTGTTATGTTTTAGATTTGTTTTATAAAGCAATGCTTCATAAATATTTTTTCCACCATAACACGTTGCAGCGGCGCATAGCCCATATAAAATCAAACCTGTTTTTTCTCCAGATTGTAATGCTACGGGAATGGTATGTGGTATTCCCAAACAATTATAAATGAATTCTTGGGTGGGAAGGGTATTTACATTTTCCATGCCACCGGTGTAAGCAATGGTTCCCAAAACCCATAAGCCAAATGCTGCACCTAAATAACGAATGCCATCCCATAGCTTCCAAATATGCATACCAAAAGTACAATATTTTTCTTGAATAAATGTTTCATGGCTAAAAGCTTCTATTATTTTTTGAAAGTTAAGCAGAGCTTTATTTCTTTTTTCTTCTAAATTAAATTTTTTCTCGTTTTCTTGTGTTTGAAAAGCTATCTTAAGCTTTTCTATTAATTGGTCTGATGTTTTTAATAATGGACTAATAAAAGGATAAATGGTTGAAGGATCTTCTTGTTTCTCGCCCATAAAAATTTTGAAACTGTTATCAAATTTTTTAGAATTTGGATTTTGAATAGATTTAATTACTAGGTTTTCATGCTTTTTATATAGATCAAGTTGTTTTTGAAGATTTTCTTGTGCTTGCACAAAAAGTGATAGCGTTAATAATGGTAATGCATATTTCATGAGCATCCTTTGTATTTTTTGAGATAATCGATGTAAGATAAATAAAAATTCCTTTTATCTTTTAATGCCATCTGTATTGAGTTATTTAAGTATAATCGATTTTCCATTTACCTGAAGTAAAAATTTATATACACTCCATGAGAAAAAGAAGTTTTAAATAATAAGGTGTAGTATGAAAGTTTTTCCAACGCGTTCCTGTTATCATCTGATGCCCACTTTGGACGTTCAGCAAGGAGCGGCAACGATTAAAACATTTACTGATGGCGAACTCTATGTGCGTATTGATGAAGATGTTGCACGTAAACATGTTGCCGTTTTGGCAGCCACGCCGCCTCCGGGCGATAATTTTTTAGAACTTTATTTTTTACTTGATGCCTTGCAGCGCGCTGGTGCAATTATCCATTTATTTTTTACCTACTTTGGTTATGCACGCCAAGACCGAGCACAATCGGGTGAAGCATTAAGCTGTGAAGTCCTCTTTCGGTTTTTAAAAACTTTTACCATTGAAGAAACAAAAATCATTCATATTCATAATGCCAAGGTGCGTGAATTTTATGATTTTCAAGATATTATTTTACTTGATTTTTATGTTCCCTTAGCACACGATGTTGATTGTGTGGTGGCCCCTGATGAAGGTGCAGGGTATTTAGCCCATGAAATTGCTCGTCGAGCGGGCAAGGATTGTGTAGTGGTGATGAAAAAGGAACGCAGCGAGCATGAAAAAATTGCTCACATAACAATTGATGGTAATTTAAAAAATAAAAAGATATTGTTAGTTGATGACATGATTGCAACGGGTGGTACAATTAGTCGCGCTGCACAAGTTGCTAAAGAACAAGGCGCACAAACCGTGCAGGTTGCAGCAACACACGGTATTTTTTCAGGCAAGGCCATTGAAGATTTGAGCGCGAGTGTTATTGAACAAATTTTTGTCACCAATACGTTAGTGCAGCATGAGCATCCTAAAATTTCCGTTATTGATATTGCGCCAATGATTGACCAATTTTTTTGGTAAGTTAACGAAAGTTTAGTTCTCGTGAAGATTCATCGCCTATTCTTTCTTTTCCTAATTTTTTTTAATGCAAGCAGTAAGGATGGCTGTGTACCAGTAAAATCTCACAAACTCCATAAGCGCCATTTAAGCTGCGACCATACACATAAAAGCACTATGAATAAAGCAGGACTTTTTTTAGGCAATATCCTTGCCGATGCATTATTGCTACAGCGTTATTTATTTACGGTGGAAAGTGCAAAAATTGTTACGGGTTTTCTGCCATTTTTTTTAATTGCTCGCCAATTGGATGAAGATATTCAATGTCGTTTTTACGATGCCTCATGCCATAAAAATATCAATCAGTTTCCTAAATCATGTCATACCTTGGCTAAACATTGCGTTGGTGTTCCCATGGTGTTACTTTCAAGTTTAATGCTATGGGCCCCATGGTGTGATGTGCGCCAAACAGCACGTATGTATGCTATTGGGTTGCCCTTTGTGCATTCAGGCAAAGATGTCATAAAAAAAGTGCGTTCAAAATGTTGTTTGCGCCCTTGGCATGAAGAATTTTCATGTACCAAGCGATCTTCTGGTGGTTTTCCCTCAGGCCACATGGCAAACGTTACTTATGCCGCTACCCTGTTTGGCATGCGCCATGGTATTAAATGGGCGTTGCCGCTCAGTTTTTTTGCAGCGTTTGTGTTTGCTGATTTTGTCAATTGTAACCGGCACTATGTTTCACAGATTATTGCTGGTGCTGGTCTCGGGGTTTTGTATGCAGTTGCGGCCAACGCGGTTATCGAACGTCATCTTTCTGAGCGTTGCGCACTTTCTATGGGTGTTGATGCACAAGGGCGTTCAACGATGCATGTTGCTCTAAATTTTTAAATCTAGCTTTGACACTAAAAAGTCGGTACGTTAAGGGGTAAGAATTATTTAAAATTACAAAGCTAGCGTGAAAAAATGGTCTATAAATTTAATCTTCGTCTGCTACTTATAACCATCGCAGCTTTATCCATGATTTTTTTAAGTAGTTCACGTATTGTATATACTACCCAATCGATTTTGGATGCAACCGCATCAGTTATTACCTATCCATTTTTAAAATTGCAACAGAGTATTGCAAATGTGCTTGAAAATATTTTTGCCAGAAAAAAAAATGTACAAGAACTTCAAGCACTTGTTGAAAAATTAGAGCATGAACGGCAACGGTTATTGGAAGATAATATTGCATTTCAAAGTCAATTAGATTTTATTGAAGAAACACAAGAATTAGTGCAGTTTCAGAAGCGGTATAAAAATTACCGTAAACATTTGTGCCAAATATTGTTACGCCAATATTCTGATAAAGGACATTTTTTTATTATTGACGCAGGATCGCGCCATGGTATTGAACCTGATATGATTGCAGTGTATAAAAATTGTCTCATTGGAAAAATTACCGAGGTTTTTCCATTGTATTCAAAAATTACCTTGATTACTGATCAAAATTTTAAAATAGCTGCATTTTGCTCACAGACAAAAACTAAAGGAATTTTTGAAGGTATTAATCAACTTGATTATGCTGCACTTAATCACGTAAGCCATTTAGAAAAGATCCAAAAAAATGAATTGGTAATTTCAAGTGGTGAAGGTTTGATCTTTCCACGTGGCTTTGGTCTTGGCCGAGTTTGTTATTTTACCAGTGATGGTGTTGATTTCACCATACGTCTAGAGCCGCTAATTGATCTAAAGAACCTTGTCTATTGTTATGTGATGAAAAAGGGTGATACATAAGCAAATAAGAAGCAAATTGTTTTATCCGTCCTTCAAGTGGTCCTGTAGTAAATTCATCCGTTGAATCCCAATCGCCGGTGAGGTAGCTGAGCAATCCTTTTCCTGTGCGAGCCGGTTTTATCCATTCAATTTTTTCTTCTATCATAGCGACTTTTTTAAGGTGAGATATTGCATTAGAAAGAGATCCTATTTCATCAAGTAAGCCAATTTTTAATGCTTGTTTGCCCGTAAATAATTTACCATTTGCCCATTCTGAGGCTTTTGCCAGCGCTATTTTTTTTCTATTTTTTGCAACATGCTCTATGAATGTTTGGTAGCTATCTTGTGTAATCCCTTCTAAATGAGCTCGTTGTTCTGGTGTAGCATTGGTAAATGGATTTGTGGAATCTTTGTATTCGCCTGTTTTAATAGATTCATACTGAATTTTATAGTGTTCAAGAAAATCTTTAACTTTAAATTGATTTGCAATAGTAGTGCCTATGCTACCAAACAATGTTGAAGGACTTGCAACAATATGATCGGTAACGGCAGCAATCATATAAGCACCCGAGGTACAAATATTTTCTGAAATAGTAATAATAGGTTTAGGATATTCTTTTTTAAGAATTTCTATTTCATTGGCAATTGCTTCAGCGGTTCCTGCTGTAGAGCCGGCAGATTCGATTTTTAATAAAATTGCTTTAATGGTTGGTTCCTTAAAAAATTTTTTTAACCATTTAGTTGCGTAAGAAGAATCGCCTATAACACCTGATAGTTGAATATAACCAACCCTGCTTTTAGGCTCCAGGGAATCAATGTATTGTTTTTTGAGACTCTGTAAAATAGGTGGTGCAATTTGTAATAGAATAATGATAAAAAACAAATTTTTTAAGTAGTCTGATAACTTTGCCATAAGGCGATCCTATCGACGTTTTAATTTTTAAGGTATGCTAACTTGTAACAGTATATACAAAAAGCCGGGGTAAGAACAAAAGTTTTTTGGGATTTTGTTTTGACTTTTGTTCTCTTTTTATCTACAATTTCAATACTTAAGTTGAAATTTTTTAGGGGCGGTTAGCTCAGTTGGTAGAGCACCAGTCTTACAAACTGGGGGTCACAGGTTCGAATCCTGTATCGCCCACCATTGAAATTATATTCCACGGTAGCTCAGTTGGTAGAGCAAACGACTGTTAATCGTTGGGTCGCTGGTTCGAGTCCAGCCCGTGGAGCCAGGCTTCGCTTATCCATGCCTTCCGGCTTGGCAAGCTTCGCCCGGCGCGGCCATTTTTAAGAATAAATTATTCTATTTTTGGAGCTGTAGCTCAGTTGGTTAGAGCGTCCGCCTGTCACGCGGAAGGTCGCGAGTTCGAGTCTCGTCAGCTCCGCCATAAGAGACGATCAGAACATTTTATGATCTCTCTGAATGGCGAATGCGCATCCCAGACAATCTTATCACCAGTTATCGTTAAGTTCTGAAGTACCAATTTAATTAACATCCGTTTTTTCTCAACTTCAGAACTCATAAAAACATCAAAAGCTTGATTGCTCACTTCTAGTAATAGTTTTGTAGTAATATAGTAGTTATCTTCTGCATCTTGTAAGCGGTCAAGACTTGTGGTTATTTCATCTAGTTGGTCGCGGAACGTTTGGTAAAATTTGTCATACTCACTCTCAGTAATTCTCCCTTTTAATTTATCGATATATAAGTTGTCCATCATTTTAGTGAGTGATCGTTGCTCCTTGCTGAGCTTATCGTGTTGATTTGCATGAAATTCAACTTTGTCTTTATGAAGCGTTTCTAGCGTTGAAATTGTTTGCTCTAAAACATCATCAGGCATTTGTAAGCTTTTAAAAACGTTACCGAGCTCTTGGGTTATTGTTTCTTCACGAAACCACTTTGCGCCATGCTTGCCATTGTATTGCGTGCAATGATAATAAACATACCCTTTATGTTTTTCCGGTGTAATGGCTAAACCACAATCGCCACAGCGCATAAGGCCGCGGTAAATGTAGGGTTGTCCGGCAAACTGAAAAGGTTGTTTTTTAAAGCCGCGTTTTACTGCTTGTACTTCATCAAAGAGTTCTTTGGAAATTAAAGGAGGGTATTTGTGTGGGTAGGTATTTCCTTTAACAAGCATGGTGCCATGATAAAAAGGATTGCTTAATACTTTTGCAACATAACTGCGTGGCCATTTGATGCCATAATCATTCTTTAGTTTTTCGGTAAGTAAATCAATGGAGAATGCTTTGGTTGCATAGAGTTCAAAAATCTTTTTAATTATTTGTGCGGTGTAGTCATCAACTATTATATCCGTATCACCTTTTTCATTTTTAACATTAAGGTATCCATAAGGTGCTTTAGAAACCCACTCGCCTTTGCGCAGCTTTTCTTCTTGTGCTCGCTTTACGTTATCGCTAATGGCATCAGAATAATATTTTGCTAAGCCTAAGCTGATACCAAACTGGAACTTCTCTGCAGCGGAAACACGGCTTGAAATTACTTGGCCTTCAGAAGTGAAGTGCAATTCAAGGCGATCATCTAATGCGCGCTCATATAATAATGAAACCCGTTTATCAAATACATTGCGCGAAAGGCGATCAACTTTGTCACAGCAAACGGCGATCTTTTCTTTTTGTTCAAGGATTTGATTGATAATGCTGTCAAACTCGGTGCGGTCATCGCTGTAAGCACTTTCATCAAAACTATAAATGTGTAATATTTCAAAGTTTCTGTTTTGGCAATAGCGCTTGAGGCGCTCAATTTGGGCAGGTAAGGAGTTGCCCGCTTCCCGTTGCTCTTCCGTGCTGACACGCGCAATGAGGATTGCTTTCATTGTTGTTTTTCTTTCTTGCTTGGTTACTAGGTAAAGTGTAAGTACTGTAGCATAAAAGCATGGAGTTTCGAAGATAGAATTTTTTAGAAATTATTGTATAGAGTGTTCAATTTGTATGGGCATAATAGGTTCAATAGGTACAATTGTTATTATTGTTAGAATTGTTAATATAATTAATATTATTAATATTTAAAGGTTACTATTATTATGAAAGAAAAAGAGCTTTTAAATCGTATTGTTATTGACCCGGATATTATGGTTGGCAAACCCATCATTAAAGGAACTCGTTTGACGGTACAATTTATTGTAGGGTTATTAGCTCAAGGAATGACTACACAAGAAATATTGCAAGAGTATACTAAGCTAACAAAAGAAGATATTTTAGCATGTCTTACTTTTGCTCATAATGCTTTAGCTGATACAACCTTTGCACCATTATCATTATAAAGGTTTTATGAAATTTCTTGTTGATGAATGTGTTGGACCAAGCGTGGCCCGATGGCTGCAAGAAAATAATTTTGATACCATCTCCATCTATGATGATTTCCCAGGCATTGACGATAATGCAGTATTACATAAAGCACTTCTTGAAAATAGAATTCTTATTACCTCTGACAAAGATTTTGGGGAAATGATATTTAAAAAGAAGATGCAACATTGCGGGGTTATCCTTCTTCGTCTTCTTGACGAAAGGCCTAAGAAAAAAATTGAAATACTGGAAAATGTCTTAAAAAATTATTCGCAAGGTCTTTTTGGTAATTTTGTAGTGGCAACAGAAGAGGCCGTACGAATTACTAAGCCTTCATTATCCTAACATAGTTAAACGAGTTAACGTTTTAAATTTCTCCACTTCATTTCTGATAAAATCCAATGAATCATGTGTTTTTGGCAGCATCACTTGTTTTGCATCAACAAGAAGGCGTTGCCAGGCGCGCGGTGAACAATGAGCAAGCATATTCCTTAATTCTCTTAGGTTCATTGTTTCTAGGGCTTTTTTGAAGCCAAATAGCATAAATACCTGTTTTGGAGACAAATGGAGGTTATTTAAGGTAATTGTAGAGAGTAATAGTTTGTCATGTGAAGCTTTATAATCAAGCAGTGCAAATCTTTTATACGCAAGCTCATCAAGATAATGCAAAAGAACTTTGCGGGCAATGGCAGGCTTAAATAGTTTCTTGAATGATAAGTCAGAGCGTATACCCAGCTTTTCAAATAACGGTTTTATCTTTTGGCGTTTATTCAAACGTACTTCCATGCGCAGTACTTCAAATTTTTTAGTACGTGCTTTAAGTTTTTTAAATAATGGTGCTTGCAAGAGGTTATCTTTTTCAAGAGCTCGTTTTTCACTTTTCTGTGCTTTTTGCAGATCTTGTATCTTGTCATAAAAAACAACTTCATAAGCATTGCAGTGCCATTTATAACAAAGACCTTCATTAGTCATTTTATAGCGTGTTTCTTGGGCATCGAGCGTGCGGTTTGTTTGAGCTTCTTTAATCTTTTGTATGTAATGATATGGCGTTGAACCGTCAGTCAACGGAATGTTCTTAGCGTAATGGATCCCAGAAACAGGGGAATGAGCTAATATTTTTGCACTGGTTTGCACGCCCATTTGTTCAAGTACGCTTGCAAGTTTCTTTGCTACGGAATCAAAATCTTTATAGCGTAGTTCTTGGAAGTTATTACCAAACAACAGTTTAGGTAGTGAGAGCTCAATCTTTAAATGTGGCTCAAAAGCGTTGTGTTTTGCCAGTGAACTATAGAGTGTTAAACGTGGTTTATAGATGCCATCTTTGAGTTCTTTTTTTGTAGGGTTTTGTTTTGCGTAAATGCCCGCCCCTTTTTGCCCGTGCAAAACCCACCCAGCATGCGGTTTAAAAAGTTCTGGTTTGGTGATGGTGAATGTTTCGTGTGGTAACAGAAGTACTATTGTGTCAATCATATAAATTACTTGATTAAGGTTTTTACCCAAGGGTACAGGATTGCATGCCAAAGGCAAGAGGTTTTAAACTCTGTTACAAATTCTATTGCATGGTTGTAGATAAGATTAGATTGTAGTAAAATATAAAATAACCCATTTAGAAGGAATTTTATGAAAAAAGCCAAAAATGCTTTGAATATTTCGCCACGCTACATTGTAGATGAGACAGGAAAAAAAACAGAAGTAATTCTCGATGTGGCCACTTTTGAGCAATTATTAGAATACCTTGAAGATGTTTATTACAGTGCAATAGCAAAAGATGCTATGGCTAAAGGTGAGTTTTTAGATTTTGAAGAAGTAAGTAAAGAAATTTTAAAGAAATGAATCAATTTCTATCTTACAAAATAGTAATCGAAAAAAGGGCTCGGAAAGTACTAACGGATTTACCAAAATCTGAAAGCAAAAAAATTGTTCTCAAACTTCAATCATTAGTTTCTACCGAATCCGATCAATTTGATATTAAAAAGTTACAAGGTTATGAAGATTTATATAGGCTTCGTGTAGGAAGTTATCGAGTTATTTTCGTAGTTATTACAGCGCAAAAAGAGCTTTTTGTTGTTGCTATCGGTCACCGTAGAGAAATATATGATATTGCAAAACGAATGAAGTTTTAGGCTTGTCAATTAATAAAGGCCCGCGAATTGACGGGCCTATTTCATTGCATTTGATTTCATATTTTGATTTTCTTGTTTTGCTTTTTGCTGTTTTTTGTGAGGCAAAAGCTCTACCGCGTTTTTTAACAAATTTAAGGTTTCGGCGCTCTGCTAAAAGGATAGCAAAGTAATCAGCAAGACGTTTACGCTCTTCAAAAGACAAAACCAAACCCAAGTTACGGATTCTTCTTGTCATGAGCAACTTTCTATAAAAAGCTCAAACGAGCTTTATGAAAAAATATAAACTATGTATGGGGGTAAAATTGAGACCACCGAAAGGTGATCTATCATGCACGATATCTCAACGCATACACTGAGATACTCCCTCTGGAGCCAAAAGCTTCAGAAGGGCATGGCATGCAGCAGATGTCAAAATCCATGGGTTCTCCTTGTATGTCAGCCATAGACGGCTGAAGTTGAGCTATAGTATTACAGTTATTAATTTACGTAACGTAGTAGCTTATCTGTTTTTATAGGGATTGCAAGAGAAAAAGAAATATATATCAAAGACCAGCTAAGCGGTTGAAAAAATCACTGCTTGTTCTAATATTATAAATATATGCTTATTATATAAATAGGTTATTTTTAATAAAAATTCAAGTTGAATTATTTATTTTCATTTTTTAAAATTGAGGTTCTATCTATGATCAATAAATATCTGATAATTGTTATGTCGTTTGCTACAATAGGTATTCAAGCAGACTCTCTACCATATTCTGTTTTTGAATACATACCAGCACAATCAAATGTTCGTGCTTATTGCCTTGAAAACCTTGATGATCCCAATACCAAAGAAATCAAGAAGGGTTTGGAATTTGCAAAAAATTTATGGCAAAAAGAGGCTTTGGTAAAATTATTAGATAAAGCTATTGAAGACTTAACACTCGAATTAGATAATCTACATTATCTACAAAAGCAAAAATATTTATTGAGGAATGGTATTGATATTAATTCTCAAGAGGATATTGATTTGTCTGATCATTTTTATAATTTGCTTATGGGCGAGTTATATATTTACAAAAAAAACCAAAAAAAATATAAAACTTTAAGCCATTTGGAAGAAGTAAGAACTAGGGTGAAAGAATTTAAAGAAAACTTTCCTATATTTGGAGAGGTATTTTGTTATGGTGTAGTTCATCCAGACTTTATAAAAGAACATTTTCTTCCTAATATTCCAAATTCAGAGTCTTTTAAATCAGCATTTGAAAATATTTTGAAAACAATTGACCCTAAAAGACATGAACAAGAGCGTGCATGGATTACGGATGGTTTAGAGAATGCTTTTGAAAACAAAAGACCTCAAAATTGCTATACAACTAAAGAAAAAGTGAAAGAAACACTTCTCAATATTTCTTTTGTAGTGTTTAATCCATTAGTAGCTTTTTTCGGGTACTTGGATCAATTAATTTTTAAACAAAAACAGAGTGGTCCTGTTCCAGCAAGAAAATAATCGTTATTTCTTTGCGCTAAATTACTTAACTGATTTGATTAATTCCGAATACGCTCTCTGTATGCCCTCTAAAGACATGGCGTGCCCCAAATCGCCTTTACAGAGCATATCTATGAAGGACCGCCATAAGAGACGATCAGAACATTTTATGATCTCTCTGAATGGCGAATGCGCATCCCAGACAATCTTATCACCAGTTATCGTTAAGTTCTGATTATTTGAAAAGAAAAGTATTAAAGATTTTTTTCCCTTAATAAAATTTCGTTAAATAATACTATAATTTTGGCTTTTTTTGAACTAAATTTTTTATTAACTGATCATAAAAGCTTTTAAAGCTTGCCCCGTTAATGAATCCCTATCTTGGGCAATTTCTTCTGGCGTGCCAATTGCAACAATGGTACCGCCTGCGCTTCCGCCTCCAGGGCCAAAATCAATAATGGTATCGGCTTGAGCAATAGCCTCTAAATTATGTTCAATTGCTACAACGGTATTTCCTTGATCTACCAATCTTTTTAGAATAGTAAGCAATTTTTCTACTTCCTGAGGATGCAGCCCAGTTGTTGGTTCATCAAGCAAGTAAAGTGTGTTTCCTGTTTCAGATTTGGCTAATTCAGCCGCTAGCTTAATGCGTTGTGCTTCGCCGCCTGATAATGTTGACGTAGATTGCCCTAAGGTAAGATATTCTAAGCCAACTTGCCTCATTAAATCTAAAAATGTAAAAATTTTTTTTTCTTGTCTAAATATGGCAAGAGCTTCGCTTACTGTCATATCTAAAACATTTGCAATGTTGTGTCCCTTAAATTGTACGATTAATAGATCTTCATTGAATCGTGTGCCGTTGCATACAGGGCATTCTTTTTGAATGTCCGGCATAAAGGTCATATCAACTTCCACAACGCCAGCGCCGTTACAATTTTGACAACGTTGATCGGAAGTATTGAAAGAAAATTTTTCTGCGCCAAAGCCATGATTTTTTGCTTCTGGCAAAGCGGCAAATAAATCTCTTATATGATCAAAGAGTTTTGTATACGTTGCAACGTTCGAGCGTGTTGATTTTGTAATACCTATGGCACTTTGATCAACGGTAATTATACGATTAAGATAGTCTAATCCTTCAAGAGAAGCATAATTTCCTGGAGCTTCGCGTGCATTATTAAAATATTTTCGTGCTGCTTTGTCTACAATATCAAATAAGAAGGTTGATTTTCCTGAACCAGATACACCGGTCATTACCACAAACTGTTTTAAAGGAATACTAACGTCGATATTTTTTAAATTATGTTCGCGCGCTCCACGTATGGTAAGGGTTTCTTTTTTTCGGGGAGCATTATTGAGTGGTATTGTTCGTTTCTTAGCCAAATATTTGCCAGTACTTGATTGTGTACATGCCATAATATCGGCAGGTGTACCTGAAGCAATGATTGTGCCGCCCTTACTTCCTCCTTCTGGGCCAATATCTATGATATGATCAGCATTTCTAATAACATCAAGATCGTGCTCAATTACTAAAACAGTATTGCCGGCTTGTTGTATTCTTCTTAATGTTTTGAGTAATTTTGCTGTATCATGAGGATGGAGGCCTGTTGTTGGTTCATCAAGAACGTATAAAACTCCGCACAACTCACTGCCAAGCAAACCGGCTAATCGTAATCTTTGTGCTTCTCCTGCGGATAATGAAGGGACCGTTCGATCGAGTGTTAAATAATGGAGGCCAACTTCAATTAAATTTGATGCTCGCTCTTTCAAAGCGCCTGAAACGGCAGTAAGTATTGATACATCGTTTTCTGGTATTATGGTATCTAAATCATGTAACCAATTAAGGAATTCGTTTAAGCTTAAACCAATGGCATCGCTTATCGTTTTTCCGCTTACTGTTACCTTTCTGCCAAGTGGTGCTAATCCGGTTGCATTACAGGTTGTACACGGTTCATGAAGAATATATTTTTTGATATCCTGGGAAACTTTCAATGGATTTTTTTTGTAAACAGCTAATAAAGGAGGAATAATTCCTTCAAAGTTTCCTTCGCTCACTTTTTTAGGTGTTTTGATATTTTTATATTCCTTAAGAAAATCTGGATGGGTAATACCGTAGAGCAAAAAATCTTTTTGTTTTTGCGTATAATTTTTTATTGGCATCGTTGCATCAAAGTAAAAATTATAATGCTTGCTTGCTGCTAATATGATGTTTTGGTAATGTTGTGCAAGGGGTTCATCCCATAAATCTACGCCGCCATGCATAATGGTTTTTTCTTCATCAAGCAAACGGGTAAAATCAACCGTGATGTTTTCACCGATACCTTTGCACATTGTACATGCGCCGGCTGTAGTGTTGTAAGAAAAATGCGCCATTGTTAGCTTCTCTAATTGCTGATTGCAATGCGGACAGTTAAAATAACTTTTCTTTCGTTTTTTTAAAGAAGAACCATTTTTTTCTTCTATTTCAATGGTTGTTAGTGCGTCTTTATCCTGCAAAGGTTGTCTGACATTTTTTGCGCAGCCTATGCACGGTTGCTGGCCAAGAGCGGCAAACATATTTCTTAAAATAGTTAAGATGCCTGTTTTCGTGCCAACGGTAGAGCGGGGATTAAAATCTGCCACGCGCTGTGAAACGCCGATTGAAGGAGATAGTCCCGTAATGCTTTGTACGTTTGCTTTTTCTATATGATCAGTGGTCATGCCCATAGATTCCAAATATTGCCGTATACATTCTTTTTGCAGCACATCGGTAGCAATAGATGATTTACCTGATCCTGAAGGCCCCGTTAAAACAACAAGTTTTCCTTTGGGAATTTCAAAACAAATATTTTTTAAATTATGTTCCTGTGCGCCATGTACAATAATTTTAGCTGGGTCGTGCGTTACAGGTAGGTCGCATTGTAAGGAGCAAATAGATTTCTTTAGCATAATAAACCTTCCATTTCATTATAGGTTCATAACTATTTTTTTTTAGATTTTAATAGTTTGATGGTGTTGTTACACCACTCGAGCGCGCTTGTAGCTTGTCTAATGCCATGGTCTAAAGTAATCAATGAGAAGAGTGTTTCTTTGGTATCTGAAAGTTCATTTTTAAATTTTTTATACGTTGCCAATTTGCCTTCGAGCTCTTTTTGGTAGTTTTCTACATGCTCAATAGTGATTTCGCTTGGCACAAAATTGCCAAAAAATAGCTTGAGCAGAAGTTCATTTCTTAATTGTACTTCTTCAGGGGGCTTTTTTAGCCAATTTTTGAGCGCTTTTTTGCCTGCAGGTGTTAAGGTGTAAACGTTGCGCTTGCGGTCGCTTTTTGTTGGCATATCTAATTTTGCAATGAGTTTTTGCTCTTCTAGGTCTTCCAATACCGGATAAATTGAACTAAAAGTTTCTTTCCAAAAATACTGTGTGCTTGATTCCATGTGCTTTTTCAGGTCATATCCTGAGCTTTTTTTTAAAAGTGCCAGCATCCCCAAGATTGCAAACTGGCTTTTTGCTGTTTTTGCCATATTTTCTCCTGTAATATATCATATTGATATATTAGGATATATCATTGTGATATATAATGCAAGAGGGTTAGGTTGGTTCAGTGTTTGATTGAAGGTGTCTAAGCGTTGCGAGGGGCAAAGAAATACCGTACAATAGGATTTATTTAAATCAAAAAAAGGCAGAACGAATGAAGATAACATTCTTGGGTGGTGTTGAAGAAGTAACGGGATCCAAATATCTTATCGAAGATAATGGCACTAAATTGTTAGTCGATTGTGGACTTTTTCAAGGTGATAAAGAAATTGCTGAGCGCAACTGGGAAAAATTGTCGCTTGATCCTTCCTCGATTGATGCGATTGTTCTCACCCATGCACATATTGATCATACAGGATACATTCCAGTCTTTGTAAAACAAGGTTTTAAAGGCCCAATCTATTGCTCACAGGCAACGTATGAACTTTGCAAAATTATGCTTGTTGATAGTGGTTATTTACAAGAAGAGCGAGCAAAAAGAGCTAATGAACGCAATTTGTCAAATAGTTCGATTGAAAAGCCATTATATACCCAAGACGATGCGCAATATGCTTTGCAATATTTCCATCCCATTGATTATGATACTCCAAAATCTATTGGATCTTTGCACGTTAAGCTAATTCAATCCCACCATATTCTTGGCGCTTCTTTTGTTATGGTTTCAGATGGTACAATGACCTTAACATTTTCAGGTGATCTTGGTCGACCAGATCAGCTGATTATGAAAGCGCCACCACCAATAACGGATACTGACTATTTAGTATTGGAATCAACCTATGGTAATAGGTTACATAGTAAAGAAGATCCTCTTGAAGCTATCGGCAAGGTAGTTAGTGAAACCTTAAAAAAGGATGGCGTTCTCATTATTCCCACATTTGCGGTAGGTCGTGCACAAACGATTTTGTATATTCTGTATGCATTACAGCAGAAAAATATAATTCCACATGAGATTCCTATTTTTTTAGACAGTCCCATGGCGATTAAGGTTACCAAGTTATTTTGTGAGTTTCCCGCTGAGCATAAACTTTCTACAACGTTATGCACGAAAGCTTTTAATATAGCTCATGCTACGCGTACCGTTGAAGAATCAAAAAAAATTAATAACATAAAAGGTCCTGCAATTATTTTAGCAGGTAGTGGTATGGCAGATGGTGGCAGGGCGCTCTATCATTTCCAACACTATATTTCAGATTACAAAAATACTATTTTGTTTGTTGGCTACCAGGCCGAAGGTACGCTGGGTGATGCGTTGGTTGATGGAAAATCAACAGTACATTTATTTGGAAAACCGTATGAAGTTCATGCATCAATAAAAAAAATTGATACGCTTTCAGCGCATGCCGATTACAATGAGATGTTAGAATGGTTAAGCAATTTTGAAGAGGCACCAAAAAAAGTATTTTTGACGCATGGTCAACTAGAATCTGCTCAAACATTAAAAGTGAAAATTGAAGAACGCTTTGGCTGGCCGGTGGTAATTCCAACATACGAAGAATCTTTTGATTTAAAATGAAATTTTGTTTTTTGCAGCATTTCCTTCTTGTAAAAAATATAAACCCTTTTTTACTTGTAACTTTTATCATTATTAATGACTACAAGAGAAAGGTTGTATGTTTGCAATGTTAATAAAAATTATACAAAAAATCAGAAATGTTTTTTTCGATGATTCATAGTTGGTGTAATGGGTTTAGAGAAAAGATTTGGAAAATTTCAATGGTTAAATGAGCTTACAGTTGGCAAATGCGCCATTCAGTAATAAAAAAGTATTTAGCTTAAAGGTAGGGCTAGCATATGAAGAATTTATATTTTCAAAGCAAAACATTTTAGCATAGGTATTAGGCGTATATTTTTTTTTGCTTAAGTGGTCTGTTTGGGTCAACTGGTAAATACATTCAGGAACGACACATTAGAGCATACCATAACCTTATCGAGCATTCAAACGATATTTGAGTTGTTTGGATTAGAGAGTAAAGTTTAGTTCGAATTACCCCAAGCAAAAAAAATATTAGTTTAGTATTGCAAGTAACTCATGAGACATTCTACAGCCTGAATTTTAATAGATTCCTTCTAATTTTTATGGCCAACACAAACCAGAAAACATTATCAAAAAACATAATTTTTTTATTGACAAAAATAATTAATTATGCAATGCTGATGCGAATTATCAAGCATACTCATAAGAAGGTATTTTATTATGTCTAAATTTATATATAGTATTTTTTTTGCATTATCATTTCAATTCATAATTCATCCCATGGATTCCATCTATGAAATTAAAAATGCACAAATATATACACGGGGGAAAATAAGTGGTGCAACATACTATCATGTTTTTCCTGAAACAATTTATACCGTCAACCAATTTGGAGAACGACGTGTATACAATAAACCACATGCCTCTTTTCATAATGGAGAAAACAAGCATTTAGGCAATATTGAATTTGAAACATGGAATAACACACAAGAAAACATTCTTAATAATATGATAGATCCGAAAGCTCAACAAAAAAAACCTATTAAAGCTGCGATAGGTTACGACATGAAATCAGGTAGGACTCTCTATTATTTCTTTGATGAAAATGCTGATCTTGATAAGCCTGATGAACTTGATGAAAAAAATTTTATTGAACATGGGTACTCGGGTCCAATAGATATCAAAGGCTCCAAACACCTTGATCTTATTAAACCTCATTCTATGCTCAGTGATATTAAAAAAGTAACTGAAGATGGTTATTTTATCTCTCCACTCCTTTTTCCTTACCATAAAAAAACACTTATCTATGAGAATGATGTCCCAAGAGAAGAAACTACTCCGCAGCACAAACTCATACAGGCAGGAAAAATTACTTTGGGATTGGGACTACTCTATGGCGCATATTCATTAATATCGAACCTCATTGGATATAAGCTTAATAGTTAGATTTTTCCAAAGCATTAGATATTTCTAGCAAAATTTCTTGCAATAGCCAGTAAACAGTATAAAATACAATTCCATCTAAAACTTAGTAGCAGGAGAAAAACCATGATACGTGATATTATATTTTTGCGTGTCCACCGGAAGCCTTTTGGCGAAGGTCGGAAAGACTTCTCCTGCTTATATTGTACGAGTAGTCTTGAGCAGTAGATTGTTTATCTACAATCTATCCACTTACCCCAATTTTGTACTATAAATTTTAATGAAAAATTCTCATAAGGCTCTATAGCTTATGTAAAAGAAAGTTTCGCATGTTAAAAAGAAACCGAACAATGGGTTTGGTTTTGTCTTTTGAAGAGCGAAAATATCTTGCAAATTTTTTTGTTGTATTGATCAAAACTGATAAACGAGTTCAAGCTAATGAAAAGAAGAGCAAGAAGCGAAAGAAAGCACAAGCTAAGCACCATGAAATAGGCTCACGCATCCGTGGGCCTTTATTTTTTTGCCCACTCCTGTACCCTTGGATAAAAAACATTAACCAAGCCGTAAGCCATGATAGACACCATAGTTTTGCGTTTAAATACTGAACAATATACCATTACCAAACCCGAGCTCTTTCAGCCTCATGCTGGATGGGTGCTCAATGCAAACAAAAAAGGAACATCATCAATTTACGCAAAACAAAACCCTACCAGAAAAGAATTAAAAGAAGGTGTGTATAAACCGCGTTTGACACTCTATAGCTCACTGGCAAACCACAATGCCTTTGAACCTCACTTAAAAATTGAACTATCATTACCCAAGCTTTTATTTGGGAATAATTTCCAGGAACTGCGCTATAAAGATTTTGGTACCGTAGCAAAGAAACTTGCACACGTTCTTGAACAGATGGGCGTGCAAACAAGTGCAGAAATTTTATCACATTCCCTTGTTTCAGGAATCCATTATGCAAAAAATATTCCGCTCACTGATGGTACAACGCCATATCACTACATAAACAAAATTAAAGAAGCACAGCTCAATCGCGCACTTGATGTGAATGAAACAACTTTCAGGAATGATGGCCATAGCTACAAGTGGCACTGCAACGCCTATGAAGTAGTTTTTTATGACAAGATAAAAGATTTAGAACAAGCACAAAAAAGTGAAAAGCGATCATTGGAAAAAGACAATCTACTGCAAGCACCTTTTATTAAAAAACTAAAAAACAGAAAGATGAAGTTTGAAGTTCTGCGCATGGAAGTGCGATTAAATAAACGCCAAAAAATAAAACAGATCTTTGCAAAGCTTAATATCAAAGCGGATTTCACCTTTAAAAAACTTTTCAAACCCGCCATTTCACGTAAAGTATTATTACACTATCTTGATGAACTTTCTCATAAGCGCTTGGCATTACTTGACTACAAAGCACACAGCGATCATGCATTGTTAACAACATTAACATTAAATAACCTCCATTTATCGCCAAAACGGATAATTCAATTATTTGGCCTCAAAAAAGCCCTAGAAACAATGAGCCTGGGCCAGCTAAGGCAAATATTTGCTCATTGCTCACAACGCTCGTGGCACCGCCTTCTGGTTGATGCAAAGAAAATAAGCTTACCTGATGGTGAGAAACCACTGGAAATTATCAGTGAGCATTTGCTGAAATTGAAGCCATTAAAAAAGGAGTTTTAATTTTTGAAAAAACACAAAGATCAATAGAATTAAAATTCGTAGGAAATGTTATTCAAAAGCCTTTGGATGTAGCAATATTTCAATTTTTTTTGCACCTAAGACAATAAACATTTTTGACATGTTGCCATTATTAAGATTTATAGAACCCTCTATTACATGAGGTAAAGAATCATTTTCTTGGAAAGTAAATTTAATAATTTTAAATAAAGAATCATCAGAAACTGCTTCAATCTGAAAAAAATCAGCTTTATCAATAAAACATCCACTTAAATCACAATAGTTAGTAACTAAA
>JAGVLQ010000002.1 GCA_020054235.1 Candidatus Babeliales bacterium
AGCTTTGCTCCCTTAAGATTTGCATGTATAAGAGATGCTCTCTCAAGATCTGCCCACGTAAGATCTGCTCCTGAGAGGTTTGCTCTCTCAAGATTTGCTCCATCAAGATTTGCATAATAAAGCTTTGTTCCCTCAAGATTTGCATGTATAAGAGATGCTCTCTCAAGATCTGCCCACGTAAGATCTGCTCCTGAGAGGTTTGCGCCCTCAAGATTTGCGCTCCCAAGCCTTGCTTCCTTAAGATTTGCTCCATCAAGATTTGCGCCCTGAAGATTTGCTCTCGCAAGATTTGCATTCTCGAGATTAATTTCTTTTCCTTGTTCCCTTAATTTATTAATTATAAAACTTAATTTCTCACCACTCAAATTGCATTCAACACATTCTCCTCTTTCTCTGAATTTTTTTAAATGCTCCGGATTGCCGGCTTGGATGAGTGTGGTTGCGGTTACAACAAGAAGTAATGAAAGTTTTTTTGATAAAGACATAGAAAAGCCTCTGTTGGTGAAAATTTTACTATTTCAATTGAGTATAAAAACTTCTTATTGCTTTGTCCATGTCAATATTTTAATTTGTATAAAATTACAATTTGATAATTAATTTTCAGATTCAGATGTATTATTTTTTATTTTTAAAAATATCTTGAGGTTCTTTATCTAACAGGGTAAAAAGATGTGCAAGGCTTGATAGGGTTAAGTTGGCTTCACCTCGTTGTATTTTTGTTACTTGTGCTGGACTCGAATCTAATCTTCTTACAAGCTCATTAAAACCAATGTTATTTTTTTTCATGTAATCTGTTATAGCATCAGAAATTAATTTTTTAATAGATTTCAACATTTTAATTTCACGATGTGCTTGCTCTTCAATTTCGGCTATTTCTTCTTTATCTAGTCGTTTTTCTAGATATTTTTTAAAACTTTTTGTTTTCACAAGTAATATCCTTAGGCTTTTATTTCTAATAATCTTGCACGTGAGACTTTAATATCATGTTCTTGGCTTTTTTTATCGCCTGCCGCAAGAAGAATAATAATCTTATTCATGCCGAAAGTATAATAAACTCGATAGCCAAACCTGCGTTCTCGTAATTCAAATAGCTTATTACCTAGAGATCGGCTATGCGGCAATTTTAATGAATTTCCAGCTATTTCTAGCATTCTTATTTCTTTAGCTATAGATTTAAATTGTTCTTTGCTCAGCTCATCAAACCATTGCTCGACAGGACTTTTCCCTTTTTTAGTAGTCCAATATTCTATATGCCAATTTTTCATAGGATTCTTATCCACTTAAAGTTGTGCGCTATTTTATATAGTAGCGCTTTAAATTATATCAGTCAATAGTTTAAACGTTGCGGCCGATGGTGCCGGAACTCCTAAAATCTGGGCCAGGGTTGGGGTAATTTGTTGCATCCAGACTTTGTGGTTGATTTGTTTTTTTTCCAATGATCCTTGCTGATACAGCATTAAGGGCACATGGGTGTCATAATGGTAGGGCGTTTTGTGGCTCGTGCCTTTCATATTTTTGCCCACCATGGTATACGGAAATACTTGAATAATCAAATCGCCACTGCGGCCGGGAAAGTATTGATTTTGAAAGTAGCTTTCAAATTGATTTTCGCCATAATACCGTTTTTGCAATTCTGCGCCTGTCCAAACTTTTTTAATGCCCGGCACCATTCTTAATTCATGCTTTATTGTTTTGATGATGGCACCTTGTTTTTTTTGCTCCAGACAGTCAAAAACTGCATGATTGACGTAAAAATCTGGCGTATCAACGTAGCTTATTAGATTTTTTAGTCCAAACTTTTTTTCAAGAGCTTCATTCAGTTTTTCCTGTAGTTTATGTTTATCAATTCTACGGGCCGCGGAATAGCCTTGTTTTTGCAAATCTTCTACCAGTGGCATGCTTGCGTGATCAGCGGTAAGAAGCCAGAGCACTTCTTGTGGGTCAACCTTGGTATGAATAGTTTGCATAAAATCTTGCAGTTGGCTATCCAGGTAATATAAAAGGTCACTATATTCTAAACTTTGCGCGGTAAAATAATGGCCGGTTTTGTCGGGTGTACTGACGCTGATAAAAAGCACAAAAAGATTATCCGAAGGATCATATTCGTAAGCAAAACAGTTTTTGGCGAGTTCAAATAATAAGTTTTGTGCATGCGGCGTTTTAAGATATTCTTGTTGCTCAACCTCCGTTTGATACAATGCCGGTTTGCGACTGTGGTTGTAAACATTATTTTTGGCCAATGCATACGCTTTGTTATTTTTGTCAAAAAAAAGATGCCAATACGTTTTTTGGTCAATAGGATGCTGCGCATTGAACTGCTGCAACCAGTCGGGAAGCACTTTAAAATATGCTTTGCTGGAAGTAAACTGCATACTTTTTTCATCAAACCAGAGAGCTTTGCCTAATTTGCCTGCACATAATGCGGCAGCGCGATCTTTATGCGAAAGGCAAAAAACTTTATTTTTTTTTAATTCTGAGCTTTGCAACATAATTTGATCTGCAAGGGTGTCAACCATCAAGTTATAGGAAGATACTCCGTAATCAAAAAAACCTTGTTTTGCAAAAACAGCTGTTTCAGGTGAAAAGTCTTCAACAGCTTTAACTTCATTATTTTTATGATCAAACCAAGAGTTATCAACAATGCCATGATTTTTTGCCGTCGTACCCGTTGCAAGACCAGCATGATTGGTAGCTGTTGCTGGCATGCCTGATGGCCAAATTGCTTGATTAAATATAATTGCATTATCAAACAACATTTTAAAACCACCGGTAAAATAGGGTTTTAAATTTTGTAATGTTTGTTGCCCAAGCTGATCAACAACCACAATAATGGCAACTTTTGGCGCGGTTGCTCCAATAAAGTGGCACCAGAAAAAGAGGAAAAAAAAGAGCTTCATTATGTTCATAGTTTTCCTTTTTTTAACGCTATGAAAGCTCTTTTAATTTAGCTTTTTGGCAGATCAACTGCAATATTTTAGTCTATTAAAAAAATATTCCGAATGGGTTCTTTATGCCAATAACGCCATTTAAATCCGCTCCTTATACCTATTTACTAATGATTTAAAATACTTTCCTCGTTCCTGATAATTGGCAAACAAATCAAAGCTAGAGCCTGATGGCGAAAATAAAATGGCAGATCGGTGTTCTACATCGAGCATACAATCATTAAATGCAGCATCGAGGGAGGTGTGTGCAACTGCAGGAATGTTAAATTCTTTGCAAAAGTCCAATAACTGCTCCGCTTCTTTGCCAAAACAATAGATTTTTTGGACTTTGTTTTTTAGGTTAGCAACAAATGGTTTGCGGTCTACACCTTTGCTCAGACCACCCAAAAAAAGAATTAGATTTTTATTTTTTAATTGTTCTACTGCAGCTAAGGTCGCTTCTGGTACCGTTGATTTGGAGTCATTATAAAAAGTAATGCCATTGTACTCAGCAACTTTTTCAAGGCGATGTTCAATCCAATTTTCTGGCATTGCCAGCAAAGTTGCCGGAAGACCGAGAATATCAAGAGCAGCTACTAGAATGAGTGCATTTTCGGGATATAACGTTTTTGGCAGGGTATTTATGTCGCATAATGCGTTGTTATTGTAAGAAATAATTTTTTTTTCATTCTGTATACAATATACATTTTGTAGCATATTTAATGGTTCTATAGAAAAATAATGGTAGCGCGAATATTCCGAAAAATATGAATAAAAGCTTGCGGGCAACAATGCCTTTTGTTCTGGCCGTTGAAAGGCGAGTATCTTTTTTTTTGCCGCAAAATAATCATTGAGTGTTGTGTGTCGATCAAGATGATTTGGATAAAAATTTGTCCAAATAGCCAAATCGGGTGCAAAGCTTTTGCAGTGCTCAAGTTGAAAACTGGAAACTTCAATCACTGCATAATCAACAAGATCTTGCTTTTCAATAAGCTCGCACAAACCAACACCAATATTGCCCCCAATTGCAATATTTTTACCCGCTTTTTGCAGTGTTTGTGCAAGAATAGTGGTGACCGTTGTTTTGCCAAGTGTACCAGTAATAGCAATGATTGGTTTTTTAAAAAAATAATAAAAAAGATCGAGCTCTGGTAAAAGCTTAGTATGAACTTCTGGATATGGCCTTAAATCTACACCACCGCTGGGAACGATGAAGTCATTGTCAGCAAAAAAGTGTTCAAGATTTTGAGAAAGCGTAATCTTTAGTGCAGCAAGATTTTTTTGTTCTGTATTTTCGATTGGGCGTTGGTCAAAAACTTGAACGGCAAATCCTTGCTGTGCAAGAAACGCTGCTGTTGCTTTGCCCATGATGCCGTAGCCCCATATGCCAATTTTTTTATTGTTCAGGTTCATATCTTTCCATTTTTTTAAGGCTGACAAAAATTACCTTATATCCTATACTATTTACTAAAATTTCATAAATTTAGTTTTAGAAAAACAAGGATCAAGGACTATGGCTCACGAAACCAATAATGGCTCTAAAAAAAGTTTCAAGGATACCTTAAATCTGCCAGCAACCGACTTTCCTATTCGTGCTAACCCTAAAATTGATGATCCTGCTTTAATTAAACGGTGGGAAGATGAAAACCTCTATGAAAAATCGTTTACCCATAATAAGGGGAACGAGAAATTTATTTTTCATGACGGACCTCCCTATGCTAACGGCCATATTCATTTGGGAAGCGCATACAATAAAATTTTAAAAGACATTGCCTGCAAAGGGCAGCGCATGACTGGTAAACAGGTGCCAGTAACGCCGGGTTGGGATTGCCATGGTTTACCTATCGAACTTAAAGTAACCACCGAATTTCCGGGCCTAGCACCGGAAGCTCTCAAAAAGCAATGCCGCGCGTATGCACAAAAATGGGTTGATATTCAGCGCGAAGAGTTTAAAAATTTAGGTGTAGTTTTTAATTGGGCGCATCCATACTTGACCATGAATCCAGAATATGAAGCCCAAGAGTTGCGTGCACTAGGAGAATTTGTTGAACATGGTTATATTGCAAAAAAAAATAAAACAGTGCCTTGGTGTGCCTCGTGTCAAACAGTATTAGCAGCTGCTGAAATTGAATACAAAGAACGTAAAGATCCTTCTATTTACGTAAAGTTTTCTTTACAAGCCGCTGATGTGAAAGCATTATTTCCTGCTCTCAATGATAAAAAAATAAGTTTGTTAATTTGGACAACAACGCCATGGACGTTGCCGCTCAATCGTGCGGTGCTTTTAAAGCCCCGTGCTCAATATGATGTTTTAGAATATGAGAATGAATTTCTCATAGTTGGTGCACCATTAGCTGACAAAATTATGCACCTGCTAGAAAAGCCAAAAAAGAAAACAACTGAGATTCATGCTGAAAAATTGGAAGGTCTTTTTGTTAACCATCCTTTTATTCAGGATTTACAAGTACCAATTATTCTTGATCAATCAGTTTCTTTAACTGATGGTACAGCCTGCGTGCATAGTGCGCCTGGTTGTGGACCAGAAGATTATGAAGTTGGGATCAAAAATAAATTAGAAATTTTTTCACCGATAACGCCTGATGGTAAATATAGCTATGGCATAGAGCCATTCGAGCTTGAAGGCATGTCCGTTGCAGATGGCCAAGGATGGGTCATTAAAACATTGCAAGAAAATAATAACTTAGTCTTTAAACAATCGATAAAGCATAGCTATCCACATTGTTGGCGTTGCCGCAATGGGTTAATTTTCCGCGCAACCAAGCAATGGTTTTTAGATTTAGCGCATCAGAATTTACGCCAGCGAGCGCTTGATGCCATCGAAAAAATTACTTTTATTCCCGAACGCACCAAAAACTTTTTAAAAGCAACAGTTTCAGGCAGGCTCGAGTGGTGTATTTCTCGTCAACGCACGTGGGGTGTGCCGATTCCTGCACTTATTTGCCAAAAATGTGAACATGCAATAATTAGCAAAGAACTTATTGATCGTGTTGCGCAAGGCGTGCAAAAAAAGGGCATAGAGTATTGGGATAGTGTAACAATAGATGAGCTTGGTAGTAAGAACCTACAATGCTTAGACTGTGGCCACTTAGAATTTAAAAAAGAAAAAGATATTCTTGATGTTTGGTTTGACTCCGGCGTAAGTCATTATGCTGTGCTTTATAAAAATTCTGAACTTGGTTTTCCTGCTGACCTTTATTTGGAAGGTCTCGATCAACATCGTGGATGGTTCCAAAGTTCATTGCTCACCAGCTTAGTGCTTGAAAACAAAGCAGCTATGAAAACCATTGTTACGCATGGTTTTACGGTTGACGAAAAAGGACACAAAATGTCCAAATCGCTGGGCAATGTTGTGACGCCACCGGAAATTATCGAAAAACTGGGAACGGATGGTTTGCGCTTGTGGGCTTCCAGCATAGATTTTGGCGGTGATGCGATTGTTTCAGAAGTATTGTTGAAAAATATTGCCGAAGTATACCGAAAAATCAGAAATACGTTGCGCTTTTTACTTTCAAATTTAAATGACTTTAATATTGATACCGATGCTGTTTCATTGGAAAATATGTTGCTTATTGATCGCTATGCGCTTGAGCACTTATTTCATGTTAATTATCGAATTATACAAGCGTACCAGCGGTATGATTTTACTGCCGTATTTCATGAACTGGCAGATTATTGTGCCAAGGATTTAAGTGCTTTTTATTTGGATGTTATTAAAGATCGTTTGTACGTTGAAAAAGCAAACGGTCCCTTGCGTAGGTCAGCTCAAACAGCCTGTTGGTATATTTTAGACACTTTGACGCGTGCGATTGCACCAGTACTTTCCTTCACGGCTGAATTAGTTTCTGATTGTTATCAAAAAAATAAAACAGAATCGATTCATTTGCAAAATTTTGCACAACTGGAGGATATCTATAAAAATATCGCCGATCAAAAACAATGGGCGCCGCTTGTCCCAATTGATTGGTATCCATTCCGTGCTCATGCAACAGAATCTGCACAAAAAATTAAAGAAGTCAGCTTTCATCAAGCACGCAATGCTCAATGGGATTTGTTGCTTGAAATTCGCAATGCCATGCTTAAAGCAATTGAAGAGCAACGTGAAAAAGGTTTGATTAAACATCCGCTTGAAGTTAAAATGACCGTGCATTTTGATCTTGAGAGTGATGCAATGAAAGTGCTCAAAAGTTTTTTTGCTGATTTAAAACAAAGTATACAAACAAAAGAACAATTCTTCCAAGAACTTTTGGTAATTTCTCAGTTTCATGAAATAGCATCAAAAGAGGGGCTTAAAGAATCAAAAGAGCTTTCTGGCTTATGGACCAATGTTGAGCATGCAGAAGGTGAAAAATGTCCGCGCTGTTGGAAATGGGAAGTCACCAAACATCCTGATACGTTGTGTGTTCGGTGCCAAGAAATTGTTGGTTAATAATGCCAAAAATTTAAGAAATTTCGTTCATATCCTTCGACCCATTCGACAAGCTCAGGGCAGGCAAGCTTTATAGCCTTTAGTCCCGAGCAGCTCAGCTGACGAGGGGTCAGGATGAACGGAGTGAAAAAATTGATTGAACCGTTAGAAAAAAAGGATTTTTATGGTAAACAAAACCTCGTTTATAATTTTTTTAATATTTTTAGGAAGTATTTCTATTGCAGTATCTTCGATTGAATATCATTCGGAGCATGAAAAAACATCTATGCTGATTGATTCTTACAATCAGTCTGGTAATTCTCTTGAGCGTTATCTTTCTTATCGAGATATTCCTTTATTTTTAAAAAACTATGTGCAAGGATTTAAAGCATTAGATTTTGGCGCCGGCACCGGAATTTCTGCACAGTTTCTTTTGGATAATTCTTTTGATGTGTCTGCTGTAGATATAAGTGGAGAGATGTTAAAACAGTTTGTTATTAATCATCCAACAGTACCCGCTTATTTAATCAAAGAAAATGAATTTCCTTTTACACAGAATAGTTTTGATCTTGTTTTTTCCAGTTTTGTAGTGCTTGAATTATCAAGTAAAGAAGTTATTAAAGAGTATTTTAAGACGGCATACCGAGTTCTAAAAAAAGATGGAATTTTTATTACTGTTACCACGAGTGACATTGCCTATACAAAGGATTGGTTTCTTTTTGATATTAATTATCCTGAAAACAGTAATTTAAAAAGTGGTGATTTTGCAAAAATTCATTTACGTGATAAAAATATCACGTTTATTGATTACTTTTGGACTGAGAATGACATCAAAAATTTACTTGAGGAAACAGGGTTTGAAGTATTAGAGATTCATCATCCCTTGGGAAAAAGCGATGAACCTTATGCATGGCAAGATGAAAAATATTACTCACCTTTTGCAATTTTTGTTGCGAAAAGTATATCAATTTTATAAAGTTTTTGGATGCCGATAATTTTTCGGTCGTTGTTGTTGCGCAAGTCGCATTGCGTGTGTTTTATGATAATCTTCAATAACATGAGGAATACACTCATGATTGTTAAAGGCAAAAAGCTTGCCATCTTCAAGTTGCATCGATTCATCTTCAATCAAATTTATAGCATCTTTTGTAAATAAAGATTCTTTAGAAAGTCGCGATTGGCCAATTTTTTTAAACATAGCAATTGTCTTGGAAAGTGCTTCGTGCGTATGAATATGCCCACCATCATTGCCAACAACAAGATAGGTATTTTTTAAATTTTTGTGCGCAAGATTTTTAAAGTACAAACCTTCATTAGAATTAAAAACGACGTGGTCGCCATGTTGAAAATGTACTAAAATTTTTAATTTTAGATCGCTTATCAATTCAGCAGTTTCAACCGGATCAAGGCCATCGCGTTCATACTTAGTAAATTTTTCCACAATCCACGGTGGTGCCATAGTTTCTTTCATGGAACGAAGTGGTGTATCGAGTACAATGCAGCCATTTTTAAGAACCGTAAGAAGTTTTTTGCGCTCAGCTTGCGTAATGCCAATTTTTTCCAAATCATCTTTATATTGTGTAAAAAGTGTCTCATCATGAAGTACCGCAATCATATTTATAATTGTCGCACCACCGCGCGAAATACCATACAAATCAATCTCAGACAGATTTTTTTTAGTAACTACATAGTTGAGCGTATACAATGCTGGAAGAATATCAGGTATCTGCCCAAATGATGATTTCCAAAATGGTGCTATAAGCGGCATTGCATCAGGAAAATTAAAAGTGATAATGTCACCAGGTAAAACTTTGCAGTAACGTTTGAGAAGCTTTGCGCTTTTTCCCGTATCTTGCCAACCGTGAAAAAAAAGCGTTGGGTGAAGCGATTCTGTATCTTGTTTGTCTTGAATATAATGTATCCCTAAATCATAACCAAACAATTTTTTTTGCTTCTTTTTTTCTTGTTTAACCTCATAAACAGTTTTTTCAAATGGTACATTTTCCCAATGTTCATCTAGGTTGTTGCTAAAATATAATTTTACAGCGTGCTTACCTTCTTTGAGCATAGTACCAAATGATGTAAAAACCTCTGAAAAAGGACAGTCTGGGTGCGTAGAGCGGTGCCAACCAAAAATGGGGTAGGTTGTTTGTGAGTGCAAAAAAACAAGAAAAGAAAATACAAAAATTTTTTTCATGAGATTTGATTTTTAAAAAAGGCCGCTTTATGCGGCCTTTATATTTTTAACTTTTCTTCAGTTTATTTTTTAATTTATGAAATACATCAATAAACTGATCAATATAATTAACAGGTGGTTTCATTTTTTTCAATGGTTCAGGCAATTTGGTTTTCAATTTTTCAGGATCTCCTTGCCCCATATGAACAAAGGCGATTGCGTCGGAAGGTTTTAACTTGGCGGGATCAAGGACAAATTTTTCTTTGCCTTCTGCTGTTTTTTCTATGGTAAATGGAAGAGTAATTAATCCCTTTAATTTCTTAGTCCCTTCTGCTTTTTCGTCAAAGTATTCATTAAATAATTTCTGAGCCTTTTCTTTAATTTCTTTTTTTTGCGCTACGCTAAAACCTTTTAGTCCATCATCGCTGATTTCAATCTGCAAACGATTTAAGTTGGTAATGATATCTTTGAGGTGAGTATTAATACCCTCAACTATTCTTTTTGCTATATCTAAAGCTTTTTTATCTTTTTCGGAAACGTTAAGTTCTTCACCTTTTATAAGGTAATTCTGGAACTTCACTATATTTGCTTCTTTAAAATAATTTTCAAACAGAATTCCGTCAACATCTGTTTTTGTAAAAGCATCATCAATTTTGCCAAAGACATCAATATTTTTTAATTTTGCAGTCATTCGACGATCTTCAGTAGGTCTGCTTGAGGCACCTTTTTTTGCCTCATCTTTTTTATCTTTAGATTGACCTTCACCTTTTTCTTTTTCAGGTTTTGCGGGTTGAGCTCCCGGACCTGCAGGAACCTTTTTTCCCCCAATTTCGGTTGGTTTAAACTCGGGTTTTTCTCCATTGCCAGTATGCGGAACATAGGGTGCTGGAGCCTGATACGAATCACCTGATGAAAAACGTTGCGGTAACGAACGTTCAAAAATTGGCGGCGTAAAGGTTGGGCGACGACGCGCCATTTCTTCTTGATCTTTGCGCGCCTTTTTTTCAAGCTCTTCTTGTTGCTCTTTTATTTTAAGTGCTTCTGGTGCGTAGCGTTCAAGAATTTTTTTCGATTCAGTAAGAATGTTATTAACATAGATTGCACGGGCAAAACTATCAAGAATGCTATTGAAAGTCTGTTTTGCTTGTTCTTTTTCTAAAATAGTATTGTAGGCAGAAGTTAACGTATCCAATTCTTGCTGTGCTTGTGCAATAGCTTCTTGAACTATTGCTTTAGGCTTTTCTTGTTTTTCAAGCTCTTGTTTAACGACTGATGGATGCTTTTGGCTATAAGCTTTTTGGTAAGCAACATTAACGTCTTGCCATGAAGCATCAGTAGATGTACCTAGGAGAATATAGGGGTTTACCTCCTCAAGTTCAAATTCTTGAATAGCAAATAACGGTACCAATGTTGTTAATTCTTGTTCTAAAGCAGAAAACGCTTTAAGAACATGTTCAAATTCTTTATCAGTCAAGTAGTTGAGTAATTTTTCTTCTGCAAATGCATGTGCAAAATAGATAATATCTTGTAGATGATATTTCCATGGTTTTAGTTGGTCAACAAAATAACGATCTTGCGTTGTTTTGTTTTCAAATTCTGCAAGCAATTCTGCCAAATGTTTAAGCATAGCACGGCATTGTTTTGCAGCAGGGCATGCTTTTGGTAGCTGAACGTCAGGACTTATTGGTTTAGTAGGTTCTTGAATAGGTGCAGTAGGCGCTTGAAAGTCATTTTGAGCTTGTTGCATTTCTTGCTCAAGCGCATCAGCAGGAACACCAAATAGTTCCTCAAATGGATCACGGCCTTGGGCTTTCATTTCTTCGATATACTGTTCCCCTATTTTTGCTAATTCATCCAGGGTTTCTTTATCCAAGGTTTTCATCAAATCTTCGACTGCCGCAAGATCTTCAGCGGTCAACTGAGGCAAACGGTCGGGCATATTCGGTATTTGGCCAGGCGTCTTTGTTTGTTGTGCAAATAGGGGGATCGTTAAAAAACTGAGGTTTAAAAAGAGGGCTATAAAAAATCTATTCAAACTCTTCATACTGATTTAGTTCCTTTGCTAAGGGTAAGATAAGTTGTATTTTCAAATCCTAGTGTAGTTTCAAAAGCTATATTTTTCAAAAAATAGGTGGAAATTCGCCGTGAAATTCATAAATATTTCTATTATTAATTTTAGAAAAAAGCTGGTTTTTTGTCAATGGAAAGAGGGCTTTTTGCTTTTAGAGCTTATGTATGCCCTGATTATTGCTTTGCTGATGTATGGGATAGCCATTCATTGGCAACAGGCAATTTATTCTTTAGCGCAAGAAGCCAAACTAGGCCTTAAGGCTCTTGATAGTGCCCACGATACCTTTGAACGCATGATAGCGGATCCTTCTTGGGTGCACAAAAAAGAGTTTTGCACTGAAACTATAAACCTTACCTGGAAACATGAAGCGGTTTTTGTTGAAGAGGCTAAAAAACAACTGCCACCTCTCAATCTGCCACAAAATTTTTATACTGTTTCTATGGATATTTCCTGGCCAGGAGCAATGAAAAAACATTCGATGAGCTTATTTTCTGGATTTATTATTCATGCATAAGCCGGGATTTTTTCTTGTACAAACAAGTATTTATTGTGCACTGTTTTCGTTGCTCCTTGCGTTACTGATACGCACAACGGTACGAGATATTATTGCACTTACAAAAATTCGTTCTACTTTAGCGCGTACTGCCGAAATCAATGCCGCTATGCACCGATTTATGCACGATTTTCATCAGGCATCTTCCAACATAGAAGAGTGGCAGGAACTTTTATCTGAACAAATAATTTGGAAATTGAAGAATGAATCAATTGGATGGCTGCTTGATAAAGGAAATTTTATTCGTTACCAAGGCAACTATAATTCTCAAAAAAAAATCTGGTCAAAAAAAACACAAAGTGTGGCTGTTCTAGGTGTTAAGTCAGTTACTTTTGATATAAAAAAAAATAAAGAAAAAATAAATGGGCTAACCATTGTTTTGTGTGATGAAAATTCTTTGCAAGAATACAGACACTATTTTAGTGTACGCAATAGGACCTTATGAAAAATAATAAATCAGGTTCAGCGCTTTTACTCGTGATTATGACTTTGACGATGTTTCTTTTGTACGTTTCCACCGTTTGGCAATCTACTAGTTATACGCATGAAATTCTGCACATGCGCCAAGAGTATGAAGAAAGATTTTGGGCGATGCATGGATTGATGATGTGGGCCATTGCTTTATGCAAAGAAAATTTTGATACTATGATAAACTTTGTAAAATATGAAACAAAGACAATAACCATTAAGCATTGGCCCCCTTGGTCGAAGAATTCTACTCGTAGTAAGATAGAGTTTAGTGTCTTCAAAAAAGATACATTAATTATAAAGGTAGCAAGGGATACAGGGAATACTTTTTTATCCTGTATCCTTAGAAAAGAAGAAAAGAGTAATAAACTTTTTATAGAAAGCTGGGAGGAAAAAAAGGAGAATTAAAATCTTAGAACAAGGAGTTGTCATGAAATATTGTATAATACTTTTCTGTTTTTTTACTAAACTTGAATCGAGCGAAAAGAATACCCTGCCACTTGCTAAAATTCCAAAAGAAATTCGGGACACAGAAATTTTACCCTATTTGGTGAATCAAAGCGAAGAATCAGCTGAAATTTTTTATCTAAAAATGCAAACGACCAATTTTCGACAAGCACATGAAAAACTACCAGAATTCTTTGAACAGCTCTTTTTAAAATATAGAACATTAAATTTTGCAACAAAAATGGCAAGCTTATCACCCAATAAGCACTATCTGGCAGTTTTGATTGAAAAAAATGGGTTTTCGAAGAATGCGCAAAAAAAAGATTGGCTAAAGGTTTATAGATATTCTCCCGATGGTTCTCTTGAAAAACAACTCGTCTTTGAAAAATTTTTTGATCTAGACACCTGTCAAAATATTTGTTGTATGAGTAATGGCGGATGTATTGTATGTTTAGATAATCAACAACAATACAATTTCATTTTAACAAATCAATCTGGCCAGACTGATTTGTTAAAAAATCCCTTATATAAGCTTCATTATCTTAATAATACATTTAAACAACAAAAGACATCAATAAAGAAGATTGAATATCATGCAAATAAAAAACTTAGCGAAATTTTAAAGCCATCACTTTTTTTAAATAACGAAGAAACAAATCTTGGTACTATTATTTGGAAAAAAAACCCTGATTTAAATATGACAGAAGAAGAAACTTTAACCATACCATTATCAGCTCTCTATAAACTTAGTTTTTGGTATTTTCCTGAAATAACTAATCAAGAAACCAATCCTGAAGACCCTAAAGTTAAACCAAAAACTTTAGAAGAATTATTTCGTAGGCTTGGCATAGCCAAGGAGATAACAGACACAGACGAACAATAGATCTTTTTTGTAAATATCCTTTATTTTGAGCTATTTTTTTTTTCTATCAAGGGTATACTTAATTGAACATGGATTTTTGCATAAACGAAAGGTTTGCCATGAAAGTATATTTAACAAAAAACGTTGAAAAAATAGGGATGCAGGGGGAAATCGTAAAGGTATCTGATGGTTTTGCCACCAACTATCTATTCCCAAAAAAATTGGCTGTCCAGATTACCGACGCTAATGAATCTTATTTCGCATCTCGAGAAAAAAAAATTGAGCATCGTAAGGAAGTTATTGCTACCCAAACATCTATGCTCGCGGAAAAAATAAAAGCGACCACACTTATTCTCAAGCGCAAAATGCATGATGACAGCAAGTTGTATGGTTCTGTTTCACCACAAGAAATTGCAGATCTCCTTTCCGAAAAAGGGATCGGGGTATCAAAGAATCAAGTAGTCTTTGACAAATCTATTAAAGAAAAAGGCACTTATGAGGTTACCATCAAATTATCTTCTCGTTTGCAACCAAAACTTAAAATTTCAGTAGTGCCTGAAAAAGCATAAGAAAGTGATCTAGGAGAGGCTCCACAACTATGGCTAAAGAATTTCAGCGTGGGAGCAGCCCCCATGAGCAATCTGCTGAAAAGCTTCTTGGTAAAACACTACCATTTAGTTTAGAAGCTGAACGTGCGGTGCTGGGAGCCTTGCTTTTAAATGATGAAAATATTCACCAAATTTCTGAATTATTAGTACCCAACGATTTTTATCAAACAGCGCATAAAATAATTTATCAAGCAATTCTTGCACTTGTCGAAAGCTATAAACGGATTGATATTGTTGCCCTACAAGATCTTCTGCAAAAACAAGGAAACTTTGAAACTATTGGTGGCATTACCTATCTTTTTTCTTTGCAAGAAGATATTCCCTCGCTAGGTATGCTCCATCAGCATGCACAGATTGTTAAAGAGAAATCAGTTTTGCGCGAGTTAATAAATTCTGCAACACAAATTATCACACAATGTTACGAACAGAATGATAAAGAGATCGATGCGGTACTGGATGCAGCTGAACAACAAATTTTCCAGATTGCCAACAAGCGTACCAACCAAAACTTTGTGCAAATCAATATTTGGTTGAAAAAAACCTTTGAACATCTTTCTGATATTAAAAACCATTCTAAAGGCATTACCGGCGTAGCTACGGGCTATAAAAAACTTGATGAAATGACATCGGGCTTTCAGAAGGGCGATCTCATTGTCCTTGCAGCACGACCTTCAATGGGAAAAACCGCTTTGTCATTAAGTTTAGCTATTCATGCTGCGCAGATATCATGTAATGTCGGTTTTTTTTCACTAGAAATGTCTGCCGAACAGTTAACACTCCGTTTGCTTTCAAGCCAAGCAAATATTTCACATCAAAATATTCGTAATGCAAATATTTCATCAGACGAATGGCTTGAGCTGACCAATGTTGCAGCGCATCTTGCCAGTATGAAGTTATTCATTGATGATACAGCTATGCTTACCATTATGGATTTGCGAGCAAAAGCAAGAAAGTTAAAAATAGAACATGGGCTTGATCTTTTAGTGATAGATTATTTACAGTTATTAAGAACTAATAAAAAACATGAAAATCGCCATCAAGAAGTTTCAGAAATTTCTCGCTCATTAAAAGCGCTTGCAAAAGAATTGGGAATTCCAATTATTGCGCTTTCTCAGCTTTCCCGCGCGGTGGATTCGCGTGTTGACAAGCGACCGATGCTTTCTGATTTGCGTGAATCTGGTGCAATCGAGCAGGATGCCGATATTATTATGTTTTTATACCGCGATGTTGTCTACAATCCGGATACTGAAAATCCTGCGCTTTCAGAACTTATTCTTGGCAAACAACGTAATGGCCCAACTGGTACGATTTATATGAATTTTATTCGTGAATTAACCAAATTTGAGGAGACGGAATATGAAGAATAAAATATTTGTTTTATTTATTTCATTGTTAGTATCTTTTTCTGCGCATACCATGGAACTGGAACTCTCGCAAAAACGAAATCCAAGGGAAGAGGAAAATGTACTTCACATTCCTATTTTGCAAGAACAAAAATCACTTTCAGATTTATTTCATGATGAGCATAAAGAATTATTTAACGCAATTATTGGTTCGAAAAAAAATAAAGTTGATCAATATCTCATAGAAAATCCGAATCTAGATGAGATGGTATTAAAGAATGCCGAACTCTTAGCACGTAGAATTCACTCTGCAAAATTAAATTCGGATTCATGCACGCCCTGCTGGAAGCTGAGCTCTTCCCAGAAAAGCGCATTGTTTAATATGCTAACACTTAAGGCTATTGGTTTCATCAATTATTTTGCAATAGGTGATGAAGATCTTATGATTCCTGCGCTGTTAATTCCTTCATTATTGTACAGCTATAATGCATTTCTATTATTTAGCAATTGGCATGAATGGCGTGCATCCATTCAAGCGTCTGATGTACAAGAACTTTTAATAAAAAAGCTTTTAGATTTAGAAAAAGATGAATCTGACCAGCGAGAATGATTTTTAAAAAAACCAAAAACCCTTGATTTTTAATTGCTTTATTTGTTAAAATACAGATAGAAATATTTTTTGACCAATAAAGGAGAAAATCATGGTTAAATTCAGAATCTTAGCCTTAACACTTTTTGTAACTCTAGTAGTGGTATTTAATACCTATCCGGTAATAGGTGGTCTTATAGAAACAGCAGGTAATACTGTCATTGGCGCAAGTGAAGTAGCTGTTGACACCGTAAAGGGTGTTGGCAAATCGTTTGCTGAGCCAAAAGTGCTTCCTGGCAAACCTGAACGCTTACAGAAGTTGGAAAAGAAGCATGAAATTTGTGAAGATGAATCTACATGCCCAGAAAAAATAACACTAACAGAGCATCAAGAGGCTCCTGCGCAAGCTATAAAAAATGGGCAAAAATTACAAACAACCCATGAAGCTTGTCATGATGAAGCTACATGCCCAGAATAACTTTATAAAGATGGTTCATATTTTTGAGGTGGATTAAATCCGCCTCTTTTTTTTTATTGAAAATAACTACGTTCAATATTAGGCTTTATACTATAAAAAGTGTTTCATAAAAGAAGGTACGTTGAGTGGTTATTATTGGCATAGACCCCGGTTTTTCATTTACTGGTTACGGAGTTTTGAAAAAAGAAAATAACAAAACTTTTCTGCTCGATTACGGGTATTTAAGTTTACCTCAAAAAAAGCATTTATCGGAGCGTGTTGGCCTTTTTTATGGTTTTTTTCAAGAGAAAATTATCCGACATTCTATATCAGAATTAGCTTTAGAAACCTCTTTTTTGGGTAAAAATGCTCAGAATTTTTTAAAGCTTGGTTATTTGCGTGGGATTTTGTATTTGCTTGCAGATCAACATAAGCTTGCTTTACATGAATTTTCTCCGCGTGAAGTTAAACAAGCGGTTACTGGTTTTGGAGGAGCACAGAAAGATCAGGTAGCGCGCGTGATTATGCAGTTATTTCCTAAGTTGCCGGCACAAAAAAAGGCCGATGTAACTGATGCACTGGCAGTGACCTTGTGTGGCCTATGGCGCAGTAAATCAGTTAGTCAGTTTTTAAAGTAGAATATTTACTTTACACCAAAAAATATCTTTAAATTTTTATAATCATTTGTAATTACTTTTTCTAGGGTTGCTTTAACAAAGTTCGTTAACTGAAGAAGAACAAAAAGAATATCTTGTTCTTTTCCTTCAGCTTGAAATTCTTCCGCTAAAATACTATTTTCAAGATCTAGTAGCTCAGTATTTTTTTTATTTAAGACCTCAATCTTTCTTGCAAGGTCATTATTTTTAGTTTGCAAAAATTTCAACATTTTAGCTCGATTGATATTTTCCATAATGCTATTTCTTTGATTTGCAAGCTCTTTGCCTTGCGCTGATTCTTTTTTTATGGTGCCCTTAATAAAATTTATCATCTCCTTGTTAATCGGAAACCCTTTTTCTTTATTGGCAATAAGGGTAGGTTCAATGTTTTTTTTATAATTTTCTGCAAGAAGTTTTAATAATTCCTCAGCAATCATTTTTATGCTTCTAAACTGGTTGAAATATTCCTTAGTTTTTGTGCTTTTGGCGTCAAACGCTGTTTTCATTATATATTGACTAATGCCTGCAATCATATCCTGCCATTCCTTAACCTCAGATGGACCAATTGCTTGAGTTAATAAATTGTCTTTTGCAAATGCAACGGTATGAGCGCGTATAAGCGCTTGAATAACTTGATCTTTTTGTTGTGCCTCTAATGAATTATATACATAGAGAGAAGCTATCAAAAAAATCGCACGGCGGATCACTTTTATTGCATTCATAAGGGGCCTCTTTTTTATTTATATTATACATACTTAAACCCTAGCACAGAGAATATTCAAATTGCAATAAAAGCATCATGTATGTTGTAAATAAAGACCACAAGATCTATTTTGCTTTGTGTAATTTTGTAAAAAAAATGAGCTCCATTATTTTCCATGAGCCCAATTATTAAATATTTTGCGATCTCTTGACTTTTTAATTCTGTTTTTTTTACGATTTTTGAATAAAAAGGTAGAGATAAACCTTAAAAAAGGGAGAAGCGCATGGGATACAGCAATGCAACCGCTCATCGCAAAACTCCAGCTTTAATTAAAGCAGATCTATTGGCATTATCCAAAGTTATTAGAAGTCCTTTTACCGAAAAAGATATTTTAGATTTGCAAGATGAATTTCTTTCCAATGGTTTTCATTATCTTAAAGTAAAAAGCATTCAAGATGGTAGAAGAATCATCAATACGTTTCTGTATTCATTAAAAGGGTATTATCATGATATTGGGTGTTTAAGCTTGGCTGATGTTTGCTTGCCGGATAACATTAGTGATATCTATGAATTATTAGAATGGTATGGTTATTTGAAGTACGATTGCTTAGAAAATTTTTTTATCGATCAATGGTATTGTGACTTTCTTTGGATTGAAGCCACGGAAGAACTTTTGCTCTCTCCTTGGTTTTGTACCTTTTCTCAGATGCTTGAAGATTTTTCACTTAACAAAGAAATTCCCATTTTTATCATTTCATATTATTAATCTTTAAACAGAGGAATTTTTTATTATGGAAAAAAAACATTTTTGCTCTGGTTGCTGTGAAAAATGCAAAAATAGTTGCATGAAAAATTGTAAAAGTTGTCCAACAACCAATGAATGCTCCAAAAAATGCACTGGTTGTTGCGCTGCATGCAAGGGCAAATGTATGAATAAATGCCAATCAACCTGCAAAAAGTGTTAATTATAAGCAGGGCACTTTTTTGTTTAATGCTTGACAAAAAGTTTGCGTTGCGCGAAGTTAAAAGCAATTAAAAATAGGAGTCCGCCATGCTTTCTACTATTATATTTCTTTCGCTTCTTGGTTTTTCTTTATCATTTTATGCCTATATTTTGGAAAAAAAAATAAAATCTAATCCAACATACAAAGCTGTCTGTGATATTTCTGATACATTTTCTTGCAGCAAACCTTTACTGAGTGAATATGGTGAAATTTTCGGTTTCTCTAATTCATTGCTAGGAATGCTTTTCTATGCAACTATGGCCATATTGGCTTTTCTGGGCAGAACGAATCTTCTTTTTTACCTTTCTGTTGCATCACTTTTTGCCTCTGCATTTCTTGCTTACATTTTATATTTTAGAATTAAAACGGTTTGCTTGATCTGTACTACCATTTATGGAATCAATATTCTTTTGTTTTTAGTTATGTATACGTATCATTAATATTTTTAAAGGGAAAAAAATATGCATAATGTAAACCTCGGTTTATTGATTATAAGAGTTGGACTTGGTTTTATATTTATGGTTCATGGTTATCCAAAACTTGTTGGTGGTATTAGTAGTTGGCAATGGCTTGGTAGCCAGATGGGTTTTTTAGGTATTCATTTTTTACCAATTATGTGGGGTTTAATTGCTGCGTGTGTTGAATTTTTTGGAGGGGCATTACTTGCTTTAGGCTTTGGCACGAGATTTATTTCATTGCTATTGGCATTTCAGATGTTTATAGCACTCTTATATCATCTAAACAAAGGGGATTCGTTTGCTGTTTATTCTCATCCAATCGCGCTTTTAGTCGTATTTGTTGGATTGGTAATTACAGGAGCTGGTCGATTCAGTTTTGATATGTATTTCAAATAAAAAAAAGGCATCAAATGTTTGCATTTTTTATTTTTTTATTAGTAAAGCAATAATTGAAAATATTTGTATTTATATTTCCAAAAAAATAGCAAAATGGAACATTCCTTAAATAAAGCGCAAACGAGAATCTCATAAGCGCAACGAAAAGGACTCTTGTCTTGTTTTTGCTCGACAATTTCTGTCTTGTCGAAATAACGAAAATTTATTGCAATTCTGAATCATTGTTTTTTAGGTTTTTTGATGTTAAAATGCCTGATAATATATATTATGTTAAAAGTTCTCTAAGGTTTCAGGCGATCGACTATTTGTTTGAAAAGCTCCAAAAATTCAGGCATTTTTGAAACTAACATAAGGGCAATCTCTTTTCGATAAATATGAGACGTTAAATTTCGCGATTCAATCATATCAATTGCGTTGCTGCCTTCAGTCTCAGAAAGAAGACCAATCTTGACTGATTCTCGAATAATAGTTTTTGGACTTCTAACTTCTGGAACTATTTTGTGAACAAACTCCAAATATTCTTTTATATATTTCCATAAAAGATCAATTGAATATTCAAAGCGTTGAATCAATGAATCTTCCATGGATTGCACAATATCTTCATGTGAAATCGAGCCGTATGGCTGACTCTGTTTTTGAGCAAGATGCAAATCATCAAGCGCCTTTTGAAATGTTTTTTCTGCTTTTTTTATGGTTTCATAACGAAATTTTAATTTTTCCATACAATTTTATCTTTCAAAATTTGTTCTTTTAAGTCTTGCGATACCGTATAAAGATCAACAACATCAATATAAACTGGTATTTTTGAATCTTCTAAAGCATTGGTAATTGCAAATAAGAGTTTTAAGTCAATGGGCGCACCAGCATCAAGGGCAATATCAATATCTGCGCCTTCCAAGTTGGTGCCACGTGCACGAGAACCAAATAAATATACTTTGCTTTTTGGCAGATACTTTTCAATAACTTCCATTATTTGTTTTTTATAGGTTTCAAGACGGTGCATAAATTATTCCTTTACCAACTTTCTATTAACTATAATGAATTCGTGAGCAAAATTAAATAGTTAAATCATTGCTCTAAAAAATCTCTATACGCTAAACTTACTTCGACAGGCTCAGCATGAGCGGTTCATATAAAAATTTACCTATCCGCTCACCCTGAGCTTGTCGAAAGGTGTAAACAAAAGTAATGTATTTTGAATTTTCAGATAAACTGGAGATACTATGAATATTAAAAAATTATGGTTACTGTTTGCCTGTTTAGGTTTTATGGGAAGTATGAGTATTTTGGGTTGGAATTATCGAGCATATAATAACGTCAAAAAAGAAATTGCTAAAAAGGAGCATCATCCTGAGGAAGCTTCCATCCAACGAATGTACCAAAAAACTCTTATAAATCTTAGCTTAAGCATTCTTTTTTCTCTTATGTTTCTTTTGCTTATTTTCGGTTTTATTTATATTAGAAAAATAGAATATTGGTGGATTATTTCCGGTATTGTTTCACTTTTAGGAATACTTGAACTCATTTTTATTTGGAATCTCTTGTATGAACGTGGATTTTATTATTCACAAGAATTTTTTAAACCAATAACATCAAAAACAGAACAACATGATTTTTTACAAACAATACAAAATAAAAATCCTGAAAAGCCTTTTATAACCATACCAACGGGCATATATGTGGAACATCTTTATTTTGCACGAAAAGATAACGATGTGTATCCTGGAATTTTGGTAAATGGCATCATTTGGCAACGTTACTCGAAGGTGATTCCTGCGGAGATTCAACGAAATATAATCCTTCCTGGCGCAAATCAAGGAACCTTACAAGAAATTTTCCGAACCAGTAATGAAAAAGAACAATTAATCGGTTGGTATTTTTCAGGTTCCGCACTGTTTCAACACTTTGATTTAGACAAATTTCCGCTCGATTACCGTCATGTAGAAATTCAACTACTGCATCCAAATTTTGAAAAAAATGTTATTTGCGTACCAGATTTTGAATCATATTACTCAGTTAATAATGTTATTGGATTAAGAAACTCTCTTTCAATTCCTCATTGGCATATTCATAAGTCATTTTTTGGCTTTACTCTTCAGAATTTTGGCACCACCTTTGGCCATACCAATTTTGTATATAACAATTTTCCTCAACTTATTTTCTTTATCATGACTCATAGGATTCTTTGGGATACTGCAGGCATTTATCTTCTTTTATTGCTTATTGTTGCAATTATTTTATTTGTAACACTCTTAGCATTCTTACGCTATGAAACATTAACAAGGTTATTGGGTTTTTCTACTATTGGCGTGGTTGGCGTATGCAGCAGTCTTTTATTTGTACTAATTTCAAGTCATATGGAAATGCGCACAGATATTTCTATTGCAGGCACTGCTTATATAGAGTGGCTCTATGCAATTTTATATATAGCAACCATTTTTATAACCATAAGCGCAATTTTATTTGCTTTGAGCGATCATTTATCATGGATTAGTTATAAAGAAAATTGTATTATTACCAAGCTTTTATATTGGCCTTTGATCATTTATAGCACCGTACTTATTACGGTTGTAAAATTTTATTAACAATTGTTATTGCAATCTTGAAGCCCATAATAATAAACCAATTGTCGCTAATGCATTAATAATAATTGCTATAAGATTAAGGTTTTGGCCTAATGTAATAGAAAAAAAGCGCAGCGGCAAAGAACCCGACACTCCTAACAACATATGCGACAAAGTATGAAAAGCTTGTGCACCAGCTAGAAAAATTATAATATCTCTTTTTGACCACATAAAAATCCTTTATTTGGTTAGAATTTTAAAAAATTCATCTTTTGAAAATACACCAGGAACCATATAATTTTTTTGTATATTTTTTTGCGAAATAATGGTGTTGAGTTTTAATGCATATCCCTGTAAATCAAAATTTTCTTCTGTTGTGTAATCTACAAAGTAAATCATTTCATGATTATGCTGCGGCAAAAATGGTATTAGCGATTCGTAAATTAATTTTGAACTTTGCGAATTAAAAAAAACTGCTGGTACATGAAAAGAAAATAATTTTTTCGTTTCCCAAATTGTAGTTATCTTTTTAAGCTGGCAATAATCAAATTTGATTATTGTGGCGTTACGGCTCAACAGAGAAGAATAGGCTATAAAAAATCCTTCTGTATTTGAATGCATTGATAAACAAGTTAAGGCTTTTTTGCCATAAAGTTTAATACATTCTTTTTGGTGATCTTCTAAATGGTATAGTTCTATTCCGTACGTATTTTTTTTGTCGCGAGCTATATAAAAAAGATCGTTGTCTTTAATTTGTGGATATAAAAGATCTAAATCCTCATAAAACAAGAGGCATTCAACATCACCTTCTAAATTTGCTTGATAAATTTTATACAAACCATGTTGCCGTGCAGCAAAATAGAATGTTTTATTATCAAGCCACTCAATAGTATTTATACCGTAAATTGGTTCATAAAATTCAATTCTTTTGGGAGAACGTTTTGAAAAATATTTTATATATAATGAATCATGTTGGAGAAAACTAAAGCCTTGGTAATCTGGTAATAAACGAAAACTTACAGGAGTAAAAAATTTTGAAAGTAATTTGATATTTTCTTTGCTGACATAATCATAGGAATATAAACTTAATTCATTAGTACTATCTTGACGGATATAAAAAAGCGCATTTTTTTCGGGCCAAATGCCAACACTATAAAAAAAGGACCCTGATAATTGAAAAAACACTAAAAAAATAAAAAAAAATTCTTGTTTCATGGTGTTTGCCTTAGTTCTTTTTCATACCAAAAACTTTCATGGTAATTCTTTCTTGACTTGTAGGGGATAAGGTATCAAAAAGATTATACGAACCAGTTTCTAAAACATTTTTAATACTCTTGATAATTGTATTGGGTGCTTTTGGACCTCGTATTTTGTAGCCTAATGCCGCAAAAATGGTATTGCTTACATAATCAAGAGCTTTATTCAAAGAATTTGGTACAAAAAATTCATGCTTGCTTCCAATGTTTTTTTCTATGGCTTTGTTCAAAAAATCCATAAAGCTTGTGCTAAATCCATCCATGCCTAAATATTTTTTACCAAATTCTTCCGGTTGTGAAAAAAGTACCATACGCACAGCTGCAAGGAGTTGATCAAATTTTTTTTCAACATCAAGCATACGCGTTTTTTTTATATTTTTTTTAATGTATTCAAGAGCTCGAAGTATAAAGAGCGCTGTACGCATGTCAAGAACACCCAAAACAACTTTTTCTCGCCACTCCTGGGTATTATGCAACTTAAATGCTGAACAATAGCAAACTTTAAGCAGCTGTTCTCGTGAAAATAAATTTTGAAATTCTCCCAACATTAAAGCAACAAAGCCACTCATAATCGATGATGCCATTGAAGTACCTGACATAAAAACATATGCTGAATCAAATGTTTGTCCGGGAATCAATCCTGCGCTGAGAATGTCAACACCAGGTGCCACAAAAAGAGGTCCTACGTCTGGCTCGTATTGTGAAAATGGCGCAATAAATGCCTTTTCACTATTTAATCCAAAAGCCCCAACATCAAAAGGAACCGATGCAAAACGTGCTGGATAGGATTCGACGTTGCCAGCATAATCTTGTGCACGTTTGTTTCCACTATTACCTGAGGCACAAATCATATAGGGAACTGAAGCTATTAGCTCTTGCAGTGATTTTGTTGATTGGCTTTTTAAATCAAGATCATCTATTTTCAAACTTAAGTTTACTATAGTAGCACCAGCGCGCACTGCTTTTTCAAGAGCAGAAAATAAAATTGATTTTTTAGTAACACCTGTATCATCAAATGCTTTGATCATAAATGCTTGTGCGTCAGGAGCAAGACCAAGAATACCCGTATCAGTATCAGGATTATTATCGATACCATCAAACTGTGCGTTGATTAACCCTAACGTATGAGAACCATGCCCAGCAATATAGGTACTTGCACTATTATTGATACGTGCAAGAGGCAAAAATTCTACCACAACAATTTCATTTGAATCGGCAATTTGCTTAAGTTTAAACGGTTTTAAGGAATCTGGTACGTTCGGTGAAATACCATGCGGTCCTTTGGTAATTTCTTCCAGAGCTTGCATACCTTGAATAGTTAAGTTTCCATGATTTTGCAATGCAAGTTTTCCATACTTAAGAAGATAGGTGCGTAATAAATCGGTATTACCAGTTTTCAAAAAATCTTGAATCCATACAGAAATATTTTCCTTAAGATAGTTCATATCAAATTTTTGGGGATCACTAAATTTTTTTATGAGAACTATAAGATTTTCCAAAGGATCAGTGCGCTTATAACTAATCAGATTATAATTTTGATCAGTCACTGGCATTTTTACTACCAAATCATGATTTTTTTTAAATGAAGCATCATTTTTAAGGGAAAAGGCAGCTACTCCTGTATCCAGAACAGCAACTGTTGAATCTTTTCCTTTTTTTGGGGCTAATTGCCATACGCTAAAATAATGAGGAATGTAAGGATACGGTGGCGGATAATATGGTTTTTGTAAACGAAGGCCGGTTGTGGGAAACCATTGATGCCAAAACAATGTATCTTTAATTTGTTTAAAGATACTATCATTATTTTGTTTTTTCCCTTTTTCGTTCTTCTGTTTGTTTTGGTACCATTGTAAGGCAGTCAGAGATGAAAAACTACCCTTTTTGATTGCTTCTAGCTCCTCAAGCGTTAGATAGGCTCCTTCAAATGCAGCATGCAAAAATACAGGTACAATAATAAGAAGTAAAAAGGTACGCTTCATAAATAACCTTTTTTTTAAACCTCCTTTTACCCTAACAAAAATAGTTTGAAAACGAAAGATTAGCTCAAAAATAAACCACCGCATTGACGAATCAATGCGGTGGAAAAAAGGAGAGTAGTAATGAAGCCTATGTTAAAGTAGATCTAGTCGCTAAACCGATCTGAATATAAGTTTGACAAAAATTGCTAAAATGTCAAATTATTTTAATTTTAATTTTATCAATAATTCATGGTTTTTATCGCACTTATAACAGGTAGAATAACTTCTTTTTTCTTCTTTGTCAACTATGCAATTTTAAAAAGAACTGTTTTAAAAGGAAAATTTTCTATATGTCACAGGCGGGTTGAGCCAATTTGGTAGCATTGGGCCCCTCTCTTTTTTAGAAGGTCTTCTATAGGGCCAGCCGCAACGGGAGAGGTAAAGATAAGCTGCCCAGGTAGCTTGGTCAATATCTCCATTAAAATTTCAGCATGGTAAGTATCAAAATCAGTCATAAAGTCATCAAGCAAAAGCACTGCTGCTCCCTGCTTTTCCTGCAATGCATGCAAAAGAGCAATTTTTAAAAGAATTACCGTAAGTTTTTGTTGCCCACGAGAAGCAAAATGCTTTGATCGTTTACCGGCAAAGTTAATGGTTATATCATCTAAATGAGCACCAAAAAGCGACCTTCCAAATGCCATCTCTTGAGCCTGAAGATTATGCTGTGATTCTTTAAAAAATTCATAGGTTTCATACCCCTTGACCCGTGGCTTGTACTGTAACGAAGTTACTAGCTCTTTACTAAAAGAGTCTTGCAAAATTTGGTTAACCTTTTTTTCAAGAACTTCTAATAGCATTTGCCTCTTTTCTTGAATTTTTTTTGCTTGATTCCATAATTGTTTTGTCCAAATTTCATAGGAGTCGTTATCAGTTGATTTTGTATACAATAAAGCATTACGATTAACCAAAATATCTTTGTAATTCCGCATCATAGAAAGATATTCAGGATCTATTAGACTGAGTGCCTGGTCCAAAAAATGTCTTCTGCTCTCTGGATCTCCTTTTATAAGAACTAAATCATCCTCTGTTAAGGTAATTACACGGTAAAACTGGTTTAATTCTTTATAAGAATTTACCGTTTTTTGATCAAGTTTAACCAGTTTTTTTTTACCAGAAAAACCGACCTGTAGCTCATGGTCAAACGGCACTTCAGATTGATTATCAGAAAATTGAATTTTTATAAAAAAAGTATCATGTTCAAAGTGCAAAAGCTCCTTTGGTAAATACGTTCTAAACGAACGCAAATAACAAGCATAATGCAATGCTTCAAGGATAGATGTTTTTCCTGAACCATTAGTTCCTGTAATAAGTACCAATCGATTATCAAGTTGTATTTCAAAATCTGTAAAACAACGAAAATTCTTAATGGATAGTTGACGAACCTGCACAATACATATACTAACGAGCACTTGGTGAAACTGGCATCACCAAATAGGTTAAATTATAGTTTTCATGAGGCGCTTCAAAAATTATTGGTTTTGTCCCATTTTTTAAATAAAACCGGACATCTTTTTCTGAAAAAGCTTGCAACCCATTCAGTAAATAAGGCGCGTAAAATCTGATATCAAGAGCTTCGCCTTTAAATTCTTGTAATGGCAACTGCTCATGCAATGTTCCTACTTCTTTATTTTCCATAGAAACCTGCAAATGTTCCTTTTGAAAATTAAACTTTGTTGCCAAGAATTGTCCAGACAACAAACAAGCAGAACGACGCAATGTTTTTACTAAATTTGAACGATCAAGGAGAGCAGGAGCAAAACCTTCTTTTTGCATAATAGGTCTGTATTGTGGAAATTGATCAGCAAGAAGCTTGGTAAAAAAATTAAATGATTCGCCAGAAAATACCAGCTGATTGCCACAAGTTCCTAAAAATATGGTAGCATTTTCACTAGTTTCTAAAATTTTTTTTATTTCAAAAATTGCACGACGTGGCAATAACCAGCGTTTTTCTTCAGGTAAAGTATATTTTTGGGTTTTAACTTGCGCTAAACAATGACCATCGGTAGTTGTCATAGTTAAGCCATCTGGACTAAACTCTAAAAAGAGGCCGTTGAGAGAAGGATTGGCATTATTTTGTGGTATTAAAAAAGCAACTTTATCAAGTAATTCAACTAAAAAGGCTGCGTCAAGATGCATAAGATTTTCGATACGCTCAGGAAATGGCGGAAACGCATCAGCGTCTTTAATATTTAAGCCCAAATGCACCGAACCAGCTTTTAATGAAAGTTGCTGATCTTCAAGTATGCATTCGATATCACCCTCAAGCTCTTTGACCATATCAAAAACACGGCGTCCAGGAACTAAAAAGGATTCTGTTTCCGTAAAACTACTATTATTAATAGAGCAGGTTGATTGCAAACTTATTTCTAAATCAGTTCCTTTAAGCGTTAATTCTTTGTGTCCTACATGAAATAAAATGGACGATGTTGCATCAATCGTTGTTCGCTTAGAGCAAATTGGTTGCATTGATGATAGTATTGAAAGCAATGTTTTTTGTTCTACTAAGAACCGACCAGCCATGAGCATCCTTTTGCTATAAAAATATTCGTTAGAAATTTATAATAATTATACTATGCTCTAAGGCAATTGCAAAACTTTAAAAATGTATGCTTGCATCATTTTTCTTGGCCCTGCTATTATACAATTATAGGAGAGGGGGACAAATAATGAAGAAGCAATATGGTATTTTTTCACTAGCTTCACTGTTGAATCTACAAATCTACGCTGACTGCCATGCCATGCTGGAAGAAATCTATAAAGGCAAAAGTGGTTTTTGTATCAACGCAGTTGAGACTGCCAACATAGAAAATGCTGGCGGCAATGCAACCTACGGCGAAATAACCGATGAAGGTGTACAAAAACTGATTGATATGATCAAGCCAACCGCACAAGATGTTTTTTATGATTTAGGTTCTGGTGTCGGCCGTATGACCACCAAAATGTATTTAGATTCACCTCTCAAAAAAAGTGTAGGCATAGAACTTTCAGACAGTCGTCATACTTACGCTATGGCAATACAACAAGAGTTGAAAGCAAAGAAAAAACTAATTCCTGGTCGCACCTTAGATTTTAAAAAAGGTGATATTTTAAAAGCAAATCTTGATGATGCAACCATTGTTTATACTGCATCAACCTGCTTTTCTGATGAATTTATGAAGAAACTAACTAATAAATTAGCTGCACTCAAGAAGGGCCTCAAGGTATTTACGCTACGTCCTTTGGTAAAACATGATAAATTTAAACTGGTAAAAGAATTTCAATTGCCGATGACGTGGTCAACGAATGTAACGGTATACTGGTACGAATTGCAATGAATAATGGCCTGCAAAAAGCAGGCCAGGAAAAGTTAGGTTATGCGCGCGGATGTTTTTTATCATAAACTTTGCGCAAATGTTCTGTTTCTACATGCGTATAAATTTGTACCGTTGAAATAGCCTCATGACCCAACAGTAGTTGTAACGAACGCAAATTAGCACCTTTTTTGAGTAGATGCGTTGCAAGTGAATGGCGCAATTTATGTGGTGAAATCAACTTAATGCCGGCATCTGCACAGATTTTTTTCAAAATAATCCAAAAAGATTGGCGGGTAATCGGTTTTACCTTACGGGCATAAAGCACGGGAAAAAGATACTCAATGTGCTTTACTCTTTTATTGATCAATTTTTTGTGAACCTTCTCGATATAATTTTTTAGCAAAGCAACCATTCCTTGCGGCACCGGCACAATGCGCTCCTTGCCTCCCTTGCCCGCAACATTAATGCAACCCGTATCCAAATGCAAATCAGAAACTTTCATTGTAGTTAATTCACTAATGCGCATGCCTGAAACATAAAGCAAGGAAAGCATCACACGATTGCGCACACCTCGTTGAGAACCATTTTCGTGCGCCACTTCAATGAGTTTTTCAACTTCTTGTTCAGAAAGATATTGCGGTAAGCGACGTTCAAGTTTAGGAAATGCAATATCAACGGTAATATTTTCCAACCCTAAATGATCCCCAGCCCACACATAAAATGCTTTTATTGCAGAAAGCTTTCGCGAGCGTGAACGCGCTTTTAAAAATTGTTCATTTAACTTTTTTAAATATTCCTTAAGATCTTTTTGCGTAATTGTGTTAAAGGTTTTATTATTCCCTTGCAAATAACGAATAAATTGTTCCAAATCACTTTTGTAAGCAGAATAGGTATTTGCAGTGACACGTTTTTCAGCGAGCAAATAGGCTTCAAATTTCGCCAAAATTGCAGACATGTTCATGAGGCATAATCCTTTTTTACAGGTTCAATATTTCTAAAAATAATATCAGTAAACTGAAATAAGGGGAAGGAAAAATAGTATTGAAAATTAACATGTGTTTAATTACCTATTTGCAAATATTTTTATTGACAATTTGGATAATAATGATAAACTATGCCTTAATTATGATTATGTGCACTACGGAGTATTTATGACTCATAAGACTAATTCTTTACTATTTTTGCTTATAACCCTCAATTCAATAGCATTTTCACAAGACACAAAAAAAAGCAAACTAGAAGTATCATGCTTAACGCCTGATGAAGCGCGCGAAGATAGTCAACATTGGCAATCTCTATCTAATACAACAAAACAAGATATTATTGATGCATTTAGCAATGATAACAGCTTTGTTGATGAACAGCTTTACTGGTTTTATGTCTTGAGCAAAGAAAAGCGAACCGATTGGTCCACTACCAATGCAATAGATGAAAAGTTGCTTATTATCGATTATCTTGCTATTGGCACTAATCTTAGTAATACAATTGTCATTAACAACAAATTGATTGGCCCGGAATATTTTAAAAAACAAGAAGAAAAATATGTTAATCGCCTTCTTGATGAGCTAACCAAAAATTACTCTACCTTATCAGAAGAAAAACAAAAAAAATTCATGAACATTTCAAAATTTTATGAAACAGAAAAAAATCATCTGGCTCGCATGCAATTGTTGCCTAAAAAAAATCTCAAAAAGTTGAAACTTGAAAATCTTTAGTACGCTTTAGCCACTAAAATATCGTTAGTACTTTTTTTGCCGCAGGCAAAACAACTATCAAACATTTTTTCTGGTAGCAAACAACGAATTGTCGCTTTGTGCTCTTTTAATTTTTTTTCACATTCAACGTTACCACACCATCCGGTTTGATAAAAACCACCTTTTTCCTGAAGATCATGCGCAAAGTCGGTAAGTTTTTCTTTTTTGTACCAGTTTGCATACATTCTTTGGTGCGCTCGGCTGTACAATTCTTGCTGAATATGAGCAAGTTTTTCTTCTACTGTTTTTACCAAAGCATCAAAACTTACCGGTTCTTTTGCTAACCCTAAGCGATCGGCCATCATAATTTGTTTTTTTGCAATATCACGCGGACCAATTTCAATGCGCAACGGTACACCTTTTAATTCCCATTTATAAAATTTTGCGCCCGGCGTTTCATGTTCGCTGGCATCAAGTTCTACGCGAATATCATTTTCTTTTAGTTGTTCCGCCAGTGCAGTTGCTTGTTGTAACACTTCATCTTTTTCACCATCTTTTTTAAAGATCGGCACAATAACCACTTGGACCGGCGCAACTTTCGGTGGCATCACTAAACCTTTTTGGTCGCCATGCACCATTACTACAGCACCAACTGAACGCGTAGTAAAACCCCAGCTGGTCAAATAGGGATAGGCCAAATTGCCTTCTTTGTCTTGATATTTCATATCAAAGCTTTTGGCAAAGTTTTGTGAAATCATATGCGAAGTACACATTTGTAACGCTTTGCCATCGGGCATCAACCCTTCAATCGTTAATGTAACGTCAGCCCCAGCAAATTTTTCACTTTCTGACTTTTTACCAGCAACCACCGGAATTGCTAAATAATTTTCATACATATCAAGGTACTCTCGCCACATTGCTTCCGCTTGTTCTTGTGCTTCTTCTTTTGTAGCATGTGCAGTGTGCCCTTCTTGCCAAAAAAATTCACAGGTACGCAAAAATGGCCGCGTGCGCAATTCCCAACGCACAACGTTACACCATTGGTTTACTTTCATGGGCAGATCACGCCACGATTTAATCCATTTGGCAAACATATAATGAATCATAGTTTCAGAAGTCGGACGAATTGCCAATGGCTCTTCAAGTTCTTTGCCACCGGCATGCGTAACAACAGCAAGTTCCGGCGCAAAACCTTCAACATGCTGTGCTTCTTTATGAAAAAAGTCTAAAGGAATTAATAAAGGAAATGAGGCATTGTGGGTGCCATTGGCAATAATTTTTGCATTCAGCTCCTTTTTAATATTTTCCCACAACGCAAATCCATAGGGGCGAATTACAATCGAGCCGCGCACGGGAGAAAGATCGGCCAATTCTGCTTGATAAATAATTTCGTTGTACCATTCGGAAAAATCTTTGGTAATATCTGGTAACGTTTTACTCATGAGATTATCTTTTTTAAGGTTAATAACGATATGAACGAATACTTGCATTCTACCTATAATTGAAAAAAAAGTAAAAATTGTCCTTAAAAGCAAGATTCTTTTTTCAAAAATTGATTTTTGTTAAACTAAAAAAAAAGAACCAACCTTTTTCTAAAGGAGTTTCTATGAAGTATCGTATTTTTTCCATTTTATTGCTGTTTTGCAGTATTTATAGTCAAGAAGGAACAATAATGACAAAAAGAGCTGCCTTAAGAGGCACTCATTGCCTCCCTTGTGAAGGTGGTGTTTCGCCACTAACACCCGCACAAATTGCTGAATATATGATAGATTTTGCTGAATGGCAATTGCATGAGGGTCCACCAAGCAAAATAGAAAGAACATTTACTTTCAATGATTTTGTGCAGGCAATGAAATTTGTTAATGACGTAGCAGATATGGCAGAAAAAGAAGGTCATCACCCTGATATTACTATCGTATACAACAAAGTAACTATGCAGCTCTTTACCCATGCTATTCAAGGCCTTTCAACGAACGATTTTATTATGGCAGATTTAATTGAAGAAATTTTTCAACAACAATAAGGCTTTGTATGGACGATACCACAACAACGCTTGAACAGCTTAAAAAAAATGTTCAAGAATTTGTACGCGAACGCGAATGGGAGCAATATCATACGCCAAAAAATTTAAGCATGGCTATTGCCACCGAGGCAGCTGAAGTTATGGAACCGTTCAAGTGGGTCAAGAGTGATGATTCACTTGAACATTTTAAACAGCATCGCGCTGAAATTGAAGATGAAATTGCAGATGTTTTAATAACGGTTTTATGCTTTGCAAATAGTACCGGCATAGATATTAGCTCTGCTTTTAAAAAAAAATTAGCAGAAATCAAAAAGAAATATCCCGTTCAAAAAGCAAAAGGCCGCGCGGACAAATATACTGCCTATGAATAACTTTGCTTCTCTTGCTCTCCATTGTTCCAATTGTTTATAGTTAAAGCAGGGACAAACTTGTTTGCGGGGGAGACACGGGATGAAGAAATTTATTTCTTTTTTATTTTTTATACTGTTTGCAAGCATAAAACTTTCTGGTAATGACTATACTTTTGCAATTAAAGGCCTTGAATTCGCTGAAAAAACAAATACTGCCTATTTATTTGCACACGGCCTTGCTTCAACCTGGGAGCAAGGAATTAATATTTTGTGGCGCCATGGTTCTCCAGCCCGCCCGCGTTGGATTATGGATGGACCTTTAGCTGTATTTGACTTTCCTGATGCAAAAAAAGAACGGCAATATTACCATAAAGAAGTAAATCTGGGACAAGAAAAAGATCTTGAGCGCTTGCACCATGCATACAACAAAGTAATTGAATCATTACCTTCGCATAATTTTGTATTGGTTGGCATTTCACGAGGTGCAGCCGCAATGCTCAATTACGCAGCACTTTATCAGCCAAAACAAGTAAAAGCATTGCTTGTTGAATCACCCTTTGATACGTTAAGCTCTGTCGTTAAACATCTCATGACCCGTTACTATGTTGGTTGGGTTCCTTTTTCTAAAACTATCGGTTTTAAAGTATGTCAATCTCATTTTCCCAGTATTAACATCAAAGGTATTTTTCCATTAAACGTTGTTGAAAAAATTCCAAACGAAATGCCTATCATGTTGGTGCATTCTAAAACAGACCGAACGGTACCCATTAACAGCTCGCGCCGTCTTTATGTCAAACTCAAAGAAACCGGCCATGAACATGTGTACTTGGTTGAGCTACAATCGGGCAACCACGGCAAGCTGATCTTTGGACCTGATGCAGACTTTTACAATTACTGTGCCCATGCCTTTTACCAAAAATATTCTCTGGCACACAACCCAGAATTTGCTCGCCATGGTCAAAACCTTCTCCAGCTTTGTCAGCCATCAATCCAAGATGTCCTTACGCGAATCAAACGCAAACGTGGTTTTGATGAGGATGAAATTGATGAATATGAGCTTACTCTGGTAGACGAAGAAGAATTTCCTGGAGAAAAAGCAACCATTGCAGCCTAGTTATTTTATCAAAACCCATCATTTAAACCTGCAGATCGAAATTATTTAAAAAAACCATTGCATTTCATGCTCTGAACCGTTTATCATTGGAATTAGGAAATAAAGAATTCCTTAAAGCACGCGACAACAAAAGAAGCTCTTCGGAGTTATTTCGTGGGAATGTGCATTGAGGATGCTAGGGCTGGGTAGGAGACTGTTTGGCCCTAGTTAAAAATTAAAAAAATCTTTTTGTATAAGTAATCTTCGGATTGCCTTATGCAAAATGAGCGAAGGTTGAATAAGGAAACTTGTTTGACCTTCGTTTTTTTGTACATTAGATTATCTGTCCATTATTGATTTTTTAACTTTTCATACAAAAAACTTCTTTTAAAAATGGCCTATTTATTGATAAAAATAATTTTTTCTTTTACTATCATATTGAATTTTAAACACCAAAAGGAATCATATGAAAAAATTGTACGCATTTTTATTAATTACCAGTTTATCGTTACACGCGCAAGATTCACTCAATAACCTAAAGGATAAAGCAACCGAATTAAAAAATGCTTTTTTTGGCTCAAAAGAAGAAGAAATTGCTTTTTACATTATAAACAAAATTGAAAAAAGCGCTTCGTATAAAAATTTACTTGAAAATCCGGAAAGCTCTTTAGATGCTGCTCTGGTTAACATGCAAAAAGGACTTTATAGTGCTGTTGCAACCTTAAAATGCATTACTACTAACAATGGCGTTATGTCAATCTATTATCAAGACTGGTTGAACGGTTCAAGACAAGCGTGCAAAAAAATTAATGAACAACGTGAAAATGCACGCACAAAAAACAACCAAAAAAGTGAATAATGCGTATTAAAGAAATTGGCACATTAAATACTACGGTACCATACGGATTACCATTATTGTTAGCCCGCATTGCTGCGGGCTTTCCTTCTCCTGCTGATGATCATATCGAAAAATCATTAGATTTAAATGAATATTTAGTCAAACATCCAGCAGCAACTTTTTTTGTCCGCGTTGAGGGTGACTCAATGATTAATGCCGGTATTCGCTCCGGTGACATTCTTATTGTCGACCGTGCTGCTGAAGTTAAAAATAACAGCATTGTTATTGCCCATCTTAATGGCGAATTTACCGTCAAACGCATTCGCAAAGAAGGCTCCGGTCTTTTTTTAATTCCCGAAAGTCCTGATTTTATGCCCATCAAAATTACTGATGAAATGGATTTTCAACTCTGGGGTGTGGTAACCTTTGTCATTCATCAAGCGCAATAAAATTATTTCATTTTTCCAAGCGTATCTTTTAATTTTTTTAACTCATTAGTGAGATTTTGCAAAGACTGCGTCAAAACCCCTAATTGTTGCTGTTGTGGTGTTACGACCGGTGTCACTGGGGTTACCGGCTGCACAGGTGCCGTTGCTTCAATAATAGATTTAATATTTTCCATTAATTCTGGCGTTGGATTTATGGGGTCAGGCTTTGCATAAACATTATCTAGATAGATATTAAGATTATTCTCTAATATTGTATTTTTCGCCAATGTCGTACCATTAATATTATCCGCAATAGAGAACATCTGTTTAAGAAAACCAATATCCTCTTCTTTGTTACGCCATGTTTTGCCCGGTTCAGGGCGGTACACTAAGATTACTTCCAAGCCTGCCTTTTTTATAATATCTTTAAATTCAGAATTATTCATAGCATCAGCCAGCCACGCCATTTTATTACGAAAAGCACTGGCACCCATAAGCGTTAAATAAACTTTTGTTTTGCCAAGGTATGCCGCAGATTTTAAGGTGCCCAGATAAGAACCTTTTAAAATCATGGTACAAAAATTAATAAGCCACCGTTGATTTAAATCATTATCAGGAAAAATCTTTGAATCGCGCAAGTTATATGCTGATGAAAAAATAAGATTTACTATTTGCGTTTTGTTTATATTAACAGTAATACGATCAGCATTTAGATCAATCGACAATCGCTTTTGCAATTCGTTGCCATCCGGTTTTTTAAAAGGTCGATTAGTCTGACCAAGTGATGCTACAATATTACTGTGCACTCCTAAACCAACCTTTGCAATATCATTAGCTTGTTGTTTAGTATCATAATTTTCTTGATTCCAGGCATAACGAAAATCTTGAATGTATCCTTTTGGGATATATTGACCATATTTACCTGTTTTGTAACTAGCTGCTCCTAACAAATTCTCAAGCAAGTAAAAAATTTTTTCCATAAAATATTTGCGATAAATTGTTGCTGCTGCCGTGCATACCGAAATAATTTCTCCTTGTGCCGCAGCAGGAAACATATTGCTAATTAATGCTTCATGCCTTGCCATACCGCCTTCTAAAGGACCCCAAAAAGTGGAAGCAACCTGAAATACGGCATTGTAATTTCCCGGTTGCTCAATCAAATAACGCACATCGGTTAATTCTGGCTTATTTGGATTATGAATTAAAATTTTAAAGCTGCCTTTCGACTGCGCTGGAAATTTTTTCTGCTCAAGCTTTTTATCCAAATCACCATTGGTTAAAAACTCAAAATTTCCTTGCCAAATTGCTGCACGGCGCGGATAAGCTTTAATCCATGCATCTTTTTGATCCAATTTAAACGTGTCTAATTTACCGGTATTAGTATTCCAGCTATATTGTTTTCTAAAGGTAGCTTCATCCATACCGACAATATCTTGGAAGAAGTCTCTTGCCATAATATAATCTTCATTTTGTTCTTTGATTATCCTCGGTTCATTATTCATCATTGTCCAAGAAAAACTGGAATTCAAAAAAAACATTGCTAATGCAATAGTTTTTGTTATCCTAACGTTCATTATTTCTCCACCGTTTTAACGATAATTTTTTCTCATGACTTTATATGCTCTTATTGATTGTAATAATTTTTATGTTTCATGCGAAAGAGTTTTTAATCCAAAACTCAACAACAAGCCGATTGTTGTACTTTCTAATAATGACGGCTGCATTATTGCTCGCTCAAATGAAGCTAAAGCACTGGGCATTCCAATGGGTGCACCGCTCTTTGAATATCAAGCCTTGTTGCACAGGCATAAAGTAGTTGTCTATTCTTCAAACTATGCTTTGTATGGGGATATGTCAACGCGGGTTATGTCAACCCTCGCGCAGTTCTGCCCTGACATAGAAGTATATTCTATCGATGAAGCTTTTTTATTGCTCAAATTTCCTTCATCGGCAAATCTGCATGAATATGCCTTAACCATTCGCAACCAGGTTATGCGTTGGACCGGCATTCCCATTTCTGTTGGTATTGCGCCAACCAAAACATTGGCTAAAATTGCAAACCGGATTGCTAAAAAAGAACCGTCCTACAAGAGCGTTTTCTTGTTGCCAGAAAATCCTGATTCAATTTTAAAATCGGTTGCAGTTACTGATATTTGGGGCGTTGGAAGACACTATACTAAATTGTTACAGCGTTTTGGCATTCATACAGCTTATGATTTAAAATACACTGATGACCGATGGATAAAAAAAAGGATGACCATCTGTGGTTTACGTACAGTGCATGAACTACGCGGCATTGCCTGCTTTGCTTTAGATGAAAATCCTGAGCGAAAACAATCAATTGCCTGCACACGTTCTTTTGGAAAACCAACCTCTGAGTTAAAAGATTTAAAAGAAGCTGTAGCCAACTATACCGCGCGTGCTGCACAAAAGTTACGGACACAAAAATCCCTTGCTTGTGCATTGTACGTATTTATTACCACCAAACATTACAGCCGCTATCGCTATGCAAAAGGCATCTGTATTCCTCTTTCCGTAGCAACATCCTATACGCCAACGCTCATTGAATACGCACATCGCGGCTTGACAGCAATTTATAAATCAGAATATTACTACAAAAAAGCAGGCGTAATTTTGCTTGATTTTGTTGATGAGCAGCATGCCCAAACAGATTTATTTGTGCCATTGCCTTCTGAAAATCAGAAAAAATTTATGTGCACATTTGATCAAATAAACAAAAAATGGGGTAGAAAAACGGTACACTTTGCCGCTGAAGGCATTAAAAAACCTTGGCTTATGAGACAATCACAAAAATCAGCGCCATTTACAACAGATTGGGATAACTTGCTCAAGATTAATCTTCTTTAAAAATTTTCTATTTTTACTTGCCAAGTGCTTGATTTATTTGCTTGTATAAAAAGTGCTATAAAAAAACTTGCAATCAAAAAATACAAAAGTGTAAAAGGAGAATATGAAAATACGCTGTTTTTTGGTTATTTTTTTTATAGGAGCTTTACAGGCAGAGAATGCTTTTGAAATTCCAACCTTTACCGAACATGTTTACAAGCGCTATTACTTTATTGCGCGCTTAGAAAAAACCATGGAATTTTTTGTATTTTTAAAAGAACATAATTATTTTTCCATTGATACAGCATGCATTAAAAAAATCTATGCCTACAAATATTATTTTGTGCACGAGGTTATAACAAAAACTATTGATAATTTAGTTGCATCAAATTCGATCGAACCACTTTTTGAAACATGGTTTGAATTTCGCTCTTATAAATATCTTTATGATGAGATCTTTTTGCAAGAATTTACCAAATTGATTTTGCTCTTTTCAGAAAGAATTCTTTCCCATACCATGCAGCATCAAGAAGAACCTTTTTTTAATAGTGGAAAAATTCAAGCAATGTTGGAAAGTGGCTTCAGGGCTCCTGAAGTGGAACAACTTGAGTATATTGATTTTATAATAGATTTTTTACAAAAAATAATTTTAAAAAATAAATCAATTTTTACAAAATTATCAATTTGGCGTGGTTATCTTAAAAAAAATTATACACAAGCAGTTTCTCAACGATTGTATTTTCTTAATCGTTTACAAAAACCTGTTTCGCTAATTTTAGAATTTTATAAAAAGCCTACCGTATGTTTTCAAACAATACGTGCGTGTTCCTTGATCTTTGATAACAAAGCAACATTTAGCCACGAACGGATCAACCTATGCATTGTGGCTATGGAAAAAGAATGTTCATTAGAACCATTTGTTGAGCTTTGGCATGACTTTAAACATTATAAGTACTTAGATGATGACCTTTTTATAAAAGAATTTTCCAAAGCTATTTTTATTCTCGAAAAAAATATTATCATTAATGGTTTAGCATTCGAACCTATTAAAAGAAATTCATTTGATTTTTTATTAGGATTGTATGAAAAAATTGATGCACTTCCATTAGAAGAAATTTTAAATGCTATTGATTTGCTTGCACATGAACTACCACTTATTAGTCAAAAATATGAGCTTGAAACTGATATGACCTGGAAGCAATGGTTCAAAAAATATTGGTGGGCACCACCTCTTATTCTTGGCACCATTGGCTTGAAATTCTTGCTGACCGTTAAAAATATCAAAATTGTGATGAATTTATTAAAACCAAATTCGGAACACGATTATTTAGAAAATTTGGAAGTTGAAAATAATGAAACAACTTTTGAAAGTTATTCTTCTGATCCATCTACACGAATATCATGATCAACTATTTTTATGCGCTCAATATGGAGGGATTTACCGGTTTCCACATCGATTTCAACCCAAACACCGCATAAAATCATAGGGCCTTGATCTTCAACAACAAATTTTACAGGCATTTGTGTGAGAAAATTTTCAATAATCGGTTCTTTTTTCATGCCAAGCATTGAATGTAGAGCTCCTGCCATGCCCGCATCAGTCATAAAAGCAGTACCTTGTGGCAAAATGCGTTCATCAGTGGTTTGCACATGCGTATGCGTACCAACGACAGCGCTCACGCGGCCATCAAGATAAAAACCAAGGCCAATTTTTTCTGAGGTTGCCTCGGCGTGAAAATCAACAAAAATTACTTTGGTTTTAGTGCGTAAAAAACTGAGTACCGTATCCATGGTTTTAAAAGGGTCACTCAAATGATCCCGCATAAAAGTGCGCCCTTGTACATTGACCACGCCAATGGTGACACCGTTGCAATTAAAAGTTGTTACGCCGGAACCCGGGCACTGGGCCGGATAGTTTTCCGGCCGCAATAAATCATCATGCATTTGCAAATATTCAGTAATTTCTCGATAGCGCCAAATATGATTACCTGTAGTAACTACATCAACGTAATTGTGGCGAAAAAATTTTACAATGCGTGGTGTTATGCCACGACCCTTTGAACTATTTTCGCCATTTACAATTATTGCATCAATTTTGTGTTTTTCTTTTAATGCTTTAACATGTTTTTGAAACACCGCGCGGCCAGGTGCACCAACAATATCACCAAAAAAAAGTATGCGAACTGTTTTCATACTCATCTCGCGTATTCAATAGATCGTTTTTCACGAATAACGTTAACTTTAATTTGTCCCGGAAAGGTCATCTCTTTTTCAATCCTGCGGGCAATGTCTCGAGCTAATATTGCTGCTTTTTCATCATCAAGAAAATCTTCTTCAACAATAATGCGCACTTCACGCCCAGCTTGCAATGCAAACGATTTTTTCACACCTTCAAAACCTGATGCTATTTCTTCAAGCTTTTCTAGACGCTTGATGTATGCCGTTAATGTTTCACGACGCGCACCTGGACGTGATGCAGAAATAGTATCAGCAATCATAACAATCGGACCATAAATTGAAGAAAATGGCACTTCTTCATGATGTGCTGCAATAGCATTCACTACAATTGGATCTTCACCGCAGCGTTTTGCAATATCAGCACCAATAGAAGCATGCGGCCCTTCAACTTCTGCGCTTACTGCTTTACCAATATCATGCAAAAGACCGGCACGTAGTGCCATTTGACCATCAAGACCAAGTTCTTGAGCAATCATACGGGCAAATAGACCAACCTCTTTGCTATGCACCAAAACATTTTGTGAAAAACTAGTTCTGAAATGTAATTTGCCAAGCAAAGTAACAATTTCAGGATGAACGCCTTGTAAATTCAGTTCAAGAATTGCTTCTTTACCTATTTCTTCTATGATTTCATCGATTTCTTTTTCACATTGTGCAACCGTTTCTTCAATACGCGAAGGATTAATTCTTCCGTCAGAAATAAGTTTTTCAAGAGTTCTTCGGGCTACTTCTCGGCGCACAGGATTAAAGCCAGAAATGGTGATAATTTCAGGCGTTTCACCAATTACAAACTCCATACCGGTTGCCATTTCAAGAGCCTTAATATTTCTTCCTTCTTTTCCGATTATTCTTCCCTTCATTTCTTCATTTGGCAAATGAACAATACCAGATGAATGTGGCGTCACTTGTTCTGAAATATAGCGCTGCATAGCTGTTACAACAATATTAACAGCTTTATCTTTTGCAATCTGCTTTGTTTCTTCTTCTACTTTCTGTACCCACTTTTCGCTACTTAATCGTACTTCTGCTTCAAGTGTACTCATAAGCTCTTTGCGGGCATCTTCGCGCGTAATACCAGAAATTGTTTCTAATTTGACAATAAGTTCATCAAATAAGGTTTTGATTTTATGTTCATTGACGCGAATTTTATCACTAGTACGCGAGAGGTTTCGTTCTCGTTGCTGAAGTTCTGTACTGATTTCTTCTAAGCGTTGTTCTTTTTTTTCAAGGCTTTCATATTTCGCATTAATTTTATTTTGAAAGCGTTCCAATTCAAGGCGCTCGCGCTTAACTTCAAGTTCGAATTCATTTCTACGTTTGTGAATTTCATCTTTTAACTTAACTAAAGCTTCGCGACGTTCATTTTCTATGTCACGTTTTGCGTTGCGCCATTTTTCTTGCGCCTGGCCCAAAAGTTCTGAAGCAAGAGAAAAACGTTTTTTAACAAAGAATAATAGTACCAAGCCCAGCACAATGCTGATGGTACCTATTATACTCATAATTTCTGAAAGCATTATACCTATCATCTTATTTCCTATTTGAATTATTAATTAAAGTTCAAACTAAAATTGCCATCTCTATGTGGCACCAATTTATTGTATCATATTTTTGACTAAATGAGGACTGGTAAAAGATGAAATGGAGCATGAAGGAAATGGTCAACAGGCAAAAAAGACTAACCAGGTTTCAAAAAGTTTTTACCTATAAACCTATTCAGTTGGTATTATAACGATAATTGCATTATTTCACGATCAATAGCCAGAATTAATTCAAGCTCACGCTTGCTTACATTTTCTTGTAAAGCTTGACAGGCAAGTAATTTGCTTGCGCATTGCAATGCTGCCAGAACGGCAACTTTTTGACCATCTATATTCTTAGCTTTTTGTGCTATTTCTTTCATTAAAGAATCTAGAAGTCTAGCAGCATTTACAACAAGCAATTCAGGCTCATCGGTAATTACCGTATAGGCTTGGCCTAAAATGGTGAGGGTATATTTTTTTGCTTCAGTATTCATGGTTGTTTTTCGGTTTGCATGAACGCATTAATGCTTTCAATTAAATCCTCAACAACCATTTTAGTACGTGCTTTTTCTTCGCTCAATACTTTAATATCTTGTTCATTTCCCAAAACGGTCGATTCAAAAGATTGCAGCTTTTTTTGTAACTGCTTATTTTCTTTATCAACTTTTGCATTTTCAGATTTGAGTTCTTTAACAAGTATAATAAGCTGTTCTATTTTTTTTTGTAAAGCACTTAATGTTTCCATTATGCTCCCCCTTTTTATGCATTCATAATACTCACAGTAATTTTTCCATTCCAAATCCAGTCTAATGATAAACGCAAATTGGTGTCAAGAAAGATTACCCTTTTGCAAGAATAATGAGTTTTTCAAAAATATCTGGCTCATAAATAGCAAGTTGGCTCAGCATTTTTCTATTCAAGGCAACATTAGCTTTTTTCATCCCATGCATAAAGGTACTGTAGGACATGTCGTGCTGTTCAGCAGCAGCACCAATACGTGTGATAAAAAGACCACGCATATTACGTTTTTCCAATTTTCTTCCAGTATAGGCAAAAGCCATAGCGCGCAATAAGGTTTCTTTCGCACGACGGAAGATGTTTTTGCGCTGACCCCAATATCCTTTGGTTTCTTTAAGAAGTTTTTTATGTCTTTTTTTGGTTTGAATACCACGTTTTACTCGTGACATATTAGTTCCTTTGTCTTAATTTAAGCGTATTTAATAAGGTAATAACATTTTAAAATGTCTCATATCACAACAGTCGATATAAGCAGATTCTCCCAGCTGACGTTTTCTTTTGCTGCTTTTTTTTGTCAAAATATGACGTTTACCTGCTTTGCAATATTTAATTAAACCACTTTTTAATTTTTTAAAGCGTTTTTTTGCCGCTGAGTTTGTTTTCATTTTTGGCATAAACTATCTTTCTTCTAACAATTTATTTTTTTAAAATATATATACGCGACCAATTCATTCCTGCTTTGCTTTCTTTTTCAAACTGCATGTTTGCAAGGTTGTTTTCAGCAAAGGTCTGTTCAATTTTATCAAACATTTCTTGCCCACGTTCCTTAATGGTTGCCATTTCTCTACCACGAAACATAAGGGTAATTTTTAAATGTTTTCCTTCAGTTAAAAATTGAATTCCTTGTTTAATTTTCGTTTGGTAGTCATGCTCACCAATTTTGGGACGCAACTTAATTTCTTTAATTTGTATAACCTTTTGATGTTTTTTTGCTTCAGCCTGCTTTTTCTTTTTTTCGTATAAAATTTTGCCATAATCTACGATTTTTGCTATTGGCACACCTTCGCCACCTCGCTCAGTAACCATAACTAAATCAAGATTTGCAGCTTGAGCCATACGTAATGCTTGATCACGAGAAATGACGCCAACATTTTCACCTTCAGCGGTAATTACCTGGACCCGCGGTGCACGAATGTGCTCATTAATCGGAAGTGATTTTTCATTCTTCTCGTTCAACAAATAATCCTTAAATAAAAGAGGTTTTTATTTTTTTTCTGCTTTTTCTGCGGCTTTTTCTGCCAAGCGCGTTTCTTGTATTTTTTTTCTAATTTTTTCAGCGATATCTTTATGCTCTTTCAAATAAGCAAGTGCTTGATCTCTTCCTTGCGCAATTTTTTGATCACCCAAAGAAAACCATGCTCCAGATTGGACAATAATATTATAGTGCAATGCTGCATCCAAAACATCAAGCTCACGGCTTATGCCCTCACTGAACAAAAGATCTAATTCAACTTTTTTAAAGGGAGGAGCCATTTTGTTTTTTACAACTTTTATAGCTACACGATTGCCAAAATGATCTTCATTTCTTTTCAAACTCGCAATCCTTCTAACATCCAAACGCAATGATGCATAAAACTTCAAGGCATTTCCACCAGTTGTTGTTTCTTTGTTGGCAAAAGGCATGCTGTTAATATTATGACGAATTTGGTTAATGAAAATTAAAACCGTTTTTGACTTATGCACTACTGGAGTAAGCTTGCGTAAAGCCTGAGACATAAGACGCGCTTGTAACCCAACATGAACATCGCCCATATCGCCTTCCAATTCAGCCTTCGGAACAAGAGCTGCAACTGAGTCTATAACGATAATATCGATTGTTCCTGATCGTACTAGCATTTCAGCGATATCTAATGCTTGTTCACCATAATCAGGCTGAGAGATAATAAGATCATTTATATTAATACCTAGATTTTCTGCATAGGTTGTATCAAGTGCGTGTTCAGCATCGATATACGCACAAATGCCACCATTTTGCTGTGCCTGTGCAATAGCATGCATAGCAAGAGTGGTTTTCCCTGAAGCTTCTGGGCCGTATATTTCAACTATTCTTCCGCGAGGAAGGCCTCCGATACCAATTGCATCATCTATCAATATTGAACCTGTTGAAATGGCTTCAATATTATTGTTTTTTGACTCTCCCAAAAACATCACCAAGCCTTTGCCATGTTGTTTATCAATCTGGGCAAAAGTAGCTTCCAATAACTTCTTTTTTATTGTTTTTTCTTTACCGCTATCAGTATTAGTACTCATCTAAGCTGCTTTCCGTTTCAATTTTAATTAAAAAATATCATCCATAGGAAGTTCACGTTGCGGAGCTCGAGGATCTTGTATGTGTTTTATTGTAGCATTTTTGTACAAAGAAGCAATAAAACCCCTTATATGAAGGTCTTTTTTCTCTTTGTAAAGCTGTTTAAGAACCTCTTGCTTTTTGTCTTTGAATAAAACCCAATCAAATGGTTCAACCGCATCTAATTGTGCTATATAACCTCCCTTGGCTGTGGTTGCCTTACTGGTTGCACCTACAACATCAGATACAAAGAAAAGCCCTCTAACAGGAATCCCTTGTTTTTCTAGTTTTTCCATTTCTTCTGCTGATTCCTTTTTAAGCCAATCGGTAGCAATAATCTGCAAACTATCACGTTGCGCAATATCATTCATCGAAACTGTTTTAAGGGCACACTCAAAGTTTTTAACGGCCTTATCTAAAGCTTCTTGAGCCTTTTTGATATAAAGATCTTCTTTAACAGAATTTTTAATTTCTTCCAACTGCGGCTCTCGAGCTTTTTCGATAGCATTCACCGTTATCAATAAACCATTTCCCCCTTCATCAAAGGAAGATGCCCATGCTCCTTTTTTCAATTTGAATGATTTTTTTGACAGGGCCGATTCGGTTAAATTGATATTGACAACATCAATTTTGGTACCTTTTTTGGCAGCAACAAAAGAATCGATTGCCTTTTGTTCAGACTTCATGGCAGCAAGAGCACGATCAGCTTCCTTAGTAAATTGTTGCTTAAATTTTTGCCGCAACAACGTTTGCTCTATATCTTTTTTTAGTCCAGCCAGAGGTTTAAAAGTCGGAGCTTTGCGTTCAACTCGTTGTAACAATTCGATACCTTCGTTCGTAGCTACAAGATCAGAAACTTCATTATCTTTCTGAAGTTTCAAGGCAGCACGCCAGAACATAGCATCTTTATCGCCTCGCTTTACAAAACCAAGCATACCACCATGCGTAGCGGTTTCTTTATCATCAGAATGCTCTTGTGCCAATTTTTCAAAAAGAGTCGGGTCCTTATCCAGCTGCTGTTTGATTTCTCGTGCTTTTTTTTCGATCATTGGAGCAGCAGAACCTTCTTCGATTTTGAAAAGAATGCGACGTAATTTTATCTGTACCGGTGTTTCAACAAACTGTTCTTTTTTGTGCTTTTCATAATATTGCTGAATTGCCTTTTCGCCTATTGTTATACCAAAATCTTTTGGAGCGAATGACCAATAGGTAACCGAGCGTTGTTCTGGAATCCAATAACGCTTTGCGGTTTTATTTTCATGGTTAAAGAACGTTGTAAGCTCCTCATCAGTAAGCGTAGTAGTTCGTACTTCTTTTAAGTATTTATCAAAAGGAACAACTAAGATGGAGTATTTGCGCTTCAGAAAATTTGAAACAAAATAATTTTCAGCCTCTTTTGGAGAAATATAAACACTGGTAGCTACAAGATCGGCAACTATTTTACGGCAAAGCGCTTGTTCTAAATTTTTTTCAAAATCGGCCATGGTTTGACCATGAGCGGTAAGCCAGGAATGTAAAACTGTAGCATTTATAGTACCTTGCTGAGTGAGCGCTTGTAATGGAATAACATCACGCAACTCATTAACCACAAAAGATGGATCATTGAGCTTTTGCATAACAAATTCTGAGGAAAGATCCAAGTTCATTGCTCGAGCAACTTGATTAAGCAATTCTTGATTAATCAGCGTTTTTAGGGCGATTTGCTGTGGATTATCCAGGCCCATCATTTTAAGCAAATTGTCAGCAAATTGCCCGTATCGTTGTTTGAGCATTGCTATATATTCATATTCCTGCGCCAGACGCTGTTCGTATTCCTTATGAGAAATATCAACATCATTGATGCTCATAATCACCGAAGGGTTCGGCTTAGCCCCTCGAAAAAGCGGCGAAAATAATATGGTTCCACCACTCATAGAAACAAGAATAATTAACAGAAAAACGCGGTACAATCTACTTTTTAGTACTTTTTCACGAATTGCAGCCATTATCTACCTTTACGATACGAATGTCATGTAATTTAACAATCTTTTTGATGCCAGCAACCACCGACTGTAGCTCTTCCGGGGAACTATACGAATCGGTTACTACTTGGTACCAGTGCACTACCTTAGCGCCTTTAGCATGAGGTACCGTTGCCTTATGTTTGATAATAGTAGTATTAATTCCATTTCTTTGCAATCTGTTTACTACTTCTTGTGCGCCATTTAGCGTGCCAAAGCTGACTAGTTGCGCATAAAATTTTCCGAATACATTTCCCTGAGATTCATAATTAGCATCCCTAACAACTTCAGGGGCTGAAGGGCCCTGTTGTACCGGTTGCATATCAGCAAATGCCTGTAAAACGTGTTCACCAAAAAGATTTTGCTTATGAATCTCTGAAAACTCTTGCATAGCTTTACGTTTTCCTAACAAATAGCCAATCATAAAAATAAGAAATCCCACCAATAACAAAAAAGAGACAATATGGCTGAGTGTTTTTTTGCTCATTATAAGATGATCATGATTATTGTTCAATTCATGCATAATGCATCGCTTTATCTAAAAAATTCTTTATTGTTCAATATCTGTTTTATATATACCTGAGCAGTTATATTCGTCAAGTTTATTTCTTCTACTAATGAAGAGCTATCTTGGTTATGATATTCCAATTTTTTCCGTAACATACGCCAAAATGTCATCTGTCGTTTTGCATAATTGCGACATTTTTGCGCAATGGTACTTACAAGATTTTCATAAAAAATCGCCGTTTGAGGACCTTGCAAAAAAGAGAAGATATCATCATATCCTATAATTTTTTTTTCTTTCAAAAAAGATTCCCATGCGGTGCATTGTAACCTCCTAACTTCTGCTATCCACCCTTCATCCATCATCAAATTAACTCGTTTATTAATACGTGCATAAAGATCCTCACGATCTCGTGTTATGCACAGTAAAAAAAAGGAGGCTAAAGGTTTGTAACAAGGTGCACGCTTAGAAGGCTTTTCTCCCGTAGTAGCCCATATTTCTAAGGCACGAAGTATCCGATAGCGGTCATGGTAATGAATTTTTTGCGCTCGCTCAGGATCGATTTTTTGCAACAAAAGCCAGAGGTTTTTCGTATCCTGATTTTCAAATTCATGAACTGTTTTAATTTTTGATTGTTGTTGCGGTGAAAAAAAGAGAGACGAAACATAAAATCCACTGCCACCAACCACTATCGGCAAATTTCCCCGTTGCCAAATCTCTTCCAGCAAAACAGAAACTTTTTCCCGAAACTGCATCACGGTTAAATCTATAGGTTCATCGAGAATATCAAATAAATGATGAGCAATAGAACTCTGATGCCAGGCCGGCTTTGCGGTGCCAATGGAAAGTGGCTTATAAAATTGCCCGACATCAGCATTAATGATTTCTCCTCGAACCTTGTCAGCCAATTCCAAAGAAAAATCTGTTTTACCAACACCAGTAGGACCATAGAGAACTACAATACGCCTTTGAACCATTTAAACTGTTTTTTGTGTAATAGTTTTAGTATTATTTTCAATCATAGTATTAAAAAAAGAGCGTAAGCATTCAATCGCTTTTTCTTCACCAAATTTTTTTACTAAAGCAATTTCTTCGGCCAGCAGCACCTCTGTTTGATTTAAAAGATTTTTTTCACAAAATGATAATTCTTTATAGAGTTCAATTTGTTTGAGCTCACGATAAATTTCAGAAATGTGTTTCAAGTCACCAGTGCGTAATTTAGATTGATATTCTTTATTGCGCTGCTTCCAATTGCCAAGCGCACCATCAACTCTTCTCTTTTTTGGCGGTTGCGCAAGAAATTCAAAAACATCATCAATTTTTTCCTGAGAAGTCAAAGGACGTAAACTATTTTGACCAAGAGAAGAAGTAGGAACCAAAATGGTCATTTCTTTATTAATAAATTTGAGTTCATAAAACGCTGTCACTTTATCGCCAACTATTTTTTTTATGATGCGATTAATTTTTGCAACACCATGACCAGAGTAGACAACTCTATCATTCAGATTGAACATAGGGAATACCTTTTTTTAGAATCCCAGACCAACCAGCATAGAGCTTTTACTTGTACGAAATAAAGTATACCATAATATTTGTAAGTTTTGAATTATAAGGCAAAATTAAATAAGTAAAAAAACAAGAACAAGAATAAAAAATAAAAGAAGTTTAAGCAGGGGCCCTGCCAAAAAGAATATGAAAGCAAAAGAATTAAATTTTGCCTAAATTTTTTTCTTTTTTAAGATTATGCTCCAAAAATTTTCTATCATGAAAAAACAAGGCTTTTAAATTTTATTAATTTTTTTGCAAGTAAATTTTTACGTCGCACTTATTTTTCTGCTAAAATTTATAAAAAACGAAAAATGATATTATGAACTTTAATCAACTGCTCGAAAAATTTAACAGCGGTATTAATTGGAATGCCTATTTTTACGCTACCCATAAAATAACCGCGACAGTCGTTATATTCCTTCTTTACAATAAACTTGATCTCTCCTCTTTTGCTGCATGGGCAAATATTAATAGCATCATCTTTCTTATTTTATTGTGGGCCGATCTTGGCTTTCGGAAATCAATCCCACGCTATGCACCGGTTTTTTTAAAGAATGCCCAAGCGCATAAAATTTTTATTCGTTCACTCATTCTCTGTCAAATTACCATTCTGGTTATGACAATGCCTTTTTTATATTATAGTAGCAAATCTCTACAGACAACACTGAACATTGACAACATTTATGCTTTTAGCATAATTCCCTTTATTTTTCTGACTGAGGGGCTTATAGCAATCTTACGATTAATTTATCATGCTCACTTTGAACAAAAGTTTTTCAATCTCCTAACATCTTTTATGCTTATTACTGAAACACTGATCAATATAGGATTAATTTTTTTAACCAATGAAAATGCACGGCTCTTATCTAATATTTTTTTAACGAAAACAATCATGAGCAGCATTACCATAATTTTTTTAGCAAGTTCATTAAAAAAAATATATGCCATCAAACAGCATGAAATTATCGATACGCGACAATTAACCAAAGACTTTATCGTTCATTCATTGGTTATGTGGTTAACCAGTACCTTGCGAAGCCTTTCAGAGCGAAATTTCATGATACCTTTGCTTACCTATATGTTCGGACCTCTTCTTGCCAGTGCTTACAAAATTGCAAATGATAGCGCATTGATTTTCCAGCGCATCGTGCTCAAAACAGTCGGGACCGCTGACACGACATTTTTGTCATACGTTGAAGTAGCACCGGAAGAGAAAAAACTCACAGAAGTTGCGTTCAAAAAATTAGCAACCAAGATGGCCGCGCTCCGCCTTCCCCTTTTAGGAATTATTGGATTAATCATGTGCTGGTTTTTTATACAAAAAAATAATACCCTTGTTTTTCATATATTTTGTATTATTAGTATAAGCTATCTTCTTGAAGCAATGTTGTTACCCTACGAGCGCGTGTTAGAAGTGAAGCGGTCGTATCGCGCACTTATGCATATCTACCTTTTTTATGCGTTATTATTACTATTCCTTATTATAAGTTTAAGTACCACGTTGATTGGTCTAAGGACTGCTATCGCCCTTCTATGTTGCGTACGATTGGTTAGTATGTTTATGATGGCTTATGCTGCGTTCATTCATTTTTCCGTTCACTTTCCTTTTAATTCATTTTTTTTGTTTTTAAAGAGGATACTGTATAGCGGTATTGTTCTTATACCTTTTATATTTATCGTTAAGTTCCTTATAAACTAATTAGTAAATGAGAATAATCTTTTTATCCCGTTCGTGGTGAGTGATTTGTGAAACAAATCGTATCGAACCATACGAACTCCTTATTGGAGAGTAGTATTTATAATTATTCCTTATAAAATTTATAAAGTTTTTCTTTGCTTCAAAGTTTGCCTTCGCTAGATTATCACGAAGTCAAGCCCAGCAGCCTGGGCTAACGTAGTTATACTTCATATGAAACTTCGAAGCATCAACCGTGTGCGCAAAAATGGCTGATGGGCGCGGACGGAGTGTCGCGAAGGTTCCAGCACCTGTCCTTTAATCAAAGCTTTTGCAAAAGCTTTGATTATTCATTATAAAAATTGGATCACCTGGCCTCAGAATTTTTCATAAGCATAAAAATGTGAGTCACTTTCACTCATATAATCTGCAAAAAATTAATTCAAAATTAATACAACCCTATCCTATTCAATAAATTGCACCGGCGAAGCGCACAAAGATTTTCGCCGTACCGACGATCAAAGAATTTTCCTGAATAATGCGTTATGCGACAAAATTACAAAAAAGCTCTCTCAATTTAAAAATAAATATTTACCCATAAAAAACTAGGGCCCTTTTTGCCTATAACTAAAGCTTTTTTAAGAAAACCCTTGCACCCATCCCATGAAATTTGTTACAGTTAGTAATAATTTTTATGGTTGTTATTTAAATAAAAAAAGGAGAAAAAAATGAAAACAACATTAAAATATAGCTTATCTATATTAACAATCATGAGCACCTGCCTAACGCATAAGGCAAGCTTTACTGCTGAAGAAAAACTAGAGAATGTTCATCAAATAAGTATTACTATTGTAAATAATACAAATGAAAAATTTACAATAATGAGCAACACTAATACATTAAGCACAGTACAAGCTCAAAGCACAACACCTAAATTGAATATTCCACTAAAATTCGATTCACAATCGGGTATAATTGAGCCAAAATCAAATTTAAAGCTTGTAAATACAACTACAAAAAAAGAATACCCTTTTGATTTCGCTGTTTCTTTTAGAGATACATACAAATTAGCCGCAGCATTCAATAACAAAAGAATAGATGAAAACATAGATTTAGGGAAACAAGGAGAACTAGGAATCAACTTTGAACTAACGCTAGAAGGAAATAATCTCCAAGATTCAACCCTTGATTTCACAGCTCGAGTAAAATAAACGATCAGGGCAGCAACCCTGCCCTTCTTTTTTACCCAATCAAATAGTCAAATGCCTTTTGCATTATTGGCTGCTCGGCACTGGCAACTACTGCAACAGCATACAATGGATATGAATGTATTTTTTCAAACATTGAATAATTAAGTTGCGAAAAGCGAAGGCCGTATGCGCTCTTATGGCTTTCCATAAAAATCTGCAGACTTTTTAATGTTTTTCCAGAGCCAGCTTTAACTTCAATGGGAATAATCTCACCGCCCTTATGGAGCAAATAATCAACTTCAGCCTGGCTTGCGCGTGATTCACGGTGCCAATAATAAAGATATTTGCGCATGGTAGGATCACTGTAGGCTAAAAGTTCTTGGCCAACAAATGCTTCTACCAATGAGCCTTTATTGACAAATTCTGCAAGGGGATCTAAAATCCAACCGGCAATATCAGGCCCGAGAACAGTTTGGCACAAACCAACATCAAGAAAAATTAGTTTGTAATCCATGAGATCAGCTTGTGCACCAAGTGGTATGCCAAAACCTGATGAATGAAAAACTTTATGCGCAATACCTGCCGTCGCCAACAAATCTAATGCTGGAGCAAGCTCTCGTTTACGGTACTCACCTTCAATGTCACTATATTTAAATTTTTTTCCTAACTGTAGTGGAATCTGATCAAAAAGTAATGCAACATATTTGATTTGATTTTTTTTTGCATACTTACCAAAATCTTGCCGATACGTATCTAACAAAATCTGATTAATACGCGTACATTGCAAAGCATCCTTCAATTCTTTCCAACAAAGCACTGTTTGTGGCATGCCTCCCAGTGCAAGATAATGGCCTACATACGCAAGTAATTTTTGATGCACCACTTCAGGCATTGGCGTTTCAAGGGTATGAGAAAATATTTCTTGTACTAACAATTTTTGGCCAAGCGCTGCTAAAAACTCAATAAATGAAAGCGGATATACATAAAGCGATTGCACCCTTCCAACCGGGATACCAACCTCTTCAATTACAAAATCTAATAACGATCCCGCTGCAATCACATGCAAAGCTGGCATAAGCTCATAAAAATAACGGAGAGCAGAAACAGCAGAAGGACAACTTTGAATTTCATCAAAAAAAAGTAATGTGTTGCCGGGAATTATCTCGCGACCAAAAAACAGCGCAAGCTCTTGGACAATTCTTTGTGGCTGCAAATCTTTTTCAAATATTTTATGCACTTGAGGCTGAAGCTCAAAATTCACCTCCAAAAAATTATCAAAATTTTTTCCTAAGGTACGTGCCGCATGCGTTTTACCTACTTGCCGAGCACCGCGCAGCAAAAGAGGCCGCCGCTGAGAATCTTGTTGCCAGGCTTTTAAAAAAACATCTATGATACGCTTCATTTAGCATCTCCATGGTTAAAAATCAGGGTATTTTGAGCCAGCTTTTGGTCGAAAATCAAATACCAATTTATCATTTTTTGGTTAAAAATCAAACACTCTATGATTTTTCCAAAAGAGGCGATGTACCATTTTCCCCTGTAAATCCAACCTTTTTTAGCCAAACTCTTGCCCCTTTTCCCATAAATTTATTACAATTATAATAATAAATAATAAATGATACTTAAATAAAAAAACGATAAAAAAAATGAAGAATATAATAAAATGCGGTCTTTTATCCCTTATGGTATTCCTTTGTGCCCAAAATATCTTATGAAAAATATAAAACAATTTTTATATATTACATTCATCATGCTTTCAAATTATCAACTTTCTGTTGGAGCAGAAATAAAGCTTCCTGCACCCACAGCAGCAATATCGATTTTTAATGAAACAAATTCTGATTATACATTTGCAATCAACAATGCCACAACCATGCTACAAAAAAATAAAAAATCCTTAATCTCTATACCATTAGTCCAGACTACTATTGCGCCAGCTACATGGCATACACAAGCAATACTTACCGATCAAACAAGCCAAAAACAATATGGCATACAAATAACAATAACTAAAGACTCCTCACAGAATAATATTGTATTTACCGTCATACTCTATGACCAACAAAAATTCCAGCAAGAATTTGAAATCATAACTTGCTTAAAAGAAGAACTTAAAGAAGGAACAACCCCACTTGATCCATCAGTGATAGATAGCTATCATATAGAACTTAATTTACGCGGCGCCAGTTTAAAAAATTCAAAATTTTATTATACAGTTTCTTATCAAGAATAAGTTTTCCACCTAAAATTTATTACCATTACAATTAAGTAACAAAAAAATTTGTTTTAACTTAAAATGTAAATTAATTTATGGACTTTTGGTGCAAGGAATTCTTTTCTAAAAGCTACTTGAAAAAACCCATGACAAAAGAGAAAGTAACAAAATTATTTGAAAAATACCTTTAACAAGCCTATAGAAACAGAATAACTTGCATCTCAATCAATCAGACTTTCGCGCCCAAGCAAAAAGCATTGGACAGGAATAACTAAAAAAATCTTTATTCGGAAATCGAGAAAGAAATAGTTTTTTCATTTGATCTTCATATCTTTCTAAAAGAAATTTATGAGGGTTCTTATTGTTAGAGATACAAATCTTAGGAATGTCGAGCAACCATGAACGTAAAAGCTTTTCTAAATCGCTATAGTTACACTCATAAGAACCCTCATACGCATTCATAGAAATACACTTAAGATCTGATGTCTTTAAAAATTCCATAAATTCTTGTGGATTACATTTAAAAAGATCCAATACCAAAAAAGACATGCAAAAATCCTTATCTTCTTTGAGCAAATTATAAAAAACATCAAAATCATTCGCTTTAAACTGATTCGGTGCAATACATAAAAAAAGATCACCTTTTTCTCCAAGCAAATTTTTATCAGTTTTAATAGCCTGCTTTTTAAACAGATGAGATGTGTTATTCAAAGAACCAACATCAACAACAATATCATAAACCCCTTCAGACTTTGAATGAGTACTTTTTAAATTTAAAGGAAGAGATTTATTTTCCCAATAACCCATCACTTGATTTTCCTCACAAAAACAAAAAATAGTGCTTAATGGATACTTTTCGGCAAGCTTAAAGGCAAGCTCTCCATGACGAAAACCGAACTCAATAATCTTCTTTTTATCCAGGCCAATCCTTTCAATATGATCTTGAATAACCTTAAGTTCTCCGGCCTCACTAGAAACAAAGCCCGGGATGACCAGAAATAAAAAAACTATTTTTGCATTCATACATTCTCCTCTTTATGTTACCATTAGCCTATAATCCTATTATTTACTGTACTACCACAAACTTTGTAAAAACAATACCAAAAAAGAATTGTCCTGAAAGTCTTATTGCAGAGAACTTTAAATGTATTCAAAACAAAAACCTAGTCAATTTTCAGAGAAAAAAGTTGAGTGAACAATACTCAAAAAATCTAAATTTTTTACTTGACATTTTTTGCATCGATTTTAATATACAGTATAAGAAATATCTTAGAAATTAACGTAAATTTATTGTATTGAATCCTGAAAGGAAATTCATGAAAAAAATCATAGGTATCGATCTTGGAACAACCAACTCGGTCGTTGCCTTCATGGAAGGTGGCAATGCCAAGGTTATCCTTAGCAAGGAAGGCACAAATATAATTCCTTCTGTTGTTGGGTATACCAAAGATGGCAAACGCTTGGTTGGCGCTGTGGCAAAACGCCAGGCCGTTACCAATCCCGAAAATACCATATATTCTGCTAAACGCTTCATTGGTGCCAAATATGACGAAATGGCCAACGAAGTTAAAAAAATGCCTTATAAGCTGGTCAAACGCGCGAATGGCGATATCAGCATTATGGCTCAAGGCAAAGAATATTCTCCACAAGAGATCTCTGCCGCAATTTTAAGTTTAATCAAACAAACAGCTGAAGAATACTTGGGCTCTCCGGTTACTGAAGCCGTGATCACCGTTCCTGCTTATTTTAATGACGCACAGCGCCAGGCAACTAAAGATGCGGGCAAAATTGCAGGACTTGACGTAAAACGGATTATCAATGAGCCGACCGCAGCAGCACTTGCTTATGGTATGGACAAAAAGAAAGAAGGAACCATTGCAGTATTTGACTTTGGTGGCGGAACGTTTGATATTTCAATTCTTGATATCAGCGACGGCGTTATTGAAGTAAAAGCAACCAATGGCGACACGCATCTTGGTGGTGATGACATTGATCACCGCATCATTGATTACTTGGTACAAGAATTTAAAAAAGAACAGGGTATCGATATTACACACGACAAAATGGCACTCCAACGCTTGAAAGAAGCTGCTGAAAAAGCAAAAAAAGAACTTTCAACACTTGAAGAAACTGAAATCAACTTGCCATATATTACTGCAGATGCAACAGGCCCTAAACACTTGAACATTAAAATTTCACGCGCAAAGCTAGAATCACTCTGCGCAGATTTGTTCCAGCGTTTATTAGAACCATGCAAAAAAGCATTGGCCGATGCAAAAATCGATAAAAGCAAAATCGATGAAGTAATCTTAGTTGGCGGATCAACCCGCATGCCAAAAGTGCAACAACTGGTAAAAGATTTCTTTGGTAAAGAGCCAAACCGCTCAGTAAACCCCGATGAAGTTGTTGCCATTGGTGCAGCAATTCAAGGTGGCGTGTTGGCCGGTGAAGTAACTGACATTCTCTTACTTGACGTAACCCCTCTTTCATTGGGTATTGAAACGATGGGCGGTGTAGTTACCAAGTTGATAGAACGGAACACAACCATCCCAACCAAAAAGTCACAAGTTTTCTCTACAGCAGAAAACAATCAAACCGCTGTTGATATTCGTGTATTCCAAGGTGAGCGTGAATTTGCTAAAGACAATAAATTGCTTGGCCAATTCCGTCTTGATGGCATTCCACCAGCTCCGCGCGGCGTTCCGCAAATTGAAGTTACCTTTGATATCGATGCAAATGGTATTGTAAACGTTTCAGCTAAAGACAAAGGAACCAATAAAGAGCAACGCATCACCATTACCGCCGGCAGTGGTCTTTCTAAAGATGAAATCGATAAAATGGTACAAGATGCCAAAGCACACGAAGCAGAAGACAAAAAAGCGCGTGAAGTAATTGAAAAACGCAACCGCCTAGATGGTCTCATTTTAGAAATTGAAAAATCGTTAAGCGAAAATAAAGACAAACTTTCTGAAGCTGATAAACAAACAGTTGATGCAGCCGTACAAAAAGCAAAAGCTGCACTGAAAGAATATGAAAACAATGCTGACGAGCTTGAAAAAACAACCAATGAATTAACGCAAATATGGTACAAAGTTGCTGAGCAACTATACAAGCAACAAGCATCAGGTGGTCAACCTGGTTCTGCACAAGAAGGTGAAAAACCTGAAGGGCAAGGACCAATTGATACTGAAGCACAGTAAATTAAAAGGGCCGGATTTCTCCGGCCCTTTTATTATTTATCTATCCTTTTTTTTACTAGTTCTGGTAGCATAGATAAAAACTCAAAAATTTTGAAAGAATTACTATGCTTCCACAAAGAATGTTAATCGTCACCCTTCTTTTATGCTTTGCCTACTCATTCTGCTCAGAACATGCTTTTAAGAAAGTCCCTCTTGATGTACAAAATAATTATATTGCTCAGTATTTACCTTTCAAAGATATTGAATCTGATGAGGATTTAATAAGAATCGTAAAGGGCAATAATAATGCTATCTCAAAAAATAAATGGGGAAGTCGTATCCATACGTCAAATTTTAGGTTTGATATACATTCTGAATCTGTTATTTTACTTAGAAAGAATGACCAACCCCTTTTTTTTCCTTTTGAACCCTTATTGACCATGAAAAAAATAAAGTCAGAAAACTCTTCTTTTTATGAATATTTCTTAGAATACCTTTTTGGTAAAAATGAAAAAAGTCTAATTATTAAAAGAAGCATTTTGTCAGCAAATTCACAGCATTTTTGCATCAACGCTCATGATAACATCAAAGATTCTCATGGTTTTTATATAGCTGATATAAAAAATAATACGATAAAATATATTTCGTTGCCAAAAGATCTTGGCTTCGATGCATATGCTTCAAAAGCAGCCATAAGCAGCGATGGCACATTAATTGCTTGCGCAGCCTCTGCCAACCTTTATCTTTTTGATATCAGTACCTGTAAGGATAATCAAGAACTAACATCGCAAGAGATCAAAACTTTTAACATCAGAGAAAAAATCAAAAATTTAGAATTCAACCAACAATGCACCAAGCTTGCTATTGCCTATAAAGTAGATCCACAGGTTGAAATTATACCCCTGGAAGGAAGAACAGAACCTAACAAAACATTAGCTGACTATTTTAGGAAAAATTTAATTTCACCTGACTTGAATGGTACCAAAAGTAAGAATTAATTCGGACCAACTTTTATTTCCATAAATCTTCATGTAAAATAGTTTTTCCCTTGGTTGCATCCCTTTTTTCTGCCAATGCAGATAACGCTCTATCTTCTCGCTTTTCTAGCGCTTTGCGAATCAATTCTTTTGCAACGCTTGAAACGGATCTTTTTTCTTTTTTTGCAATCGATGAAAGGAGAGAAACTTTTTCAAGCTCGAATGTAATATTCAAACGTGGATTTTTGGTAGCTATAACAACTCCTAGCTTTTGCGCTTAATTCTATCTGTATTGTATCTCTTTTACTCACCAGTTGAATAGTTCGGCAAAAGCACCTTTTGCACAATTCCCCATTTTTTTCTATCCTTATTCTATAAGCTCAAAAACATTGAGTCTTTCAATCTGAAACATTAATAGAGGAATTGGAATGAAAAAACAGCTTTTTTTAACCTGCGCGTTTGCGCTTTTGCCTTTCGCAATCCAGGCTACTGACCCCCATGACCGTTGGCCACTCAATAGGCACCCCAAAATTAATTTATCTGATTTAATGAAAGCAAATTATAAGAATCAAGCTCAACAGGCTACCCTTGAGCCAGCTCAGCAAAAAAAACCCATACTACTGGCTCAACAATCTATCCAGAACCCTTCGCGCGCACCTAAAAAACCAATACCTTCAAAACAAGATGTTCCGTGTATTTCACGCAGCTATTCTTTTAGTGAAACTGCAGGCCTTATTGTAGGAAGTGTTTGCGTAACTGGCGCCGCATGTTGGTATGCTCTTCGTTCATTTACCCTGTTTGATTTTCAAAACTTTACCTTCTCTAAAAGATAATTTATAGCAACTCAATAGGCACCCCTTTGAATATTTGTATTATTTTGCTAATATGAATTTATTGGCTTAAAATATTGTAAATTTTCTATTTGTAACTTTTGATCTAATTGGAATCTATGAAGAAAAAAATACTATCGCTCCTTTTTATCACCGGCTTACTTTCTGCTTGCCAGATGCAGGCTATGGATTATAGCGATTATTTAAAAAAAATCACTGTTATTGCAAACCAACAAAATCTATTGCCTAATACAAAAAACACTCTTGAAAGCAAAACTTCTGCCACAGCAAATAACCCACAACAATCACCATTTAAAAAGTTCTTTGAGTTTTTTAATGATGAACCCATAATAACAACACCTTATCAGGCAACTTCATTAAGAGCACAGTACCCTATTTTAAACTCGTTTGATAAAGTAGTAAAAACTACAGGGCTGGGGCTTTCTTTATATTTTCTCAGCAGCTATTGTAAAGATTACATCGATCCATCCTGGGCAGGAATACTTGGCTTAATACTCGGTTATCGTTATATTGAACCAAAAAGACCACCGTTGACTGATTCACTTTTGCTACATCCTGAAAGCGCACTTACCTATGGTTATCACATAAACGACCAATTCGGTGATGCAGTGGAAAAAAAAGGAATCAATGATTTTAAAAATAAACCATTTACACAAAAAGCATTACAAGAAACCAATGCTCTTATTTCAACGTTTGAAAAAAAATGGCCATTATTTTTATTGGGCGAATGTACTGCCGAAGGCTGGGGCCCTTGCATACTGAGCCGCAGCTATCAACCAAAAAATAGAGATACCTTTGAACAAGAAGTGGTTTCATCGCTATTGCAAAAAATGTCTAACACAAAGCCGGTTGAATATGTAGGCTTTGCCACGGGTGGCATGTTTCAAGATTTAGTAATCTTGGTAAAAGCACTTGCACAAAAACCCAACGGAAAAATCAACATACATCTTATCGATAAAAAGTTTACTGGTTTTGCTTATTCAAAAATGGTCATTGAACAATCAACCGAGATACATGAACATAAAAGTATAGATTTTAGTTCTCCAACCAATATGGATACTTTAAAAAATTATGCAAAAACGCATTGGGGCGCTAAAAACGAAACTGATTCTAATATCGAAAAACTTCTTAAAATGGAATGCATTGGCCAAGAAAAAAAATGTCAGCAAATGCTTAGCTATTTAAAGAAAACGTTTCCTCATGCACAACTTTCTTTATCTGTTTATGGAAGCGCACAAGATTATTGTATGGCAACTAAAAAAACTCAAACATATGCTGATGTAATTTCTGCTGCGGATATGGAAGATGAAATAAGTTTGGTTCAACAAAGTAACGTTCATTATGCTGCTCTTTGCACGAAAATGCTGAAAAAAAATCCGACTGCTGACAATATTTGGCTTGCAAAAAATCCACAAAAAGGTACCGCTAAAATCCTAAAAATTTCTTTATCAAAAACACAAAACAGCATAGAAGAAAAGTTTGAACCAAAAAAAAATAAAGAAATAACGTTGTACCTTACACAAAAAGAAATAGAATAAAGGAAAAATCATGTTAAAAAAAACTATTACACTTATATCATTTGCAATAATTGGACAGACAACGTGGAGCATGGAGCCGGAAAAAGGCAATGGGTTCCATAGTATTATTTTACCAGGACAAAATGGTTTAGGTGGAGAAAAAGCACTCCAATATAACATTGTTAATTCATCTTATTCTAAATATGAAACCCTTACCAATCAGTTTAAAATCGATATGGGCCAGGGCAACTGCATTAAAGATTTTCAACAACAATTAGACAATGATGAACAAGCAAAAAATAAAGAATTCCTTCTTTATGGTATTTCGCAAGGTACAGCAACATTGACCAATTGGCTTGCACAACAACCCCAAGAAAAACAAAAACAAGTTAAAGCACTCATTCTTGAATCTGTTTTGGGGCATGGCGATAATGCAATTTTGCACACTACGGAAAAAATGGTATCAGAAAAAGCAACCTATCTGCCTTTTGCCCGTTGGTGGTTGCCTTGGGCAGCAAAATTTATGTTTCCTACCTACAACCCATTTGGCAAACAGGCACTTTCATCAGTAGAAAAACTACCCAACGATTTACCGGTCATCATTATGCATGCAAATACTGATCCACAATTACCTATCAATGATGCGCGTACTTTATACATTGCTTTGCGCAAAAAAAATAACCCTGCGTATTTATTCGAAATAAATGCCAAGTTTCCGGCACATATAAATATTTTAGGCGCTGAACAATCTTATGAACGCAAAGAAAAAATACAAGCAAACCTGCAAACTATATACAAAAAACATGGACTTCCTTGCAATCAAAACTATGATTCAGAAACAGAGACAGTTGATGCTGAATTCCAGCCATCAATTGAAGAAGTAGAACAAAAAATTGCTGCTTCAACATGGTCTGGCCGCATGAAAAGAAATATTATTGATGGTTTTTTCTTGGCATGCTTATTTGGAATTTACGCTCTCAAAAGTAAATTATAACTAACATGATTACTGAAAAATTTTTTCTGGCATTACTTCCTTTATGGTGGGGCATTTTTAATTTTATAACCATTAAAGCAAGTTATTACTTTGCACCATACGTGCCAGCATTATTGGTCTCTGGAGCTTTTTTGACAACAATTCGCACGATAACAGCTTTTCTGATTTTGCCCATCTTTTTCCAAAAAGCATGGCGCCAAAGTAAGCAGTATGCAGTTAGTGTTTTTGGTTATCCTGTTCCGGTCGGCAATCTTAGATTATTTTTTATTTTAATGGGCATAGGTTTAGTCTTATTGTGGTCACCGAATCAACCACTTGCAACAGTTGCTTCAGCCGCATTTTTATATACAATTTTAGAAGAATTAATTGCTCGAAGTTTTTTTATCAAATATGACTTTACGCCACGGCAATTTTTACCCTGGGCATTACTTTCTTCAGCAGCATTTTCACTGATGCATTGGTGTTATTTAAATCCCGGGTATTGTGTTGCTGCAACTTCGGAACAATTATTTAATTTTTTCAATCATTTTATTTTTGGATTCACCTTAGCTGCAATTACTTACAAAACTAAGCGTTTAGAACCAGCAATACTGATTCATATGCTTTCCAATAGCGTATGGGCTCTTGGCCAATTTTTCATGTTCGATCAGGTTACCAATAATTTTTTGTTTTTGGTTTCTGGTTTTATTTCAACACTTTTTCTTGCCGGTGGGCAAAGCAAATAAAAAGGCCTACATTTTTGTCAAAATTTTCATTATTTCTGTTATGCTTTAAATTATCTATGTTAGGAGCTTTTATATGATTATTGTTGATAAAACGATTTCTCTTGATGAACTAAAAAAAATGGCAGGAAAAATGTTTGGAAATCGAACAAGAAGTGTTGAAAACAAGGAAATACGCAAAAAAATAGAAAAAATTGTTTCTAAGCGAGTTTCAGCATGATTTTGCATAAAGAACTTGCACATGGAAAATGGTTTTCATTATCCATTCTTGAACAACTTGCTAACGTTGGCATGGACATTTCAAGAACAATTAATTGGAAAAAAAAAGGCAACCAAGAATATAGTAATGCTGCCTTTGAACGTGCACTTGAACTAATCTCCTTAACTATACAAGATCCCAAAAATAAAAAACGGCTTAAAGAACTTTGTCGTGTACGCGAAGCACTTATTGATCATTTTGTTTATGATAATGAATATCAAACAACGGATGAATCATGGGATAGCTATTTTTTTGCTTTTAATTATGCTGCTGCATTGCAACGCGGTCGTTGATAAAGCATTATTGATATTAAAAAAAGCCTGACGTGTTATGCCAGGCTTTTTTTTAATATTGCTCTAAATTTTAGGGTTGCATTTTCCTTTTTAAAATATGTTTTTGTTCAAGCTGTTGCTCAGTAAAACTTTGTGGCCAACGTGCCGTGCAATCCACCACTTCACCATTCTTATTGGTCACCTGATTAAAATACGGAAAAATTGATGCACTCATTTTTACGGTACCATTCACTGCTTCTCGATTTTTCTTTAAAATTTCAATATGTTCAGGATTGCGTACGTGAGCACCGTAGGTATCAAACAGTTCATTCACGCCTACACGGTCCGCGGTTGATTTGATTGCTTGCACTTTAATAGCCAATTCTTTGATAGCATTCAATGCTTTCGGCAATGAAACTACTGGCGCACCAAGAACAGTATGGTGTTGACCATCAATTTGAATTTCATCTTTTTCCAACGTGATACCGCCATGATCTAGCAAATAATACAAAATAGTTGTATCGGCAAGCGCATGAGCACCAGTAACTTTAGTTGAACCTTCTGGTATGCTCATCCATTTACCCAAGGTAAAATCACTGATATCTTGAATCAACAGTTCCAACAACTTTTCCTTACTTACACCGGCTGGAATTTCTCCCAATAATCCAGCTTCAATTAAAGAATCAAGATTTTGGGTACTTGAAAGCAATGCAATAATTTCTGCACGCAGTTCTTCCAATGCTGCAGAATAACCCCCCAAAAATATTTGTTCGTTGCTACTCGTTACGCGAATGCGATCGCCAACCTTGTAGGTTTTGCCATCGATCGTCATCGGATCGCCTTCGACAAAAATATGCTCGGTCGATTTGCCGCTGCCATGGCCAAGTGTTTCATGCAAAATAACATGCAACATAAAGATTGCATTGCGTAACTTGCCTTCAGGGTCATACTGTTGGTTCCACGCTCGATCTTTCGGCAAGCTAAACAGTTTTTCATACAGCTCTGGATTGATTTTTTGGCCAATATTTTTTTCTGCAGCATAAATAATTTGTTTAGAACCGTGCTCTGCACGAATTTCTTCATAATTTGGCAAACAATAAGCTAGTATAATATTTTGTGGTCCTAAATGGCCTGCAGAAAAAACTTTAGTATTGATAGAAGCATTCGGGCAGGTCGCGCCACCTTCCAGCAAATTATCACGCTTAAATTCTGCTGGAAATGGCAAAACTGCTTCTAATTGCGGAAGCATTGCATTTACTTTTTGCATATCAATACTTTTAATGGTAATTTCTGCTTGAAACAAGCCACGGTACGCTTTTGGATCTAAATAACTTTCGGCAAAGCCAAGATTATAATCAATACGACTGTTGCTTTTCAGCCAGGCAATTGAATGTTTTTTAAAAACTTCTTCATCACCACTTTTTAAAAAATCACAAAAAAGCTCTAGACTTTGCGCAAAATATTGGTCAAATTGTGCCGGATAAGAACGCGCATGAGCGGCTGCTTTTTCAAGCCAATGCAAACAAATAGAAAGTTCTTCATCATATTTGCCGCCAACTTTGCACGGCATTACTTTTGGCACGCGCTTGCCATCTTCATACGCAACGTAACAATAGCTATTACTATGACTTTGTTGCTCAAGCGAAAGTGCTTGGAAATCAGCTTCAGTAAAATCGGGGCTGTAGGTATTCATAGCACTTTTTTCAATAGAACCAGGCACCGATGCGGTTGATTCAACTTTTTCATCAAACATAGAAAGCGCTAATTTTTCCACCTGCGTACACGGGTTTGGATACCCTAAAAGATCTAGAACTTTACATAGATTTTCTTGATTTAACAGATCAAGCCCAATGGAAGCCGGTGTGCGTTTTTCATCAACGTGCTCGCGCATAAAATATTGGCCATGATTTGACCACAAATACACCAAATAAGTTTCCAGTTGTTGCATAAAATTATGTAAATCAAACGACACATCAGTTTGCTTGAGCATGTCTTTGTTAACCAAAACCGATTCACACAAATCCGTAATTGCTAACGCATCACGGTGCATTTGGTCAGTGCAAATCGCATTCCCTGGAATGCTGGCGCGATAAAGATAATAAATCATCACCCGTTCTTGTGGGGTTAAATCATTAAATAGTTCTGCTAAATCAGTGCGGTAAGTCGTAGCAATTTCACCATGTAGAGCAATAGTATTGGGTGGATCATTCAACGCCTGCGCTTGCAAAGAAATTAACAACCCTGAACATAACAAAGCCTTTTTCATGCTTTTCTCCTTAAAATAGATATTTTATAAAACTTACCTGACTTTACTACGCAAATATGCCATGGTAAAGAAATTTTAACACGACACCTTGAAAAATGTTGCAATTTAAAACATGTTTTTTAAATTTTTGCCTATTTTTTAGACTTTTTTTGAATCCCAGAAGTATACTAAAATGTAGTAATGAAAAAAGGAGTTTAGATGAATAATTTTTATAAAATTTTAAATATATTTTTATTGTTTTTTTGCACAAATTTTTGCGCACCTGAAAAGCAATCATCTAAAAAAAATACAACCACGTTAACACTAAAAGATATTTCTACCTTTACAGACCTAGCTCAAAAATTAACCGAAGGTAAAGCAGGCCTACAAGATTGCAAAAAATTACAAAAAATTCTTGATACTGCTTCACAGCAAAATTGCAAATTACAAGAACCCTCTGTAAAAGATTCAAAACTTAGCGCCTTGCTTACACTTGCCAAACAACACTCGAAAAAAAGTACTAACCCATGAAAAAAAGTATATTTTGCTTTTTTATTCACCTAAGCATTGCAAATACTATACTCAATGCTATGGAAAATTCACCTTTAACCCGAAAAGAAATTGAACGTTTGGCAGAACTCATGCAACCAATTAGTGAAGGAGAAGTGCTTACTAAAGAAGATAGTAAAGAATTTTCTGAACTATACTCCAAAATAAGAAGTGAACTAAAAAAACGAAAAAAAGAACTAAAAAAACAAACCAACAAAAGCAACGATCTCACTGATAAACAAGAAAAATAAACATCAAACTCATACCCCAAAAAAAACTTACCTTCTGTTCTATCAAAACAATAAACTTTGATCACGACAAAAAAACATCTCTATTTGAAAAATAATTGATTTTTTGCATTGCAATTTTTTACAATATAATAAGTGAAAATTTTTTTTAAATAGGGAGGAAGGACATGTTAAAAAAAATAAGTTTCTTCATTTTTTTTATCTGGTTTTTTAGTGTAAATATTTTATTTTATGCATACCCATCAAACATAGAAACGATAATAAATTTAACTATTAACAACAATACTGATACACCATTTGATATTACCGTCTATTATAATGAATCTGACAATGAAAAATTTTCAATTAACCCTAAAGAGAGCATAGACTTTAAAATTGATCAAGAGATAGCGGTTACGTTAAAGAATGAAAACAATAAAATCTACTATCTAAACGTTGATACCCCTTCAAAAACAGTGAGATTGCATAGGATTATAACTAATGTTAAAAATTCTGCACATTGGCCCCGTTTAAAATCAATACAATATCAAGAAATTCCTGCAAACATTATTTTGGATTTCAACAATACTGACCTACTGCATTCAACATTTAGACTTGATAAACAATAAAAAATCAAGAAATGAAGGGCCTTACGGCCCTTGCTTTTATAAAACTGGACGACCACTTTTTAGGTTACGTTCTTGGCGCTCAGGATACGGCGCACCGCGCTTTTCTTCTTGTTCTTTGAGTGCTTGCTCAAAAGCATATTCAGCAAAACCCGTCAATGTCATGCCCGGTTCCCAAAAAACAGCATTTTTAACTTTATCAATTAAATCTACCGGCAGGTGGATCGTTATTCTTTCTTTCTTTTTTACTTCCATTCTTTCCGGAGCAGCAGCTTCTTTTTTCTCTTTTTCTTTTTGTGAACCAAAATATGCTTCAAGCGGATTGCTGCCAATTGTTTTTTTCTTTTCCATAATTTTCCCTTTTTTTTTAATCTATTTTTGCTCTTGTTTAATAACTTCTTTTGCCAAGGCACGATAATCTTCGGCCCCTTTGCTGCGTTCATCATAGTGGATTATTGGCCGCGCAAATGAGGGGGCCTCAGAAAGCTTTATATTTTCACGAATGGCTGTTTTGAACAACATACCCTTAAAATTAGTCTCCAGCTCTGCAACAATTTCACGCGCATGCTTGGTACGCCCATCAACACGACATGGTACGATCCCAGCAATTTTGAGTTTTGGATTTAAGCGTTTTTTAATAATATCGATCGTTTCCAACAGATGCACCAAACCGTTAAGCGCCATAAAACGTGTTTCAACGGGGACAATAATTTCATCAACAGCACAGAGTGCATTTGTCGTCAGGACGCCAAGAGTCGGTGGGCAGTCTATCAAAACGTAGTCATATTTTTTGATAGCAGCATTATCAAGTTGCCCTCGTAAAATCATTTCTGAGCCAACTTCTTGAGCCAAACGCTTGTCGATACCAACAAGCCAGGTTGAAGCTGGTACCAAGTCAATATTAGGATATTCAGTTTTTAAAATAGTCTCAGTAAGTGAAGCGTTTTCAGCAAATACAGGAAAAATTCCCTTGGTATCTTTAGCCACCCCGTACCAGCTGGTGGCCGAAGCTTGGGCATCAAGGTCGATCAGTAAAACCTTGCGTTTTTTTTCAGCAAGACTTGCTGCTAAGTTGACGGTTGTGGTCGTTTTGCCACTGCCACCCTTTTGATTGATGACGGCGATTTTTCTCATAAGCACTCTCCTTTTTGAAAAATTAAAATACTCTCTATTTTGGGAGCTTAGCACGGATTTAACAGGAGTAAAACCCCCCAAACAGGCAATATCTTCTCAACCATCAACGGAATCATTGAAGCGAAAAACAGCAATGCCGCCATTGCCCGCATTACAGAATACAAGCCCCTTTGCTCTATTGCATAGATTGCCCTATTTGGCATAATTGGCGCCCTCTATTGAAATAGCAGAATTTGCTGTTTTTGGTTATTTTGGGCAATTTATGCTATTTTGCTATTGAAGCTCTAGCAAAAAAATAAATTTGCCGGTACACTACTTAAGTATTGGTGATTTTAATGACTGAAAGGAGCCCCTATTATACGGTAATTTGTTCTAGACCTCATTTTCGTTTGTTTTATTTTTTTATTTTTTTACTATTAAAGTGAATTTTTTATGAATATTTATGTTGGAAATCTTTCCTATTCGTTGACTGAAGAAAAACTTAAAGACCTTTTCGGCCAATTTGGTGCCGTTACTTCTGCTAAAATTATCATTGACAAAATGACTAACAAGTCAAAAGGCTTTGGTTTTGTTGAAATGGCAACTGCAGCTGATGCTCATGCTGCCATCAGCGAATTGAATGGTAAAGAAGTTGATGGTCGTCAGTTACGCGTAAGCGAAGCCCGTTCTCGTGAAGAACAAGGTGGGGGACCTCGCAGCGGTGGAAGCCGTCCTTTCAGACCACGTGGTGGCGGTAGCCGCTACTAATCTTTAAGTAGCAATTAATACGGCGCTCGTGAAATTATCACGGGCGCCGTTTGCATTTCAAGTAAAAAGCTTTTTTAAAAAATTATCTTTTGGTTCTATAAGAGAGATTTTTTTCTAACTTTCTTTGAAACTGGCACATTACCTTAGGCGACTATCTTTCGAGCCTTCCCGGCTAGGGCCAGGATTTTTTGTTTGTACAAAAAACCCTGGACAAAAAAGACACCGGCATGCTGCTGGACTGCCGTACGCTTATAACTCGCCTCTAATTTTTACTAGTAAAAATTGAGAGCCTCATACAGATAAGCTAATTAGGTTAAAAACATCTTATTTAGCCATTTTTCTTATTCAGAAGCGCTCAAATAGCTCGCCATGCTCGTCTCTCGCGAAGATTTATTATTTTTTCTACGAAAAATTGGATTAGAAACTTTTCAAAGAATGTGCACTTATAATTATAAAAAACCTTATCAGCTCGTCACTGTTTGAGAGTTTCTCAGCTTTTTAAGCAAAAGCTTAAAAACTGGAAACCGAGTTACGAGCGTAGAGGGCTGAAAAGGGACACTTCCCTTTTTTGCCCTTGTATTAAAGGTATTGGGCAAGCAATACCCCTTATGCCCGCACCGGCATGAGGTGCAGAGAGATAGTAATTTTAAGAAAAAATAAGTGGCCAGGAAGTAAGTTTCAGTTTCTTTGCATTTAAATAAAAAAAAACTACCCAATATAACCTTGTTGCAACTCTTCTTGATAAAAAATATACAAACCAATACTCACAATCAATGAAGAAGCAAAAAAGTGCCACGTCACCGTTTCACCTAAAAACAAAAAACCATAGAGTGCCGCAAAAAGTGAGGTAGTAGAACCGGCAAAGGAAAGCATGGTAGCGGTATAATAGCGCAATAAATGGCCGTAAAAATTATAAAACATAAAATTACACGCAATAATAATCCCAGACGTTAAACTGATAAACGACACCCAATTAGTCACTGGCCCACCCTGCCATGATTCGCACAAATATGACGTCACCAAGCAAAGCAATCCACCAAATACCATACCAACCCCATTTACAAACATTGGCGAGTAGTTATGATGTTTTAACAATTTACGCATAATAATCCAACCAAGGCATGAAGAAACTACGCCAGCAAATAATACTATCTCAGGCCAAGAAACACCAAGCAGTTCACCCCACAATGCTTCTTGCGATGCTTGCTGTAAAAGCATAGGAAGAAATCCAATAAAACCAATAATCATGCCAATGTATTTTTTTACCGTCATCAACTCACCAAATATAAAATAGGAAAAAATTGCAGTGATGAATGGTGATAAATTAAAAAAGAATGCAGATTTAAATGAGGTCATGTATTGCAACGACCATAAATCAAAGATATAGGCAAAATAGATATGAAAAAACACAATACCTAAAAACAAAAGCCAATCTTTGCGCGCAATAAAGGTAAGTGAATCTCGTAACCACAAATAGCCACAGAGCAAAAACCCGGCAGCAACCATGCGCACACCAACAAAAAAAATAGGTGGACTGTAGGCTAGCACTGCTTTTGAAATTGTAAAACTTGAAGCACATAATGCATAGAGCAACAAAATTTCAACCATAGCATCCTATCTTGGATTAAATTATCAAAATGATTCTAACAAAAAAATAGTATAGGAGCTTTCATAAAAAAAAGAACCCAAATTCTTTGGGTTCTTTTTAAAAAAAATTTAAAATCGTTGATTAGCGAGAGCAACTACCTGCACTGCAACCACAGAAAAGATGATGCGCAAAGAAGAAAACTAAGCCAAGAACACCTGAGATGCCAAAAACATAAGCAAGTGGTGTTGCAAGTCCGGCTAAGAAACCAAAATGTAAAATATTTATACCAAAAGCCATAAGACCTAAATGAAGCGCCGCCACAGCGTTAATAAGACATACTGCGTGATGAAGCATTTTGCATGCATCAGAATTCATAGGAATCTCCTTTTTTAAAAAAATAAACTTCCTATTTTTGAGCATACAAAAAAATTACATAAATGCAACGAGTATCATTTTTATTTTTTTTAAAAAATAAAAACATCATATATAAGATCTATTTCTGCTGTGTAGAACTTTTCAAAATCTCATTATTATACTTGACAACAGCCGCATAAAGATCAATTACTTTTTGACTCATACTATTATTATTATTTTGACTCATACTATTATTATTATGTGGATGAATTTCATCTTGAACTTCTGCAGAAATCTCTATGCGTGATAGCTGACCTTCAGTATTTAAAAAATTCTGTAAAACTTTGCTCTTTATTTTAAAGTAGGGGTCTATACCTAATCTTAACAAGATCAAAAAATCATCTAAAAAAATATCATACGTTTGTTTGCCCTCTTTGCCACCTAAAATTGTCGATGCGTTACGAGCCCCTTGCCACTTTTGTCTTTCGATTTGCGTCGTCGCATTTTCAAGACTGTTTCTTCTCTTGTAATATGCGTCCTCAACTTCCTTCGGGGTTGCCCAATATTGAAGCCCAAGCGCTTGATATGCTTGATGCGGTAAATAATAATTTCCGGATCCGATTACCATCTCTTTTTCATACTCATCACGTAACAATTTCTCAAATAAAGTAGGATAATCTTTTTTGTATCTATTCTTCTTGTTCGGCAAAGTACCAGTAAACTCCTGCAACAGGAATTCCAAGTTTTCACCTTTCAATTTAGTTTCTTTTTTTGCTTTTTCTAGATTTTTAAACTCTTGACCAAGTTTTTCTAATCTCTCACCCTTAACCTTTTCATTAGTAATTTTAAGAGCAGCTTCTCGCTTTTGTTCTAATTTTTTTTCAGTCTGTATATTTTCTTCGTATTTTTTTTGCAAATCAATAAACTCTGTCTGCAACCGCGCAAGCCTACGTTTTTCTTCGTTATTTGTTTTTACATCTTTTTCAAGTATGGCTATATCAAAAGAAGGATAACGCTTCTTAAACCAATGAATACTCAGAATATCGACACTTTCCAACAAACTAAGGATCTTTTCTTTCAATACTAACCAAGAATTTTGAGGCTTTGTATTTTCATTCTTTTTTATTGCGGCTTCAACTTCATTATAGAGAGCATATAAAAACTTTCTGATATCGCGTAATAAAACCAAAGAATAGTCACTAACATTTACCGTGCCAAGATGGTCTCTAATTTCTTTGTATGACAAACGTTCCTGAAAGTTTTTAAGAAATTCATCAAAATCTAAAACATTATTTTCTAAATTTTCTATACCTTCTATAAAAGGCTTTAGATAAATATTTTCAAGTGCCTCATAACTTTCAAAGTCTTTTTTTGCTTTAAGCGTAATATTCCTTATTTCTTTTACATTACGTAAGCTAGAATAATTTATAAGGTCACGAACTAACTGCTTTCGTAGAGAAAGTTCTGTACGCATCATTCCTTTTTCTAACATACTTAAACGCTTGCTTTCTTCTATCTGATCTGCAGTTTCGCTTGTTTCATACCAGCTTTTATACTCTGCAAATCCTGGCTGGCTTTCTACAACCTTTATTTCTGCAGCAAACGAAATAGTAACAGTTGCAAATGAAAGAAAAATAAGTTTAAAATTTTTCACTGATAACTCCTTAGTTTGGTAGAAGGCCGGTTGAATCGCCACCAACCTGCTGTTTTAGTGCATTATCAATAGCATTTATTACTTCTTGATTATCTTGGATCGTTTTAATCATTTGGCCATTCAGCATACTTTCTATGCGCTGCGTAAAGAGATTATTGAGTTCCTGCCCACCAGTTCCTTGTATTGCATCATTAAGATCTTTTTTAATCGAATTAATTCCTTGACGCATTGCATTTAAATATTCCAAACGTTGATCACGCAAATCAGCAATGTTGTTAATAAGACCTACTAGATCTTGTTTTGCTTTCGGGTCATAGTAAACATTGTCCCATGCTTTGACCATAAATTCCATGTTGGTAAAAGCTCCGTCCAATTTATCAGCATATGTTTTATATACTTGCGCAAGTTCATAGGTTGCTTTGGCTAATTTTTGATCTTTTTTAAGCAATTCATCACGCAATGCTGGATATTTTCTAACTTCTGCAAGTTTTGTTTTAATCTGCTCAGAGATAGCATTTTCATCCAAACCTAATGTTGTTAAATACTCACTACGCGCAGTATTGTAATTGTCCACAGCATTCCTGAATTTTATAGTCGTAATCTGATCTTTGATCCAATTTTTTACGGAACTGAAAAAGTCTGAAACCGGTTTGAAAACTTCTGCAAAGCGTGAACGTTTTTCCGGGGTTAAATAGTTGGTACGTTCTTTTTCAATAAATTCTCGTGCTCGCGCCAACTTCATTTTTGCATCAGTATCTTCGATGTTTATACGCCCTTCATTAACCCCTTTTGCAATTTCTTTCCCCAATTCTCCTAAGCTTTTAGCACCCTCTGCTAGTTTCACCGCAACAGGACTAACAACCTTTTCTAAAAGTGGTTTTCTGATCCATCCCGGGAGATACGAAAGTCCTTTTATTATTTTTAGACCTGTTTCTCCTGCGACATACTTAACTGCAGGCTCAGCAAATGAAGGCGCTATATTCATAGCATCAGCAGCATAGTACGCAGGCCCCACCAAATCTGGAACTTTCGCCAATTTTTTTCCATATTTTTCTGCCGTTTCAGATAATCCTTTACCCGCCTCTGCTACTTTTTCATACACAGGAGCCATATATTCCGGATTTTCTTTAATTTTTTTAATAATAAAATCGCTCGCGACTTCGCCCGTGTATGCCAAAACATCACCGGTTTTTTCTACTACTATTCCTACTAAGTCGCCCATTTTTTCAGGGCCAATATCAAGCGCTTTTGACAAAACTTCATTGAATCCAGAAGATGGTTTTTCAGTTGGTTCTTCTTTTTTTGTTTTAAGATTTTCCACCGTATCTTTATAAAACTGGAAAAGATCGGGTGCTTTTTCTGCTAATTTATAAACTTCAAAAGTTTGCATTGCTTCTGTAATGTTTTTAATTTTTTCTTCTTGAGAAAGTTTTTCATCACGCAGTACATTCGTGATTTCAGCACGAACATCAGCTATTTGATCACTTGGAATTTTACTTGCAAGATTTAATTTTGTCGCTACATCATTGCCAGCAATTTTTTGCGGTGGATTGTTTATAAAATTATTAATTTCTTGTATGCGCAAAGCTATATCTTTTTCAGTTTGTTGATAAGTATTTTTTTCTTCCTCTGAAAGCTTAGCAAAAACTTCTTTGGTAGCATTTTTTGCTAAAAAGTCTTGAAGGCTTTTTAATGCCTCTTTTTGGCTTTGGTAATCTGGTAGGCCTTGCTCTCTGATAGTTTTTGCAAAATAAAAATGGTCATCAATAAATTGTGAAACAGGAAAATCTCGCTCGGTTACATTTTTAAAATCGTCGGTCATATTATCTTTAAAATCTTGGACTTTTTGTGCTGTTTGTTGTTCCGGTTGGAATGGTTTTTCGTACGTTTTCTTTAATTGTTCAGTAAGTTTAGTTATTTGATCTTCAATTGCTTGGCGCTCTTTTTCCTGTGTTTCAATGATATTCTTTGCTTTATCCTCAAACGTAGGATCTTCCTTCGCCTTACTTCTTGCTTCACCAATAAGAGCCGTTTTTAATTCATAGCGAGCTTCTTGGTATCTCAGCTTTTCAATATCATCACGCTGCTCTTTATTTTTTTCTATTTCTTTTCGAGCTTCATCCTTCATACGCTGAGCATCGTCAAGTGACTTAGGTTCTTCAGGTTTAACCCATTCAGCTTTTGCAGTTCCACCTTCAATAACGGCAAATAATTGAATGCCTTCAAGAAAAAGGCTTATAAAAAGCATGCCGGGAAAAAATATGATCAAATTTCTCTTCATTACGTACCTTTTTGTGAAACTTATCCTTTGTTTTTAGTGTAATATTTTCAAATAGAAAAAATCAATGATTAAGATTGCAGGTTTTTCCTTCACAGGGTATACTGCAAAAATACTGACATATAAGCCCCTTTTTAGGAAAGATCGATCATGAGTATCAAGGCCGGCCTGGTAGGCCTCCCCAACGTTGGCAAATCAACTCTTTTTAACGCCCTTACCAAATCTCAGGTACCTGCGGAAAATTACCCGTTTTGCACGATTGAGCCACATATTGCCGTCACTGAAGTACCCGATGAGCGCATTCCAAAACTCCAAAAAATTTATGGCAGCCAAAAACTTATTCCTGCAAGCGTACAGTTTGTGGACATTGCCGGGCTGGTAAAAGGTGCCGCATCAGGCGAAGGACTGGGCAACAAATTTTTGAGCCATATTCGTGAAGTTGATCTGATTTTGCATGTTGTACGCTGTTTTGAAGACCCTGATATCGTACTTTCGGGAGAATCTATTGATCCTCTGGGCGATTATGAAGTTATTGTTTCAGAACTGATGCTCAAAGATTTGGAAAGTATTGAAAAACGCGTTGAAAAAATAAATCATTTACTTAAAGGCGCCAAGGGAAAACCAGCCGAACTTAAATTGCTCAATGATGAATTGGCACTCTTGCAAGCAATTCAAGCAGCAATTAATGAAGGGAATGCTCAAAAAGTGCGCACCTTACTTGCCGATGCAAAAGGTGAAACAATATCGCTCTTATGCGCAAAAAACTTTTTGATTATCGCAAATATTGCCGAATCAGAAGTAGAAAATGACACGTATAAAAATAATGCTGAATTTCAAAAACTGATCAATCATTTCGGCCAAGAACGCGTTATTCCAATTTCTGCAAAACTAGAAATGGAATTGGCGCAACTCTCTGATGCTGATGCCCAAGAAGCAATGGGTATTTTTGGCCTTAAAGAACGTGGTCTTGATAAAATTATAAAAAAAACCTATGACAACTTAGGCCTTATCACTTTCTTTACCTGCGGTCCTAAAGAAATTCACGCCTGGCCCATCAAAAAAGGCATGAAAATTCGCCAAGCAGCTGGTGAAATTCACTCTGATTTAGAGCGCGGCTTTATTTGCGCTGATGTATTTAACTGCCAAGATTTATTTGCCTTAGGCAGCGAAAATGCGGTCAAAACAGCTGGCAAGTTACGCACCGAAGGCCAAGATTATGTGGTCAAGGATGGTGATATTGTTCATGTTAAATTTAATGTGTAATTCATTACCCAAATTACATAATTCAGGTAACAGGCAAACGCACCCCAAAGCGCATAAGGCACCAGTAAATAAGCAACCGAACGTGAAATGGGCCAAATAAAAGCAATCAGCAAAAGTACTGAAATTTCTAATGCTAGCGCATCAACCAAGGCCAAGCCAATGTTTTGTTGAACAAAAAAGATATAACTCCACAAAACATTCAAAAGTGCATTGGCAGAAAATAAGGCTATAATTACTAAATAGCACCGTGCAAAACTAAATCGATTCCATGCTATAACAGCCGCTGCCGTAGTTAAAGAAAAGATCGTTGTCCAAACAATGCCAAAAACCCACGTCGGCGGCACAAACCAAGGTAACTGGAGCGTTTGGTACCACAACATTCCCTGCGCGGTGAAATAGCGCCCAAGCGTTGAAATTATAATCGCAATACTGGGAATAATAAAATAATTTGGTTTAAAATTCATTTATCCCCTCCTCGACTCGGAAGCTACCTGGATTGTTTTTATTATTTGGAATAATTGATCATCTATAGGTAAATTTTCTAGTTTATTGTCATAAAAAACGGTCCCTTTAAGAATTTCATTAAGTTGTTTTTTTACATTTTCAGCCTTATCAAATGTTATTTTGGAAATATCTCCTTTTATAGTACTAAGTTGTGTTTGCAACTCACTTGGTATCATCAAAGGTTGAGAAATTCTTTGGGTGGTTATGAGATCATTAATTTTTTCTTGATAATTTCCTGCCCCTTTTACGGGAGCATTTTTTAAGGTAGTTTCTAACGTTCTCAATGCTGACGCATCATATTTTTGTTTAGTCTTTAAATTATTCTTATTCCAAGTAAAACCAGGGATATTGTCTTGAATATTAGTTTTTTCAAAGGCTTTCATAAATTCAATAATATCATTATATGATTGGGCTTGATTGACCACCTGTTTGAAATAATCAACAATATTAACTTTTGATACTGGTTTTACAACAAATGGACTGATGTAGGTCTTTAAGCTTTCTCGAGCTTGCACATCAAATCTCTTAGGATCAAAAAGATAGCGTTGCAAATATTGAACATCAATTTGGGAAGGTTTAATGGTCCCTTTTGGTTGATTTAAAACATCGATTATGCCCATCGCAAGAACCTGCACTTCTGTTTCAACTTTTTCTTCCTGTGCAGCTTTTTCCTTTTTCTCAGCCCCTTCTGCTTTTGATTTCTTTAATTTTTTTAACATTTCTTCAATCGCTTCTTTTTCTATGGCAGGTTTTTCAACTACAGGTTTTTTAGCAATACCTTCGACTGGTCCTGCAACAGCTTTAATGTCGTCTTGCAAGCTCATGAACTTTAAATAAAGAGGATCTATGCGTAAAAGATTGATTTCTTTGATTAATTGTTCTTTTGGCAAATTATTTTTAAACAAACTTACAAATTGCATGTCTGATTGTTGCGCTTGTTGACTTTGGGGATTAATACTTGAAATAGCTGGCGTTTCTTCTGAGCGCACTAATACAGCGATGTTAATAATTAAATCTTTTAAGAGCGGTTCAAGTTTGGTATTAAAAGTTTCTTTATCTGCCAATACCCAATTCTCAAATTGTTGTGCCATTTCTTGCTGAAATGAATTATTTGCTATATTCGTTCGCACATTGGTAAGATATTGTGCCAGTTGCATTGAACCAGGTAGCAGTTTACTATCGATAAAAGTATTAACTTGTTTAATCAATGCTTCTGGCGAATTGCCTTCACTAAATTCGAAGCCTTCATTTTTTGCACGCTCTTTAGCCAAACGAGCAAAAACATCATTCAATGATTTACGAAAAGTATTGAGATCTTTATATTTTTTTCCAGAAACTTCACCAATAAGTTTTACCAAATAAGCATCCGATTTTTGTTTTTGTTCAGGATTCAATGCACTAAATTCCTTTTGAGACAATCCAAGTTTAGGTTTTACCTCACCAAATGGTGGTGGTGGTGGCGGCGGCGCTCCAGTGCTAATTGGCGCAGGCTCACCACTAACTGGCTCTGGACTAGGTGCTGGGCTCGGAGGCTTAACTGCTTGCGCAAATTTTCCAGCGAGTTCAAAAATTTCTTGAATACTATACGTTCTTAATTCATGTATTTCTTTTTGAAAATTAGAAATTGCGTTTCCAATTTCTACACCCTCTTCCTCCACTTTTTTTAGCCATTTTTGGAAAATAGATTCATGTTCAACGGGGGTTGGTTTTGGTTCTGGCTTAGGGGCTGGAGCCATTTTTTTTAAGTAGTCTTCCAATTGTTGCAATTGTTTTTGCAATCCTACAAGACTTGTATGCAATTGGTCAAAACCATTGGGATTAGCGTGGCATAAAAAAATAAAAAAAATCGATAGTAGAAAAACTTTTTTACGGTTCATCAAATCCCCCTTTTTCTCTCCTTATAAGTATAAAAAAAGAGGGATTGAAAATGCAATGGATTATAAGCCTGGTCTAAAAAACTTTAGTGGCTCAGGGAGATATTTTTTTATGAGGGCATCATAATATTCTTTAATTGCTGCATAATCGATAATCTCATCAACTTTTGAATATAAATCGCAGGCATTAAAAAGCTTTAAGTACCCCAGCATGGCAACATCTTCGTCACTAGCTAAATCAAGGTAGTCATATTCGCGATGAAAAGGATAAAAGGAATGATAGCGAATAAGGTAAAAGGCTTCTTTTGGCAACTTGGTATTGCTTGCTTTCAGCACTTGATACAAATATTCATCATGGCCCCAGGAAAAGTGAACGTTATCAAACCCACAATGTTTTTGATAAATAGATGGCTTTGCAAAGTCAGGGTTGTTTTTGAAAAAATCATAATAAATACATTTTGGGCTAAAGGGATGGCCAACCGGGAACGTATCGCCCACAATAGCCCAGGTTGGTAGGTCAAAAAGATACAGCAATTTGCCAATATCATGAATTAGCCCAACTAAATGGAACCAATCACAGTCTGGCAATAGCTTACGGCAAGCTTGTGCAGTTTGATAATTATGAATGTGATTGCTAAAAGAAACGTCGGGATCAGATTCATCAATGTAGCCCGTGAGCTTTTCCAACGCTTCGTGCACCGTTAACAAAAGATAGGAGCCCGACTCTAAAAAACGTTTTTTTTGCTGTAAAACATATTCCAAGGTCTGATTGGTATGCATAGCGCGATAGCACTGATACACTTTACTGGAAGGATCGTCCTCATAAGTACGAAGGTCAGATTTTTGTCCATTGAGAGCGCAAAAAACAGTTAAAAATGGCATTAATTTTTTCATAGATGGTCTCCTTTACCTTAAAAATCACCATCATCATATAGCAATTTTCGCGGTATAGCTATACCAAACAACCAAAAAAATCACTTCCTATTTAAGCTTGAAAACTCCTCTTTGTAAAAAAAGTAAAGACTCGTTCTTTTTAATTTAACCCGTCTCTTTTTAATATTATTGCTATTATGCATTAAAAATAGCTATTATTAATAATAAAGTAGATACTATTATAAAGGATCATTGCGATGAAAAATAAAATAATAACGGGGTCAAGTATTGTGCTGTTTTTTCTTGGATGGTTTCATCCATCAGCTGGGCAGGAGCTTATCTTTCAGTTGAAGAATGATGTTGAAGTCAAGCTTGATAAAAAAACGGCAGAGGTTTCTGAAACTATTAAAAATCTATTGGCCGATTTTTCATTTGAATATGAAGGCCAGCCAATACCGCTTGAGAATATAACAAAAGATCAATGGGACATTATTGTCGAGCTCATGAAGCTTATAGCTCAACAAAAAAACAATCAGCTAGAGAGGTTCATCAAAAACAAAAATCTTTCACTTGAACAACAGGTTGATCTGATCAACACTCTTAACTATTTAGATATTAAGAGCGCCTTAACTTCAGCAGCAAAAAATATAGCGGAATATATTCGTACCAACCCTGCAAAGGTAGAAAAAAATCAAATAGAAAAAATTCCTCAACCTATTCAGTGGTTGATAATGCAATATATTTATATTGATGTTAAAGGGCACCAAAAGCCTGTAACGACAGTAACATGGTCACCCGATGGTAAAAAACTAGCTTCAGGTTCTAATGACAAGACCCTAAAAATATGGGATGCAAAAACAGAAAAACTTATTAACACGCTTACAGGGCATACAGAATCTGTAAACTCAGTAGCATGGTCAAGCGATAGTTCTCAGATAGCTTCAGGTTCTAATGATGAAACCATAAAAATATGGGATGCAAACACTGGAAACCTTATTAACACCCTTGCAGGACATACAGATTCTGTAAACTCAGTAGCATGTTCACTCGGTAGTTCTCAGATAGCTTCAGCTTCTGATGATGACACCATAAAAATATGGGATGCAAACACTGGAAACCTTATTAACACCCTTGCAGGACATACAGATTCTGTAAACTCAGTAGCCTGGTCAAGCGATAGTTCTCAGATAGCTTCAGCTTCTACTGATGAAACCATAAAAATATGGGATGTAAACACAGGAAACCTTATTAACACGCTTGCAGGACATACAAACTGGGCAAAATCAATAGCATGGTCACCTGATGGCTCTCAGATAGCTTCTGGTTCTGATGATAAAACCATAAAAATATGGGATGCAAAAACAGGAAAGCTTATTAACACCCTTATAGGACATAATAAAGCAGTATTCTCGGTAGCATGGTCACCTGATGGCACAAAGATAGCTTCTGGTTCTCTCGATAAAACCATAAAAATATGGGATGCAAAAACAGGAAAGCTTATTAACACCCTTGTAGGACATACAGATTCTGTAACCTCACTAGCCTGGTCACCTGATAGCTCTACAATAACTTCAGGTTCTTATGATATAACTATAAAAATATGGCCGTTAAAACCTACGCTTCTTGAAGCAATTGAGTTTTTAAAAAATATTAAAAATGAATCAATCTGAAGATGAAGGCTTATGCGTACCAATATTCAAAAAACCAAGCAATCTTAGATAAATATAAATTTTATGGTATCTCTTACAGAAAAGCAGGCCCGTTATAGAAACTATATTTGGTATAATTTCTATAATTTTTATGGTATAGTATACCTATTCAGGCGTTTTGCTATTTTACGTGGAGATTTCTTATGAAAAGAAAAAGAGGGTATTATTCAATTTCTGCCGTTGCAAAAATGTTTTCAGTGCATCAACAGACTATTAGGCTTTATGAAAAAGAAGGTCTTATAACCCCCAAGCGCTCTGAAGGAAATACACGTTTATTTGCAGAAGAAGATATTGACAAACTTGAGCACATTATCTATTTGACCCATCAACTTGGTATCAACTTGGCGGGTGTTGAGATGATTTTAAAATTGCAAAAGCAAATTACAAAACTCCAAAAAGAGATTAATCGTGCCTTCGAATCCACCCAAAAAGAACTGGAACAAGACAGTGAACTCCATAAAACACATGCAAAAAAATCGGCACAAACCTTGTTAACAATGAAACAAAAAGCCCAGCAAACAACACCAGCCCAACAGCATCAGGCAGAACAACTGCCAATAGAGGTTGAAGACTGGCAAGTTGAATATGAAGAATAACGTATTCACCACAGATCTTCTTACATTCCTTATAAAATATTTTAATCGTTCATCAAACTGTATATGGTATTTTTTGGAATGGACAATATTCCTTAAAACCATTAATAATCAAGGAAATCATAATGAATCAAAGATCATATAATAATGAAAATAATCAATGCGAACTATCCTATGAACTTCTTCATTTACTCAAATGGTTACTTGAACATGAGTCTTCAACATTGAAAAAAATAATTGCACGTGCAGTACGAAGTGGTTTGCGAGAACAACTGAGCACTAACAATCCCTTAAATGGCATGAATTCTGAATCCATTCAAAATAGCATCATAGATTTTCTTGATTTGCTCGATTTTTTACTCCATGAAGCAATCTCTGACAATTCTTTACGGAAAGCTCTTGAGCAAAATTTAATGCCAGCCGTGCATAAAATTGATTCCAATGTCTGCGATCGAGCCACAGTACAAGGAAGCCTTGATAAAACAACAGACCATCTTGAACATTTTCCGAATGCAAACGCAAAAGAACTTCTGTATAAAGAATTATTAAAACGGTGGAAGCCAAGCAAGAAAAAAATTCAAAACTAGGAACAGTATTAATGAGATGCCGAACCTATCTTCCCTTGTTCTTGGTATCTTTATATTCTTCAGGAATGATCTACAAAAAAAATTCATCAACAGCCTTCAAGGTAGTTTCATTTATTCCTGAAGAACAAATTATAGCAAAATCACTGCTTCATGGCCTTGAAAATATTGATTTTGTTTTATTTAAAAATAATACAAATTCTGATACCCGCGTCGCTCGAAAACTAAAAATTGGCACTGCTATTGATCACTACAATCAAATTTTTAATACGACCTATAAAAGCACCCTCTTGATGAAGAGCAGATATATAAATCTTTTACTCGAATTATCTAAAAATAAAGAACAAAAATTAAAAGAATTACAAATTTCTTATGCTAATGACTGGTTTAAAAGTTATGAAAAATTTTCTTTATTGCTCCAAAAAAATCACCATAAAAATCCTGAACGAGCAAATCAATTAATCCATTTTATTACTTTAATAAATAATTGCGAAATACCAACCGAAGAATTGCAAAATGAAAGCAAACATTAAATATAATCTGCTCGTTCCCCCTCGATATACCGAGCAGATTATATTTAAAAAAATTTTAAAAACTTATTTCTTATATCAATTTCATGTTAAATAAAAAAACCAATAGCTTCCAGCGCTTCGCGCAACTCAAACATCGGCAAGCCAATAATTGTCGAATACGAACCATCAATTCGTTTTAAAAATTGAGCCCCAAAACCCTCAATCGTAAGGCCTCCGCTCATTTCTTTATAGTGCGGTACTGCAGCAAAATATTTTTTAATCCATGCATCGGGCATATCAAATTCATAGGAAGCTTGCACATAATTCAAGATGCGTTGTTCAACTTCCCACTGACCATCAAGCCACCTTTTTTTCTCCAAACAAAATGCCGTAGCAACTATACCCTGCCCTCGCAAAGCTTTTATTTTTGTAATCGCATCAAGTTTGTCTTTTGGTTTGCCATGAATAATTCCCTTAGAGTCCATGCCCATTGTATCCGCCGTCAAAACAAAACATCGTTCATCGTTTTTGCCTTCAGGCACCATTACATGCTCCATTTTTTGCACAGCAATGAATTTTAAAAGCTTAGAAAAGGGTTGTTGCCAATTACAAACTGCTTCATCAGAGTGATGGCCAATAACAACAAAAGGAATCGATGCTTCTTTAAGAAGCTGTTGACGGGAACTTGATTGAGAACCCAACAATAAAACGTTTTTCATAGAAAAAATCTTTACCAATAAATTAACCCCTGTCACTTGGGACAGAGGTTAATAATGTCTATTTGAAACTGGCTGGGGCGGAAGGATTCGAACCTCCGATCATAGGACCAAAACCTATTGCCTTACCACTTGGCCACGCCCCAAAAATTTTTATTCTGCGTAAGTACCTGGTTCTTCTAATTGTGCAACGCGCTCATATTCTGTGATAATATTTTGTTCAATCATAGAACGAGTTTCAGAGTTCAAGGGGTGCACAATATCCCTGAAAGTACCATCTTTCCGACGCCGAGAAGGCATTGAAACAAACAATCCTTTGTTTCCTTCAATTATCTTCAGATCCCTAACGATAAAATCATTATCAAAGACAATTGTTGCATATGCTTTGAGACGCCCATTTTCCTTAGCAGGAAAAACTTTTATTTCTGTTATTTTCATCTTAGTAGTCCTTAGGGATACGACTATTCCCCGGTTGGAGAACGCTTCTATTCAACAACACTGAAATTAATGTAATGATAGAGAAAAAATTTGTCAAATATATTAAAAAATTTTATTAACTGTTATTGCTCTTAATTTTGCTGAACGCGCTGCAGGGTTTTCTGCTAACTCTTTATCTGAAGCAACAACAGCCTTTTTTGTGAGAATTTCAACCTGAGCATCAGGTTTACTACTTTCATCTTTAAAAAATTGCTTTACTAGCCTATCTTCTAACGAATGAAAGCTAATGCATACCATGCGACCTTCCGGTTTAAGTACTCGCAATGCTGCTGGCAAAAAAGCACTAATATTATCCAGCTCGCGATTTACATAAATACGCAACGCTTGAAAAACTTTTGTAGCAGGATGAATCTTCTTTTCGCGTTTTAGACCAAGAACCCGTTCAATAAGTTTTGCTAATTGTGCGGTAGTATTTATAGCCTTCTTTTTCCTTTCTTCAACCAGAACACGCGCAATGGCACGAGCTTTTGGTTCTTCACCAAATTCTTGAAAAATTTTAATCAATTCAGTTTCCGTTGCTTTGTTGACAACCATAGCTGCTGTTGTTTTTTGATGTCCTGGTGACATACGCATATCAAGAATAGTGTCAGAAGCAAATGAAAAGCCTGGACGTTCAAAAATTTGATATTGAGACGTACCAAAATCAGCCAAAATCCCATCAACCTTTTCAATGCCCAATTTTTTTAATTTTTTATCAATAAGCGCAAAGTTTCCCCAAACTAACGTAAGTCGGTCAGAAAACTCTTCTTGCAGTGCAGCACCATTTGTTTCAAGTGCATTCAAATCCCAATCCATGGCAATTACACGAACTTTTGGTGCATGCTTTAAAATTGCACGTGTATGCCCACCGCCACCAAATGTTGCATCAACATAAACACCACCGGGTTTTGGAGCCAAATATTCAAGAACTTCTTCAACCAAAACAGGAATATGATACGGCTTTTCTTTTTTTTGATCCATCTACTTACAATCAGGTTAATTCGTTAACTAAGTTTTTAAGCTTCATACCCAAAGAACCTTTAACCAAAACTGCTGATTCATTAACCAGCTCTTTTTGCAAATATTCTTTTGCCTCTTGCCATGTTGGAACATGTTCAACCGTAACGCCAACAGGAATTGTTTTTTTGGTCCATTGCACTAATGAACCAACTAAAACAACCTTGCGCAATGATGGAGCTTTACGTAAAAATCGACCAATTTGCCGGTGCCAGAAGGGACTATTTACCCCCAATTCTAACATGTCACCTATAACGGCAATTTTTTGTGCTTTGGTACTAATATGTTCAAAAGCAAGCAATGCAGCTTTCACACTTTCTGGATTTGCGTTATAACAATCGTCAATCAAAATACCTTTGCCATTTTTTAATGGTTTTTCAATAAAGCGCCCATTAATTGTTAGAGGCTTTTCAATCGCTGCTAAAATAGTTTTAATAGGAACATTGAGTAAATAGGCAACTGCAGTTGCTGCCAACGTATTAAATACAACACCACTATGATTTTTTTTCAACGTAACATTATATTTTTGACCATAAAGCTTTAAAACAAATTGTGTAATAGTACCTTCTATATTAATTTTGCGTGCTTGTACTTGATTGGTCGTTTTAGAACCAAACTTGATAACGGGATGCTTGTAAGCAACATTGGCAAGCAAAGGATTATCGCCATTAATAATACCAATACTGTCTTCTTTGAAAAATTTAAAAATTTGACGTTTTTCTGCAGCAATATCAACAATTGAACCAAGACCTTCCATATGACAATGGCCAATTGCGGTAATCACAGCAGTAGTTGGCCTAACTAAATCAGCTAATTGCGCCATTTCTCCACGTTTATTAATACCCATTTCAAAAATTGCAACCTGATGATCTGAGGTCATCCTTAATATATTTAACGAAGCACCAAGCAACGTATTTTGATTCCCTTGTGATCGCACATGCGGCATTTTATATTCATCCAAAATGGTATGAAGAATCTCCTTTGTTGATGTTTTACCAACTGAACCGGTAATACCAATGACAGGATATTCAAAATTTGCGCGCCATGCACGGGCCAAGCCAATAATTGACTGATACGGATCATCAGCAACCATAACGCACTTATTTTTCAAAATAGATTGGTCAAGGTTTTTTAAAGTAGCTTTTTTTTCGGTTGCAATAAATAATCCTGACGCACCCTTTTCCAACGCTTCTTTTAAAAATTCATGGCCATCAACTTGTGACCCTTGTAATGCTACGAAAATTTCATCTTCTTTGATGGTTCGCGAATCAATAGAAAATAAAAAATTTTTTGGAAAAGTCGAATATAAAAATGAAATCCCTGGAATCGTCTTTTGAATAAATTCTTGATTTAATCGCATAAAGTAGCTCCGCCTTTTTCGTTAAAAAAAAATTCACTTAAAAATCTATTTTGTAAAGAAAAAATGTCTTTCTTTTGAGCATTTGTCAAGGAAAACTATATTTTTATACCATAAAAATTGAATTTTTAAAATTAAAACAAATAGAATTGACAGTATATACAAATTGTTTTCTGATTTTTTATTCTTTCTATCTAGTTGTCCTCAAAACTGGTTTACTAAATAATCAAAAATATTGCCAAACAATCACAAGAACTCTTTAGAAATGAATGGAAAAATTATATTATTAATCAAAGCTCATAAAGTTCAATTTTTTTTACCCAAATAATAACTCAAAAAAAAAAGGCATTAAAAAAACAATCTATGAAAAAACTTGTTAAATACTATTTCTTACTTCTTCACTCGATAACCATTTTTGCTGGTGGTATTTTTTCAAAAACTATAACAATTAAAAACGCTATTGAAGAAAATAATATAGAAAAAATTAAACACTTTTTAAAAAAAGGATTATCCGAAAACGATAAAACAGAGGCCTTGCATTTAGCAATACTTAAAAATAATATACCAATTATTCAAACACTTCTCGATGCAGGTATTTCACCTGATAACAACATTGTAGGCATAACGCCATTACATATTGCAACCCGGGAGGGACACCCCGAAATTGTAGAACTGCTTCTTTGTTATGGTGCCCATCCAAAAAGGGATAAACAAGAATTTACGCCTTTCCATCATAGCATTATGACAGGACAGCTTCCCTGCACAGAGTTTTTTCTGACAACACCTATTCCTTCTTTTTTTTCACCTGTGAGCCCTTTCAAATCTGCTCAGAAAATTAACGAATCGAAAGATAGGATAATAACCTTCTTGCTCTGCTTAAAAAGGAAGTATCCTGATTTTCCAAAAGATTTAAAATTCCAAATTCTTTCCTTGATGCCTTCAGAAATTTTTTCACAAAAATTCCTCAAGGCGATGCTTGAAAAATATCCTTCGGATTTTGAGGTATATATGCGCTACTGCCCTCAAAAATGGCTCATTCCTGCTACAAAAGGATTGCAGCAAGAGAAAATATTTGAAAACATTTTAACGAATCATATCATGAGCTACGCACAAGGACTTTGCTCAAAAAAAATAAAAGTTAATTCTCTGTATGAAATTGAACCGTACCATTTCACAGGAAAGAGTAATGCTACAAATAAAGATCTTCTCGTACATGCGAAAATTATAGAGCTTCTTGATCCTAAGAATGATACCAAACGAAAAGAATTAATCGCAGCGCATATTCTAAAACTTAAGAATGAATAACTTTGCGCATTTTGCTACCCGTGCTTGGTAAAATTACACCATGCGCTTCAAGCATTTCCATAATGCGGGCCGAACGGTTATAGCCAATACGAAATCTGCGCTGAAGAGCAGAAATGGAAACTTCATCAATGGTTTTTAAATATTCAAGTACTTCTTGAAACAGTTGTTCATCACCCTCTTGCACTTCACTTGTTGCTTTCTGTACTACTTCCGTTAAATCTAAATATTCAACGGGTTGCATAGCGCGAACATGCTCGGCAACTTCTTCAATTTCTTTATCAGAAACATACGCACCATGCGCACGAATTAAGCGCGAAGCACTATCAAGGTACAGCATGTCACCTTTTCCTAATAATTTATCAGCACCAACGGTATCTAAAATAGTGCGAGAATCAATCTTGGTTGCAATTTTAAACGAAATTCGGCTGGGGAAATTAGCTTTAATAATACCAGTGATAACATCAACCGATGGACGCTGGGTAGCGACAATTAAATGAATACCCGCAGCACGCGCCATTTGAGCAATACGGGCAATTTTTTCTTCAATTTCTTTGCCCGCAACCATCATTAAATCAGCAAGTTCATCAATCATCACCACAATAAACGGCAACTTTTCACGCTCAGGTTCTGCTTGGGTTAATTTGTTATAATCAAAAATATTGCGCACACCGCATTCTGCCATCAATTCATAACGCTCTTCCATGGTACTCACCACCCATTGCAATACCGGTGACGCATCTTTTGGATGCGTCACTATAGGAAACAACAAATGGGGAATATCAGCATACGGTGCAAATTCTAACCGCTTAGGATCAATCAAAATTAATCGTAACTGTTCAGGTTTGCATTGACACAACAAGCTCATCAAAATAACGTTCATAGCAACTGATTTACCAGAACCCGTTGAACCGGCAATGAGCACGTGCGGCATAGCTGTCAAATCAACAATCATCGTATTACCAGTAGTATCAACACCAAGCACAAGCGGCAACCTACCGGAAAAATTCGTAAATTCTTTTGAATGCACAATGGTTGAAAACAACACATCTGCGCGCACTTTATTAGCAACTTCAAAGCCTACAACAGCAGTTCCAGGAATGGGCGCAATAATACGAATACTCGTCGCTTGTAATGCCAACGCTAAATCATCTTCAAGGGCAACAATTTTACTTAATTTTGAATCAATATGCGGTTGATATTCAAACAACGTTACCACCGGCCCAGCTTTAATAGAAACAACAGTCCCTTGAATACCAAAGCGGGATAATTTTTCTTCCAATCTTTTTGCCATTGCTTCGTGTTCTTGTCGGGCCTGTGCATCCATAAAACGCTGTTTGTCTTTTTTAAAAATATTAAGTGGCGGCAATTGATAGGGAATTTTTCTTTCTACTACTTGATAGTTCTTTTCATTACTTTCTAAAGATTCTGGCTTTGCAATTAAGTTCTTCTCACTAATATAAGATGCTTGAACTTGGTCTGTTTGTTGCTCATTACACTCAATAGTATTTATTAAATCTTTTTGATACGTTTTCCAAAATGAATCCTCAAGTATCTCATTCATCTCTTTCATGACAATAACTTCAAAATCAAGAGCACTGTCTGGATGTTTTTTTTCTACTAAATAACTATTAAGAAGTTCTCGTGATCTTTGATAGGCAAAAACAAAAGGGCTTTTTGCTAAAGAAAATGCCTTTAGTATGATATGCATTAAGGGTTTAATACAACGATCCTTATCTGCTAAAAACAACAAAGTTTTTTTTGCTGCATTGGTGATGGTCAAAAGCGACAAACGAGAAATAATGATCATGCAAATAAGTAATAATACATGCAAAAAAATAACCACCAGCGAATAATCTGAAAAAATTATAAGTTTTTCATATAGCACCGTACCAAGCGTTCCTCCAGGAATAAAACCATGGGGAAAAATAGTAACATGATACAAAGCACCAAGAACTGCACATAACAAAACGCCAGAAAATAAAACAAGAAGGCGATCCCATTCATTGGTAAATTCATCAAATGCAATAACATATGCAAGAAAAAAAAGTGCAGGAATCAACAACAGTGCTGCAGACCCAAATAAAAAAAACAACAATGCTGCCATATTGGCACCAACAAAACCAAAAACATTATGTACCGGCATTGTTTTCGAACTTGCAAAAAACCAAGAAGGATCTTCTGGATGAAAAGAAAAAAGCACCATAGCAACCAAGCAAGAAAATATACCTATTGCCAATCCTATAACGATTTTTTTTAGAACAGATTTTTTTAAACCCAAACTTAGATTCATCACCCTCTCCCCTCAAAACTTTTTAAGTTCGCATATACCAAGCAATAAAACTCAGAACCATGGTATAATACGAAAAAACCCATAACCTATTTTTGGCAATAATTACTTGCACACACCAAAAAAACAACAATGCAACAGTACTACCAATCAGCATAACTAATAGAATGTGCAAGTTCAATAAATCAAACAACCGCTGCGCAGAGAGCTTATATATTCCAAGAAAAAAAGCGGCAACATTAATAGGAAATCCTAGTAAAAAAGAAAGTTCAAATGCTTTTTGTGCTCGAAATCCTAGCCAACGAGCAAGAACAAAGGTTGTACCGAATCGTGAAATCCCAGGAAGCAAGGCGATGCCCTGCACTAACCCAAAAATCCATGCATTGTTAAGAGAATATTTTTTTACCTTTCTTTGATCTGTAGGGACAAAACGTAATGAAAACAAAAGCAATGAGGTGCAAAAAAAACCAAGGGGCAATATTGATGAAATAGATAGGGCAGAAAAAATTATCCAAAACAACACCGTAATACTTTCAGTAATGATACCTGCAACGCAAAGACGCATGAGCATAGGAAATGTTGTTGATAATTTTTTTACAAAAAGTATCCATCGAGGGAAAAAAAATAGGGAAACGCTCACTGCAATAGCACCATGAGAAATATAATCCAGATAAGTCAAAATACTTTTAGAAAACTCAATATTCCATGTTTGTGCTAACCATGTGGTAAAAAGTACAATGTTTCCTGAACTGCTAATGGGAAAACATTCAAGAATAATCGATAAAAGAAGAATAAGATAAAGAATAATCATAAAATCACCTAAAAAATATGATGATCGAATAATAATTTTAAAATTGTTTCTTTACAAGTTTACCCTTAAAGCTAAACTAAAACTCTCTTCAAATTTTTAAATAAAAATATCTCAAGAAAAAAATTGCAATACCTCATGTTTTACGTTACATTCTAGTTCAAAAAAGTTGTGATGCATATTAAAAAAAATTCGAAAGGAGACGTTGCCTATATTTCTTAACAACACAAAACAACACTATTTTCTTAGCAAAAAACCATATTTAATTTCAGTAAAAGGAGTTTTATGAATCGATTACTACGTGTTTTTTTAAGCACAGTACTCATCACCGCAGCTGCACAAGCTGATACCCCTGTTTTTGGTAAAACCTTCTTCAATCAACGCTCACAAGGCTCTAATTTGCCACGCTGGATGGTTGGGCAAGCACATCACACTCATTTATGCGATACAGATTGCATTAATGGCAGTTTAGCCATCATTCCACATTTTTTTCAATCATTTAACCCAAAAGATAATGGTACTTGGTTCTTCTTCAATGGTACTAACACCATGAGATTTTCAAATGCTGGAACTGGTGATGTTTTTGCTCGCAACTTCTTTTTAAATGACAATTTTGATGGAGCCGTTACCGCTAATCCAATTGTGAAGAATTTTGTTGTTGATCTTAATTTCTATTTGGGTCTTGATGAATGGGTACGTGGACTTTATTTCCGTGTCGACGTTCCGGTTAACTGGACAAGTTGGGATATGCGCTTAACAGAGACATCTACATCAGAAGGAACAACTATCGCAGCAGATAAGCTTGGTAATACTGCTGCACAGCCATCACCACGAAAATCAATTAAAGAAGCCTGGAGAGGAAAATTACTTGATGTTACAAACTTCCCAGATTTAAAACAAGAAATGCGATACGCCCGCATTGATGGCAAACAAACAAAAGCGAGTGTTGCTGATATTACTTTCATGCTTGGTTATGATTTTGTTTGCAATGAATGTTCAAACTTTGGTGCTTATGCAATCATTATCGCTCCTACTGGAACACGCCCTGATGGAGAATTTGTGTTTGAACCCGTAGTTGGCAATGGTAGACATGTTGAAGCTGGTGCTGGCATCGAAGGACATTTTGAACTTTGGAATAATGGCTGCGATCAATCGTTCGGCATTTACTTCAATGGCTTTGCAACACATATGTTCCGCACCAAACAAAAACGTACCTTTGATTTGAAAAATAATGGCATTGGTAGCCGCTATCTTTTAATCAAACGCTTTAATCCTTCCGTAAACCCTCCAGTATATGCTGGCGAAGTACTCTTTGGACCAAACGTATTAACACGAGATATTCGTGTCAGCAACGATGTTCATGGTGAAGGTGCCTTTATGTTTGATTATCAACATTGCGGTTTGACCTTCGATGTTGG
>JAGVLQ010000022.1 GCA_020054235.1 Candidatus Babeliales bacterium
TCGAAAAACCCCCTTCGCGAATACTCAGGACAGGCTCACCAGTTGCCCCGATCATCCCGAGTGCCGAGCTTTGCTCGGTGTATCGAGGGGCACGAACGGGATATAAAATTTTAATCACACTGCTCTTAGGTCGAATTCACGTTAAAATAGCAAAATATCTTTTAAGAAAGATTGATCAAAATTCTTTACAAATTTTATTGTTTCTAATTTTCTCTTTTAACTTACAGCACCTTCTGTGCAGGACCAGATGTTTTGTTTGCCCAAAAAATATTGGTGCCGTGCGCAGAGCACCATGGAAATTGAAAAGTGAAGTTTTATTTAAGTTTTAAGGGGAAAAATTTTTAAAAAGTGTTTTTATTAAAGGTTAGTTGAGCCTTGTAGCTATCTGTGCTAGAGTAAGAAATAATATATTTATAGGAAAATACGTATGATAGCTCAAATTTTATCCCTCATTCTTGGAACGAATAATGCAAGGCAGTTGCGTAAAATGCAACCGGTCGTTCAGAAAATAAATGAATTTGAACCATCCTTGCAAGCTCTTTCAGATCAACAGTTAGCTGCGAAAACTCAAGAATTTCGTCAAAAATTAGCCCAAGGAAAAACGCTCGAAGATATTTTACCCGAAGCATTTGCCGTAGTTCGAGAAACATCTCGTCGTATTATTGGCCAACGTCATTATGATGTTCAGCTTATGGGTGGTATTGTTTTGCATCAAGGCAAAATTTCTGAAATGAAAACAGGTGAAGGAAAAACGCTCACGGCAACCTTGCCACTTTACTTGAATGCGTTGACTGGCAAAGGAGCGCATTTGGTTACGGTGAACGATTATCTTGCGCGCCGTGATGCGGCATGGATGGCTCCCATTTATGAATTTTTAGGTCTTTCCGTTGGTGTTATTCAAAATCAAATGAGTGATGAAGAGCGTAAAAAAGCTTACCAGTGTGATATTTTATATGCTACTAATAATGAACTCGGGTTTGATTATCTGCGCGATAATATGAAATTTCGTCTCGAAGATTATGTTCAGCGTGATTTGCATTATGCCATAGTGGATGAGGTTGACTCGATTTTGATTGATGAAGCACGGACACCACTTATTATTTCTGGTTCATCCGGTGAAAAAAGTCAGCTTTATATTGAAATAGATAAAATTATTCCTCGCCTTAAAAATCAAGAAGATTTTGAAGTTGATGAAAAGCAGCGTACGGTGCAGTTAACAGAATCTGGTAATGATAAAGTTGAAGCTGCATTAGGTATTGATAATTTGTATGATATTAAGTACTTAAATATTTTGCATCATGTCAATCAAGCTTTACGCGCGCACGTTTTATTTAAGCGAGATGTTGACTACGTTGTCAAAGATAATGAAGTTTTAATTGTTGATGAATTTACCGGGCGAATTTTGCCAGGACGGCGCTATAGTGACGGTTTGCATCAAGCTCTTGAAGCAAAAGAACGTGTTACGGTTGAACGTGAAAGTCAGACGCTTGCTTCTATTACGTTACAAAACTTTTTCAGATTATATACCAAGCTTGCTGGTATGACAGGTACGGCTGCAACGGAAGCTGAAGAGTTTCATCGTATCTATAAACTTGATGTGGTGACTATTCCAACCAATAAACCGATGATTCGGATTGATCAACCTGATGTAATTTTTTTAACCAAAAATGAAAAATACAAAGTAATAGCTGAAGATATCAAAGAGAGGCACAAGAAAGGGCAACCAGTACTTGTTGGTACTATTGCAATCGAAACATCAGAATTAATAAGTGATGTTCTGACCAAACAAGGAATTCCGCATGATGTTTTGAATGCAAAGCAGCACCAGCGAGAAGCAGATATTGTTGCACACGCCGGTGAAGCTGGTCGTGTGACAATTGCTACCAATATGGCCGGTCGTGGTACCGATATTAAATTGACACCAGAATCTGTAGAAGCGGGTGGTTTGTATATTTTAGGAACCGAACGGCATGAAAGTCGCCGTATTGATAATCAGTTGCGTGGGCGTTCTGGACGTCAGGGTGATCCGGGTGAATCTCGTTTTTATATTTCATTGGAAGATGATCTTATTCGTATTTTTGCTGGCGGTGATTCCATTAAAAAGCGCATGGAATTTTTAGGTATGACTGAAGATGAACGTATCGAATCAAAATTTATTTCAAAAACGATTGAGCGTTCACAAGAAAAAGTTGAAAAGCATAATTTTGAAATTCGTAAACATTTACTTGAATACGATGATGTGCTGAATCAACAGCGTATGGTTATTTATAAATATCGACGCGAAGTATTAGAAGGTGCTGAGCAGATTGCAGAGTTATTCAGGGATATGGTAGCTGATGCATTACAAGATATTGTTGCACGATTTAGTCAAAAACGTACGCTTACTAAAGAAATTTTTGAAGAAATTTTGCGTGCTATAAGTGCTTTAACGGGTATTTCTTTACAAGAGCTACAGCATGCAGGTTTTTCTTCAGTATCCAATGCTGGCTTGACCTCAGATTTAATTAACTTTTTGATGCTTAAATATGATTTACATCGTAAAGGCAAGGATGCAGAGCAGATTCAGCAAGCGGAAAAATGGTTAATGCTTGAGTCGATAGATCAGGCGTGGAAACAGCATATGTTGAACTTGGATCATTTAAAAGAAGGTATTAATTTGCGTAGTTGGGGTCAAAAAAACCCACTTATTGAATACAAGCGCGAAGCCTTTAATATGTTCCAAGATATGATGGCTGCAATTCGTTTTGAAATTGTGCATACTATTTTTCAACTCAATGTTGAACGCTTTAATCAACACGATCTTGAAAAGAAACGTGAAGCAGAACTTGCTGAACTCAATATGATTGCTGGTTCTTCACAAGAAGATGGTGGGGGAAAACCTGTTGTGCGCCAAGAAGAAAAAGTTGGCCGTAATGACCCTTGCCCCTGTGGTTCAGGCAAAAAATATAAGAAATGCTGCATGAAATGACGGATATCTTTTTAAAAAAAGATTAGAAAAACGTTTGATGCATTTAGAAAATGCAAATAAACTTTCACGGCAATTCAATTATTTTTTTTAAACCAATCTCACGGTGCTGTGCGCACGGCACCAGGGTTTTTTGCTTGTACAAAAAACCCTGGACAAAAAATACACCAGCATGCTGCTGGACTGCTGTACGCTCGTAACTCGGTCCTAATTTTTTTAAAATTGAGGACCTCAAACAGTGACGAGCTAA
>JAGVLQ010000005.1 GCA_020054235.1 Candidatus Babeliales bacterium
TCGAAAAACCCCCTTCGCGAATACTCAGGACAGGCTCACCAGTTGCCCCGATCATCCCGAGTGCCGAGCTTTGCTCGGTGTATCGAGGGGCACGAACGGAATTTAAAATTTTAATCACACTGCTCTTAGGTCGAATTCACGTTAATTAATAAAATTTTTAAAGTATCATCGATGCCAATGATATTGCGTATGTACCTCTTGGAATTTAGCATAAGCTTCTGCTGCTTTTTTTGGCTCGCCCATACGGGTATAAATATCACCAATATGTGCCCAAATCGAAGGGAAGGTTGGCGCAAGTTTAAGATGGTATTCTAATGCCTGTGGCAAGTTATTATCTTCCATATACATATCTGCTAAGGCATGCATTGCCAAGGTATCTCCTTGCTGTGCTGCTTGCAGGTAATATTGCTCTGCCTGAGGGCGTAATGCCGGCGTTCTTCTATTGCGAAAAATATCCCCTAATTTGCGAAAGGCTGGCTTATAACCTTTTTGGGCAGCCTCTTGGAATAAACGAATGCCTTCGCGTTCCCGACCTGCTAAAAATTTTGCGGTTCCTGCAGTATATTCGTCATAGCCCGGTTCATTGGGCTTTACTGGCCGATAGGCTTCAATTGGTACATGCGTCGACATTTGCCCTAATACCGCTGTGCTAAAAAACAAAACACTAAAAATTAATATATTTTTCATAGCGAATCAATCCAACTAAATAAACAAAAAAATAGTTTCTAATAATCATTTTAATACATATAAAACAGCAAAATCAATCCTTGCGACCAAAGAGCATTTTTCTATTTGTAAAAATTTGTTAAAAATACCATTTAATGCTACATTGTTACTATTAAATAATTATGTACTAAACGAATTAGGGACCGTATGAACAGCAAACGAACCGTGGGGGTTCTTTTATGCATTTCTGCTCTTTTTTTGGCCTTTTTGTATTTTTACCCTAGAAAAATGCAGGAATTACCAATACCTGAAGAAAACCAAACAACGAAAAACCCTACAAAACCAGAAGAAATTAAACAAGAATCAACAACTGCTAGCAATGATCTTGGCTTTATGGCGCTTAATCAAGAAATAAGCATTGATGCACTTGCCACACAAGGCATAATACCAACCTGGTTGAACGGTTCACTTTTGCGCAATGGCCCTGCCCAATTTTCATTAAACAATGTAGGCTTTGCAAACTTTTTTGATGGTTTTGCCATGGTTCATCGTTTTACATTCAATAATGGTATCATCTCCTATGCCAATAAATTTTTAGAAACTAAATATCGCACCAAAGCACTGAAAAAAGGCAAATTGCCCAATCCATTCCAAGAACGTAAAAAAAGCTCATGGTTTTCTGCTATCGGTAAATTATTCACCAAAGCACCTGAATATGATAATGCCAATACAAACATCACACGCATTGGCAATGATTTTGCCGCAATTACCGAAACACCCTTTTACATCGCCTTTGACCCACAAACCCTACAAACTAAAGGACATGTGGTTTTTGATGACAAATTAGAAGGACATTTGGTAACCGCTCATCCATTGACCGATACTGCAAGCCAAGAAACGTTTAACATTCTGACGCAGTATGGCAATACAAGTACTTACCACATTTATTACACAAAGCCAGGCTCAACTAAGAGAACTGTACTTGCAACAATCAACACAAAGCATCCTGCCTACATGCACAGTTTTGGGTTAACTGAAAATTTTATTGTTTTAATGTTAGCACCATTTATTGTCAATCCCTTTGATCTCATGTTTTCCGACAAAGCATTTATTGATAATTTTGTTTGGAAACCTGAACAAAAAACTGAAATTCTTTTGATTGACCGTAAAACAGGAAAACAAATATCTGCACAAAAAATTGAACCATTTTTCTTTTTCCATACCATAAACTGCTTTGAACAAAACAATAAACTGCATATTGATGTTATCAGCTATGATGACCACCGCGTTGTGTATAGCCAAAAAATAAACTTATTACGTGAAACGCCACAACCAACCTACGGCGGCCATGTTAAACATATTACCATCGATTTTGCTACTAAAAAAACAGCAGTAGAAAAAAAATCTATCTTGTTTGAAAGACCACGAATTAACGAAAAATACCAAGGCAAGGCATACTCATTTGCCTATGGGACAGACTTAGATAAGAAGCAAATTATAAAATATGATCGTGACCACAACGTAACTATTAGTTGGCAAGAAGCAGGTTACTTTGTAGGTGAACCAATCTTTGTAGCAAAACCTGGGTGCTCGCATGAAGATGATGGTGTTATTCTTTCAGTGGTACTTGATGCAGCAAAAAAACATTCATTGCTGCTCATTCTTGATGCTCGCTCCATAAAAGAACTTGGCCGCGCAATTATGCCTCATCATATTCCTTTTGATTTCCATGGGAATTTTTATACACATAAGGAACCATAATGTTTAGATTATTTTTGATTCTTACTTTAAGCGCTTCCACTATCGTTGCTATGGAGCCAGAAACATTTACTTTTTTTCAGGAATTACCGCAAAAAGAAATTTCTGACCGAATCGCAAAATTTAGCGCTGCAAATAATATCCGTGAAAGATTAAAAGAAAAAGAAAATTATTTTTTGAAAGACAATTGTTTATATTCAAAGGTAGAAAAAAACTCTTTGGGACAAAACAAATGTATACTCAAAGGACCAAGCCGTTTCTTAGCGCTTTATTACATACCAAACATAATAGATTTTGGTTTTAATAAAAAGAATATCATTCTTTTAGATCGTACTTCGCACCCAGCTGTTCCAGTCCTTCATATATACGATAAAGTTACCAAAGAAAAAAAAGAAACTATTTATAGCCATGATATTTTTATGAATGATAAACAACAAACCTTCAGCCCATTAGGTATTGTCCTGAATAGGTCTTTAGAATGTTTTAGTTTATCAGAGGATGAAAAAAATTTATTTGTTATTTCACGTTTTTCAAACAACATCCAAAAACATTTACTAAATGATACACAAGATAGCTCCTTTTGGAATCAACTGAATCAACAAGATAAAGAACCACACCTTATTTGGCTTACCAAAAATCCAACTATTAATAATGAATGGAAAATAAAAGAAATAACAGCATTAGAGAATAAAAACTATCAAGCAATTGCTTTTTTTGAGCACCTTCTTCCAGAAAATGGCGCGCCAAATCATATTGCATTGGTTGAAAAGCCAATAAATCCAAATGAACAAGGTAACATTAGTTTGATTAATCTTACCAATGAACCCCTACCTATAAAAACCATTGAAGAGTACCTAGCTTCCAAGCAATCAAACACTACGCAAGAAATTAAATCTCTTGAAAACCAAGATATACAAAAAAGCTCCTCACTATTTAATACCAAGTCAGTTTTTCTTGGTTTAGCGGTAATCGGTGGTTTATGGTTTGCAAAAGATTACCTGCCAGAAGCACTTTCAACTATTTGCAAATGGTTCACGCCTTGGCGTAAATCATAAAAATTAAGTATTAGCGCTTAGAAAACAATGCATTTTGCATAGCAAGATAAGTATTAAGTCTCGGATTACCGTAACGTGTTTCTTGAAGAATAGCATTGAAATAACTTTCAGCTCTTTTTCGATCTTTTAATTTCTCGGTAAAATCTGCACGAAAGCCATTGATAAAACCTTTTGTTGTTTTAGTCATAATCTCCTTTCCATTTTTTTATATTCAGCGTTGCTTTGTAGGTGAACCAATCTTTGTAGCAAAACCCGGCAGTTGCGCGGAAGATGATGGCGTTCTTTTAAGTGTTGTGCTTGATAGTTGCAAAAAACAATCCTCATTGCTTATACTGAATGCACAAACTATGAAAGAAGTTGCTCGCGCAACCCTACCATATATAATACCATTCGATTTTCACGGGAATTTTTATTCGTAAGGAATAATTATGATCGCTGTTTTTATGTTACTACTCATAACAACAGCTTATGCAAGCGAAAAAAATCTTAATAACACCTATTTTCAAGAGCTTGGCCAAAAAGAAATTTCTGCTCACATAGCAATGCTTGTAGCAGCGAATGATATACGAGAACGGTACACAGAAAAAGATAATTATTATTTACAGAATAACAGCCTTTACAGAAAAACAAATAATACCTGTGTTGCGCAAGGTCCATTCTATTTATTTGAACCTAGCATAACTAAATTTCACGTTGGCAAAGGACATCTTATTCTTTTAAAAAAAGAACTTATCTACGGAATAGGCAGTCGACAAGAATTTATGGTATATGACAAAAATACTAAAGAACATCTTGAAACCATAGATCCTTTTGACAATGCAACACCAGACATTAAATCTTTTTTGCACACATTCGCCGTAGTACAAGCATTTACTATTTCTCCTGATATGCACAATTTTTTTCTTGCATTCACTATTCCTGCAGCAACGCTATCATTAACTGAATCATGCTTCTTTGTCTGGCTTAAAAAAAATTCTTATAACCAATGGTTTGAGCACCTTTCAGAAAATATTCCCCCAAAAAATTACGAACATCTTGATTTCTTTCACCATCTACTTGCAAAAACTGGTGAGCCTAACCATATTGCATTACTAGAGAAATCTGAAACAGAAAGCGCTCAAGGAAATATTACCATTCATCAATTAGGTAGGGAAAAACTTCCTCTACTATCCCTTGAAGAATATCTTGAAAAAAAGCAGTAAAAAAATTAAGGCCGCATTACGCGGCCTCTTTTTTTATGGGCATTGATTTTCAGCGATATACCTTCTGACTAAATCAGCCGTTGAAGGCTCTAATTTTTGTTTCTTTTCAAGTACCTCTAACAAATCCTGCATACTAAAGATGATATGCGGTCGCAAACCCTCTTCTTTCATATTTTCAATAGCACCTTGTTGACGATCACACAATACAATTACATCATTGACAACAAGACCTGCATGGCGCAAGGTATGAGTTGCAGCAATAACGCTCGCGCCGCTCACAATAACATCTTCAATCAACAAAACAACATCACCTTCTTTATAAACTCCTTCAACAGCTTTACAAGTCCCGTAATGCTTTGCTGTTTGGCGTGACATAATCATCGGTTTATTTATTTCTAAAGAAACGCCAACTGCATAAGGCAGCGCAGCATAGGGAACACCGCACACCAGATTATAATGCAAATCTTTTGTCATAGCTGCAATCATGGAAACAACTTTTTGCATCAGGTCTGGATGCGACATAATTCTGCGCATATCAATATAAATTGGGGTGCTAATATAACCGTCCGTAACTTTTAAAACGAAATCACCAAATTGTATTGAGCCAATATCAAAAAGCTCTTCAATTAATTTTTCTTTGGTAAACGCTGATTGCCCATAGGAATTATGCATACCTGAAAAAAGTAATGAACCGACAAGGGCAAAGATAAACTTATTCATAAGGGCATCCTTTTTTTGAGGTTGAATAATTTTTACTGAGGGTCAGTATAACTAAAAAAATTAAAAGTAACCAAAATTTTACAAAAAAAAGGGGCCGCCCTAAAGCGACCCTATTTTTTTTGTAAAGAAAAAAAATTAATCATTTCTTCGTTGACCAAACAAACGCAATAAAAATAAAAATAGGTTGATAAAATCCAGATAAAGAGTCAATGCACCAACAATTGCAACTTTACTTGCCATTTCACCTTGACCAATTAACATCTGACCCATTTGTTTAATCTTTTGATTATCATAGGCAGCAAGAAGCGTAAATACTGCAACACCAACCAATGAAATAATATAATCCATTTGTGCGCTGCGTAAAAATATATTAACAATCATAGCGATGATAATACCAAAAAGTCCCATGCGTGCCATTGAGCCAACTCCCGTGAGATCATCCTTGGTAACATAACCATAGAGCGCCATAGTACCAAACATACCTGCAGCAATGCCGAAGGCTAGATAGATTGACTGCATGGTGTAAACCATAAAAATTGAAGAAAAGGTAATACCGGTTAGCAAAGAATAACCTAAAAAGGTCGCACCAGCCGTTGTCACACTCATGCGGGTCACAAAGCCCGAAAGAGCAATAACCGCTGCAAATTGTGCGATAATTAAAAGAATCAATGATAATGGTGAACTGAAAATTTTATGGAATATAACCGGATTGCTAAATATATAGTATGCAGTCCCCGCCGTCAAAGCAAGCCCTGCGGCCATCCAACCATAAACCTTGTACATAAATTGCGCAATTGAACCTGATGCTGTGTAGCCTGCATAATTCATAGAAATTCCTCCTTGAAATAGAATTTAATTCCCCCTTTACTGTATAAAATTATTCTGTATTAAGCAATAGGCAACCTAAAAAAGCATTCTAGGCCAGGAGTAACCCAACGCAAAATCCTATTGACAAAACCAATTTTTTATGACAATCTGTAAATATATTTTAACTTAAATTTATAGAATTTATTAATTGATACTTTATAAAAAATAAGGTTAGTCCATGAAAAAACTACTTTTTTCCTTTAGCATCATATTATTTTTTTCTGACGTTATTTTCAGCATGGAAAAAGAACGCTATCCTGTAAAAAAAATAAAAACAGAACAACAAACGGTACAAAAAAAAATAATACTGACGTTTAAGGATGATAGTTTTGAAATTGAAATAAATTCAGAAAATTTTGCTATTTTAAAACAATCGGAGACTTTTGCCAATATACTCTTAACCGACTCTGTTGTAACAATAAGTGAAGAAAATTTAGAAATTCAGATTGATACTATCCCCTGTAAAATTTTTAAAGATCATATCTGGCCTTTAATGCAGAGTCTTTATAACAGTAAAAAAAATAATCAATCAAATCAATTAAACATGCATCTTCAGAAATATTCAATTGAAGAGCTTGTTGATATTATTAATATAATAAGTTTTTTAGACATTCCCGATATTCTTCAAGAAACAGTCGATTCATTATCACTAACAATACTCAGTTTAGTTATACTCAATCATCAAATTATTAAAGATAATACTACCTATGAATTAACTATAAAAACAAAATTATCTCTTATTAAATCGCTTGAAAAGTTACCGAAAGACATTCTAAATCTTCTATTCGCTCAATTACAAAACAATGAAATATTTGCTCAAAAATTGCTTTCTCTACCACCACAAATACTCGATCATCACAGTGCATTAATTCTATATACGGCATTCTCTCCTAATAACAAATGGTTAGTAACTGTTTCTAATAATATGGTCTGCTTGTATGATTGTTCAGAGAATTATATTCGATTTGTAGAAAAATTTATTATCACAACCGAGATTACATCTTTCACTTTTTCTCCTGACAGCAACTATCTTGCCTTAGGTTCAAGCATTGGAGAAATTTTTGTTTTGAATTTTTCGGATCCAGTAATCAAAGACTTTTCAATCAAAGTACATACTAAAAAAGTATCCTGTTTAGCCTTTTCTCCAGATGGTAATTATTTAGCCAGCGGGTCTTACGACAATACGGTGCATATATTCAATTACAATAAAAATGGCATTACGTCTTTAAAAACGATAATCAATCAAGCAACATGCCCCAAAGTTATTTCCTTTTCTCCCGCTAGTGAGTATCTAGTTTGTCAAACAAGCAATCAGAGTCTTTATCTGTATTCAGTTGTCGATGATTTTTTACCACTTAATCCATTATTGTTTCATTACACACACTCTAATCAAACCGTAGGAGCATTTCTATCGAAAGAAAACTATTTTGCAACACACTCATCAGGCATTCCTATTTTGTATAAAATTTCTGAAAATGGTTTTGAACCAATAGCTTTCGAAATTTTTGAATCTAAAAATAATTCTTCTCAGTTCTTGTTCTATCCTTGTGAAGAAATTGCTGCAATAGCTACTAAAAATAATGCTTGTTTTTATACGTGCACCAGAGAAACATTTGAAAACATGAAAAAAAATATTAACAACCCTATTTCAGATACACACGAGATTACACAGATTGTTTGTCCTAATGGAAAAAAATCTGCATGGCTCTCTTCGAATCATAATATTAATATCGACATTCATTCGTTTCAAAAAGATATTAAAACATTGTTAGTGCTCAATCATCCCGCATTAATGAACTTTTCGCCTGATGGTAAATTATTTGTCAGAACGAATTTAATGAAAGTTTGTATTCATAAAATTTTCAACGACAACTTTCCTCTCGATGATCTAAAAAAAATATTATTGCCTGATTTGGTAAACTTACAAGAAGATAAGGAGCAATTCTACCTTATGTTTAAAACATCAGAAAAAGATATTTTGCATCCTTTTATTATCAAAAAATAGTTTTATGCACAGGCACCATTTATTTGCTTCACAAATTCTTGAACTTCTTCAATCATAGGTTCTAAGAATGTTTCAAATAAATCGTAAAAATTTCTAATTCCGTTGTAAAAAGCCAAGTTCTCAATAAGGCTCTGCCATAAAGCAGGGGCATTGAATCCTTCAATCTGCATATTCAAAGGTAAAATTTTTAATGCCAAAACAATATGCGCGATTGGTCCAGCCATAGTAATTCCTTTTTTTGTAAGATGATTAACGAATCAAAAAAATTACAGTATAGTTTAAATATACTAATGAATTTTATGGTTTCATTAAAAAGGATTTCTCATGCCAACACAAATTACCAAAGAAAATTATGATAAAGAAGTTATGCAATCAAAACTCCCCGTAATTATTGATGTATATGCTGAATGGTGCGGGCCCTGCCAACAAATGATGCCAATTTTTCAAGAACTAGAAAAAGAACATGGTAATAAATACAAATTTGTAAAACTCAACGTTGATGAAGCACGTGATTTGGCCGTACAATTTGGCGTTACTTCAATTCCAACCTTTATTTTTATAAAAAACGGTGAACTTAAAGGTAAAGAAACCGGCTATATCGCAAAAGAAGATTTGCTGTTAAAAATACAACAGTTGCTCGGTTAATTTCTTGGCAACCTTGGCCAAAATGCGCTTGTCTTGCGTTTATATTCTTGATACGCAGGATTGTTTGCAAATTGTCGCTCGGTTAATTCAATCATATAAAACCAAAAAATACCGGTAATCGTTAAAGGGCTTGCAATCGCGACCCAACCATTGGTTACCGGTAGTGCTAACAAAAACAACGCCCACCACATACAACTTTCACCAAAATAATTTGGATGCCGCGTAAAACGCCACAAACCCGTATCTAAAATTTTACCTTTGTTATCTGCATCAGCTAGAAATTCATACAACTGATAATCACCTATTACTTCAAATAAAAATCCTATAATCCAAAGAATAATCGCATCTACGCCAAGCCAACCAAGTGCTGGTAACTGCACAGCAGTATTTACAACAAGTGCTGGAAGAGCAATAACTATCATTAAAAAACCTTGTAATAAAAAAATATTGATGAATGCTTTTACCGCTGCATACTCACCCCATGACTCGCGTAATTTTTTATACCGCGCATCCTCTCCTTTATGACGCCACCAAGTATAGCTGCTCAGCCGCACAGCCCAAATAAAAATTAAGGTGGTAACAATAATAGTACGCAGGTGCCATTGGGCACTCAAAAAAAATGAGCTGAGCGTTAAAAGCAAAATGCCTCCTGCCCAGCCAATGTCGGCAATGCTATTGTCTTTTTTAAATTGTGCAAGAATAAATAATCCCAAAACATAAACACTTATGATTACCGGCGCCAAAATAAACCATGAACACATAGTAAATCCTTTTTTTAGTTAATCTTAAGTATACGGTAACCAAAGCCTTTCGCAATTTTCAATATTTAATGCTATAGTTTAAAAAAAAGGAATTGAAAACAAAAGGAGAGAGTTTATGGTGACACTTACGTTATATACAAACAAAGATCGCACAATTTCTTACAGCGCAGAACTACCTCATTTGCAAACTATTGGAGAATTCCTCGTCAAAGATTCAGTACAAATGCCCGATTTCATACGTGCTTTTTTAAGTTGTGAAGATGAAGAATTTATTGTGTTAGATGCTTGTTCAATTCAAACAAAAAAAGACAGCTTTATCATTAAACATCTTTACCAAAAAACACTTCCTATGGTACATTTACCGAAAACACGCATGCTACAGATTTTTGAAATCTGGGAAGATTTTTTAATGCAAAAAAATGCGACACAATGGATATTTTTCAAGGAAGAAGAATTTGGCCTTGCATCCGCACATGATGAAAAAATTACGCCTATAATACACCAAAAAGAGCCACAAAAAGAAAAAGAATAAAAGAACATTTCTTTTAAAATTTGAATTTCATTTAATTATGATTATGCATTTTAAATGCAAAGAAACACTTCATAGTAGATTGTTTCCTTAATTCTATTTATCCTTCGACCCCTTCCGGGTGGACCAGCTCTTTTTTGGGTGTACAAAAAAGGCTGGACAAAAAATACACCAGCATGCTGCTGGACTGCTGTACGCTCGTAACTCGGTCCTAATTTTTTTAAAATTGAGGACCTCAAACAGTGACGAGCTAA
>JAGVLQ010000006.1 GCA_020054235.1 Candidatus Babeliales bacterium
GCAAATCTTGAGAGAGCAAACCTCTCAGGAGCAGATCTTACGTGGGCAGATCTTGAGAGAGCATCTCTTATACATGCAAATCTTAAGGGAGCAAAGCTTAAAGGTGCAAATCTTAAAGAAGCAAATCTTAAAGGTGCAAATCTTGAAGGTGCAAATCTTAACGATGCAAATCTTAAAGAAGCAAATTTAGAAAAGGCAGATTTAAGTTTAACAGATTTTATAGGTGCAAATCTTAAAAAAGCAAATCTTGAAAAAGCAAATCTTTATTATGCAAATCTTAAAGGTGCAGATCTTACAAAAGCAAATCTTAAAGAAGCAAATCTTGAAAAAGCAAATTTTACGAAAGCGATTCTTAGAAGAGCCAATCTTAGAGACAAAAAATACTTTAGCGAGGCAATTTTTGAAGGTGCCGACATGTATGGCGTAAAAGGCGTAAAATGGTAAGAATGAAAAAAATACGATTTTTTATTATTTCCATCTTCTTTCTTTTCTTTTCGCTCTATCCGGCTTCATGGATAAATCCTGGCAAAGAAGCGGTCTATCTTTTTGCTCCCGGTATTCATGCGGCAGAGCGACATGTTGCACAATATTGCCAGGCGTATCGGGCGTCTACAGGTCAACTGGTGTGCGCTGACAATGATTTTACGGTGTTGGGTACCAGCGTACAGCCGGTTATTTTCCCTGAAATTATTGAACATGCAACCGAAGTTGAACCGTTCAAGCCAGCACATCTTTTTTCCTGGCAAAAATTACTGGGCCACTTGTACCATAGTATTAGCGTAAAGCGCTTAAAAACAAATGAACGCACCAATAAACTGACCGTTGAAAAAAATGAAAATAATGAAAAAGATGCTTCAAAGCACGCTGTGCGCTTGTCTGCACTGAATTTAGCGCAAGAAGAAGATATTGAAACACTATCTGCTACCTATAATGAATTATTAGCGTTTCAGCCAGGAAAGTATATTGTTTTGTATGGTGTTTCACGTGGAGCGGCTACCGCCTTTAACTTTTTGGCAACAGAATATATAAAAAAAGAGATCAAACATATTAAAGCAGTGGTGCTCGAAGGTTGTTTTGATTCGGTCAAAAATATACTGCACAACAAATTTAAGTTTGCCCAAAATTATCCAAAGCTACAGCAGGTTATCCAAAAAATTTTCGGCTCCATTTACACTGGACATGATCTTGAGGGCATTGCGCCAATCAAATTAGTTGAACAATTTCCCCATGACATTCCGGTTTTGTTTATTACTTCAAAAATTGATACGGTGGTGCCGCATCAGTGTACCTGGAATTTGTACCGCGCTTTAAAAAAAACAGGGCATCCCAACGCATTTCTTCTTGAACTCAAACATTCTTCGCATCCACATTATATGATTGAAAATGAATACGACCGCGATTATTATCAAGCAGCGGTCCATGCTTTTTATAAAAAATTCGGCCTGCCGTATGACCCTGATAAAATTCCTTTAGGTGAAGTTGTTTTGGCCCAATGCCAGCCGGAATAAGCTTTATAATTTCTTGATTGTTTTTTGTATTTCTCTAACTTTCCTTAATTCATCAGCTTTCTTATAAAATCTTTCAGCACGTTCTTGTGCTCGGGGATGGTCAGGATCAATGAAAAAATTTGCTAAGCTAGGATATTGAGCAATCCAATCACCATACTCTTTTTTTGCTTCTAGTAAATTGTTTACATCAGCGGCTTCAAAACTTTGTGCTGCTTTTTCAAAAACTTCAGGATCTTGAATTCGTTTAATCACTTCTTGGTCAGCTTGCTTTTCTTGTCTGCGATTTTCAAGCGTTATCAAACCCAAAGTAGCGGCAATTTTTAAAGGCAGTCCAACACCTAACCGTAGAGCAGATTTGCACAAAGAATGTAGCGTTTGGTTTTTTATAACGGTTGAACCAAAACCTTGCAGGAACGTAGCTAATTTTTTTGCTCCTGCATGCACTACGCAGACGGAAAAAAGAGCACTCAGTGATCGATTGACTTGGTGCTTATGATAAACATGGCCTGCTTCATGCACAATCATAGCTTTACTTGCTAAATATGGCTCTTCGTCAACGCCCAAACCCTTTAAAATAGCAATGCGCATTTGTTTATCAAATTTTTCATTCAGCCCATTTCCATCGAGCATCGATTGAATATAGGGCGGATATTGTTTGACTCCTCCCTCTTTAAATTGTTCATCAAATGGCACCGGCACTATAATACTGTTTATATCAGCGCAAAAAGTTCTAATAATGTTGGGGTTAATAATATGCACCTTCGTTTTTTTAACCCATTCTTGTGGATAATGCACTTCTGACAAAACATCTTTGACAAATTTCTCGGTTCTTTCATTTGGTGGCCTGACAACGCTACTACCATATTGTTCAAAAGGAATGGCACTCAGGAAAATTTGTTTTGCAAAATAACCAAAGTGAACAAAAGTTGAAATGCCGGTAACACCCTTTGTTAGCAATTTTAAGCAGAAAGTGGTTTGCATGGCATTACTGGTAAAATTGTGCATCAAAATATATAGCACGAAAAAAATATATTTTTTCATGAGCGGCCTTTATATTATTTTTATTTTACTTCTTAAATAGCCAATAACAAAAACCGAGAAGAATTCCTGAACCAACAGCGGTTTCAAGTGGATGTTCGGTTATCCATGACAATAGTGTTTCTTGCTGCGCAATTTCCTGTTTTTTCGGCTCTACATTTTTTTCTATTAATTCAGATTCATCTTTTTGTTGCCGAGATTCAGGTGTTTCCGTTATTACTGTAGATATCTTTGACTCTGTTTTTTCTTTTTTTTGCTGCGCACAAACTGTCTTATGTTCTTTCCAATGATTTTTTTGGCAGGTTGTATTGCAATACAATGCAACTTTACACTGCGTACAACGCAAGAGTTTTTTATGAGAATTTTCTGTTGTATTGCAATAGGAACACAAACGAATGTCACCCGTAAATGTTTTGGCGAAAAGATTTTTTAGCTCTTGCTCCTGAAAACGTGAACCATAATATGTAGCAGTTTTTGTTGCTGTTGCCAAAAGGCCTTGTTGAAAGTCCACGCTAACGTTTAGTTCTTTTTTTAAAGCTTCATTATTTAAAAAGCACTGATTAAGAGCAATGGCATGATTATTGCCTGAAAAAATAACGATTCTTTTGTAGTTGTTTATATTCTTTAAAATGTGCATCATGAACCCAGCATCTGCTATCACAAGATTAAGAGGAAGCACCCAACCGTGAAATTGTTCCATCAAATAGCCAAATGATTGTTTCTTTTCAAGCGCTTTTAAAAAAAGATGGGAACAAATAACAGAAGTATTGTTGCCTAGTGTGTCTTGAATAAATTGTTGCGCCAGTGTGCTATGCTTACGGATATTTTCATACAAGTTATTCATAACTGCATATTGCGGCGAGTTTTTTGCATAGGAATCTCTAAAGGTAGCAATCACTTGCAAATTATCTTGAATTTCTTGCAACAAGGTAGCAATGGTCGTTGAACCCATTTGAGCAAGCATTTTATACAGAACGTTAATACCGCCAGATTGTGAAAAGAAATGATTTTTCAGCTCAGAATTTTTTGTGAAAAGTTCATCAACAGACTCTGGTGAACAACGTTCTAAAGGAAGAGCGCCATTGAACGCTTGAAATAAAACAGACTTGTTGTCACAAATGGTGGTAAAAAAAAGTAATAACTGAATGGTACCAAAACCGCGGATGTCGCCAAAAATAAAATCAATATTTTTGTACTGAAAGTTATGCTGATGCGCAAAGCGCGGTAGCGCATAGTACATACCTAGATAGTGATCATGACCCATCATTTGTTTTAATTTTTCAAAGGTTTTTTCATTAGCTTCAAAAAAGTCCTGAGAATTTTCTAGAATAAATAATGTCTTTTCCGGTTCTTGCGCCCAGTGCTCAAGAGATTCAAAGAGTATTTTTTTATCCCGCGCATCGGTTTTTTCATCAATATCATGAAAATCACCGATATTTACCAAGGCGACTGATGCATTCTGATTATTTTTCAGCTCGATTTTGGTAAGTGATTCATAGACAGCATGCACTGATGAAATAGTTAAAAGCACAATGACGGCCAATAATACTTTAAAATTGTTTATAGTTTTCATAATTCCTCCATTTAAAATTCAATTATTTGTTAAGAATTTATTTGTCTTTTTTAACCTCATCCAAAACTTTTTGTAATGTCTGAGATCGGTAATACGGTGCCCGATGATACGGATGATTAAAGAATGAAAAATCTGGATTATAAATCATATTTTCATACTTCAAAAAATCATTACGCACTTTTTTATCTAAATTTTGATAGTAGCGTATGCCAGCTTTCAAAATCCCAGGGTTATTTTTCATCTTCTGTGCAGCAACTTCATCGGCTCCTTTTTGCAAATATTGATAATAAGCCAAAATACCCATGGTAGAGGCAAAGAGTTTTGCTGGTAAGCCAACGGCAACCTTTAAAATTCCTTTGGCAATTTGAGTTGCATTTTGTAGCATGGTTTTTTCAGCCAACTCAGTTGGAACAATTTTTGCTCCTAGTGCATTACCGAGTTGGCCGCATTTCTGCGCAGCAACATGAACCAGCAAAGGAACCCACAAAAATGCAAAGGCTCTTTTTTTATCATGGTTTTGAGCAATTTGTTCTGCAGCATGAACAACCTGAAAGAGAGTGAGCTTTAAAAGCCGCTTATCGGTTTTTGTTAATTTTTCTTGATAGTAATTTTTGACAGCAACGTCCAATTGATTGGGCACAAAAATTAACCTGCCATTATTGGTAGAATTTTGCCAGGCACCATAACTCAAAGGTTTTTCATAATTATAATCATCGGTATAAAAAGGGCTTTTTTTAATATCATCATTTTTTTTTATAGTCCGAATTTTTAAGGCATCAACAAACTGACGATCATAGCCAAACTGTGATAAAACATCACGGACATAACGATCGGTACCGAGCGCAACAATATTACCTTGTTCATTGATAGATGAATCATGTAAACCGGTAAAATAGCCAAAACTTTGCAGTGCCCAAGGAAAGAAAGATAAACCCGTTGCTATATGGCCCGCATATTTATTAAAACATTGTGCAAATGAAGCCATGGGCAAGCTCGTTGCATGGCATTTCAACAATAAAATTCCGCTTATTAAATATTTTTTCATACTATTTCCTAAAGATTTTTGATAGTTTTTTGCACTTCTTCTATTTTTCTTTTTTCAATCTCTTGGCGAATTTTTTGTACACGGCTATGGGGTGAATGATGCTGTTGATCAGAAAAGATTGCATATATACGTCCAAAATAAGATTTCAGTGTTGAGTAGCGCTCTACATCAACATCAAATTTCTCTTTCAACAGCTTACAAGCCTTGTTATCATCGATCTTAGCGTATAATTCAAAAGCATGTGCGAGAGATTCTAAATCTTGAGCATTAACAACGTGCTTTCTCATGTAAGCATCGGCAAATTCTTCATTATGCCGTTCAGGAAATGAGAGTATGGAAAACCACGCCAGAAGTTTTACCGGTAACGCAAACAACTTGCCTGTTGCTTGAGCTATTTGCAAAGCATTCTGTAAAAAAGATGAAGGATTATAAAAAGAATATCTCAGTGTTGGAATCTTACGTTTTATTACATAAGAAGACGCCTGAATGAGAGTTTGCATTGTTGCTGCTAGGGTAACACCCGAGAAAAAATCTCTTGTTTTTAAATATTTTGTTTGTTTGAGATGCCCAAATTCATGTAAAATAATAGCATCAGCAGTAGCAAGGGTGTATTCATTGGACCTACCACCAAAGCTGCCATATAGCCGAGCATTTTCTTCGACACTTAATTCTTCATACATCTTTTCAGGATATAAACTTTCAAATTTACCCTCTAAAGCTCTTTGTAACGTTTCAGGAACCACAAGAGTTTTAGTTTTATAATAAGCACAATAGTTTTCACCTTGCTGGATCTTTATAGCATCAATTTCATTGCTAGGGATTTTATTTTTCATCAAAACTTCTTTAACAAATGGCACGATTGGATCAACTTTTGCATCAACAGAATCTTTTTCGTAATTTGATCCAATTTCAGTTAACTTTGGCCAACTTGACCAATCTTTGAGGCAGCGGGAAAAGTGAGCATGGCCTGTTGTGTACAAGAAAAAAATTGGTACCGTAAACCAACCAACAGATTTGTTGATTGCCCCCGCACCACCGGTTACGCCAATTTTTTGATAGATTTTGTTTAAATAATGAGAAAAACCAGTAGCATAAGCACACTGGCTGAACGTTACAGACAGAAATGTTAGCATCAAAAAAAGCTTTTTCATAATCCCCCCAGAATTAATTACTAATATACATTCAGGTAATATTTAATATTACAATTAATAAATAATTTCGTCAAAAGGTTCTTACCCATTTCTTTGACAGTAAGCACAACTTTTAAGTAGGTTAAAAATACCTAAAAAAAGGAGTTGTAGTATGCAAAATACGGAAAAACGTTTAGTCAGTGATTTACATATCTTTTTAAGTATTATTGCAACCTTAATTGTTATAGGTATGTTATTTATTTATTCTTCAAGTTCAGTGTATGCGTTCGATAAATTGGGCTCCGGCATTTACTTTGTCAAAAAACAACTTGTTGGCCTTGTGCTTGGTTTCGGTGGTTTACTTTTTTTTCGCTTTATGCCGCTTGAACTGATCAGAAAAATGAGCCCTTATTTTTTTCTTGGCTCAACCTTTTTAACGCTTTTAACATTACTGCCGCGCATTGGCTTACGAATTCACGGTTCAAGCCGTTGGCTCAATTTTGGTGGCTTTGCATTCCAACCCAGTGAGCTTTTAAAGATATCTTTTATTTTGTACCTTGGTTATTTTTTATCAAAAAAAGAAGGAAAACTTTCTTCCTTTTCCAAAGGCTACATGCCGTTCTTGCTTATTGTCAGTATTCCGTGTTTGGTGTTATTAAAACAACCAGATTTTGGCATGGCCGTAACGCTGGCAATGACAGCATTTATGTTATTTTTTATTCTGCAATTTACCATAGGACAATTAATAACAACAGCAGTTGTTACCATTCCGCTGAGTCTGTTATTAATTTTTAAATATCCGTATCGTTTAAAACGTATTTTAATTTTTCTGGACCCATGGCGCGATCCACAGGGTGCGGGATTTCAAATAATTCAATCATTAATTGCCATTGGTTCAGGCAGCTTCTGGGGCGTTGGTGTCTCGCACTCTAAACAAAAGTTTTTCTATTTACCGATGCAGCATACCGATTTTATTTTTTCTATTATTGCAGAAGAGACCGGTTTTATTGGTGCAAGTTTGCTCATTACGTTATATGTCCTTTTTTTATATTTTGGGCTACGCATTGCCTGGCAATTAAAAAATACTTATTCATTATTGATTACTTTGGGTTTTGTTATTTTAACGAGCTTACAAGCAACGATTAATTTAGCAGTAGCAACAGGACTAGCACCAACCAAAGGAATTGGTTTACCGTTTGTCAGTTACGGTAATTCGGCATTGATTTGTAGCTTGTGTTTCGTTGGTATTATTATTAATTGTGTTTATGAAAGTACCCAATAAAAATCAATCCTTTGCTCGTTTTTGTAGTTTTGGCCCTTTTTTAGAAAAAATCAAACAACTTTTAGGCCCATTTATGTCCGCCAGATGGAGCTCAATATGAATGTCAGGACAAGTTATTATCAATAAACGACACAACGTACAAAAGAATTCATTTCCATAGAGCTCACTCCTATTTTCTATCGTTACTTTTTTTATATGATTTTTAATATGATCAACTATTTCATTTCGGCAAAAAACACTTCTTGCTTTTCTTTTTTGGCATTCTAAGCACTGTACATACCAAGGGTTATTGTCAAGATTGTTTTCATATTCTTCAGTTTTTTGTTTTTTGAGAACTTCTATTTCCGGCAATGTCATTATTCTTCGTTTACTTTTAAAATAGTTGTTAATCTCAGTATCTTCTTTGTTATCTTGGCATTTTAAAATACAATATTCACACTTTTCGTGATTAACTTCTGCGCAAAAAGCTGTTGAATAAAAGCAAAAAATTATACCACCTAAGAACACAAGATTTTTTACAGCATTTTTTATACTGCGGGCATACGTATTCATCCCCTGCCATACATCACCATGTTTTTCCAAGTAGGTAAAAATATTTTTGATGGTATAGCGTTGGGCTGTAAGCTTTTTGTCGGCAACTTCATCCCATAAAATAGGGGTTGCAATAGGAGCCTTTTCTATTGGCCGAACCCCGTAAGGTGCCACCACTGTTTGGGCATATGCATTGCGTAATGTATCAATAAAAACACGGCCGCGTCTTTTTTCTTTACGTACTTCAAGGGTCAAATGTTTTGGGTCATCATTAACTAAACACTGGGCAATTGTTTGTGCTGCTGCGCGTACTGTTTCAAAATCAGCGGTACGCTTTAATGGCACAACAATATGTAATCCTTTTGAACCAGTTGTTTTTACAAATGGAACCAAATCAAGTGATTCAAGAATCTCTTTTAAACGAAATGCGACGGCGCGCACCAAACTAAATTTGCTAGTTCCTTCTGGCGGGTCAAGATCAAAAATCAACATATCCGGATAATCCAACTTGTCGATTTTACTTAACCAAAGGTGGGGTGTGATCACTGCTTGGTTTGCCAAATAAACGAGAGTCGCCGGATTGTTGCAAACAACATACGTGGTAATTCCTCCCGTACCTTTTTTTATGGTTTTGTTTTTAATCCAATCAGGAAAATATTCCGGCATATCTTTTTGGTAAAAACCTTCTTTAGTAATACCACTCGGATAGCGTACCATAGTAAGTGGGCGGTCTTGCATATAAGGAATCATAATGTCAGCGATACATTCATAGTAATCTATAAGATCACTTTTGGTTATTTTACTTTTTGGAAAAAGAATACGATCAGGGTTGGTAATTTCTACAATGCCTTTATCTATTTTTTTCTTCATTAAATTCCTTTTAAACTTTTATTCTTCTTCCCGTTTTATTTCAGTCATCGTCCGATTGGTCAGTGCGGATTTATTTTCGGTGCTCGTTGGATTGCGGCGAGCGTCAGCTTTGTCATCTTTCATTTTTATCAACAGCCAAGCATCTTCATCTTTTTTAAAAAGATGTAAAACGTAACCACCTTGTAGTTTTTTCCCATAAAGCCAAACCTCTATTTGACCATTCTTAAGACATTGCTCCATAGGAACCAACTTATCACCCTTCTTCTTTATATTCTTATAGGTACCGTAATCCCAGACCATAACGGTGCCTGCACCGTATTGACCTTCTGGGATTACTCCTTCAAAATTTGCATAATCTATTGGATGATCTTCGGTGCGCATCGCCAGACGTTTTTCTTTAGGATTTGTAGAGGGTCCTTTTGGGACTGCCCATGAAACAAGAACATCCTCTATTTCTAAGCGCAGATCATAGTGTAAATGTGAAGCAGCATGTTTTTGTATAACAAAAATTGGTTTTTTTGTTTTTTTCTTTTTAATTTTCACGCCAGAAGGCTCAGGAGTTTTAGTAAAGTTTCTCTTTTTTTGATAATTTTTTAATGATTCCTTTTTTGGCATACTTATACACCTTATTGGTAAAAATATGAGTGAACACACTAAGATTTTTTTATACATATTTTTTAACTCCACTAAATCACCCTACCGATAAATCACCCTACCGAAAAAAAATACCTGATGGCAAGAACTTTGGCCAGCACCCTTTTTATGGTTCCTTTTAAAACTTCCTTGCTTATCTCAGACTCTGATGAGGAATAAGGAGCAAGAAAAAAAGCCCACGGCAATTCTTGCTCCTTATTCCGAAGAATGAGTCATAATTTGTTTATTTAATTATTTATTACGCATAAAAAAATACCTTAATTAATCGGTAATTCTTACGTTGCAAAAGTTTTTTCTTGTTTGCTATTGCGTTATCAGACATAAAACTCAAAAGGTGTAATAAATTTATTCCGCAATCCTTACAAAAATAATTTAAACATAGCGGCTGTAAAGCTATTAGAACTTGGAACTGATCCAAGATTGACCGATAGCAATAATTTTACAGCACTCATGTTTGCCGCAAAAAACAACAATATTCCAATTGCACGTAAACTATTAGAAAAAGCACCTGATCTAATAAATAAACAAAACGACGAAGGTAATACAGCATTACATCTAGTGGTCATAGATAGTAATACGGCAAAAGATATAGGTCCAGCAGAAAAAATGGTAACACTATTGCTTGAATTCGGTGCTCATACAGCTATAATGAACAACAACAAAAAAAGTGCTTATGGGTTAGCTAACCAATCAATCAAAAAAATATTTGAATCTAAAAAATCCAAAGTTGCCCCGATCATCCCGAGTGCCGAGCTTTGCTCCGTGTGTCGAGGGGCACGAACGGCATTTAAATAATTCTTAATAATCGATTGATTCATGTTTATTAAAAATCCTTAGATCAAATTTACGTTAATCAATAAAAACCGCCCGAATCAAAAGACCGAGCGGCTTATAAAACTGATAGAAATTTTTAAATTTGAGTAGTTACTATGTTTGGTTAGCAATATTTATAAGCAAGGTAACCGGTAACAATAGTTGCAAAACTTGCAACACCCGCAGAAATATACGGATGCTCTTTCATAACATCCGCAAGCTTCTTCAATGTACCATTTTTATACAACACATACGTGATAGCACCAATAGTAACTAGGGCAAGTGCACCAAAGCCAAGCTTTTTAGCATTCGCACCGAGCCATGAAACGTGTGCTGGCGCATCATTTATTAATAAGTCTTTATTTTCTTGCAACGTTTTTTGCAAAATTTCTTTATCTTCTTCTTTTGGTTTTGCAGGTATCACTGTTTTTTCTTGTTCTGAACGCTGTGAAGCATTTTCCAGGGTAGTTTCATCTATAGATTGATCCAGCAACTCCTCAGACTTAGAAAGTTTTGTTACCGACGCAGAAGTTTCTGATCCACTTTCATCAGAGCTGGTTTCTGATTCAGAATCACTTGAATAAAAATAGGTTTCGCGAAAATTTTGCAGCTGCTCCATACCTTGAGCAATCCTGGCTTGAAAATTAACAAATTTTTGCTCGCGCCATTTTGGAGAAAACATACGAGGTTTTTCCGGCTCCATGGAAAATGAAAGTGAATTGAAGAGCAATGCTAGTACGACTAAGCCTTTTTTAGCTGTTTGAACATGTGATTGCATAAGAAATCCTCTGCTGTTAAGAAGTATTATTTATTTGCTAAATACCAACCGAAAGCACAAAGGCCGACAACAACAGCACCGCCTATACCAAGGTTAGTGCGTGTTGCGTAATCAGACCATGTTGCCTCTTGCTGCTTTTCCTTTTTTTGTAGATTCGTCATTTTTACTGAATTCTGTGTTTCTTTATGTTCCGCAATAGTTTTTGGTTTATTCGGCAAAAAAGTTATTTTTGGTTGCTCAACTTGCTGTGCTGGTTTTTCAACTTCAACGGGACTTACCAATTTTGCAGGAATTGGGTTTTCAGTCCTTTCGTCCTCTAGCTTAATAGATTCGCCATTGTAATAGTCCAAGAGTGCAAAATCACGAGCACGATTAGAATGCAAAGATTCTTTTAATGAACTACCAAAATTTTGTGTGTTCTTTTTTACTGATTGCAAAAAAACCGTTATATCAAATGAATGAGCTGATACCGTTAAAGAAACTATAAAAAAACTAAAAAAAAGATGCTTATTTTGTATCATGAAAAAATCCTTCTATTAAAAAAAATTAAAAGCAAGGAGAGCAACGATTATTTGTCAACTACTGTTGCCATTGCAATGCAATATCAACGAGCAAGCGAACACCAACACCTGTTGCACCACCGCCGGCATAGTAACTAATATCCGGCACATCAAATGCAGTACCTGCAATATCTAAATGCGCCCATGGGGTTTCACCAACAAAATGTTGTAAAAAAAATCCTGCGGTAATAGCACCCGCCATAATTTTTTCATTGCCGATATTACAAATATCAGCAACGGTTGATTTTACTGCCGCTTTGTAATCATTACTAAATGGCAATTCCCAAACACGGTCGCCAGACGTTTCAGCAGCCTTTTTTATCTTTTCAATTAAATCCGGATGCTGACCCATTAAACCAGAAAAGAAAGGCCCAAGCGCATGCGCACATGCTCCCGTTAACGTTGCAATATCAATCATGGCATCTGGCTTATAATGTTTCACAGCATACGAAAGCGCATCGGCTAAAATTAAACGACCTTCTGCATCAGTATTTTTTACTTCAGCCGTTAGCCCGTTATAAAATTTGAGAATGTCACCAGGCTTGGTTGCTTTATCGCTTGGCAGATTTTCAGACAATGGCGTTAATCCAATCACATTCACCTTTGGCTTTAATTGCGCAATTACTTGCATTGTAGCCATTACCGCTGCGGCGCCCGACATATCTTCTTTCATGGTTTCCATATAGCGCGGTGGCTTTAAACTCAAACCGCCAGAATCAAAGGTAATACCCTTTCCAACAAAAGCAAGTGTTGGTGCATTTTTTGTTTTAACTTTATATTCCAGCACTACAAATTTGCAATCCTGTTCAGATCCAGCAGAAACTCCTGCCAAACCACCCATGCCCATTTTTTTTACTTCTGACTCACCAAATACTTTAATACCTAAATCAAATTCTTTTGCGATTGCTTCCGCTTTGTTTGCAAGCTCAGTTGGCGTTAAGGCGACCGGGGGCAAATCGATCCAATGGCGTGCACGATTGACTGCCTTGGCAATGATATCACCTTTTTCAATACCTTCTTGAAAGTCTTTTTTGTAAGCTGATTTGATGCAGAGTTCAATGTCAGGTTTTTGATTGACACGACGGCTCTTGTCGGTAATATACTCATCAAAATGATACGCAGCCATATTACAAATGATAGCAATTTGTTGCGCTAGATATTCTTTTGTGACGTTAAATAACTTTGCCTCGGGAACAGACATGGCGCATGAATCAATTTTTAAGCGCTGCATTGCTTTAATTAAAGTACCCAATGCACGACGAAAAATTTCAATGTCGATTTTATTATTTTCCTTCTTGCCAAGACCAATGATAAAAATAGTTTTCACCATTTTTTCATCACCCGTCGGAATAGCTACCATTTTGCCCACTTGGCCGGCAAACTCTTGCTGCTTGCAATAGGCAAGTAATGCTGGAAAATATTCTTTTGCTAAATCTTTTACTTCTTTTGTTTCAAGATTTTCGTGCTCAACAAAAAGAGCAATGCTTTGTTTTTTAGTATCAAAAAGAGATTTTTCTGAAAGTGAGAATGGAATCATAAAGTTTTCCTTACAATATTTTTTCAAATTTTCGCATCCTATAAAAAATATCTCCTTTAGTATAAGCAAAATTTTAAAATGTCTCTATTTTTGAAATTATTTTACATAAACAAGAGCGTTATCAGAAAAAATATGTTTTTTTAATAGTCTTGCAAATACTCAGGGTAATTTTTTACTCTTGTGCTATGCTAAACAAATAACAATAGAGGCGATTCTGTGAAAAAATCACATAGAATAATTATTTTGCCAAGTTTGATCGACATAGCTGCAATAAACAAATTGGTGTGTGAAGGATACATAATGTTAAATTTGAGGAAAAGCTATAAATATACATTATTGATTCTTCTTTCATTGAATTCGTGCTCCTTTTTTAGTTCAAACATTCAAGAAATTACTTCATTCAAACAAGCAGAAACCACACTTTCGCAAACCGATAGCAACACGCTTGTTATTTTTGATGTTGATGAAACTCTGACCCACAACCCTCTAACCCATTCACAACCATGGTTTGAAAAAACTGAAATCGGTAAAAATTTTATTGCTCACGTTAAGCACCATATACAATCTCAACAAAATCCTGCTGATTATGAAAAACTCATCCGCGGCAAACGCATGATACAATACACCGATCCATTAATTGAGCCAGAAATAGTCCTTATCATTAAACACTTGCAAGACCGTGGCGTTAAGGTGATTGCCCTTACCCATATGATGACCGGCTCTTTGCGGCGCACTCTGATTCCATCATTACCCGCATGGCGTTATCAAAAACTTAAGGAAGTTGGTATCGATTTCAGTCAAAGTTTTAGCGATCAAGAAGTATGGTTAACCAATTTAACATCCAAGTTCAACAGGCATCCCGTATTGTACCACGGCATTCTCATGACCGATGATTTTTCTAAGGGCCAAGTGTTAGGTGAATTTTTAGATATCATGCATCTAACGCCAAAAAAAATTATATTTTTTGATGACAGGCCTGAGTATGTAACATCGGTCCAAGAAGAAATGAAAAAACGTGGCATTCCTTTTCAAGGGTTCATCTATAAAGGGATGGATACGTTGCCACAAAATATTGATCAAAATATACTTGATTACCAACTACAATATCTTAAAGAACATGATGAATTTATTTCTGATCAAGAAGCACAAAAAAACATTCAGGAAACTTACGCTATGAAAAACAATACTCTGGAAAATTTTGACGACCTTTGGTCTCTTGGTGAACCTGCTTTAGTTGAAAAAAAATTTAAAGAATTATTACCAGAAGCTCAAGCCTTAGAAAATAAATCAATGTATTTACAAATTTTATCACAAATTGCTCTGGCGCAGGCTATGCAGCAAAAATTTAATGAAGCTCATCAAACTATTGCTCAAGCAGAAAAACAACCGCTTGCTCAAACTGATCGCGGAATATTGCTTGAAAAAGGCAGAGTCTTTCAACAACAAGGTGATTTTAAGCAAGCACGGTATTACTTTGAACAATCGTATGAAGTGAGCAAAAAATTTTCACATGAATTTGATGCCGTCAACGCTGCGCATATGATAGCCATCGTTGCTGAAAATATTGACGATAAAATTTCATGGAATCAACAGGCACTTGAAATGGCATTAACAACTAATAATGCTGATGCCAAACGTTGGCTTGGTCCACTTTATAATAACCTTGGTCAAAATTATCTTGAAGCACAGCTTTATGAAAAAGCACTTTCAGCATTCCAAAAAGCCCTTGAATACCGCCAACTAGAAAATTACACCCCTAATATCCGTGTAGCAAAATGGGCAATTGGACATACACTCCGCATGCTCAATCGCTTAGAAAAATCTTTAAAAATTCAAGAAGAACTTGTAAAAGAATATGCGCAGGTAACAAAAACAGGTAAATTCGAAATGCCGGCTGAAATGTTTACCCTTACGCGCGGCTGGGTTTATGAAGAGCTCGCGCATTTATATTCTGCTAAAAAAGATGTTCAAAACGCACAAAGATTCGCACAGTTAGCATTGGAGGATCTTTCAGAAAATACAATGTTTACAACAACACAACCAGACCGGTTGAAGGAATTACAAAAAATTTCTGAAAATCAATCATAAATAAGTAACAAAAAATTCAACAAGCCGTTCATTAATCTGCTCAAGCATCTTATAAGAATCAGCGGCATGCCATGGTCGCAATGGCCATTTGAGCAGCACACCATCTCCAAAATCATCGTGCGTTGCTTCTGGGATAATAATCATTGAACATTGCTGCTCAGAGCACAAAGCTTTCTTGTGTTTTGCAATGTTTGCTTCTCGCTCAAAATACTGATCACGGGTCAACTCTTTTCTTTGTAAATATTCTGCAGAAGGTTCGGCGACTTCAATACTTTTTTGGCCAAATAATAAAAGCAACGGTTTTTCAATTGGTTCTTGCCCAATTACATGGTCATACCACCCATCAAGGTCAACGGCGGCTTTGCAGCGCTCATCCATGCGGCAAAATTCAATTGAGGCTGTCCCGCCGGCAGAATGCCCCATAACGCCAATACGCTCAAGATCAAACTTGGTATAAAAAATACTATTTTTATTTTGGTTTAATTTCTTAAGCTCATCCAGAACAAAAGCAAAATCAGCTTTGTAGACATCAATTGCTTTACTTAAAAATATATTTTGCTCAGTTTGATTCATTTTTTGAAATTGAGCATTTAATGCGAGTGAACTTGCAATACTCCCATCAGGAAGTTGTGTCAGAATATTAAAATATGGATGATCAATCCCCACAACAATATAACCATGACTTGCAAGGTTTTCTATAATGCTTGCATACATCTGAGTCGACAACCCTAACAACCCATGAGAAAAAAGAATAACCGGATAGCTTGTCTGTTTTTGTGCAACCGGCAGATCAGCATATGCATGAGTATAAATGTTGCGCCACAAAAAATTACTTAACCAATTTGGTATGCCATACATCTGCGCAAAAGTTTTTTTAAATAACGGCATAAGGTTACCTAAATAAGGATATTGCGTTCCTTCTTGAATCTGTGCAGGATACCAAATATGAGCCATAACGGCACGCTTAGCTCTTGGAGCAAATTGTTCCGAACGACGTTGATCAATTAACGGTAAAGTTTGTATGCCAATAGCATATGGCCCAGATGGATGTGGCAATAGTTTTAATATAGGAGAAAAATACCAAAAAATCATTAGTAAACAAAGTAAGACTAATGCAAAAGGTCTACTTATATTTTTTTTAAACATTATTCCATTACTAAAAAAAGTCACTTTTAAAATACTCATTATAAAGCGCAGAAAGCTTTTAGATAATCAAACCAACATGATTCTTGTGCAAAAGGAACATTTAAATAACTGGAATCAATATTTTTCCTTGGATGATACAATGAAATACCATGGACATCTGCTGCAATACTATCGCCAACAGCATTTGCTAAAACCATATTTTTAATGGCTGCACAAACTTGCTTACAAAGATTTTGTAAATATTCTTTCTGCGTAGTTTCTTCCAATGAATCCAGCGCTAATGAAAGATAATCAAAAAAAGTATAACAATCAAGATACATGGGCGCATCACAAAAAGCCCTGCACTTTTTACGAATAGTTTTGAGCATCTCCTTAAAAGCAGCATCTTTCATATACATCAAAAGTTCTTGGGCAATATGATCAAGTTGATTTTTAAGCATAGCACAATAACGAACATCAACCGCCGATTGCGTAAAGATTCCTTGCGGTGCATTTTTGTGGTAATAATCATTAAAACACTCAATAATTGTTGATGCTAAGCGATCAGGCTCCATAGCTGGAAAAGCATGTAATTTTTCAAAAATCATGCCATAAGGCCAGCCATCAGCCAATTCACATTCCTGAGAGCCAATAAGAAAATCAATATAATTTCGCAATTGATAAGCATGTTCAAGCATAGCTCCCTTACACATATCAAGACCACAAATATCAATCTTCTTATGAAATATGTTCTTACTAAGATTTTCAAAAAGCTTTATGAGTTCTTCGTTGTCCATACAAGTTTTTGTCTGCAGATTGGTCATCATACCTTTATGATTTCTATGGCAGCATGCTCTCTGACAACGCAACTGACACGTTACTTCTTCATCATCTACGGCAAGCTCCCATTCTTGTGTTTGTTCATTATAAAAAGGCACCAAGATGCCATAACCATGGTTCCACAAAATTACGCAATGATGTTCTGCCGGATTTTTTTCCTCTAATTCTTGCACCATGTTAATAAAAATATCTGAGCCATGGGCACCAAAGGGAACTATTTTGAGCTGCCGCAGTACATTTTTTTCTACGGCATAGATAACTGCCTCAGAACCACCATAATGGAGCAAAGCATAAATATTCACGCCATCAGGTTTATACTGAGCCATGTCATTAAGATTTTTAAAAGCTGCTTGATGTAAGGATGAACCCGGTTCCATGTACAAATAAATATTCCAACTATTGGTTGCCCATAAAAAACCCTGACAAGAGAGATTCACTATCAACGCAAAAATAATTTTTTTCATAATTCCCCTTTCATGTATACTAAGGCTAATAAAAAAAGATTTTTTGAAGCAACAAAGGACCGCTATGAAGTTAAAAATATTTTTTTTATCCTTCCTTTTCATCGTCAACCTAGAAGTCTCTAATTCTGTAATCGTGGAAAATAGAATGATTAAAATTAAACCTATTAAACAATCTCAAATCGCTGAAGCAAAAAAAGTAATTACCAAAAGTGCTTTTGATATATGGAAACCAAAAATAATTTTACAAGAATTTGAACAAAACCTCATTGAGACTAAAGAATTTGATGATATTGATAATGTTCAAAAAAATTACTTTGACCACAATGGTATCTTTTTAGTCCTCATAGATAACGAAAAAGTAGTTGGTACTGGTGCCATAAAATATTTAAGTGATGATATTTGTGAACTTAAAAGAATGTGGTTCTTAAAAGAATATCAAAGAAAGGGGCTAGGTTTTAAATTAGCACATGAGCTTATAGAATTTGCACAAAAACAAGGCTATAGAAAAATTCGCCTTGATGTTTACCATCCTGAACTACAGCAAGCAGCAGTTACTCTCTATAAGAAACTAGGCTTTTATGAAATAGAGCCTTACAATACTTCTAACGCAAAACTATTCATGGAAAAAATTATATCTTAAAGAAAATTATGAACTTAAAAATATTTTTTATTGCTTTCATTGCATTCAACCTAAAAGCATCTTTTAATGTGAAGCAAATTGATAGTTACTTAAAAAAAGAAAATTTTAGCGGTGCCATACTAATTTCTAAAAAGGATACCATCATATTTAAAAAATATTATGGTTATGCAAATCATGAATTTGAAATACCTAATAGCAAAGAAACAAAATTTCTTATTGCCTCAAATACCAAATCATTTACAGCTGTAGCAATAATACAATTACAAGAAAAAAAATTGCTGAATGTTCAAGATAAACTGAGCACATACATTCCTGATTTTCCCAATGGAAATATTATTACTATTCATCATCTTTTGACGCATACTTCTGGCATACCAAATTACTACAAATATTGGACCGATGTTTCTAATGCAAAAAACTTAGAAGAAATGGTTAAGGCATTTAAATCATGGCCCCTTGAGTTTGAAGCAGGTTCTCAATATGCTTATTCCAATTCAAACTATTCTTTATTAGCTTATATTATCGAAAAAGTTTCGGGTTTAAAATATGAAGAATACATGACTGAAAATATTTTCAAACCTCTCAATATGCATAACACAGGTAGCTTCAACAGTGTTGAAAAAATCATCAAAAATAAAGCTTATGGCTATTGCAACTATGAAGGTTCTATAACCATAGCCCCTGCGATTAAGAATCCCATTACTCTTTTAGGTAATGGAGACCTCTATTCCACTTTGGACGATATGCATGCATGGGATCAAGCACTATATACAGAAAAATTAATCTCTAAAAAAAATAGAGAATTGATGTATATGCCGCATGTATCAATGGAGGGGTCTTTGACTCGAGCTCATTCATATGGATGGTTTATCGACACCTACTGCAATAAGCGAATTGTAGAATATAGCGGAGCATTAATTGGATATTTATCTAAAATTATTAGATTCATCGACGATGAAATTAGTATTATCATAATAACCAATGTAGAGAATCAGGGTAAATTTTGTTTATTATGTGATAACATTTTAAAATTATTATTTACACCTACAAAGGAGAATTTCATGAATGAATATACTACAGAAGAGATTCAAAATATCATTGATGCATGGCAAGAATTTTTACAAAATAATGATTGGCATTCTCTTACTAAAAATTGTGCCCCAATAAAAAATGCAAATGGCCTTGTTTATGAGCTTCCCAATTACCTTAACCGTGTTGATGAAAGTATTGCAATTGTGGATATGCATAATCTTACTTATGCCGAACCACATTATCACCCGGATTTAGAAATTTATTTTGTACTCGAAGGAGAAGCAGTGGTAGTGCTAGGCAATAAACCTCAGACCGTACAAACAGGTGACATTATCGTCATTCCTCCCTATAAAGCTCATTACAGTATACCTATTAAAAATTTTGTCCTAGCATGTGTCAACAAACCGCCATTTAAGCTAGAAAGCTATATTCCGCTTATCTCTTCTGCTCCAGAGGTGGAGTTTGACTATGATTATTTTAATCACCTTGTACATGAAGCAAATAAACATGAAATACAAAAACCACAATGAACATCAATTTTACAATAAAGGGTACTCTCGTGAATTTAATAAAAATTATAGCGGGCTTATTATTACTGCTCGCTAACCCAATTTTAAAGAGCAATACTATGCATACACCAAATCTCCTTGAAAAAATTATTCAAGAATATACACCAGAATATTGTTTTTTACTTGAAGAAATATATGGCAAGGGAATGATGTCTGAAGGCGAAGCTGAAGGCATAGAGCATATGTTTTCAGAAATTTCTCTTAATAATAAGAAAATGCTTGATATTGGTTCGGGCTTAGGCGGTGTAGCCTTATATCTTGCTGATACCTATAATGCTGATGTAACCGGAATCGACATTAATCCTTGGATGATTGCAGAATCAACCAATAGAATTCCTTATCACTTACAGTCAAAAATCTGTTATAAATGTATTACATCAAATGATTTTCTTGATTTCCCCGATTCATCATTTGATATTGTTTTCAGTAAAAATATGCTTACTCATATTGATCATAAAGAACCATTATTTAAAGAAATTAAACGTGTGCTAAAACCTGATGGCATTTTGGTTATAACTGATTGTCTAAGTCCGGTTCAAGGAGTATGGGGGCCGCATATGAATACTATGGCAACTACTGATGGTCTTACAATTTTCGCTCATACCAAACAACATTACCGTACTATTTTAACGAGTGCAGGATTTAAAAATATTGAGATAAGAGATGATTCTCTCTTATACAAGAATTATAATGAAAAAATCTGTAATAATTTTTTAATACCAGAAAAAAAAGAAAAATTTATTAAAGAATATGGCGAAAATTCTTACCAAGAAAATCTTAAATCGTATCAGGCAGTTGTTGATGCTTTTGAATTAGGAGAAGTAATAATGTTTCGTTTTACTGCTTATGCAAAGTAAACAAGATAAATTTAAACTTTAAAACCATAAGGTGTTTATAAAAATGCAAATCTCAAAATACTTTTTCTGTACTCTTACGCTATTTTTTCATTCCTACAATTCTGCTATGGAGCTAGAAAAAATAAGTTCAAAAAATGAACTTTCACCGCAAGTTACAAAAAATGAACAGTTAAAAGAGTTCCATAAGCAAATAAAGGTCCTTTATAGCAAAGAAGCCCCTGAAGAATCTTTTAACAAACTTGTTTCTGAAATGCATAAGCAAAATATTACGGCCCATGAAGTTATAACCTCGAAATTATTTTTAAAAAATAAAAAAGCACTAAACGCCATAGAAGAAGGTTTTAAGCTCCAATCAGCCGAATATCTATTTAAAACTTGGCTACCTGAACAATTGGAACAAACCAATTTTCCCGATACCCAACGCATAGAGTATCCTCAACGGCTTGAAAAAAAAGTATCTTCTCCAAAATTTCATACCCTGGTAAGCCATTATGCACAATTATCAAACTTACCAAATCTACCTATTAAAATATCTGATACCAATGCTTTTTGTTTATCACGCATTCCTGAACAGTCTGAAAAATTTTCCTTCAAACCTAAACTTTATCTTTCAGAAGATTTTTTTGATTTTTCTCCCGAGGAACAAGAATTTACTACTGCACATGAAATTACTCATGCATTTATGCAGCATGCAGCGATTGATATGATATTGCGACATTACGTAGTTGAAACTACGATTATAGAAAAATTCATCGGCACAGTGCCATCTTTAAAAGATTGGTTAAGTCCAAACAAAGAATCAGAATCATTTAAAAAAATGCAAGAAATTTTAATCGAAAATCAAAATGATATCCCAGTATTACACGATATAATCGTCGAAACGCCTTCCTTTTTAAAGTTCTCACGCGCATTTGAATACCAGGCAGATAGTCTATTTGCAGGCCAAGACTTAGACTTGGCAAAAAAATTTAGAAATGTTTTGTATCTAAAGGCTCAGGAAGAACAACAGAAATCAACAATGAAAAAAGATGAAAAATCATCCACACACCCTTCCTGGCAAAAAAGGTTTGAGTGGATGGATACTATAGTAAAGCTATTGGAAGCTGAAAAAACTATTGGCTCTACAAAGGAAGAATTAAAAATTGGCATCGATCATGCGTAAATTTATACAAAACAAACTCTGGCGTGATAAAGCTCCTGAACTCATGGAACAAATGGGTTCAATTATCCACTGCAAAAATCTTAATGATGCAGAATATGACCAAGAACTGCAAAAAAAACTTATTGAAGAAATACAAGAAGTTGTTGCCTCAAAAAATCAAAATGAACTCACTGAAGAACTTGCTGATATTTTTGAAGTAATTGATGCATTGTGTATTTTACATGCAATTAAGAAATCTGAGATTTTTGCCATGCAAGAAAAAAAGAGGCAAGCACGTGGTGGCTTTTTTGAGCGTAAATTTGTTACCATAGCAGAGCACCCTGAGGGCAGTTTTGGCGAGCGTTATTGCTTGGCTCAGCCAGAAAAGTATCCTGAAGTTAAAGAATAAGCCCTCCCCCCCCGAAAAGCCTTATTTATAGGCAAATCTCTTGAATTATCTGCATTTTATCGGCATACTAATACATGTAATAATGCAGATAAAAAGGAGATATTATGCCGATAAAATTTTTACCCCACTATACTATTACCCCAAAAATAGCCAAAAATCTTATGCGCATTGAAGCTGCGCGAGAGCAAGTTCTCAATTTACCCTTAACTCCTATGGTACTCGCATCTTTGCGTGAGACTGCTCGTCTATATACAACGCATTACTCAACTATGATTGAAGGAAATCGTCTTAATCCTGATCAAATTAAAGAAATCATAGAACATAAAGGCCATTTTCCTGGCCGTGAGCGCGATGAACGTGAAGTTAAGGCATATTATGCTGCTCTTACTCAGGTTGAGCAATGGGCGGCACAAGGATTACCCGTCACAGAAAAAATGATTCAAACGTTACATGCTCTTGTTATTGGCAATGGAAAAAGTAAGGTCAAACCAACGCCTTATCGTGACGGACAAAATGTTATTCGTGATGCACGAACTCGTGCAATTGTCTATTTACCACCAGAAGCCCATGATGTTCCTGGTCTTATGAAAGGAATGGTCAATTGGATTATTAAACAACACACGGCTTAAAAGCCGTGGATTTTGAAGATCGAGATGAAAGCAGTTATTGGTTTCTAACATAATTCAAAATTGCCTCTTCAGAGC
>JAGVLQ010000017.1 GCA_020054235.1 Candidatus Babeliales bacterium
AACTGGTGAGCCTGTCCTGAGTATTCGCGAAGGGGGTTTTTCGAAGAAAAACGTCTCGAACCATACGAACTCAAAATTAAAAAATTTATATATTTTTTTTGTTTGTTTTAAGGCGTTCGTATGGTTCGAGACGCAAACTAAAATAAGTTTGCTCCTCACCACGAACGGAATTTAAATAATTCTTAATAATCGATTGATTCATGATTATTAAAAATCCTTAGATCGAATTTACGTTATTTTAATGCAACAACCGTCATCTGTCGCTGACTATTTTTAAAAGTACGGTATGAACAAAATGATGCTCCACATAAAGTACAAAAATTATAAAAAAGATTAAAAGCTGAAGCTTTAATGCCAGCATCCTGCAACTGGAGCTTATTAAAAAGGGGCAAATCAAAATAAGTTTGTCCATCAAACTCCCACAGCACTTCATCCTTAAAACTAAAGGGGTTAAGTTTACCAAGAACTTCCTGTCCAACATTATAGCAGCAGCGTTTTGCCGATGGACCAAAAAATACACGCACCGTTGAAGGATGGATCTTAAAACGAGATTTCATCTGCTCTAATGCTGCAATAGCTACTCTTTCCACTGAACCCCGCCAACCTGCATGAATAATAGCTATAACCGGAATAGTTGGACTATACAGAATAATGGGCAAACAATCAGCGGTCGCAATAGCAATGCCAATACCTCCAACGGAAGATATTATAAAATCTCCTTGAAGTTCAAAGTTTCTCATAGAAGCAAGCTGATCATAGTTTTCAATTAATAATCCGGAATTACCATGCACTTGCTGCAAAAAAATTAAATTTTTTATTTTCATATATTTTTTTACAACACAAAATGGTTGTTCCTGCAAAATAGCATTCGTTGGTATCATATAAAAATCTTGAGGAACAAATTGTGTACGAAGATCGCCAAAAGCAATATGAAAAAAACTTTCTGTATGAAACAACATAAAAAATCTTGGTTAAACGCTTTTTTTCAAAGGTGATTTTTCAAATAATAAACCAATTTTTGTCAAATCAATAGGTCTCCGTTTTTCGTGATACAATGTACCGTTGTTGCTTAAGGTAAATTGTTCTGAGAAGAATTTTTCTGCATCTTCTTTACGATAAAGTACCCAGTTTGTTGTATGAATCATGGTGTTAATATTTTTTTCAGCACCATATTTATACGCAAGTATATTTGAATGAATTACTTGAAGTGCATTATTTTTTTCTTGCAAAACGAGCAAAGGCTCCAAATAAAAAGCATGGGCAAATGTTCTTTCCATTTCTTTAATACAGGTTGCTACTGAAATTTCTTGTGTAACTTCATGATAATCATCGGCAAAAATCACATAGTTATGAATATGTTTCATCAGCTGAAAACATTCCGTATAATCAACAAAATGTACCTCTGGATAGTGTGCTTGCAGATCTTGTAATGCTTGATTATTACGTTGGCAAATAACATAAAGGTCGATAGATCCTTTAATATTTTTTTTAATCGATTGCAAAACATTATCAAGCTGTTGCTTATTGGTACACGAAGAAAATAAAACAATATCTACAATTTCATTTTCAAACAACTTTGCATTCGTCAATACAGGTTCACGTAAAGCAGGATAAGCAGGTTTTTTGAAAAATATTTTTTGTAAATCTGTCATGGTATCAGTCTCAGGCATATAACGAAAGCCCGGTGAAACATTCCAAATGTAACAAATCTTTGGAATAAACGTAAAATGATCACGTGCCATTTCAAGCATTGGATACATCATAAGAACATCATCATTAACACCCGGAAAAGTTCCTGCCTTATCATCAATAAAATCATGCAACTTAATTTGTTTGAATAACCATGCATAAAATGTTTTTAAATGGCTATACATAAACCATGTCGGCTTATATTCTCGAAAACTACCATTTTTTCGTACCCAATATGGCGGCATTTTATTGCCACCCATTTCACCATTAGAGCATTTAAATTGTGTATACGCAAGCCAACAGCCTTTGTGATAGGCTTTATTGACCTCTTTAAAAACTTGATCATCTGCCAACCAATCATCACCATCAATTTGTGCAATAATATCCCCATCATCGATTGAATGATGAATAGTATATAAATTGAGTAATTTAATGGCACGTTTTTTATTTCTGATTAAAACAATTTTATCAGCAAGATTTCTTTCTTTAATATATGTTTCAACAAGATCTCCTGTGCCATCTGTTGAACAATCATCACAATAGATTACACGAAAATTTTTATAATCTTGTGCAAATATTGAATCTAGATTTTTATAAACCCATTTTGCGTTATTAAAGGAAGTTATTACTGCTACAATAGGTTTTTCAGGCAATACCTTATAATGGTAATGTTGCCAAAAAATAAGAAAAAAAATTGCCAAGGTACATAAAACAAGTGGTAAAATACGAACTATGCGATTTTCATAAAGTCCCATAAGGTCCCTTTTTTTAATATATCAATAATTTTTGTAGATGATTTTTAATAAAAAGGGAGGATTTGTCAATAACGAAATTAATCTCCGCTCAAGAAGAACTTAAGCGGAGACTTTATTACTGATCTGAGTTTTTTTCAGTATGCTGCTGACGCATAAATGTTGGCACATCAAGATCTTGCATGGAGCGAATTTCATATTTTTTTGCCGAAGTTGCTAACGATTTTTCTCCTAATGAACGTTGTCCTGACTCTGAAGAAATAACTACAGAAGCACCATCATCTTTACTTATTTTAGCAGCTCCAGCAACAGATGCTTCTTGTTTTACAAAACCAGTAGCAATCACGGTAACCATAACTTCTTGATCAAGTTCTGGATCAATTACAGAACCTAAAATAATATTCGCATCTTCATCTGCTTGTTGGTAAATTATATTGGCTGCTTCATGAATTTCATGCAAACTTAAATTTGGCCCACCAGTTATATTAAAGAGCACTCCTCGCGCTCCTGCAATATTCATGTTTTCAAGCAATGGCGATTCAATGGCTTCCATTGCAGCAACCTTTGCACGATCTTGGCCACTTGCTCTGCCTGTTCCCATCACCGCAAGACCCATATCTTTCATAATTGCTCGCACATCAGCAAAATCAACATTTATGTGGCCTGGTTTTGCAATAATATCGGCAATTCCTTTTACGGATTGATTCAGTACATTATTAATCATCGCAAAAGCATCAATCATAGAAACTTTTTTATCAACAACTTCTAATAGTTTTTGATTAGGTAAAACCAATAATGTATCTACTTCTTTTTTAAGCATTGCTAATGAATTTTCTGCTACTTGACTTCGACGCTTACCTTCAAATACAAATGGTTTTGTTACCACCGCAATCGAAAGAATTCCTTTTTCTTTTAATGCACGGGCAATAACCGGCAAACCTCCAGAACCAGTTCCTCCACCCATACCGCCCGTTAAAAATACGATATCTGCATCATGCAAATATTCCATGACTTTCTCAAGATCTTCTTCCGCAGCGCGTTTACCAAGTTCTGGATTTGCCCCGGTACCAAGTCCTTTTGTTGATTTGACACCTAACTGAATTATATGATCAGCTTTTGAAAGTCCTAATGCTTGAGCATCAGTATTGGCAACTATAAACTCTATACCTTGAAATTGCGCATCAATCATACTGTTAACGGTATTGCCGCCCGCACCACCAATACCAATTACTTTAATTTTAACACCCGGCAAAAGTTCTTTTTTTTCTTCAATCGCAAAATCTATCATAGTCTCCCCTTATTTTGCTTCAAAAGAAATCAGATACCCACGATTTCATACGCGCAGCAATGCGCATGACCAATGGACCACTAAAATGTCCTCGCACTTTTTTAGAACGTTCTTGTAATTCATGTAATAATAATCCGTAACCAGTTGCATATTTCGGATTATCAAGCGATTCAAGCAAATTGTCTTTTGATTTTGGTTTGCCAATACGTACCGGTACACCAAAAATTTCTGTCGCTAATTCTTGCATACCTTCAAGCAGTGAACCTCCTCCTGTCAATACAATTCCTGCCGATAAAAATTGTTTTAGTTTTCGCTGTTCAAGTTCTTGATTAATAAGATTAAAAAGCTCAGAAGCTCGCGGCTGTAAAATTGCACACAATTCGCTTAATAAAATATTTTTATGAATACCACCCTGCACCGATTCAACCTCAATCATACCATCTTGCTCAAACCCTTGGGGATTAACAAAACCACCTACCTGTTTTACTCGTTCTGCATCTTCAAGCGTAATGCGTAAGCCCAAAGCAAGATCATTGCTAAAATGATCACCTGCTACCGGCAAAACCATGGTATAAATAATGCTATTGTTATGGTACAACGCAAAATCAGAAGTACCGCCACCAATATCCAAAACGCCAACACCTAATTGGCGTTCATCTGGACTCAATACTGCTAAAGCTGAAGCTAATTGCTCAAGTACAATATCGGTTACTTTAATATTTAAACTTTCACAACATTTGACTAAATTTTGCACACACGAAAGAGCACCGGTAATAATATGCACTTGTGCTTCTAAGCGAACCCCATACATACCTAAAGGATCTTTAACGCGTTCATGCGAATCAATTACATAATATTGCGGTAAGACATGAAGAATTTGTTGACCCTCGGGCAATGCAACTGCTTGCGCCGATGCCAAAACATTTTTTATATCGACTTGAGTTACTTCTTTTCTTTTAATAGGCACAACACCTTGCGAATTGATTGATTGAACGTGACTGCCAGAAATACCAATACAGGCTGATTCTATTTTACAACCCGCCATCAATTCTGCCTCTTGCACCGCACGCTTTATGGAATGAATTGTTTTATTAATATCAACAACAATACCTTTTTTTAAACCATGCGAAGTTGATTTACCAATACCAATAACTTCAATGCTACCATCAGCAGTCTCTTGTGCTACCAAAACACAAATTTTGGTGGTTCCTATATCAAGAGCAACTATTGGCTCTTGAGAAAATACACTGCCCTTCATACCATCCCCCTTTTGCGATACAAAATTATTTGATTGTTAAAACGAAGATCAGCAATCCAACTCTGTTGCTGCCCTTTTTTTTGTGGAACTGTTTTTTTTAATTCATCTTTTAATGAAAAACAGGTTTTAAAAATCTCTTGTGAAACTTTTGTCTGTTCATTACAAAAAACCTGAAAATCAACTGCTTGTTTATCAGATAGCACAATAGTTGTTGGATCAATCAATTCCACCTTAAAATATTCAAAAACACTATCTGAATTTTCTTCAAGCCAATGAATCGATGCGTCATGACATCTGCTTCTAAGTTCCGCAACTTTATTAGTGATATTGTACAAACTTTGCAAAGATTCATCACTAAACCAAAATTTTTTCTCAACAATTCCGTTTTCTAGCAATACTTGAGAATCATTAAGTAAAAAAAGGGGTTTACATGCATGCATAGTAAGCACTATTTTTTTATATTGTTTATGCTGGCATACAATATCTTTTATGGTTGGAAACTGATTTTTCAGTGCCATACATAATGCTTCTGGACTTACTATCTTTTTTTCAATAAAAACACGAATTTCTTCTTGCATTTCCGAAGAAAAAAGTGGATCAAAAATGAGGGTATGTTGGCATATTGTAAAAATATGAGTATACAACAGCCGCGCTACAAAAAGTGCGGTACTAAAACTTACTGCTAGAAAAATATATCCCCTAACCCTATACATTTTTTCCTCAGCTTTCTCATAAATCTTCTACTTTTTTTATACTAATTTATGAATAAAATAGTCAATAACTGAAAAATAAACGGTGCAATTTCTTGCACGGTGCATCAAAGTATATTTGCATTTTTTCATTAATCTTTTTATATTCATCGAGAATAAAACTAAATAGTTTAAAAGGAGATGGGATGAGAAAGTTATTTTTTACTATACTTCTTGGCCTAACAATAACAAGCAAAGCAGAAGTTCAATCACTGATAAAAAAAAGTGAGAATGCTGTTCAAGAAACCCGCCGTATCACACACAACTTATTAAAAAATCATCCTTATGTAACAACACTTCTTGGCTATTTTTTACTACGTTATATGACTAGCGAAAAAACAGGCCTTATTACAACAATTAATAATAAACCAGTGTATTGGCCAAATGTACATAATTCCTTACCAACGACAGCCTTACTAACCAGCATTGGTCTTGATGTTTTCTATAACAAATGCTATTCAGTACCAGGCCAAATTTTAACAGCATTTAAAGAACTTCTCGATACCTATGGCACTTCAAAAAATACTGAATTTATTTCTAGAAGCTTTGATTGGTTGATAAATACAATTAAAAAAGTACCAGAAATGATCAATTAAATAGCCTTCAATTGCGCCGCAATCAAAAAGAGCAAAATACCAGAGGCCACTGAAGCGTTGTAAGAAATATCGGCCTGCTTTTGGGGCAAAGTAATTAATTGGCCATCGCCTAAAATATCACGTGAAATACCTGTTTCTTCGCTGCCAATTACTAAACAAAGAGGTTTTTTGTATTGGATATTTGCTGCATTTTTTGCTTTTGGATCAAGCACTGCTAAATACAAAGAATAACCTTCTTTTACTAACAATTGCGTTGCTGCTTTTGCCGAAGGTGCAAGATAAATATCAAGATATTCTGCCAAACCAGCTGAAGCTTTGAGAGCTGCCGCATTGAGCGGTGCACTTGCTTTTTGAGTGATGATTACACCATCAAAGTTTGTGCAATACGCAGAACGCAAAATGCCGCCGAGGTTGCGCGGATCTTGAACACCATCCAATAAAAGCAATGCTTGTTGTTTTTCTGGGCTGAAAAATTTTTTTCTAAAACCAAATGGCGTTGCAAATCCAACAATGTTCTGATGATCGGTTGTTCCTGCAAGTTTATTTAATGCTTCACGGTTGACATACTGAATCTGCAGCCCTTTAGGCAATAATGCTTCAATCTTTTTCCATGCTTTTGGAACAGGTTTGGTTGTATAAAGTATCAAAAGTCGACGTTTTTTTGCTTTTAATAATTCAACGATGGGGTGAATACCAAAAATAAGTTCGGTATCTTTCTTTACGGGTTTTTGCATGTGGTTCCTTATCAAATTCAAATAAACATACTGAATAATGTGGATTTAACCTAACAAAAAAGGTCTAAATCATAATGCGCTCATGGTGAGTATTTTTCCGATAGGAAAAATGTATCGAACCATATGAGCACAAAATAAATATATTTTTTTACTAGGTCTCGTATGGTTCGATACGATTTCTTCGAAATCACTCACCACCAGCGCATTTAATTTTTTTATTTCATTATAATAATAATTTACAATTTCTAAAATCAAATTCTTGTTTAGCGCTAAGCCAGCCTATTGAAATGGGGCCCTAGTTTGGCTAAAATTTATAAAGTAAGTATATCATATTTTTCAAAGGAGGCTGATTATGAATAAAAAAAATGCCCTATCCTATGCGCTCATGATGGTCTTCTCAAGTATCACCAATGCAGCGCGTGACAATCATCAAATGCCGTATTTTTCTAATACCACAGAAAAAATGCATGAGCTCTTTAACCAAATGCAACAAGATTTTGATAAAATGGTTGAAAATATGTGGTCTGATGTTCAGGTTATTCAACCTAACAAACAATCAACTATGTCTGTTACTATGCCCAAAATAACCGAAACAGATTCTCATGTTATGGTGAGCATTAAAGCATCTTCAATAGACCCTGATACCATTGATATAAAAAAAATGCCAAATACCAAAGGCGATTACGTTGTTATTTCCATACCAGAAAAAACAATGACAACAGAAATGACCATAACTCCCTATGAAATTTCGTATGCTACAAAACAAGAAATTAAAGAAGAAAAAACAAACGATGAACAGAGCAAACCATCAGTTGTTTACTATAATAGCAGTTCATCTATGATGCGCCAAAGTTTGCCTGCCAAAGTAATGTTTGAGGATATAAAAGCTGAATATGAAAACGAAATGCTTACTATTACGCTCCAAAAAAGAGAACCAATAAAGGCAGGACAGCGTATTACAGTAATAAAAAAGTAACGATAATTTGTTAAACGGTTTTTTCTAATGGCCCAGAAATTCTGGGCCATTTTTATTAACAAATTTTAAAAAATCCTTATACTAAAAAAAACTTCTTTAAATTTTTCTAGTAGGGATTTTATGTACATTCTTGAAGGCAATATCGGTGCCGGCAAATCAACATTTTTAAAACTTATGCAACAACATCTCAAGGATGTTGATGTTGCCCTTGAGCCATTACATAATTGGCAAAAAAAAGTCTATGGACAATCATTGCTGGCAAATTTTTATCAAGATGCCAAGCGCTGGGCTTATAGCATTGAAACATTTGCTATGATTTGTCGCGTAAAAGAACACATGAAAGATCAAGAAGAAACAAATCAAAACCGCATCATCGAGCGTTCAATTTATTCCGGCCATTATTGTTTTTCATTAAATGGTTATAAACAAGGCTTTATGAGTGATATTGAATGGAACCTGTACAATCAATGGTTTAATTTTTTAATTCCACAAAAATGCAAGCCACCACGCGGGTTTATTTATTTGCAAGTTGATCCAGAAATTGCCTATCAACGAATAAAAAAGCGCAATCGTTTAGCAGAAAAAAAGATCACCTTTTCTTATTTACAACAGATTCATGAACATCATGAAAATTTTTTAATACAAAAAACAGGAATTCTAGCTGAACTCAAGCAGGTGCCTGTTTTGATTTTAGATTGCAATAAAGAGTTTGAAACTGATGCGCAAGAATTAGAAAATCATATTACTGCGGTGCAAGAATTTTTAGTGCGAACGCAAAAAAGTTAAATTGCATTAGCCCTTTATCCCTTTTTTAAATTTTCTATTTCTTTTTTAAGTTCATCTATTTGCTGTTGAATTTTTTGTTTTTCCTGTGGATTTTTTTCTTCTGTAAGTTTAAGAACCAATTTTCCTTTTTCTTCTTCTAATTTTTTCACATCAACTTTTGGCTTAAATCCTTCTAAATATCCTTGTAATGAGCCAAAACTCTCAGTCAACGTAGTTAAACTCTGTGCCAGTAGATTAAAATCTTGCGCTAGACAACCAGCTGTGCATAAAAAAAATAAGGAAAATAAACCAAATAATTTCATATACGCTCTCCTCTTTAAAAATTTTCCAATTTTATGCCGTTAGCATAATATAAAAATTAAACACGAAACAAGAAAGCAAAGCAGATTTCTATTCCAGCGTAAAAATTCTGTGTTTGCCAATCTTGATGGTCATACCTTTTTTCCATGCAATAGTTGCCTGGAAATCGGTTACTTTTTCATCATCAATTTTGACCGCACCTTCTTGAATCAAACGGCGCCCTTCAGATGAACTTTGAATAGCACCAAACAACTTCATTAGTTCAATAATCCATATAGGATTTGGTGTATCTTTTGGCAACGTAAATGGCGTTGCTTTTGAATAATCCTTATTTTGAAAAAGAGCTTCAAATTGGCGTTCTGCTTTTTCTGCTTCATCCTTTGACCAAAATTTTGCAACGATTTCTCGTGCCATTTCCTTTTTTAATGCCATGGGACTTGTAGTTCCTGCAGCTACGCGTTCTTGATATTCGCTCATATAACTTTCTGGTTTACCGAGCAATAATTTCAGGTAGCGCCACATAAGTTGATCGGGTATTGACATTAATTTTCCGTAAGCTTGATCAGCTGGTTCTGCTAAACCAACATAATTTTTAAGCGATTTTGACATTTTATGCACACCATCAAGACCTTCTAAAATTGGAACAGTCATAATAATTTGCGTCTTTTTTTTACCATAGCGCTCTTGTAATTCGCGGCCCATCAAAAGGTTAAATGTTTGGTCGGTGCCACCAAGTTCAACGTCAGCATCCAATTCCACTGAGTCATAGCCTTGAAAAAGCGGATACAACAATTCATGAAAACTGATAGGTTCACGGTTTTTAAGGCGATTGGCAAAATCCTCCCGCTCAGTCAATTGTGCGAGCGTAACTTTTGCACACAACTCAACAATATCCTTTGCTGAAAGTTTATCGAGCCATTCAGCATTAAAACGAATCGAAATTTTTTTGGGATCTAAAATTTTGCTTACTTGATCAAGATATGTTGCTGTATTTTTTGCAATTTCTTGCGTAGTTAATGGCGGTCGTGTTTTTGATTTGCCGGTTGGGTCACCAATACGCGCAGTAAAATCACCAATCAAAAAAATTATATGATGCCCAAAATCTTGAAATTGTTTCATTTTAAGCAATACCACTGCATGACCAAGATGTAAATCAGGCGCTGTAGGATCCGCACCAAGTTTTACGCGCAACGTCTCACCTTGTTTTAACTTTGCTAATAGTTCTTGTTCAGGGGTTACTTGAATGGTACCAGCGATTAGCTCCTGAAATTGTTTAGTATAATCTTTCATGGTTTATGAAACTCCAAGTAATGGGGCAAAAAAATACGCACTGTATGAAATACCATACACAACTAAAACTTTGAGCGGTCGTGCCAATAATATTAATAATATAAAAGGAACAACAAACATTATCAGATCACCATGCTCTGAACGTGCCAGTGGTTGTAAAAAAGTATACGAAGCAAACTGAAACCCACCAATAATGAGATTCAGTACAGCAAAAAGCACACCAATATAAATAAGCATAACGAATATTAATGCGATTGCTAAAATAAAAGAAGATTTTTCTTGATAAATCTTTGAAAATGCTGAAAGAGAAATAGTTTCAGAAAGTACCATCATCATTGCAATAGTTAAAACTTTCAAACCAAAGACACGTAACAAAGCTAGTAACGAACAAAAAGCAATACCAAGATATGCTACAGGCTTTGAAAAAAAAGCTAACAAGAGACGAAAGGAGCCTTTAATAGCAGCAGGATTAATAGGTATTACAGTACCCCAGCCGATTCCCAAAAAGAAAAGACAAAATGCACCAACAGGATCAATATGTACTAAAGGATTCAGCGTCAAAAACTCTTCTATGACTTCTGAATCATCACCAAGTTTCTTTACTGACCATGCCTGAAAATAACCAGCAAGCGTAGTGCTCAGCACATAAGCAATTGCTACCGTAATAAAGCTAATGATAATTTCAATAAAACGAAGATTAATCATAGGCACCTGTTAGTTTCGCTCTTATTTTTATTTCGAGAATCCGTTCGCGCTGAGGAGCAAAGCGTCTCAACCCATACAAACTCATAAATTATAAATTTCTTATTTTTTTCTAAAAAATTATTTAATAATAAATATTCTATCAATTTTCTTTCGTATGGTTCCCAGCATTCGTTGAAACTGCGGCGGGGAGGCTAAGATATTTTTCTTCGAAAAATCCTCAGCACGAACGAGCGAAAATCAACTTAACTTGCACCATAGGAACACGTTAATAATGCCTCATTGTAAAGCAAATAGAAAACCTGGTCAAACAAGTGATTTCAAGGTCTCGACAAGATTGGCAAGTTGAGTAGACTAAGCATAATCATACAAAAAAAATGGACCATTCCTAAAAGGAGAATTTATGAACGGGGCTTCCTCAGTTAAAATTTTAAAAAAACAAGAACCAACACATCTACCTACTGACCAAGCACACGGTTTTATCAAACTCCTTTATTGGACAATTCCTCCTGTTATTTTATCTGCATTCACAGCTCTCTTTTATTATCCATCATTAAATTATAGCTTTCAGTTTGATGACGTTGCTAATATTCAAAGATTTTTTTACATACGCTTTTTAACCTTTACCGAAGCATTTTTTTCAGGTACTCGTTGGATTTCTTACTGGTTAAGTGCTGTCAATTACCGCCAGGGAATGTTTCAACCGTATTACTACCGCCTTTTTAATATAAGCTTTCACATTGCAACCGGCATTTTAGTTTTTTATTTTATTTTTCTTGCTCTGAACCGTCTTAAAAATGATTCATTTTTTAAGCGCTATAATTTTGCTATTGCCTGCTGCACAGCAGCACTGTTTTTGCTACATCCTGTGCAAACGCAAACTATAAGCTATGTCATTCAAGGGCGCCTAGAAGGTCTTGCTGGTCTTCTTATTACTGCCATGAGCATCTGTTTTTTACTGATTATACGCACACAAACATTTGTTATTAAAACACTGCTAACCCTGTTATTATTTGTTCTCAGTTTTTTTGCCTGCGGTACCAAAGAAATTTTTATTGTAGCACCATTTCTTTTACTCTTGATTGATTGGTTTTTTGTTGCGCATGGCGATTTAAAAAAATTAAAAAATAATTGGTACCTACATCTGGGTGTCACCTTTATTGTTTTTGGGATTTTTATGTATTTTCATAAACCAACGTTTTTTACCAATTTATTAGGGTTAAAACTTGAAGCTCGCAACAATATTGGTAACGTACTTACTGAAGATCCTACACAAAAAATCTATCCCCTCCATTTTTTTATTTCGCAGTTTAAAGTTATTTTGCACTATATTTTTATGTTTTTTTGGCCCTTCAATATAAGCGTAGAATATGACTGGAAACTTGTTACGCATTTTTTTGCTATTGATTGTATTTTTCCCTTATTCGCCCTCATATTCCTAAGTTTAGTTATGGCTCTTTTATTAAGACGCAATAAAACCAATATGATTGCATTTGGCGCACTCTGGTTTGCCATCGCTATTGCACCTCGCTCAAGTATTATTCCATCATCTGAATTGCTTGCTGATTACAAAACATATTTAGCATCGATTGGCCTACTTTTTATAATAGCATCAGGCTTAGTAAAACTATTTCAGGAAATAACACCACATCTTATAACCTTGATTCCTATAATGGGTCACGCACAAGCACAATACCTTTTTATTTTTATGTTCTCTATACCCCTTGGCTTTTTAACATATGAACGCAATAAAATATGGCGCTCTTCTGAAGAATTTTGGAGCAATATTATTGAAAATGCCCCTGGCAAAGCGCGAGCTTATAATAATTTAGGAGTGGCGCTATCTGAAAAAGGTAAATTGCAGGAATCAATTCCTTTATATAAAAAGGCAATAGCAATGGACAAAAATTATCCTGACCCATACAATAACCTTGCTGTTGCCTATTCAATGACAGGAAAGCTGAATTTAGCAATAGAGACCATGAAACAGGCAATACGAATCAATCCGCACTATCCAGAAGGCTATAATAATTTAGCATCGTTCTATATTCAGCAAAAAGAATATGATAAAGCAGAAAAAGTACTTAGCGTAGCTATTCAGATGCGTCCGCATTATGGTAAAGCATTTTACAATCTTGGCAAAATTGCTTCCGAACGCGGCAAGCCGGAACTTGCACTTGAATACTACAAAACAGCATGTACTAAAGGCGATCTTGATACTCTACCTGGATTCCAAATCTATGCTAATGCCGCAATCAATTTAAAAAAATACGATGACGCAATTTTTGCTATTAAAAAAATGTTAAATTTCGATCCAAATTCTCTTGATTATATACAGAAACTCGCAACAGCTCTTTATTTAAACAATAATTATGAAGAAGCAAGGGTTTATTATGAACGCGTAGTTCAACGTATACCAACGAATGGTACTATCTGGTACAATCTTGGAGAATGTTATTTTAATCTGCACCAACCAGAAAAGGCTCTTACCTGCTATCAACAAGCCCAAAAAAACAATCTTGGCATACCGCAAGTTGAATTACGAGTAATTGCATGTTTAGGGCAAACAGATCAAACAGGCGAAGCTAAAGAGCGTTTGGAAAAATTTATAAATAATGAAAGCGTTCCTGAAACCATGAAGCAATTAGCTAAAGTTTCATTGGCAAAATTGACTGGAGAATTAAAACCACAGACAGAAAAAACAAGTTAAGGGATCTTTTTTTCGACATAATATGATCAGAAAGCTATACTATTAACTGTTTTTATAATATAGCTTTCAATAAAATATAATCGGTAAACCCATGGATAAACGGTACGAACATCAAATTCACGAAGAAAAAGCCAAAAAAAAATGGCTTGAAGAAAAAACCTATGAACGCACAAAACATACTGGCAAACTCTACAGCATAGATACCCCACCCCCAACTGTTTCGGGTGCTTTACACATTGGTCACATCTTTTCTTATACTCAAACAGACATCATTGCTCGTTTTAAGCGTATGGATGGGTTTTCCGTTTTTTATCCTTTCGGGTATGATGACAACGGCTTACCAACGGAACGCTATGTTGAAAAAAAACTTGGCGTTCGCCCCCATGAAGTAGGCCGCTCAGAATTTATCAAACTCTGTTTGAATGTTACCAAAGAAGCAGAAAAAGACTTTGAAACACTCTGGCAACGTATGGGAATTTCTGCTGATTGGTCTTCAACTTACGCAACCATTTCTGCGCCAGTACGAAAAATTTCGCAAGAATCATTCATTCGATTATTTAACAAAGATTTTATTTATCGCAAATTTGAACCTGCGTTGTATTGCACTACGTGCCGTACTTCAGTCGCACAAGCAGAACTTGATGATGCGCACATTGCTTCACATTTTAATGATATAATATTCAAAACAACTGGCGGCCAAGATCTTGTGATTGGCACAACGCGCCCAGAGTTATTGCCTTCCTGCGTTGCTGTTTTTTATCATCCTGAAGATATGCGCTACAAAAACTTACAAAATAAAAAAGCACTCGTTCCAATTTTTGGTCATGAAGTACCTATAATGCCTGATGAACTAGTTGACCCTGAAAAAGGAACTGGCCTTGTTATGTGCTGCGCATTTGGTGACAAAACCGATATTCTTTGGATTAAAAAATACACATTAGCCCAAAATCTTTCTTTAGGACCTGATGGAAAATGGCTTGAACATACTGGACCTCTGGCTGGTTTAAAAGTACATGATGCGCGCAAAAAAGTTTTAGAATTACTACAAGAACAAGGTCTTCTCAAAGCGCAAAAATCAATTACCCATAACGTGAATGTACACGAGCGCTGCAAAAAAGAGATTGAATATCTCACGCTTTCTCAATGGTTTTTAAAAATTTTAGAATACAAGCAACAATTTTTAGATTTGGCTGAAAAAATCAATTGGCACCCGACTTATATGAAAGCACGTTACAAAAATTGGGTTGAAAACATTTCATGGGATTGGTGTTTATCGCGCCAGCGTTTTTTTGGTATCCCTTTTCCGGTTTGGCATTGTCAAAGTTGTGAAGAAATTTTATTGGCTGATATCAAAGATTTACCTGTTGATCCACAAGAAACATCCTTTACAGGCAAAAATTGCACCAACTGTGGGAGCTCTGACATTGTCGGGGATACGGATGTCATGGATACCTGGAATACATCGTCACTAACACCTTACATTTGTTTTGATGTTTATAATCCTGAAATGGTTTCTGCATTTGAAGATCCGTTCGTTGGAGAATTTTTACCAATGAGCATGCGCCCACAAGCGCATGATATCATTCGCACGTGGGCTTTTTATACCATCATCAAAACATGGATGCATCATGGCTCTGTGCCATGGAACGACATTGTTATTTCTGGTCATGTCTTGAGCGATGGCAATGAAAAACTTTCAAAATCAAAAGAACAAAAAAAAATCGCTCCAGAATATTTGCTTGAGCAGTTTCCTGCTGATGCTATTCGCTTTTGGACCGCTTCAGCAAGTTTGGGGCATGATGTCAGTTTTTCTGAAACACAATTAAAGATTGGCCAAAAATTATTAACAAAATTATGGAATGCATTCCGTTTTGCCAGTGAACATACCCAAGGAATTACAAAAGACACGCCATTTCCTGAAAAACCGGGCATTATTAACGAATGGCTTTTACATAAAGTAACACATACCTTTGCAGCGTATAAAAAAGAATTGGATGCCCACGAATTTACAGCTGCACTTGCTCAGATTGAAAAGTTTTTCTGGCAAGATTATTGCGATAATTATATTGAATTGATTAAAGATCAATTGTTTAATCCAGACAACTATAGCAAAAACGAAGTTGCAGCAACCCGGTGGACCTTATTCTTTGTTGGCTTGCGCATTTTGCAAATGTATGCGCCATTTGTTCCCTATGTAACTGAAGCACTATTTGAAGCATTGTATCAAGAAAAATTTGGTGGTGACTCAATTCATAGTACTAAATTTTCTCATATTCAATATCCGTATTTTTATGATCAATCAGAAGAATTGGTTGCAAATATTATTAAAATTGTTGAACAAGTACGTAAACTCAAAAGTGAGCATCAACTTTCTTTAAAAACAGATGTGGCAACATTGAATATCCATTGTATTAATCCTGAATTGCGTGCTATGTTGAAAAAAGAAGTTATATTACTCAAAGGAATAACACGAGCACAAACAATTGATTTTATTCCGGAGTTACTTGTTGGCCCTGCAATACTGAGCAAGGAAAATGAAACGTTTAATGCAATAGTAAGTTGTTAAAAGAAGGATTTCTTTATGAAAAAAATAATGGTAACACTATATTCACTCGTTGCTTTATCTAATTTAGCTCAAGGGCAAGAAACTCAAGCAGTTTCATTCCCTAATCTTAGTCAAAATAATCAACAACAAATGCAAAAATGGATTACTGGCTCTACCGCAAGCAATCGTGTCGAAAATTTAAGAACCGCTTTGCTATGGAATACGCTTTCCTTAAAAAATGTTGATGAAAAGGGCAATACGCTTTTACATATTTTTTCACAAAAAGCAGACCCGGAAATGCTTGAAGTAGTTGCATCATTATGCCCTAATGAGCTCTTTAAGAAAGAAAATAATCTTCAAGAAACCCCTTATACCATTATCAATAACCAAATAGCAAAATTATTCACAGAAAATAGAACTACTGGTGATAATTTAAATCTTGATGAAATAGAACAAAAACTCTTTGAGAAATTAATCGCCTGCAAGCAGATTTTATGTAAAGATATAACATTCCCCACAATTAGGGCATGTACAACTAATTCTCTAAAGTTTACTCTCACTCACTCTATAATTCGTCCTGATGAAGCATTGGATAATGAAGGAAATACAATTGTTCATCATTTTGCAAGGCGTCCTCTAGATATTGCTATTGAATGCTTTCAAAGCATACCAGTTGAAGTATTTTTGAAAAAAAATAAAAAAGAAGAAACACCGTTAGATCTTGCACAAAAAACCATGAGACAGCTTTTAGAAAAGGGAGATACCGAGACTTTTGAAAAATTTGCGCAAGGATTCAGTTTTATACAAAGAAAAACTAACGAAGCTAAAAAGCAAGAATCGCAAGAATCTTGCTGTATTATTGTTTAAATAAGTATGATCACCATAAAAAATAAACAACGCAAAATAGTTATTAATACTAAAAAACTCAAGCAAGATGCGCAAAAAATTCTTGATGCGCTTGATTATGCTGATTATGATCTTGGCATTTGGTTAACTACCAACAAAATCATTCACCGCTACAACAAAGAATATCGACACAAAGATAAACCAACCGATATTCTTTCATTTCCATTCCATCCAGACCTGAAAGCCGGCGAGCAAATTAAACCGACAACGCCGGATGAAAAGAATTTAGGTGATCTAATTATTTCTTTGGAGTATGTACAAAAAGCAGCCCAAGAGCTCGGTGAAAATTTTTATAATCGGCTGCAAATGCTCTTGGTGCATGGTATTTGCCACTTGCTTGGTTATGACCATGAAAAAGATAAAGATTTTGAAGTTATGAAAAAAAAAGAAAAAGAATTGTTGGAAAAAATTTCTGGTTAGACTACAGCTTAATAACACGCTCGAATGGTTCGATACGATTTCTTCGAAATCACTCACCACGAGCGCGCTTAATATTTTAGTTAATCCAAGGTAAAATTGGTGGCTTAGAACATCATTGAATATTACTAATATTTTTAGCTATCCTTTCAATAGAATTTTTTAAAAAAATAAGGAGGGATAGTGAAGTATCTGCAATTCATTCTTTTTTTATCAGGCATACAATTAATTGCCAACACGCCTACATTAAAAATTCCTGCTGATGTACAACATTTACATGTAAATATTTTTAACAACCATTCCATGGCTAATGATCAAGCAGCACAAATACAAAGCAATACCACTGCACACTCAGAAGCATTAAGCCACGCACAGCAATCTAATAGCTTTTTGCACTATTTTCAACAGCATCTGAGCCCCGAAAATTTTTTAGCGCTCAAGCAAGAAGCACAAATGGCACAAAAAAACTTTTTGACGTATGCGCACGAAAACAAAACTAATCTTGCTTTTGGGTTGCTTGGCTCTTGTTACAGTTATATTTGGTTTCAACTTTTATATTATGCATATCAAGTATTAAAAACTGATACCTGGTCATGCTGGCAAAGTTCAATGCCTAATGACATGCTCAAAATTTTGCCTGAGCAAGAACTAGGGAAAAAACTGGTTATGGCAGCACAAGAAAAATATCAAAAAGCAGCAACCTTACATGATTTATTAACACCTTTAGTTTCATTCTTGCGTGATGTTGAAAATGAAGTTAAAAATCTTGAAGCATTTATTACGTTGCATTCCTGGCTTGATACTTTGCGCCTTTCTTGGTTTTTTCCTGCACAAAAAAAACTGCTCAGTATTGCGCAAGAAAAATGTGATCGCTTATATTTTATAAAAAGTGTTTTTATTCGTTGGGTCACTGATTATAAGTTGGCATTAAATCGAGAGACGTGAGGTGCGTTAATTTCCATTTTAAAATCGATTCTTAATACGACTACAAGATAAAACCGTTTACATTAAAAGTTTTTTAACATAGTTTTCAAAATGCAATTTTTGTCTTTCCACTAGCATGAATTATTCAACATATTAATAATTTTTTTTGTTTGATTTTTTTTATTTTCCATTCTATGCTAGCTCAAGATTTTTTTAGGGGTGTCTGTCATGAAGCCGAGAATAGGCCTATTCTTTTGATGTTCGTTTTATAAGGATTTTTAATAAACATGAATCAATCGATTATTAAGAATTATTTAAATTCGGTTCGTGGTGAGGAGCAAACTTATTTTAGTTTGCGTCTCGAACCACACGAACGCCTTAAAAAAACAAAAAAATATATAAATTTTTTAATTTTGAGTTCGTATGGTTCGAGACGTTTTTCTTTGCAAAACCCCCTTCGCGAATACTCAGGACCAGGTGCCACGATCATCCCGAGTGCCGAGCTCAGTGTATCGAGGCACGAATGGGATATAAAATTTTAATCACACTGCTCTTAGGTCGAATCCACGTTAAAAAAATAATATATAAAAATAGCGAATCTTGAACAATTTGATTCATATAAAAAACAAAAGTAACTCTTCCTCTCAAAAATTATTTATCTTAATTACCTTTTTTTTGCAAAGCTCATTCTTACAATCAGCAGAACATAAACAAGCGTTGCGATCAACCAAGTTAGAAAAAATAAAAAAAAATAATCGCGCTCTCATCCCGATTTGCCTTTGCGCGCAAACATTCAGAAAAATAGGTGTTATTTATATGGCATACACAGCTTTTGCAGCATATATAGCATTACAAGAACCTCAGCAAAACAATCTTTTCCCCTGGCAATGGCTAAACAGAAGTTTTAAGTATGCTCAACAGCTGAGTATTATTGCCTGCGCTTTGGCAAAATTTATAGGAGCACATTATGTAACTAAATGGGCTGTTGAATATACGTGCCCAAAAATAATGAGAAAACATCCTTTAGCGAATCATGCCGCCAGCACCAATTGCTGAAAGAAAATATTTAAGATCATCATCACAAAAACGAATGCCGGCACCAAAAAAACCATTAGCATTTTCTTTGCTAATAAAATCATCAGCGCCAGCAACAAGGTATACATTGCGTAGGAAAAATAATCGATTAATCCATTTAAAATGCGGACGTTTGTCATTAATACGATCACGACCTTTAAAATCAAATGCCTCAAAGGTTGAAATCCAACGTATTTTTTCCGTCCAGCATGGTACGTTTATATCGATACCAAAACCAGCACTGCTTTCCATGATACCAATTCTAAAGGCCAAATCTTTAAAAATTTTTCCAATTTGTACCCCAAACTTGAGTTGATCGAGCTTGCGTTTTCGTGTCTCAACGGTACCAACAAGTTCAGGTAAAAAAGCAGACTTTCTTGGCAAATCAATAAACTGACTTGGCAATATTTCAACGCAGCGTTCATCAAACCATTTATTCTCTTTGATAGTTCGTTTTAAATTCCCTCGTTGCGTTGAAAGAATTTGTACTAAATAAAAATGATCATCATTGGGGTGAATACGAATATCGAGATATCCTTTTGCATCTTCAAAATTAACATGCTCTGCTGGTTTGTACATGTATTCACTATGCGAATCAAAAACTATATTAAGGTCTTCAACTTTTGTTACATACTTTTTTATACCTTTAATGGTCTGGCGAATATCTCGGTATACTTCATCGTGATTGACCAATTTACCAAGAGCTCCTTGCCCATGATCAATTTTTTGTATTACCGAACCTACTTGCCTGAATCCATCCCGTGCTTCTTGCGCTGCTTCATTGAGCATTTGTGCGGTTGAAAAAAATTTTTGTGCCACAGCACCTATTTCGCGATCGATAGAAGGAAAGGCATTTTTTAAATCACGCGTAAATCCTTCAAAATTTTGAATAATTTCGCTGATCGCATGCTCATTCTGTTGTAAGGTTTTGTCCACCGTCGCCGCCAACGTTTGCATTTTCTCTAAAATATCATCAACCCCTGGTGGCGCTATACCTGGTTTTTCTAACGTTGTACCATTAACAATTTTTGGCAAATCAGGATTTCCGGGAACAAGCTCTAAATATTTACTGCCAAGCACACTATCTTGCTTTATAAAAACTTGTGCATCAAGGCGCACGTGATAAGCGTTGTGAATTTTAATAATAGCTTGTGCACGATAATCATTTTGCGTTAGGCAAATATTTTCAACCCACCCAACTTTGACACCGGCAATTTTTACATCAGCTTTTTTTTCCAAACCAGAAATATTATCAAAAGCAACCGAAAAGGTGTTGTAAGAAAATCGATCAACCCGAAACACCCCTAAGAAAAAAGTGATATAAAAAAAAATGACAAGTGCGATCAAGACAAATGCGCCAACAATTGTCTCCGTTTTGAATTGCAAGTCTGTTTTCCCTTATCAAAGCCAGTATAGTTTTTTCACGATAAAAGGTTTTTCACCTTTTTTTGCTGATGATGACTTTTCTATAATAGCAAAAATTTTCTGTGTTATCGCCCCAATAATCCCATAAGATAGCACAGAAAACGTTGTTGGCTCAAATAAAGGATCAAGAATTTGTTGAACTTCTTTGGATAAACTTTTAAAATCTTTGCCATAGAGCGGTTGCAACTGCTTGTCCCACACTTGTGCCACGTCTTTTAGATTTTTTTCTTTTAAACTTTGCTCTATTTGCCGTTTACGCTTTTCAATATCATCTTGTTCTGCTTTTTTCAACCCGAGAATGGTAAGCAGTGAATTTGATAAAAACCATGGTTGTACTTTGTGCTGGCCTGAAAAGACCGTAAAAAGGTCTGTTAGATAAATTGCTGTTTTTTGTTCTCCATCTTTTTTGGGTGGTTCATAAAAAAGATTTATATTAAATGCTTTTTGAAACTCAGGAACCTCTAATAATTCTGTTGCATCATTGAAAGGATATTCCTGTTTTCTTATAAATTTTTCAAAAGAAGAAAAGAGGTCTTTATCTTGCGTAAATTTTTTCATACTTGCATACATATCTTGGAATAGTTTTTTTGCGCCACCATCTTTTTCATTTTCACCTTTAAATTTTTTTTCTTTAAAATCAAAAAACTGATTAAGATTAATTTTGCCTTGTTCACAGCTGATAGCAAATTGCACAGTGCCATCAATACCATCAAGATTTTCCTTGAGTTTAAAAATTTGCCAACGATTGATTACTGGCGCAATTGCTTTTATAAATTTATTTTCATTCTCTTTTTCTTGTGCTGCTTCTGGTTTTTTTTGCTCTGGTTTTATTGGGCCTACTTTTTTATCCTCCGCCGCCTCTTTTTTTGGTTGTGCTGCTGCTAATTGGCTAATCGCAAGTTCTAGACCTCCAAGCGCAAGTTGTTTTGCTTTCTCACGCTCAATCATGGTTTGGTCAAAATACATATGCACCGTACCCCGATGAGAAATTTGCGTAACCAGCAATACACCGATCGATAAAATCATAAGGGTCAAAACCAGAATATACCCCGCCGATTCATGTTGTTTTGGTATCATGATGTTTTTCCACGTATCGAATTCATATAATCTTGTATACTTGCCTTTAACTCATTAATTTCTGGCAAAACACGATGACGTTGTGCTGCAACCTTTTGGGTTGTTTGTGGGCCCTTTCCAACCTGCGCTTTTGCATCTTTTTCATTTTGGTTATCTTTTTTTGCTTCTACCTTTTTTTGTTCTTGTGTTTTAATTGCAACTAAATCTTGACCAAAAGCAGGAATTTCAAAATGCAGTGTAATAATACGGTCATATTCTTGTTGGTTGTCCCACAAGGTAAGCCTTACGATTACAAATTGCGGCAACTGTGACTGCTTTTTATCTTTTTGCAAATCATTCGAATGCCATTCTTTTTTTGTATCAAAAATTATAGGAATTTCAGTTTCTTTTTTATCCGATTGCTTTTCATCTTTTTTTTTCGACTCCTCTTTTAGCGCTTGCGGTGCTAGAAAATCAATTGATAAATTTTTGATATCCCCTATCAATTCGTACGCCTTTATAGGTTTGTTCGAATCTTTTTTGTATGCTCCAAAATCTAACACCGTCCCTTCTTGACGCATTAAGGAATATCTTCCTTTTTTTTCTTTGTCAGCTTGCAAGCGATAAACAACACGAACAATATTTGGTTTAACTTCGGTGTTTTGTGCATAAGGGTACACGCGCATCGGATTGTTGGTAATAAAGGTCAGTCGATCTAGTTGATCACCCTTATTAGTACTTAAAAAAATATATTGCAGAATCTTTTGTGGCTTTTCTTCTTGTTTTTTCTTAGTCTGTTGTACAGTCATTGCTTTTTCTTTTTTTTCTGCCACAGAATCTTTAGCTTCTTTTTTTTCTTCGATTTTTTCTTCGATAACAATACCCTGCAAAGGTACAAAAGCACCAGAAATATCTTTTTGAAACTGATTGGCAACTATTTGCTGACGGGTATCCATATCGATAAGATCTTCTGCTAATAATCCCGTTTTATTTATTTGTGTAAAACTAGAAAATAAGATTGTCATAATAATACCTGAAAAAAATATCGCCAAAATAAGTTCAATCAAAGTAAAGCCAGATTTCATGCTTTTTTCTTTTCAGGTTTATACAAAAAGGTTATCATACTTTCTTTTTCTTTTGTTCCCCAATAATCCCATTCTGCAGTTACTTTTTCAATAACAATATTTTTAAAAATTTTTAACGAAGAATCTTCGGAAAGTTTTTTAAGTTCGTAGTTGATTGTTGTTAACGGTTCTTTTATTTCCTCTATTTTTTTTTCTTCTTTTTCTTTTTTTTCACGCGAGAGCGCTGCCTTTATAAGACGATCTTTCATCAACAAAACACGCTCTGCACGAGAAGAAAATTGAAATACATTTTTTAATACATTACTTTGCAAAAGCAATAATGAAGACAATAAAGAACCCAACATAAAAACAGCCAATACAACTTCAATAAAGGTCATGCCAGAAAAAGTATGGTTATGGTTTTTGAAATTCTTCATATTCTTTAAACTGGCCGGTAAAGGGATTCATTGCAAGACTAATGCGCACAGGTTTTCCGGTTGCATCAAATTCGTTCGTATCAAGAAGATTTATTATTACTGGTTGGACAATACCATCAGGTGCTATATAAAACCAAACTTCTTGTGTTTTTATCCCAGGCCTTGTCATCATATCTTGCTTATCAATAAAAAACTGTTTAATAACAATATTTTCTGGCCATTCATACGTACTTGCCAAATAAGGAATAGTAACAAGCTTAAACGTTGGTATACCATCCTTGTCTTTTTTATTTGTTTCTTGCTCTATCTTAATAGTGCGCTTTTCAATATCAAAAAAAAGACGGAACGCTTTTTGCGTGGCCAAGGCCTGTTGCCAAGAAAGACGCGCAAGAGCCATAATGTGTCCAAGTGCCTGCTTACGTTTATAACCAGGCACTTGATTTTGTAAATTTGGAATAATAATAGTTCCCATAAGGCCAAGAAGCATTATGACCACCAAAAGTTCTAATAAGGTAAAACCCTTTTTATAGTTTCCAAACACTTATGCGCCTTTCAGCAGGCTCTTCAGGACCAGCAGATCCACCATAAGAGTAAAGTTCATACGGATTTTTGCCACCAGGCGTTACCTTATAGTAAAATTCTTGGCTCCATCCATCTTTTGGTAATTTATCAAGGTATGGTTTCCACTTTTTGCCAATTTCTCCTTTTGGTCGTTCTGACAAATCTTCTAAACGACTTGGATACTTACCATGTTCAATATTAAACTTTGTAATTTCATTTTTGAGCAAACGCAAATTTGATTGTGTGGTACTTTCGCGCGCTGTCTCTGCCCAGCGTAAATACATGGGTACACCGATACCGGCAAGTAAACCAAGAATTAAAATTGCAACAATCAATTCCATAAAAGTAAAACCGGGGGAATGATAGCGTTCATTATATTCCATATATTATCCTTTCATTAAAGATTAACAAGTTCCGTTTGATTTAAAATCGGTTGTACGACCGACATTACAACAAAACCTACAACAACACCCATCACTAACAACATAATTGGATCAATCAATGAAGATAAGGTATCTGAATATTCAATTAATTCCTCTTCATAGTTTTTCGCAACAGTCAATAACATGGCGTCAAGCTGCCCACTTTGTTCTCCAGTTTGAATCAAATAAATAGCAATTGGCGGAAAAATATTAGTTTGTTTTAAAAAATCTGCAATACGACCTTGTTTGATAATTTTATCACGCGCTTCATGTAAGGTATCGGCTAAAATTTGGTTGTCGATAATATTAACAACAATATCCAGAGCTTCAGATAAATTTACACCACTTTCCATAAGCATACCAAGCGTTTGACTAAATTGCACAATGGCACCGGTACGAGCAAAAAATTTTACAATCGGAATGTGAAGTTTTATTTGATCCATCAAACGCGCTCCCTGTGGCGTTGATTTCCAGTAGCGAAACAAAAGAACCACTAAAATTAATAATCCAATCAAAATATACCAATATGAAGTAATAAATGCCGAAAGACCCATTAAAAATGATGTAGTCCATGGTAATTTTGCACCCTGTGCTGCAAATGTTTCAGCTAAATTTGGCAACACAAAGGTAAGCAATGCAATAACAACTAAAACAACAACACCTAATTGAATCATGGGATAACGCATTGCTGATTTTACACGTTTTACCATTAATTCACGCCGTTCTAGATAAGAAACTAAGCGGTCTAAAATCAGTTCCAACTTCCCTGATGCTTCACCGGCTTTGACCAATTGTATGTAAATATTAGGAAAAATTTTGGGGTAACGACCAAGACCTTCAGCTAATGATCGCCCTTCTTTGATACCATCTTTTAAAGAAATCAAAATCGACCGCATTCGACCTTCAAATTGATCAATCAACAATTCTAACGCTTGCAATAAAGGAACACCGGACTTTAATAATATTGCAAGTTGTTTGGTAAACAGAATTTTTTCTTTGGAGGTAACACCGCGCATAAAAAAAGATTTGATCCTTGCAAAAAAACCAACGCCAGCTTCATCTAAAGCGGCATCAATGGAAACAGGGTAAAGACCCATTTTGGTAAGTTGTTCACGTGCACCTTCTACCGTTGCTGCATCAAGAGTACCACGAACTTTCTTCCCATCTTTAGAAAATGCTTGATAGCTAAATAATGCCATCTAATTTCCTTACTGACTATATTTTTTATTCTTGCACATTCTATTTTTATTGATAGAATAAATTTTTAAAAGACCTTAATACAATATTTTACTAGGAGAAAGCCATGAAATCAAAAATTACACAGTGGCTGCTTCTTTTGATGATTACCTTTTTTGCTCATAATGTAAAGCCAGAAGAAAAAAAACATTATGATATTACAACAACAAAATCCGAATATATTACAGAATCTGATATGCTCTTCAATGCTTTGTGCCAACCTATTAAATTTACTCGATCAGGAGTTCGCTGCTTTTTGCGTCACTCATTTTCTCGCGAAGAATACGCACAAGAATTTTTGCCGCATAACTTTTGCCATTTTATTGAATTTTTAGAATTCGGCAAAAACAGTCATCAAAATAATGTATATCTTCAATCAACTATTCGTTTATTTTGCAATAAAGTTAAAGCATGCAGCTATGTCAGCGCTGATGCCTTTTTAAATCTGATTGAGCGGTTGCCAAAATTACTTGAATCATATTTTGTAAAAAAACCAACATCATTACTTGCTGAAGCAAAAAATACTATCAAACGCACTTTATATACATTATTCTTATCAAAGTTCTCTTATTTTAAACAAGATCCTGACAACTTTTTTGATGAAGTTTCTGGCGATATTATTGAAGCATTAAATAACACTACCTTTATACAAGACCATATCGACAAAGAACAGTTACGACAAACCCTCATGCGTTTTTTAGATATCACCCTCAATAAAGTTATTTGGAGCCCTTTAGATCAGGACGATGTTTGGACAAGTGTTAAAGATATTGCAAGTCGCTTACAGAGCTTACATGAATCAACTATCATTAATCAAGATGAAATGGACGATCTGTTCCAATCACTCATAAATCGCTTTATTCATTTTCTTGAACTTGCCGGCTCAGATCTTTCGTTAGAATTAATACAAAAAATTCGTGATGATATTCATCATGCACAACTATTATTTTTAACACTAGAAGAACAAGAAGAGTTTATTGAATCAAAAGCTGATCGCTTACGGAAAGCACTTGAAGTAACTGAAACAAAAATCCTTGCAAAAAAGCGTGGAATTATTACTGATGTATTACCAAAGAAATAGACCATTTTCTGGCGTATTTGACAAAAATTAACATGTCCCGCATACAATCACAAAGAAATAAGGAAATACTTAATGATTAATATTTTAGGCATGGACCAATGAAAAAAAACCTGCTTCTTTCACTTCTTGAGCATTATAATCCGACCCGTGACGAAACCTCTTTTAAAATAATAATCACTGATTTCGTGCGAAACTATGAAAATTGCTTCGAAAGGTCATTACCTATTGGGCATATTACTGCTTCTTCATGGCTTTTGAACAAGGAAGGATCACATGCTCTTTTAATGCATCATGCAAAACTTAATAGGTGGTTTCAGCTTGGTGGTCATTGTGATGGAAATCATGATCCTCTTGCTGTAGGCATAAAAGAAGCCCAAGAAGAGTCCGGCATAGAAAAAATTGTTCCAGTAACTAAAGAAATTTTTGATATCGACATTCATTTAATACCCTCAAATAGCAAAGAGGATGCGCACTTTCATTATGACATTCGTTTTCTTTTAAAAGTCGATAGTGACGAAAAAATTGTTCAAAATAGAGAATCAAAAGAATTACGCTGGATTGGAAAAAACTTGCAAGATTTGCCAACCGATAATCCTTCCGTAGTTCGTATGTTCAATAAATGGATTTCATTATAAAAATATCTTTTTATAATATTAAAAAAATCGGGTTTCAGGATAAATTTGGCTACCAAACACTCTTTTCCTTCAAGTACTTTATTAATTCGATTGCCTCTTTATTCTTATGATTTGCTGCACTTTCAAGAAGTTTTTTTGCACGTGGATCTTCTTCACACCGCTCAAATAATAGTTTAGCCAATAAATATTCCGATGATGGATATTCCTCTTCGACTCTTTTTTCGAGCCAAAAGATCGCTTTTTCTCTATTGTCTCTCTCAAGTTCTAACTTTCCCAAACGGTATGCCGCCTCCACGCTGCCTCTTTCTTCAGCTTTAATAAAATATTTTTCTGCATTTTCAAGTCTTTGGCTCTTTTGAACTGATTTATTTATTTTTGCAAGGGACCCTTCTTTTAAACAAAGATCAATTATTTTATGTCGTGCATCTAAATTCCCCTGTCTTTCTGCTTCTGATAACCAGAATATCCCCTTCTCGATACTCCGTGGAAACCCAGTTACGCCTATTACAAAGAGAATCCCAACAGCAAATTGTGCATATTGTGAACCATTTTTAGCACGTTGAAATAAAGGCTCTTGGTATTCAGGTCCCTTTTGCCATGGTAGAATTCTTTTCTTTTTTTTAGGCAGTATTTCACCTTTACTACCTTCTTCACGCTCCATGCAACCTGCACACGAAAAATAAACAAGAAAAAATATCAAAATTTTTTTCATAGTGATCATACAAACAGTTTTGCAATTTAAAATAATAGCCTTATTCTAATAAAAAATGACATTTTTAAAGACTAGGAATTCTTATGAAAACTTTTATGTTCTATGCAGTTTATGCCTTGGCATTTTTTTCACATATTGCTTTATATTGTACCAATGACCAAAAAAAGAAACCAACTACACAAAAAAATCCATCTCAATTCCCCCAACAAATAGGCACAATACCGGCAGGCAATACTATTCATAATTCTAGTAAAAGCAGCAAACCATGCCATTGCAGAGCACCTCATAACGCCGAAGTAAAATGCTCAACCCAAAGCAAAAGAGATACTCTTTAGTTTTCGATTAAAAATTTAAACTAAAGATTACACCTACAGTATTTAACAAAATAGCCCGTTGACCATTAAAAGGAAATTTATAAAAGAGCGAAAGCTGTGGCTTAAAATATGACCAATCAGGAACATCGCATTGAAAATCATAACTTACTTGAAAAATCGCCTGATGCATAGTCCATTCTTGCAAGCTTTGCGCGGTATTGGCAATATCATTTGAAAAAGCATTGGTGCAAAGTGACAATTTACTGTCTGATTCCTTCCAAAATTGATACGTTGCGCGTGCCGATAAACCACGCCAAGCATGATATGCTTCTAAATATAAATTAAAACGCTGAATAAACCCGGGGTCTAAATGTGCTGGCACTTTTGCCAACAATAAAAATTCTGTTTGATCTTGCTGAACTTTAATACGGCGATTACGGGTATTGCCAAATTGATGCAAAAATTCTACATCAATGCCACCGCGAAAAACATCAAACCACGTAAGATTTATACCACCACCAAATAACAACCCAACTGAACCATCATTACCAAAAGGGACAAATAAAATATCATCTTCGTTGTTTTTTACACCAGTTGGCAAGGTCAATCCACCACGCACCGCAAGAGAAACATTTTTCAAAATCGGTTTTCCTTGAGGAAAATCGCGATACCATTCACCCAACAGAGTTAAGTCTCCAAAACCTAATTTTGACCAACCGTTCAAATTTAAGGTTGGATCAAATAGAGCTACAACTTCTTGCAAACGACCCGTTAGAAGTTGGCGTACTTTCATATCTTGCGCATCATTGTTATAGGTCAAATCTCTAAATTGTACCCTTTTCAAGCTCATTTCATACAAAGGTAAATAAATACCAAGATTAAAATTATGAGGCAAAAAATAGCGTACATTAAATCCAAAACCTTTTGCTTTGAAATCACCGGTTACATCAAAATGTCCTCGCACTCCATTATCTTCTGCACTCATTAAATCATTATCCAAAAATTGCGACATAGGACTTGAAGAAGGAAACCCCTTAAGCATTGCAAGGGAATCTTGTGTCGGCGTCCAAATCTTCATAATGTTTACAGTGTTGCCATTTGCATTATATCCCTGCGCTTTCAACCCAATTTCAACCCAATTAATCCATTGCAAATTGGTATTGCACCATTGTGGCGGCCGTAAATTGATATCCCATGGCCGAAAAAGATTAATAGGAAAAAATGAATAAATTAAGTTCGTATTCAATGAACAAAAAATCAGAAATACTCTAAAAATTTTTTTTCTTATTTTCATCATAGTTGCAATCCTTCATCCATTATTCATAAGAACAAACACCAAAATCTCCTCCAACAAGCCAACTTCCTGTAGCCGAGTTTTTGGTAATATAGCGAATATTTGAAACATGACCAAATTCTACCTGAGCTGCATACCCTTTTGATGATGCAATTGCTTTTCCAGCAACAAATGCAGGTAAAAGATGTATTAACGGATTACCTACACTGCGAGTGCTTAAATGAATAAGGCCATCGGTAGCAAAATTAGTTCTAAAACCACCAAAACTTATAAAGCGTGAAACAAAATCAGTAAAACCATAATCATGAACAAACTGAATCTGACCATTATCTAAATAAAGACGGTGAACTTCTCCTTGTCCACTGGCAACTGAACCACTTAATACATAAACCTGACCTTTATTAATAAACTGCGATTCACGATTATTACTGGTAATAGTAAAGAATTTTTGTATCGGCAATGCTAATCCAGGTAATTCAATTTTTTGCCACGTTAATGAACCTGGAGCGTTAATAATATCTTCCGCTCCAAAAAATAGTCCACATCCTGTTGCCATAAGGATACATGCTTCAGAAATAAGAACATCTAAAAAACAACTATTGAGATCATTTTTTGTAACTAATGTTTTTGTTTTTACGTTTTTTTGAAAATCACCAATTAATGAAATACAATCAAGTTTTTCATCAGTTAAAACATAAAGATGTTCATTATAAGCCCGCAATTTCTGTACAAAAGCATAATTACCAATTTTTTGAAAATAAAAATCAGATTTGAGAGAAGAAAATGATTTTCCAATGCCATCACAAGTTGGCCAACCTCTTCCTTCTTTATCAGCAAGAATTGCTATGCCGCCTACGCCGCCAACAATTAACCAACTTTGTCCATTAACAGAAGCAATCTCGGCAGATGTTAGTGAGCCTAACTCATTAAGTACACCGCCTTCTATAACCAGAGCATCAGTATTTTCTGGCAATGCTTCTCCAATTGAACCATTATTTCTATATGCAAGAGCACTAAAGTTATGGCGTGCACGGAAAATACCTTTTTGATCATCTACACCAGTTTGAATCAATAAAACTTTCTTATTACCGGTTGCAATAAGTAATGAAGATTTTACATCACTTGATAAACCAGGATAAGCATGATCAAAATCAAATAAACCTTGAACTCCATATTCATGCTGCGGAAGAGCTTCACGCACCAAGTGTGAAAGATTTTTTTCATTTTTTGCTGGCAAAGAAGAATCATAGCGCCACTCATTTACTCGAAACACTAAACGATCAGCCATTCGCTCAAAAAAAGTAAAAGCAAATTGTTGATGATCAATACTTAATGCCAGAATTCCTGCACTTGAACCCTGAATTCGTTTCCAGGTACTCCATGCAGCAATACAACCATGATGATCAAAAATTGCTTGCGAATAAAAAGCACCTGCTTCTTGACCACGAACATCTTGATCAATAAAAGCTATCACGCAATCGCGAGCGGTAAAAATTTCTTTGATTGCTCCTGGCAATTCAGAATCACCACCTACGCGCACCGCTTTGTCTTGGGCGGTATAAAATTCATGAGGATCATGAGCAACTTCATCAAGATAACGACCAATAAAACGGCCAAAGCGACCAGGAAAAAAACGTTTCGAAGGATTTATGGCTCTTTTTGCTAAGCTACCATGCTTTTCTGTTCGATACAGTTCTTCGAACGATAAATGTTGGTTACCCATGTTACTCATTGGCAATGCAAAAACTTTATTATTCGTTTCTTCTGGTTTGCCATTACCACCAACAACAATCAAATATTGCATGCCAGTTGTGCTATGAAGAGCACGAACTTTATGTAATGAAACATAGTTACCTGGCCCAACTGCACCAATAATATTCTCCGCTTCTGGTGAAAACACTGAACCTGGTACTATTGGCCGCAACGTCAAAACATCGTTCCATAATTGACCAACCAATAAAGCACAAGCTCCTTGATCTGGACCCGCATCATCTTTTGTTTTTACCTGAAGAGCAATATACAAACGATTAAAATTATCTTCCCAGAATAAATCAACCGCATGTTCATTAATATAATCAAGACCCCCATTAATTTGTATCAGTGGCGAATCAGAGGGCTCATTATCAAAGGGAACTGCTTTGTTGCCACCAAGAATGCCATGCTGTGCATCCATGGTATTGATAAAGAATTTTACATCGTGCGCTGGCTCATCTTTTTTTTCTTCTTTCGGCTCTTCAAGTTGGTGCTCATCAAATTCAACATTGTTACGCCAATCTTGCGTCGAACGAGCTTTGAACTTTAAGAGCGCAATACCACTCCCCTTACTGCCAAAGACGCCATCATGCCCCTTTACCGCAGCAAAAAGATACCATAGTGGATTGGTACTGGTGGTCGTTTCTGCAAAGGTAAAATCAAGAATACCATTACATGGTTTACCGTTAGCATCATTAATATTAGTTACTGATAAAGCAGAAATTTTTTGCTCTTGATTTGGAAGAGCCGAAAGATAATAAATAGTTTTTTGATCATTTTTTACCATAAAAAGAGGTAAATTAAACACCGGCTTTAAATGAGTTATTTCTTTATCATAAAAGGGGTTTTTATCACAGGGCTCATAATTAAGGGTAAGCTGAGAGCGAACAAGTGGAATAAAGGACGTGCCATTAAATTGTGACAAGGTAAAATCGCCGGCACCTTCTGAACCTGCGCCACAAAACAACGTATAGGCATTGCCAAAAACACATGGTCCCAATAAAAAACCTTGTGGAGCAACGGCAGAAATTTGAGATGGATTATTTATTTGAGATTTTTGATCATCATTCTGATCAGCATGTACTATAAACGCAAAGAGTAAAAGAAAATAAGCGTATTTGATCTTCATCGATTTATATCCAATTTTACTTTGACCTATAAGAGACTAGTAGCCCTTTATTTTACCTGATTTTTCAAAAGAATCACGTTGTGGCAAAAATTATTTCAGATACCTACAACTACACGCTATTTCCAAATGAAAAATATCTGCTATAGTATTATAATATTTTAGCATAATTTAATTTTAAAAATTTTACTATTAAGCGTTATTTTTATGCATACAAAAATTTTTTCTGCTACAACCATCGGTGTAGATGCACATATCGTGCATGTTGAAGTTGACCTTTCTTTTGGTATGATACAATTTTATATTGTTGGCCTTCCTGACACCGCCATCAAAGAAAGTAAGCAGCGCATCACCACAGCACTCAAAAATAGCGGCATTCGCTTGCCAGAAAAAAAAATTACGGTCAACTTAGCCCCCGCTGATTTAAAAAAAGAAGGAACGCTCTTTGATTTGCCTATTGCGATAGGCATCTTGCAAGCAGCTGGCTACATTCAATGCTCAATATCTTTTTTGGATGAAACTCTCTTTTTAGGGGAACTTTCGCTCGATGGCGTTATTCGCCCGATCAAAGGTGCCCTGCCAATTGCTTACGATGCGCAAAAATTAAACAAAAAAAGAATCATTTTACCAAAAGATAATGCGCAAGAAGCAGCATTAATTGAAGATATTGAAATTATCGGTGCCTCAAGTTTAACCGAACTTGTTGCGTATTTACGTGATGAACTACCTATTGAACCGACCAAAAATTCGCTCCAACATTATCTGCATACCTATGCAACATCAAACATTAATTTTAATCAAGTAAAAGGACAGCATCAAGCAAAGCGTGCACTTTCTATTTGTGCAGCCGGCCGCCATAACATCTTATTTGTCGGGCCGCCTGGCTCAGGTAAAACAATGCTTGCCAAACGCTTGCCCACCATTATGCCCGGTATGGAATTTGATGAAATTTTACAAACCAGCAAAATTTATTCAGTTAGCGGCAAACTCGGTAATCAACCATTGATTACCCAACGCCCGTTCAGAAATCCGCATCATACCATTTCACAAGCCGGTCTAGTTGGCGGCGGCTCGTTTCCGCAACCGGGTGAAATTAGTTTAACGCACAACGGTATTTTATTTTTAGATGAATTGACCGAATTCAAACGTACAACTTTAGAAGTAATGCGCCAGCCGCTTGAAAATAAAACCGTCTGCATTTCACGAGCTTCGCATTCAGTCACTTTTCCGGCAAATTTTTTATTAGTTGCGGCACTCAATCCGTGCCCCTGTGGTTTTTTAGGTGACACCAAGCGCACATGCCATTGCTCAAAACCTGCTATAGAAAAATATCTTGAAAAATTATCAGGCCCCATGCTTGACCGAATCGATTTGCAAATCAATGTGCCATCAATTGAATATGAAACCATTAAAGCACATGACACCAATAATTTAAGTTCGCAAGAATTACTTGAAAAAGTTAACAAAGCCGTGGATATGCAATACAAACGATTTGGCTCAAAAACTATGTGGAATGGTTTTATGGCCCCGCAACTCATTGAAAAATATTGTATTTTGAGTGATACTGCTGAAACCATACTCAAACAAGCATTTGATAAATTGAACTTAAGCATGCGTGGCTACCACAAAATTTTAAAAGTCGCACGCACTATTGCTGACCTAGAAGAATCTGAAATTATTGATGCACCACATATTCGTGAAGCAATTTTTTATCGTTCCTTGGATAAGAACTTAGAAAAAATGAAACAACAATAAACTTTAGGAGTTTTTATGAAAAAATCATTTTTCTTATTCATGCTTGCCATCGCAAGCTTAAAAATTCATGCAGAATTCAACAGCGACTTTGAAGAATTTAAAAAAGAAATGCTGGATAAATTTAGTTGCAACAGTATAGAAGATTGTAAAAATAAAAATTTGAATGCGAATGAATTTCAAAATAAATATAAAGAACTAACGTATTCAGCACAATCAAAATATCGCAAAGCAATGAAAACTTATGACAATCAAACTAATTTCATCAATGCATTTGAACAACAAATTAGCCAATTAGAAAAAGATTTAATTAATAATGTTTTGCAAGAAAATAAACAATCAAATATTAACCCTTGGATTGCTGGAATAGCAGTAGCTTTATTTAATCCATTAGTAAATTATTTCGACGTTCTACAAGATGAAAGTTTTGTTCTACAAGATGAAAGTTTTTTCAAAAATAAAGAAATAAATATAAGCAATTTCTTTGCCGGCCTTGGCAACGCTTTCATTAGTTTTATTACGTATCATGCAGTAAAAGGTTATACTTCAAAATCTGAACCTCACGCATTAAATCAACTTGACCAAATGCATAAAATTAGAGATTGGATTGTTTATGATAACAATGAACACCTTGCTGCAAAAAATAGGATAAAACTTGTTAAGCCTGAGTAATTTTTGTAATGATTCTAGGCATTGGCATTGATTCCATAGAAATTGATCGCTTTTTGCATTGGCATAAATTTTCAGCGAAGGCTTTGAAAAAAGTCTTTGCTGAATCTGAAATTGCCTATTGCTTAGAAAACAACATAAAAAGTGCCGAACGCTTTGCCGTGCGCTTTGCAGCAAAAGAGGCATTTTTTAAGGCATTATCGCAAGCGCTACCAGAAAAACAGTTTAGTAATAGTACCGTTTTTAAAAACGTTGTTGTCATAAAAGAGGCCAATGGCCGCCCCCTACTTAAGGTTCAATGGGAGAATTTTCTGCATGAAAATTTGGAATGGGCAAAAAATCTACAAATCCATTGTTCTCTAACCCACACAAAAACTACTGCTACGGCGATCGTCATTATTGAGAAAAATTGAAAAAATAATGTTGACAAAGACAACAAAGACGATACTCTGTTAATACTGCTTGAGATTTTCAGGCATTCTCTTAAAATTCTCTTTGAATCTAGTCTTTAAAAGTTTGACGCGGGGTAGAGCAGCCTGGTAGCTCGTTGGGCTCATAACCCAAAGGTCGCTGGTTCGAATCCAGCCCCCGCCACCAGATTCAGTTCAAAAAAATTCCTAAAAAACCTGCTTCTTTTGCCTAATTTAATAATTATGCAATGAATTCTCTAAAAAATGCCCCGTATGATTTTTGTAATATCTAGCGCAATAAAGAGCTTATCTGGCATAGCCTATAATCATTTTATAGACATAAGTGGTTTTCCCGTTTCTGGATGCCTCAAATAATGATCTTCATCTGGTTCTACTGGTGGAATTTCCTTTAGTTTGTAATATATTCTATGTGGCGGTTCATAATATTCTTTATAAAAATCACCTTTAAAATCAGCATCACCTTGAGCAACATATATAAGACTCGTTACTTTGGCATTAAAGCTTGGTGCTATATCCAACCCATTAAAAGCGTTAAATTTTTTATACAAAATATTTAACGCTTTTTGAGCATTCTTTTTGCCAGTAACGGGATACACAACAATGCGAGGAAAAACTCTTTGATTATTTTTTGCATCTTGCCATGTTTTGAAATAATTTTTGTACACCTTTAAATAAGCAACAGTATTTTGTAAATCGCTATTATTTTTTAATTCAGTAAAAATATCTTGCAATACGATATCAATGTCATCATCATGAGGCATAAAATGAATTTTATAATTACCAGCAAGCATTTGTGCCTTTTCCTTTATTTCATCAGGTTTTTTTGAGGACAAAACAAGGCTAGAATAATCTTTGATTGAAATTTCTTCTCGACAACCTTTTAAATATTTTTCTTCTTTATCCAATACAAACCAATAACCTTTAAAAAAAAAATGATTTCAACCCATTATTTTCAATAGTTTTACGCCATTGCTCGATTCTTTTGTCCTCTTTGGTAACAGGCTCGGTCTTTTCCTCTAATTTTATTTTCTTTGTCTCTTGTGCAAAAAGTTCTCCCATGCTCAGGATAATCAATAAGAATATGTAGCCATTTTTCATAAATTCCTTAAATTTTTGAGTATATTCAATTCAATAATGTTGATGATTGATTTTGTAATACTTCAGCTTCTTGATGCAGTTTTTCCAACTTCTTCTGTGCTTTTAATAACTTTTTTCGTGCTGCTTCGAGTGGAATAGCAATAGAGGCTAATTCTCCTTTTAGTAGTTGAATATTATCATCAAGTGTAGGATTTTGTAATTTTGCTTGTAGAATATTTTTTTTGCCTTCAAGCGCATTCACTTCTGTCATAATTGATGCAACTTCTTCTCGAGCTTGTTTTAATGATAAGGCGATTGGTGAAGAATCAGGCTTTTCTTGCGTTGTTAATACAGCACCTGGAATTTTAATCCTTTGAAGATCCCAGGGCTCAGGAACGCGCTCATCATCTGCATTAAGATTATAATTTAGAAGCACAATAAATATCAACATTGTTTTTTTCATAAACTACCTATTCAATAAAGCCTATTTATATTTTTAATAGTAATACAGACTGATATATATTTTCAATGATTTGCTAATACCATTTTTTTTACTATTCCTTCTGATCTTTTTTCATGCTACCTTATTGCTTTATGTATGCTCCAAAGGAAATTCGTGAATATTTTTGTTCTTGGAACCATTTTGTTAGCTTCTTTCTGTTTTGCTCAGAATTCATGGTTTTTTAGCAAACAAAAGATTGCTAGCATAAAAGCACCCTCGACCATCAGAGTCCTTTTACATGAACTTAAGGGAAAAAAAAGTCTTGTTATAAAATCAAAAGGAGGATTTTTACTTGAAACTCTTGACGGGAAAAAGCAAACAATACCAGATGTGATCATAACAATCTGTTGGCATCAACATGGCATTATGATTAATAAAATTCCATATAAAAATACGATAAATCTGAACCCTTTGAACGGAATATTTTCTACAAATCAAAGAACATATAGAGGAAAACTACGTCTTATACTCGAAAAGAATAAAATATTCGTTGTCAACACCGTTTCAATCGAAGAATATGTTTATTGTGTCTTAAAAACAGAAAGTTGGCCTGGCTGGCCTCTTGAAACCAATAAAACCTTGGCAATAACGTGCCGTACTTATGCAATTTCCAAGGCACTGGAAGCTCGATCACAAAAAAAACTCTATGATGTTACTGATACCAATAAATTTCAAACTTATCATGGCATTCATAAAACTCCTGTTATTGCCCAAGCTCTCAAAGATACACAAGGAATCATTATTGCGCATAATAACCAACCAATTCTTGCTATGTATGATTCGTGTTGCGGCGGTGTAATTCCATCACGCATAGAAACTATCAATCAAAAAAAAACGCCTTATCTTGCACGAACGTACGCCTGTCCCTATTGCAAAAATTGTCCCGCTTACCACTGGCAAACAAGCATGCCAATAACACATCTGTGTAAAAAAATTCCATGTAATGAAAAATATTTTAATACACTTGTGATAACTAAAAAAGATCGTGCGGGTCTTGTCCAAGAATTGTTAATAAAAGGAAAAGGAATATCAATGACTATCACTGGTAACAAGACGTATTCATTTTCTAATACTATAAAAAGTTTTTATTTTGATACACAAAAAAAAGGAAATTCAATTGTTTTTAAAGGACGAGGACTTGGGCATCATATTGGTTTATGCCAATGGGGAGCACATGAAATGACAAAAAAAGGTTTTAATTATAAACAAATTTTACAATATTATTACCCAACAACAAAACTTGTATCAATAATTTGAAAAGGATGGCATGTCGAATCATAAAGGACATTTGTTAGGAGGTTGCATTGCCTATGGCATTACGCTCCTAGGTGTAATCATCACTAGCTGTTTTATACGGAGTGTTTCTTTTGATCTTTTAAAACAACAAGCCGTGTTGCATCATACTCCTTCCTTCCTTGCTGATGCTGAATATACTATTCATCATTACTTTCCGTTAATAATTGCTGGAATTACATGGTTACTTTCTCGGTGCTGGCCACTTATATTAATTAGCTTTGAGTGGCTTCTTTTTACCTTGGCTGGGGCCATGTTTCCTGATATAGATATCAAAAGTACTTCACAAAAATATTGGTACAGTTTTATTTTTGTTTGCTTACTTGTTTTTATTGGCAGAAAGAATTTTTACACAGTTGCTTTTATTAGTGTAACTTCAATGCTGCCGTTATTTTCTAATCATCGCGGTCTTTTTCATCGCACCTGGTTTGTTGTTTTATTACCAATTACAACATGGTACTGCATAAGCCAAGGATGCCCTAACATGCGCATACTCTTGCTCTATGACACGTTATTTTTTATTGGTGGCGCACTTTCCCATCTTTGGCTTGATAAAGGAACAAAAATGTTTCGTTTTTAACATGCTCTGAAAAAAAATCTGTAAATAGAAAATAAATGTTTACTCAATTTTTTTGCTCATTCTTTGGTAAACAAATGAAATACCAATGAGCAAAATACCAACAACCATAAAAGCCACAATGCGCTGCATTGTTTCTGGCATGCGCATAATGATAAACCACAATTTGCTAAGCGCTAAAGTAATTATACTTAAACCTGTGTAGCGCAATTCTTTTTTCTGATACAATAATCCAATAAAAATTAATGCAACAGCATAGATCGCATAAAAAATCGTTAAAAAAACGTTTGTTAATGGTTGACGCACTAAAAAATCATGCTGCACTGAATAGCCCATTAAACGCTTGGTAAAAATTGCACCATGCATATTCAACACATCGAAATATAAAATAATATTTGATCGAATCCAGATAAATATCGCCAGTGCTAAAAGAAGCTCTATAATTTTTTTTATACTCCTAATCCCTTTTTCATCAATATTATTGCACGAATAACGGATTGCTAATAAGGCACCAGAAAATACTGCAATCCATGAAATCCATAAAATATTTAACCAAAGAAACCAATGCGGATTCAAAAGATTTTTAAAGAAATACCAGTACACAAAATGACTTGCGCCAAAAAAACCCGCGGCATATGCACACTGACGAATAATAATGCGTTGCGTAATAATACCAACAAAAAAAAGTAACAATGCATACCAAGAAAGCGCCAAGACGTTGTACGGAAATTTCCAGAGTGCCGTATGCATCAAATAAATAGGCAAGGCTGATAAAACACCTTCAAGAATGGTTGGCACCATCTCCTCTTTTTTCTGTAGTTGTTGTTGATTACGATAACTTAACCAAAGCGCATAAGCCATTGTTATAAAAATTACTACTATACATACATTTATTTCATTGAACCACAGATTTTGTGGATGTTTGTGATACAAAAACTGTTTAAATAAAAGCCAGCCAGATATGAGCCACATGCAGTACGGATAAACACGCATACGATATTGTTGCATAATAAAACTCAACCCGAATAACACAACAGAAAAAACTATAAGAGCGGAAATAAAATTATAGTCAGACCATTGCGCTCGCATAACAGCTAAAATACTAGCAGCACTCAAAGTATATAAAGTACCCATCAGCACTGTATTTTTCGGTCGGTGTATATAGAGCGCTATGAGCATGATGCTATTTACAACAGAACTAATCAGCGCAATAACTTTAATAATTGCTATATGATTAAGTTCTGTGATTGTTTTTAATATCTGCCAAAATAAACTTTGTCCTGCAAGATTTGAAGAAAGCGTATAAAAAAAACCGATCATGACAAATATGGTACTTATTGCCACCACCATCGATTCAAATTCACGTTTTTTAATAGGATAAATGTACATGCATAAATACGGAATTAAACTAAAAATAAGCCACGTACTAACTAAAAATACTATTTCTTGGTGATAATTGAGCGCACCAACTAACGGATGCCCATAATAAAAAATTATGAGAGCTAAACTTAAATACGTTAGCCAATACCATCTTTTTGCATACGAAAGTACCAAATAACACAGCGCAAGTACTAAAATATAGCCTGCTAATAAAAAGGGATTTTCAAGATGCATATCCAATAGTAAAGGTGTACAATAGCCACCAACAAGACTAAACAACGCAATAAAAAATGAATCATGCCATAGGGCTAATAATCCAGCAAAAATAGTAGTAACAATAAAACTTGAAAATACTTGATATATTGAAAAAATACCGTACATACTAAAAGCAGCGTAAAAAGAAAGATAATATAATACAATACCCCCGGCAATACAGCCGAGCGACCATTGTTTGTAATAATGTTTAAGATACTCACCAAAACCTATCGCAGCGGTTGCAGTACATAAACCCAGAATAAATCGCATGGTAGGCGTAAGCCATTCTTGCTCAATAGAATATTTCAAAAAAAAGCCCATACCTAAAAGAAAAAGTATGACCCCAACAACTTGCAATACGTAGTTGCCAATATTCATTTCAAATTTGCGCCAATCAAGCACTTTCGGTTTTTCTGGCATTTCTATAATTTCCGGTTCAATCTCAGCATGCTCCAATTGAGGTTCTTGTTTTGTTGTTTTTTCGAGACATGCAATTCGCTGTTCCAAGCGATTGACTTTATTTTCAAGTTGTTTTAGAGATTGTTGTAATTGTTCTAAAAAACTTGCCATCGGTATCCTTTTTTAGAAATTGTTTCTTTCAAGATACCGAAGCTGCTTTTTTAAGAGCAATAGTTATCGATTTTCTAAAAATTCATCAGCTTTTTTTAACAATTCTCGAGCATTATCATACGTGAGTTTTTCATAAGCTTTTTGTAATGAAAGCCACGCAAATCCAATATGCTCATGCGATAAGATAACTTCCTTAGATAAAGCTTGGGCCGTAAAAAAATAGACTGTTTTGTGCGCTAATTCTTGTGTTTTAGGAAAATGGTGCCAATAAGAAAAAGAATATTCAAAGCCATCAAGAATAGTGGCTTGCAATCCTGTTTCTTCTTTGAGTTCGCGCAAAGCTGCTTGCTGTTTATTTTCACCTTCTTCAATATGCCCTTTAGGGAAATCCCAATGACCAGCAGTGTAATGCAATATGAGATATTCGCGTTGAGTTTCTTGCTGGAAAAAAAGTACTAATCCTGCAGAATATTCTTTAAGCATAAATTTGTTCCATTAATCTAAAAAATAAAGTTTAATGCCAAATAATTTTCTTGTTTTCAGCATCGCATAAAAAAACATTCCTGCAAATGGCACAAACCATACCCAAAAACCTATTTTCGTGAGAAAAAACGTGGCCATGGTTGTTTTTGAAATAAGATTAAAAATATTATTGTAAAAACTAAAAAACGAAAATAAAAATACTGCAAGTTGCAAACCATAACGCCAGGCAAAATTCATAAAATTATCAATATAAAAGGTAAATTTAAAATAGTAGTGTAAAAAAAATACAAATAATATCGTTTGAATTACGCCCGTTAAGGTTGTTGCAAGCGCCAGGCCATAGGCACCATAGGGAATCATTAAGGTATAACTTAAAATAAAATTAATGAATGTACTTACAATGGAAATATACATAGGCGTTTTGGTATCATGCAATGCATAGTAAATATTGAGCAAAATTTTATTTATTGAAAAGAAAAAGAGTCCATATAAAAAGGCTACTAATACAATGCTTGCTTGGTCAACGGAAGCCATCGTAAATTTTTTAGAAAGAAAAAGTGTTAAAAAGATTTTATCTGAAACAAACGCCATTAACACGGTAAAGGGTATAATAATCCAAAAAATAAGTTTTGCAGACTCAAGTAAATAAAAACCTAATCGTTTGGGTGCATAAGTAGCTACGCGCGAAAAATGGGGCAATAAAATGGTAGAAAATGCAGTGGCAAAAACTCCTAATGGAATTTGCATAAAACGGTTAGCATAATAAATTAAAGCAATAGAACCGGTTGGCAAATAAGAACCTAAACTCGTATCAATAAAAAGATAAATCTCCATAACACTCATAGAAAAAAGACACGGCAAAAATTTTTTCCATACCTGTTTAAAATAGTTCCATGTTTTTTGCGTCGGTTTTTCAAAAGCAAAACCTAATTTCCAATATACATATATGTGAAGAATAAACTGTAAGAAACCTCCAACCATTATAAATCCACAGAGAATAGTTGGTGACAGTTTTGCGCTAATACAAACAACAAGACCTAGAATAAAAATTAAATTAAGAAGAACAGGGGAAAAGGCCGGAATAAAAAAATGATTAACTGCTTGCAACGCACCAGCCAGTAAGGCACTTGTTGAAAGAAAAAGAATAAAACTCATTAAAATACGCAAAAAATTAACTGAATATGCAACTTGCTCTAAAGGCTGACCTCCAGAAAAAAAATTATGTATGCTAGTAATAATGACGTCAAAATAAGTAAAACCTGTTATTGAATCGGGAGCAACAGTATCCATTTGAAACCACCCAGGAACAATAATCCTAATTACCCATTCAGCTTTCCAAATAATTAAAAGACAAAGAATTAATAAAAATCCTTCAAACAACAACAAAGCTAACGTCATGAGACGATTGATTCCATCTTTTCCTTCATTTTTTGCTATCGCAACAAATGAAGGAATAAAAGCAACACTTAAAGCGCCTTCTGCAAAAATTTTGCGCAAAGAATTAGGAATTTTAAAGGCTGTTACAAAAGCATCGGCTATCGCTCCTACACCAAGATAATTGGCCATTAATACTTCACGTACTAAACCAAGAAGACGACTAAGCATCGTTGAGCCTGCAACTTCTGCTGTTTTTTGCATAATTAAATTTTTAGTAAGCACACTTAAATCCTTTTATTATAAATACTTTCTATTCTTGTTGCCTTGTTAAACAAAAATTTCTTTCCACTTTCAAAGAACAATCTTCCAATTTCAAAATTACATCCATTTGTTCAAAAACTGTTTGGTCATGAGTACTCATGATTATGCCCATACCCCATTGTTCTTGATAATATTTCAGCAATTTAAAAATTTGTAACCCTGTTGTTTTATCAAGGTTGCCCGTTGGCTCATCAGCACATAAAAAATCTGGTTTCCCTAATAGCGCTCGCGCTAAGGCAACCCTTTGTTGTTGACCACCTGATAATGTTGCTGGTAAATTATGCGCTTTATCCTCAATACCTATTTCTTCAAGAAGTGTATAGGCAAAACGAACACATTCTTTATAGGCCATACCGGTTATAAGTCCTTTTACCATAACATTTTCCAAAACCGTAAGTTCATTAATAAGATAAGGATTTTGAAACATAAAGCCAAAAAAATGGTTACTATAATATTCTTTTTGTGCCAATGCTAGTTTTGTATAATCTTCATCATTAAAATAAACGGTACCACTGGTTGGATAATCTAATCCCGCTAGAATATGCAATAAGGTAGATTTTCCTGCACCTGAAGAACCAGTTATGGCATAGCTTGTTCCTTTTTGAAATAAAAAACTAACGTTAGAAAAAATAGTATTGATTTTATCAGCTTGGTTATAGGTTTTTTTTATAGCATGTAATCGCAAAGACTGTAAACTCACATATCCCTCTTGGAATCCCCACGAAACTTTGTTGTTAAATTCAACTATTCTTAAAGTATTACCTTAGAATTATTGTCTTTAAAAGAATGCATACTTTACACTTACAACTGAGGGGACTGTAAGGCACCGGTTAATACTTGCATGGTTGATTATACGGTGTTTCTTTCAAAAAACAATAAGGGGGAGTGCAATGAACAATATGTCAAACAAAAATATTCATGAAATTGTGCCGGATATACTTCCGATAGTTCCTACTATGGACGTCGTGGTATTTCCACAAATGATTGTTCCATTGCTTGTACTTGATGAACGTATCATTGCAGGTATTCAGAAAAGTTTAGATGAATCCAAATTAATTTTATTGCTCGCATCAAAAAAGGAAATGGACGATTATCAAGGCGCTATAGGAACACAAGACTTATATCAAATAGGAACGGTAGCTACCATTATGAGATTAATAAAAATCCCAGAGGGTGGTATAAAAATACTTGTTCAGGGATTATGTAAAGCACAAGCAAATAATATTATTACCCAAGATAACATGCTCGTTGCAACAGTAAAACCAATTATTACCGAAATAATGAGCAATGATCCTGAAATAGAAGCTCAAGTTAAAAATATTAAACAATTAGTTGAAAAAATGGATGCAAATGGTCAATCATTTAGCCCAGATTTTTGCTCTATTCTTTCTAAAATGCATGATCCACAAAAAATTGGTGATTTTATTCTTTCCCATTTGAATATTAGCGTTGGAGAAGCGCAAGAATTGTTAGAATCACAAACAATTTTTGAATTTCTTGAGGGATTGTATATTTTACTATCCCGTGAACTTGAAGTTGTTGAAATTCAAGAACGCGTAAAAAATAATGCACGCGAATCTATGAATAAATCACAAAAAGAATATTATTTGCGCGAACAATTGAAAGCCATTAAAAAAGAGCTTGGCGAAGATGAACTTGAAGATATCGAAGTTATGCGTGATAAACTTGAAACAATTCCCATGCCAGAAGAAGCCTATAAAGAAATTACGCGCCAGATCAATCGATTAGAACGCACTGCTGCAGATTCCATGGAAGCAGCTGTTATACGAAACTATCTAGACTGGATGTTTGCCTTACCATGGAAGAAAGAAACTGAAGATAATCTTGATATTAAACATGCAAAACAAATATTAGATGAAGATCATTATGGGCTCAAAGAAATCAAGGAACGCATTCTTGACTTTATTTCGGTAAAAAACCTTAAACAAAATGGTACAACGCCTATAATCTGTTTTGCTGGTCCTCCAGGAGTTGGTAAAACTTCTTTAGGACAGTCAATCGCAAAATGCTTAGGAAGAGAATGTTTCCGTGTATCATTGGGCGGTGTAAAAGATGAGGCAGAAATTCGTGGCCATCGTCGTACCTATGTTGGTGCCATGCCTGGACGCTTTATTCAAGGATTCAGAAAAGTAAAATCTTGTAACCCGGTTATTATCATAGATGAGCTTGATAAAATTGGCGCTGATTTTCGTGGTGACCCATCAGCTGCATTACTTGAAGTTTTAGATCCTCAACAAAACTCAACTTTTTATGATAACTATCTTGGCGTACCCTTTGACTTATCAAAAGTTCTTTTTATTGCAACAGCAAATTCATTAGAGACAATTTCTGAGCCATTGCGCGATCGTATGGAAATTATTCAACTCTCAGGTTATACCCTAGAAGAAAAGCTCAGTATTGCAAACCAATATCTAACTAAGCGCGCTATTTCTGACGCCGGACTTGAAAAGCATCCAATTAACTTTAATGATGAAGTACTGAAAGAACTTATTATAAGCTATACAAGAGAATCTGGTTTACGACAACTAGATCGTAACCTTCGCACTCTCTGCTCAAAAGCTGCACGTGCAATTGTTGAACAAGATAAGTTATTGGCATTTAATCCAAAAAATCTCGATGAATTTTTAGGTCCACGAAAATTTGCTCAAGATGAAGCTAACATGGAAAATCAAATCGGCGTTACTAATGGGCTTGCATGGACTGCATATGGCGGTGACATGCTCAAAATTGAAGCCGTCGTTATGCCCGGCCGTGGCAAATTATTATTAACAGGTCATCTTGGTAATGTAATGAAAGAATCTGCTCAAGCAGCTGTAAGTTATGCCCGAGCACATTCAAAAGAATTTGGTATTTCAAGTAAAATGTTTACGCACTATGATTTACATATTCACGTTCCAGCAGGTGGCATACCAAAAGATGGCCCTTCTGCAGGTATTACCATGCTAACTTCAATTTTATCTGCACTTACAGGACGACCAATTAATGCTCAATATGCTATGACTGGTGAATTAAATTTACATGGTGAAGTTATGCCAATAGGTGGTGTGAAGGAAAAAATATTAGCAGCAAAACGAAACAAAATTTCACATGTAATTTTCCCCCTAAAAAACAAATCCGATTTCACAGGACTTGAAGAAATTGCAAAAGACATAGATATTATATGGGTAAATCATGCGGATGAAGTTATAGAACATGTACTTATGAAAACACCAGAAAAGAAATATAAAAACAGACTATGAAGAAAGTACTTACTATAGGCAGTGCAACACAAGACATTTTTATCGAGTACCAAAGTCCCCAGGCAAAATTGCTTGGGGACAACTCTTTATCTCAAACTTGCTCATATCTTCTGATTGCAGAAGGATGCAAAATTGAAGTTACAAATTTGTTGTATACAACCGGCGGTGGCGCAACTAATAGCGCTGCATCATTTAAAAAACTTGGATTTGAGGTAGCATCATTTTTTCAAATCGGTGATGATCAACAAGGCAAAGAAATTATTCAAACGCTAAACCCATTAGGAATTGATTTGAATCTTGTACAAACAACGCAAGAACACCAAACAGGCCGTTCGTTTATTTTACCATCACCTATCGGCAATCGTCCTATTCTTGCATATCGCGGCGCAAATGCATTTTTAAAAGAAACTGAATTGCCTTTAGCACACCTTAATAATTTTGATCTTTTGTATATAACTTCATTAAGTGGTCAATCATCTAGCTGTTTAAAAATGCTGGCAAAAACAGCCCAAGAAAAAGGTGTTATCGTAGTAACAAATCCTGGCAAAAGCCAGCTTGCTACAGGTGCCGAAAAATTAAAAGCTGCTCTGCCCTATATTTCTATTTTTTTGTGCAATGCAACTGAAGCTGCACAACTGATGCATTCTTTAGTATCAGACAAAAAAGAATATGCTCCATTAAAAAATTCTTCCGACACTACATTGCCACAATTACTACAAAAGCCGCTCATGCATAAAAATAAACGTTGCGATCTTCATGCTTTTTTCAAACTTGTGCATGATTCTGGGCCCAGTATAGTTGTTGTTACTAATGGTGCTGAAGGCGTTTACCTCAGTGATAAAAAAAATATTTATTTTCAAGAAAGCCGGGCAACAAAAGTTGTTAGTACCGTAGGTGCTGGCGATGCTTTCGGCTCAACCTTTGTTGCATCATTACTACAAAACTTTTCAATTGAGCAAGCACTTAAATATGGTGTTTGCAATGCAGCCTCAGTAATTAACTATGCGGGAGCAAAAGAAGGTTTATTAACATTTGAAGATCTTGATACTTATCTGAAAAAAAATCCATTGAAAGCAACAAGATCTTTTGATTTATAAAAATTTTTGCAGTTTGTTATATCCCCTTTAGATATTTTTTAACATCTTCAACTGCTTTTTGACGATGTGATATATATGAAATTCCATAATCGTCTAGTTCATCAAGAGTATAGTTATATCCTTCAGGAACAAATATTTGTCGGTATGGTAATTGCTTTCGTGGTACACCTCGCGGCTGTTGAGTAATATGCCCCTCTAATTGACCTTTGAAAAGTTCAATCTTGCCATCTGGGTGCGCTAAAGCCAAAAAAACAACAAATTTTGCTTGTCGTTTTTCTAAAGGAATATTTATAAGTTTATCTAAAAGAAATGCCACCTTCTGCGCATCAGTTTTATTTTCTCCTGCGTAACGAGACGAGTAAACACCCGGTTGGCCACCCAATGCATCTACCTCAAGACCACCATCATCGGCAAGCGTTAAGAGTCCAGCCATCTTGGCATAAGTTTGTGCTTTTTTTGTAACATTCTCCTCATAAGTAGTACCCGTCTCTTCTACATCATAGGTAATAGCAAGATCCTCTAAAGAAAGAATTTCATATTCAAGATCTGTAAAATAGTTTTTAAACCGTTCTAATTTACCTTTATTATGGGTCGCAATAAGTAGTTTTGGCTTTTTCATAGGTTTTTTCTCATAAAATTTTAAAATGGTTCTTTTATTGTAAAGGTATTTAAAGAACTTTGTAACTAAGCATATTTTTGATAATCTAAAAAAAATACAAATATTATTACCAAGACTTTACAATACCCAATCAATGGACTACTTTAAAGTTATAAAGATTTTATGACTGAAGGTATCATATGAGCAATAATCAAGATAAAAATCAAGGTGCCGGTACGGTACTACGTGTTGCCAATACCATTATTGATGTTCAATTTACCCAAGAGAATACTCCTCATATTTTAAACGAATTAAAAGTTCTTATTCCTGAAAATGGCAAAGAACGGCAAGCAAGTCTTGAAGTTGCCCAGCAAATGGGTGATGGAATTGTACGCTGCATTGCCCTGGAAAGTGTTGATGGTATTAGCCGTGGTCTTATGGTCATTGACACAAAAGAGCCGATAAAAGTTCCGGTCGGACCCAAAGTATTAGGACGTATTTTTAATACTCTTGGTGAAACTATAGATAACCTTGGACCAGTTGATACCAAAGAAAAATGGCCAATTCATCGCGATCCACCTCCTTTGGTCGATCAAAAAATTGCTGCAGAAATTCAAGAAACTGGCATCAAGGTAATCGATCTTTTATGTCCTTATATGAAAGGCTCGAAAATTGGTTTGTTTGGTGGTGCTGGTGTTGGAAAAACCGTAATTGTTATGGAGCTTATTCGCAACATAGCCATGGAGCATGGTGGCGTTTCCATTTTTACTGGCATTGGTGAGCGTACACGTGAAGGAAATGAATTATGGCTTGAAATGAATGAATCGAAAGTTATCGATAAAACAGCACTTGTTTTTGGTCAAATGGGTGAAATGCCCGGTGCGCGGTTTCGCGTAGGGCTTGCTGGTTTGACTATGGCAGAATATTTCCGCGATAAAGAAAAAAAAGATGTATTGTTGTTTGTGGATAACATTTTCCGCTTGGTTCAAGCTGGATCTGAAGTTTCTGCTCTTCTTGGTCGTTTACCTTCTGCAGTAGGCTATCAACCTACTCTTGCTTCTGAAATGGGGGCATTTCAAGAACGCATAACAAACACAATAAATGGTGCTATTACTTCTATTCAAGCAGTCTATGTTCCTGCTGATGATATTACTGATCCTGCTCCAGCAACAACTTTTATGCACTTAGATGCAAGCACCGTGCTTTCTAGAAAATTAGTCGAACTTGGTTTATACCCTGCCGTAGATCCTTTGCAATCAAATTCAAAAGCTCTTGATCCTCATATTGTTGGGCAAAAACATTACCACGTTGCACGTCGCGTACAACAAATCCTGCAACGTTATAAAGATTTACAAGATATCATAGCAATTTTAGGAATGGATGAACTTTCTGAAGATGATAAAATTATCGTGCATAGGGCTAAAAAAATTCAGAAATTTTTAACGCAACCTATGTTTGTTGCTGAAACCTTTACGGGTATTCATGGTGTTTATGTACCCTTAGAAACTACCATCCAGGATTTTGAAAAAATTATTGATGGACATTATGATCATTTGCCCGAACAAGCATTTTATATGGTTGGCACGTTAAAACAGGTAGAAGAAAAAGCTAAACAATTAAAAGAATCATAATCCTATGAATCTTACAATTTTAACACCTGAAGAAAAAAAGATTATGCATATTGCCTGGATAGAAATTAATACTTCTGCTGGGAATTTTGTCATTCAACCAAATCATGCACCAACTATTTTCTCAATTTCGCCTCACCAACCAATTACCATCTGCTTGACAAATGGCAAACAAGAAACTTTTACTAAGCCTGGCGGTATCTTAGAAGTCCAAAGAGATTCGGTCTTATTGTTAGTTGATCAATAAAATAAAGAAAACTCGTGAAATTTTTAGGACATATTCTTTCTGGCTCACTTACTGATGGATTTTTGTTTCGCATTAATCCTCAAGCTGACATTGAACAAATTAAAACTGGAAAGTTTGTTTCTGTTATCAGCAAAAATTATACCTATTTCTCCTTGATTACCGATCTTTCTTTGGAAGTTACCCATCCTGATATATTACTGTTTCCACCAACAGCACAAGAAAAACTTCTTTCTCGTATTTTACAAAAAAAAGATATCTATGCTACAGCACGTTTAAAACCTATGCTTATGGTCAATAAACAACAGCAAATTATGCCTGTCAAAACAATTCCGGCACATTTTTGCGAAGTTTTTGAAGCCAGCAAAAAAGATGTCGCCTTAATTTTTGGCGACGAAAAAGAACCAACAAAAAAATTTTTTAACATTGGTCAACCACTTGATATGGAAACACCAGTATGCCTAGATCTTGAACGGTTAACCGAACGCAGCAATGGCATTTTCGGCAAAACAGGAACAGGAAAAACATTCTTAACAAGAGTGGTATTAGCAGGGCTCATTAAAAATGAAAAAGCTATCAATTTGATTTTTGATATGCATAGTGAATATGGTTTACAAGCGCGTAAAGAAGGTGGCGATAAATCATTCGTCAAAGGATTAAAAACTTTGTTCAATGATAAAGTTGCAATTTTTTCACTCGATCCTGACTCTACGCGCCGACGCGGCGGTTCTCCAGATGTTGAAATTGTTTTGCCTTATCAAGTAATTGCCGTTGAAGATATTATGTCATTGCAAGACGAACTTAATCTACATTCTACTGCTGTTGAGGCTGCATATTTAATTGCAGCCCGCTACAAACATGAGTGGCTTTCAGTCCTTTTAAGCCAAGGTGAAAACCTAAAAGAATTTGCTCTAGAGCTAGGGGCTCATCCTGAATCAATTGCCGCATTATATCGAAAATTAAAGCGTATTGAACGTCTGCCTTTTTTAAAACCAAGTTCAGGCGGAGCATACAAAAATTTTTCAGTTATTGATCAAATGATGGAATATATTGATAAAGGTATTTCAATAATTGTTGAATTTGGTAACTATACATCTACCTTTTGTTATTTACTTATTGCCAATATTATAACGCGACGCATCCATCATGAATATGTTAATAAAACTGAGATTTTTTTGGGCTCTCATAAAAAAGAAGATGAGCCGCGTAAACTTATGATCACAATAGAAGAAGCACATAAATTTTTAAATCCACACGCAGCAAAACAAACAATCTTTGGCATTATTGCTCGTGAAATGCGCAAATATTATGTTTCATTATTAGTAGTAGATCAACGTCCTTCGGGTATTGATGAAGAAATTATTTCTCAAATTGGTACCAAAATTGTTGCACAATTAAATGATGAAAAAGATATTGCAGCAGTTTTGAATGGGGTTTCTGGTGCTACCAATTTGCGCACAATTCTTGCCTCACTTGATAGTAAAAAGCAAGCGTTATTATTAGGCCATGCAGTTACTATGCCCGTCGTGGTTCAAACACGTGATTATGATGAGAAATTTTATCAAGCAATGAGCCCAAAAGTTTCTACTAAAGATATTAATCAACTTATTGAAGAAATTTATTAACCTTAAAACCTCTTGACTTTATTGCCTATTTTCATACATTACATCGCATAGACCAAATACATTTTCTAAATAAAGGATATAAATAATGAAGAAGTTTTTTATTGGTTTTTCTTTTCTGATTATTGGCTATGCTCTTCACGCTGAATCTGAAGATAGGATAAGAACGATTCGTAATCAAAAAACGCGTTTTGTTGAATTTACTTTCACCGATATGCTTGGCAACAACAAATCTATTATACGGCCAATTCAATTTTTAGAAACTGATTTAAAGCGTGGAATATTTTGTGATGGTTCATCTATTGTTGGCTGTAAACATATTACAGAAAGTGATATGCTCTTAATGCCTGATCTTGATTCAGTACGTTTTCTTCCATGGACTAATAATGAAACAAAAATGGCAAGTATTATCTGCAATATGCATGTAAATTGCGAAGAACCCTGCGAAATCGATCCTCGCTACGTATTACGAAAAACCATTGAAAAGGCCTCTACTCTGGGGTATTCATTTTTGGTAGGCCCAGAACTAGAGTTTTATGTATTTAACAACCAAAATGATACCAAAGGAAACCTGGTTCCTTGCGATTCAATTGGATATATTGACTCACCTCAGAGCTGCAATGCTCCAAATATTCAAGCTCAAGTACTCAATTGCTTGTATGCACTTGACATTGACCCTCAAAAAATTCACCATGAAGTTGCACCTGGACAATATGAAATAGTCTTATATCACGATACTGCTTTGAAAATAGCTGATAAGCTGGCAGTTGCAAAACACAGCCTCAAAATGCTCGGAGCCTTGTATAATTTAAAAATTTCATTTATGCCAAAACCACTTTTTGGTCAAAACGGAAGTGGTATGCACATGCATTTTAGTTTAGTTGACAAACAAACCAATCAAAATCTGTTTTATCAAGCAGATAATGAAATCTATTTATCCCCAATTGCTCGTTCTTTTATTGCAGGCATTCTTGCACATACACGAGAAATGGCACTTATTTTTAACCCAAGTGTAAATTCTTACAAACGTTTAGTAGCTGGTTTTGAAGCCCCAATTTATGTTTGTTGTGGAACTAAAAACCGAAGTGCGCTAATTCGTATTCCACAAATAAATCCCGACGAAGCAAATGCAGCACGTGCAGAAATTCGTTGCCCAGATCCACTTTGTAATCCTTATCTAACAATTGCAGCGCTATTACAAGCAGGCTTAGATGGTATTGAAAAAAAACTATCATTGGATATTACCGCAGAAAATCTTTATCAACTTGATTCTGCCACATTACTAGAAAAAAATATCGCTACCCTACCAGGGTCGCTAAGAGAAGCTATCAATTGCTTTCAATCAAGTGAATTTATGAAAGAACTACTGGGCGAACAATTATTTTACCGTTATCTTAATGAAAAGAAAAAAGAACTTCGCGAGTTTGAGATAGCAGTAACTGATTGGGAACTTGAAAGATATGCTTAAATAGTCAGCGAGTAGGGGAGTTTCACTCCCCTCTTTTCTCTTTGATGATCTAATACTATAATGAACAAGAAATGATCTTCATGGAGGAAATTTATGCTTAAACAAAAACATATTTTTTTTACGTTCCTATTAATTACCCTACAGAGTAAAATCCAACCAAACGAACCAATAAAAACACGAGAACATATTCTTTTGCACAATTATCTTCTTTTAACTTCAAAAGCGGCTTGGCTCCGCAGTACAAACTATGGAATTTGTGCTTCACGAATTTCAAATTATATAGGTGACTATTATGATGGCGCCGATGAGCAAGCACCAAAAAATTTAAACAAATTATCCTTTGCACAGAAAAAACAAATTTTAACAAATATTGGTAGGGAATCGCATCAGTATCCTTACGGTATTATACAGATAGTATTTGATAAACAGGCAGAATTTAAACCTGCTCAATTATATGAATCTAAAAGCCCTTATGAGATGATGCTCAATTTACATCTCTATTTTGGCCTCAAAATAGGCCATCTTAAAAATCAAACAAAAGAATCAATCTGGTCAATGCCGCTTAAAGAAAAAGCAAAACTATTTGACCAACTTTCAAAAGAGGCACAGTATGAAATTCATCAACAATGGATGCATTTTATCGCTCATGAACTAATTTGAAGTTTTACGCAAAAGGGAATTTAGATCCATCCCCTTCTTATATAAAACTGCTTCAATACCAACTTTTTTTGCAGCATCAATATTTTCTTGTTGATCATCAAAAAAAATAGTCTCTTGTGCATTTAAATTATGCTCTTGCAAAAGATAGTTAAAAATTTCTTGCTGAGGCTTAACCAATTCTATTTTACATGAAGCAATCACATCATCAAAAAGATCAAATACATTCTGATGAGCGTTTTGTAAAAGAGCAAGAAGCTCATGATCAATATTAGTAAGCATTAGAACATTATAGCGACTATTATTTTTTAGCGTATGAATAAAATTAAGTAATTTTTTATTAACATACATCGCAGATACTCTACCTTTACTGTCAAAAGCTTGCGTAAAAAAACCTTGTATAAGTGCTGCATCATCGGAATGCTTAAAATATTTTTGATCATTCAAGGTATAAATAAATGTTATAATTTTATCAAAAACCTCTTTACCTAATAACTTTCCGCGTTGCCATTCGCAAAAAGAATACGGTAAAAAAATACCACGATAAGCAATCTTTTCTTGAAATTCACCTGGCATTTCTAAGCGCATTTTATCAAGAATAACATAATACATTCTATAAGGAGTTATGCCATACCTACTTAAAAATTTAAGCGTATTAAAAACACCTATTTTTCGTAAAATAAGTGAGGATTTTAAAAAAAATAAAACACCATATAAATCAAAAACAACTGTTTTAATAATTGCCATCCTTCCTATATTTTCTCATAATAAAGAAGCTTTAAACTCTTTTTTTTCTATATCTTGTACTATTTTTCCATTGAGTGCCATTATCTTATTTTCATGTAATTTTAATGAATAATTTTCTAATGGCACTCTTAAGCCGGGTTCTAAATTCCAGCATATAGTATTTGAAGCTCGTTCAAAACTACCATAAAATTTACCTTCTATACTTATTAGCTCAAAGCCTTCTTTTTCAATATTACGCCTCAGTGTTATCAATGGAATATTTTCATTTTTTTTTGTCCAGAAAAAATGAAAATAGCTATTAGTATAATCCAGACCAACCATATTAAGAGCAACGTGCTCAACCCCTTCAATTTTTTCTAATAATTCCACAACGGCCTGAGCACATAATTTGCATTCTACACCACTAACGTAAAGTATATATTTGGTAGAAATAGTTCGTTTTTTATTTCTTGTATTAGTTGATGCCTGTTGTCTTTTTTTAACTCGTTTATTGTAGGAACCATGAAGAAAAAAAGGAATGATAAAAAATAATAAAAAAATTCGTTTCATCATAAAAAAATTTTCTACACCATTAATAAATACATTTAATTACCTTCATAAAAAATTTAAGAGAGCTTTGTTAATTTTTCATGTACTTTTTTTTCTTGACACACTATTGGTTCATTGTTAGGATCATCCTTGATAAAAGTTTTAACAGTGTCCCTAAACGAACAATACAATCAAACAGTATTGTTCACCCCCCTAACCCTTCAGCTTTTTCTAAGTTGAAGGGTTTATTATTTATTAATTACTTTTTTAACTTCGCGTATATTTCCTTCTTTATCTTGAAGGATAACAACATCATCGGTTATGGCTTTTATAATCCAATCATTATCAAAAACTTCTTCAGATTTTTTTTCGCTTTGATTTGCGCTTTCCAAGGTAATAATATCTTCATTCATATCAAAACAAAAAGGATTGCGCCTAGCATAAAGCGTTATGCCCCAAAAAAACAATAAAAAAATTAATTTATTCATAGATTTTCTCATGCAATGAATATACCTTTAATGCACCGGAAAACCGAAGAACATTTTTTTGCAATTTTTGGATACTTATTATTTGTATGACACTTAACAACGTGGCTTTTGAAAGATCATTTAAAAATTGCATAATATCTTCAAAACTACCATCAGTAACAAAAAAAACAGCTGTTTTGCTATAGTTCTTTTTCTGTACAAGCGGTGCGGGCGAATAATTTTGTAAGGTTAAATTATTTTGATGCAGAACATTAAATAATATGGCTATTCTATCTTCAAAGGTTTTTTGGTGATTATACAATATTGCAAGATTTTGTTGATGACTAATTATTTTCTGCTGACGTTCGTTATATTCCTTTTTTAAAGCTTCATACACTTGAAGCTTATTTCTTTGTTCGGAAAGCATTTGTTGGTAAAAGTTCTGAAAGCGCACTAAGGTAGTAAAACATAAAAAATACCAAAAAAAAATTAAAACCATCATTAACATAAAGGAAGCAAAATAGCGCTTGGGTGCTGAAAAAAAACCCGCATACTGAAACAGCCATAATTTTTGTGGTATAAAATACATACTTTATACCCTAACCTTTTCTTAAAAATACTGGTTTGTCCACTGCAAAGGATCAATTGCTACATTATTAATTCTCATTTCCCAATGTAAATGATAACCACTCGCATAGCCAGTTTTACCTAGTGTTCCAAGGGGATTGCCGCGTTTGACTAACTGACCAACCTGTATTTTTTCTGCAAATTCATCAAGGTGATAAAACATAGAAAAAATACCATACCCATGATCCAAAACCACGGTATTGCCACTTTGGTCGTAGCGATTTTTAATTACAACGATACCATCTTGCGGGGCCCACACAACACTTTTTGGAGTATTAAGTACATCAACCGCTTTATGAATATAGCGTCCTTTTTCTTGCGTGGTGCGAATTGTACCATATTCTGTTGAAATACTCTGAATTTCGATGGGAGCAACAAAAATACCATGCCATAATTTCTCCTGGGGAGATTTTTGCACGAGGATTTCTAGTTCACGCTCAAGCTCTTCATGGCTCAAACCAAGCTCTTTTTCTTTTTTAATTTTTTCTGCATCAACTTTGAGTAGATGTTTTTTGAATGGGAAGGCAACAACTTGAAATTTAGTATCAAGCTTTAATTTATTGCCAACAAGATCTTGCATTTCTGCGGTGAGTAAATATTCATTAGGATTTTCCTCACAAGCAATAGGAATAAAACATTCATAAATATTTGAATTTTTTGCTTCAGGAAAACAAATATAGGTATTATCAAAAGCATTGATTTTTGCTTGTTTAATTTTTTTATTAACTTGAAATTGCATATGCAAGGTGCGCCCCTGAAATACTTTGTAACCGGCTTCAGACTTTAAAAATGAGCCATGTAAAGGGTCATTATCCACTACAAATTCTTTTTCAAGGACTGTTTTTAATTGCAAATAGGTCCCATTGGATACTTCAAGTTTTAACGTATGAGAACCATTTGAAAGATTTTTGGTAGGAATTGAAAAAGGATGCTCAAAAGAACGTGAAGAAATTTTGAATTTATTAATTAAAATTTTTCCATCAAGCCAAACTGAAAGATCACTTATTTTGTATTTGTCACTTCCCCTTATAATACAATCAACGTTATTTGCATAATAACATTCAGTATCAATACCTTGCAAAAATAATTCCGGTGGCGTTGCATCAAAAAAATAATGATAGGTATTGTAGATAAAGTAACAACCGATACCAATTAATAATACTTGCACTGCAGTTTTTATACGATTCATAGGAAGCCTTTTTTTAGAAAATAATTACGAATTTACTTTACTTATCCGACAGAATTGAAATGTCCTTATGTGATGAAGAGCCCGGTGTAGTTTGCAAAACCAGACGTTTCGAACCATATGAACTCAAATTAAATATAAAACTTTTTATTCATAAGGTAAAATTCAAAAAAAAACAAAAGTATTGCCTTGTTCAAATTCTTCTGACTATTTTTCAAATTATGTAAGCTTTGGTAATAAAGGAGACAGGATTAATGCAATGCCCAAAGTATGTTTTTTCATTCATACTATTCTTCATAACTTCTTATATATATGCTGATTTAAAATTGCACCAAGATTCATGTACTCCGCCACCAGTTGGAGGACAGTATAATTCATGTGAAATTTTAAATCCACATCAAAATCCAGAAACCGGCAATGCAATTTTAGTCAGTGAAGATAATAAGTACAATATTCCTTTAGCTGCACGTGTTGGTTCAAATCGTACCCAAGTAAGTAATATTAGAACTGGCACAGGAAAAAACCACCCCAGTGGTTCTACCTTATTTGCCGGTGCTGGCAACTTAGGAGGACTTCTTGATAACTTTTTAGATAGCATTGATGAAGATAACCAACATTTTTTGGTGTATTTCAGCAAAATTCATTTACTGATTTTGCATGAAATTTATCAATACTTAATGAGCATCTATGTCACCTTTAATATGACACATGTTTCGACCGTAGAAGAACATTTGATTAATCAAACTACCCAAGCATTAAACAAAAAAACAATGATTATCAATCATCTATTTAGCATTATTGAAGCACAATCAAATAAAGCAATTTTGATGCGTTTTCCTAATTTACCAGAACACATTGCAAGTAAAGCAGGCAAAATGATTATGAAAAATGATTATGGTGCTGATCTTAATTTAATGTTAGAAAAACAAGAAGAAATGCTTTTTGCTGATCAAAATGTACAAACTTATTACAAAGATCGGCGTGAAAAATATTTAGATATTTTTGGCAGATATTTGAATTTTTTCAAAAGCTATACAGCAACCCTTGAACAACAAGATCCGATCTATGGCTCAAAATTTGTGCAGTATGCAAAAGACGTACAAAAAGTTATTAATACTCATTCAAGTCACTTTAAAAATGTTCAAAAACAGCTTAAAAATACTGATGCTGGCGCTAAAGTAAAAGCACTCAGAGAAATAAAAACCATTAACCCGCCACTCTTTTTTTATGATGAAGCAACCTTTAGAGGCATGAAAATTATTCCACGTCTGGCAAAAGATTTACCTAAAAAATCTGAAAATGTACCATGGCCCAAAAAATTAGTTGAAGATGCAAAAAATCCCCAAGGTATTAAAAATAAATGGGGTAATGTTATTAGTAATCAACCACCCGCCTATTTTAAAAATGCACAAGGTCAAGTTACCCCAAACCTATCTGATGCGGTTTCGTTATATGTAAATATTCCCACACTCCAAAATATGTACACCCAAGAAGTGCTACCACAACCTGATTGGCTTAATTCATATGATGGCGTGATGATGATGTTGCGCGCGTGTCTTGGTGATTTTACAGCCATTTATTCTCCACAATTAAAAGATGAATTGATTCTTGATCCCTGTCTTTCTTGCATCGTTTTAAAATCAGCACAAAAAGCAGGAATTTCATTACCAGGTACTGATTTAGCTGGTGCTTGTGACACCTGTCAGACCTATCTTGCATCACTGCAAAAAATTATTGGATGGGAAAAGCCGGCAGAAGAACAACCAGTTATTTCGCCAACTGATCAAACACAACAAGGTGGTGACCAAGAAGGACCGACTTCAGATGATTTAACCGGAGGTCTTTCATAAATGAAATCAATAAAGGCCACTCTTGAAAGAGCTCTCGTAATAAAAAAAAATTTTCTTCTACCATTCATATTCAATTGTCCTTTTATCCAAACCCAAGAAACTCTTTTTGATAAAGCACACGAAATTGCTCATGTTATTTTTGGTGATACGGGTCTAGATAGTCCATTAGCAGTGCGCGAAAATATGCAGACATTGATTTATGATTGTCTTTCAGCTTCGCCTTACCAATTGAATCTTGCTGCAACCTTAGTGCTTAAAGATTTAGAAAAACAACTTTCCCAACTGCAAATAGAAATCGAAGAATTAAACAATGAAAATAAACAAGTTCCACAAAAAATCTTTTATAAACAATTTTCACTGCAAAAACGCATTGAGCATTTTAATGAGCATGTCCTTGCTATTACACATAACCTAACCCTGTTGCAAAAAGCTCAAGGTATTGCTCATAGGGGTTATGAATTCATTACACATTATATTAAAGAATTTTTTGGTTATGATTTTCAACCAATTACTGCTCAAAAACTTGCCAATGAAATTTTGGAATATATCGAATATGAACAAGAGAATATTTTATATGATTATCAAAAACTGCATACTTTTATACATCGTCGCTCCAAAGCAACCTTGCCATCTATCATTGATTTTTGGGACACCTTAGAGGTGCAAAAACAACTAACAAAACGCACGCAACTAGTTTCACCTGAGCACGTGCGTGTGCAATTGGTTGAATTACTGGTAAGCTTTGCCTTGCAAGGGCTTGTTATGGCGGGTGGTGAACTTGCAATGCAGTGGATAGAAGATGATGACCGAAAAGTTTTTGAAGCATATCAACAAAAACAACAAAAAATTTCAAAAGACTGGGAGTCATTTCAAGAACAACTACAGCAAGATCAAAAACAAATTTTGACTAATATTATCAACGCCTTCAAAGATAGCCAGAAAAAACTACAAGATGAATATCAACAGAGCAATGTTCGTTTACGCGAAGCAATCGTTTACTTAAATCAATCAATAAATCTTGACCAACCGATCAAGCGTTATCTAAATGATCCAATCATGTGGGATCTCTATTTTGCCCTATCTCGTATGTACACACCACGCACCAATCAACCTTGGTATAATATTTTTAATTTCTATAAAGGCACTGGTGATTGGGAATTTAATGCGCAAACCAATAGCTTTTGGCAAAATGGTATGACAACCATACCTAAAGAATTGTTATGGAATATTAAAGAGGGCAGTATTTTTGACAATGATCCTGCAATTCAATCTATTTTTACCGAATTTGTTCCCAAAAAACTTGATTACTCAATTGAAATTGAATGCACACTGGTTAATGTTAGCTATCCATTTTTTGTGGGCATTATGTTCAATCGTGGTCGCTGGATTTCCGGTAATCCTGAACGTATTTGGTGGTATCGCTTAGCAGGTTTATATGGTACCCAAGAAAAAACAGATGACCCGAAAACACGCGCTGTTAACTTAAGTTTTGCACAACAATTATTAGATTTACCAAAAACAAAAGGTCAAGAAGAAAAAATTACTTCACCGATGGAACAAATTATAAAAAATAAAACAGCCGCCATAAATTTTGCGCTCGATAAAACGACCGTTGATTCATTGGATCGCAATCCAATAACCTTTGTTTTTAAAATAACCCCCCAAAAAGATACGGTTATTATTGAACTTGATAAAAAAGAAAATGGCTCTGTGTTGCAACTATATAGCGGTTCGGTGCATAATCTTGATCCATATATTGCATTATTCCACGGTATTGGTTTTATGGCGGTTGGCGCTCAAGCAGAATTTAAAATTAATAAACCGGAAGCATTAGTGTATACCGATCAAGAGTTAAAAGATTTTCAAGCGCAGATGCAAAAGGTTAAATGATGCCTATAGGGATAGTAATGAAAAAGATTGGTATATATATTCAAATAATTATATTCCTGATTTTTGCTCCACACAACTTGCAAAGCCAAGATCAAACAGATCAACCAGTAAAAGTAACACCTAAACAAGCTTTGGATGCAAAAAAAGAACAGTTTCAAAATGTGCAACAAATTGCGAGTCCCTTATTTGACCCTGTTACTTCCAGCACACCTACAAAACCAAATCCTTTTCCTACCCAATCAATTAATGAAGATGCAGTTCAAAATGCTTTTAGTGCTATGGGAGTCAAAGGTGAACTCTTAGATCATATTAAGATTTGCTATTTTTATGTCGAATTTATCACTAAGTTGGAACTTGCAGCACATACTATTGCGCTAGCGCGTACTAAAAATATCGATTTTTTAACTATTTTGGAATCAACATCCTGGCAAGGATTGATAAACAAACTTGGCGGCTGGGATGCCGTAGTAAAACAAATAGACCAAAGCCAACCGCCATCACAAACTGATATAAATACCATTCGTGGAACCATCCAAACACCAACTTGGAAAGATGTTATAAATACTAATTTTTGGAAAAGTATTAACACTACACCTGATCTGATTATAAAATCAAATTTTTGGCAAAACTATTGCAAATTTACTGTAGCACAAGATTTTGATAAAGATGCTTCATTGCTTGGTTCAATTTATAATGTTGAAACACGTATTTTTATGTACATCCCTAATATTGATGTAGCCTACTACAATGAAGATTTTACCGCTTTGCGATTGTCATCTGAATATTTTCGTCTAACCATGGTTTTGACCGATGCTATGCGTAATCGCTTGATCAAACAAGTTTTTGATTGGAAAGATTTTTATGATAAAACAACCAACAATATTGATTTATTAAAATCCTATTCAGCTGCGCAAGATTTTAAAAATACTACTTTTTATAAATTAGCTAATCTTGCAAATCAAGATTTTTCTAAAGTTGTACAAATGGCTGGAGCCAATGAATTTCCGCTCAAAGAAATTTATGGTGATAATAAGCCAAATCCTTTGGCCGTTGAAGAAATTACGTGTCTTGCCATGATTAAAAATTTACAAGCACAATTATTAAATCTTTTCAATACAACAAATCTTGAAACAACCATGAAAACATTTGCTGATCAAACAACAAAAAAACCTATTCCTAATATTTTACTCTATGAAGCTGATGATCATTTGTATTTGGAAGATCTTGCCATGGTTGAAGATGCTTTTGCCCAAAAAGCAGAAACACCAGAGGAGGTTTTAAAAGAGAGCGATGAGCCAGTGGTTGTACAAGGCATTGGCTCTTGGATGAGTAATAATTGGCATAAAGTAAAAAATAGAGCAAAACATAGTTGGTCAAATGTTGAACAAGCAGGGAAAGCGACCTGGAAAGATATAAAAAATGTTGGTGGTGATCTTAAAAGCCTTGGTGAAGATGCTTTAAAAGCAGCTGAAGATGAAGGTGGCGTTTTAAGCCAAACGATGGCCGCTTTTGGTGCGCTCGTTTCGGTAGTTACAGAAGGAAAAGATCCAAAAGAAGCTGCAAAAAAAGCGCAAAAATTATGGCAAGATGCCGTCAAGCTCCAACAAAAAGTAGCAGTGGATATTCAAAAAGCAAATAAGGATCTACAACAAGTGATGAATGATACAGAAGTAGTCGCAAGAGATGCTTCCACCATAGGCGCTCAAGCAATTGGAGATGTGATTGGTTTGGTGGATAAAAAATTAGGCGAAGATGTTGCAGGTGGTCTTACCGCTGCTGCTGCCTTGCTTATTGATTTTTATGCAAATTTGGTTGATCCAGTAATTGCAGTAGTTGGTGGCTTGGTAGTATTGACTGCTGATGCTGCTGCAGTTGCCGCCAACGTTGTCACAAAATCAATTATTGATATTGCAAAAGGCAACTTCAGCCAACTTGGTTCAGATGTTCTTGACGGCATAGAAACCATGGTTGCTGATGTTGCTGCTACTATGTGGTCTACCATAAGTTTTATTGGCAAACAATTTTTGCAACAATTATCTGATGCGGTAAAATTCATTGGTTATATGGTTGCATTTTTGACTGATGTTTTAGTTGACACCTTTGCTTTTGCAACGCGTACCCTTGCTGCGCTTGCTGATTCGGTTGGCTTGCCTGGTGAAAAATTTCTTGAAACGATGGCGCAAGAAGCTGAAGCGCATCGCCGTACGATTGCCGCAACCATTACAACCGTATTATTAGTAGTAGCAGTTATTGCAACTGATGGTGCTGCAATACCATTGCTTGCCATGACCGTGGGCCCACAATTGTTTCAAATTGGTGGTGCATTCCAACAAGATCAGCAACAGGAGCAAATGAAACAAGAACAAAAACAGTTCCTTGATGATTACAAAAAATTTGTTGATAACAATGAAATTGTTTCAACCAATGCAAAAAATACCTGGGCTTTAGAATTAAATAAAAAGTATCAAGCACAAATTACCAACCAAGAACGTGAACTTGGTTTTTACCAAAACTTTTTGACCAGCTATTTTGAAGGAACGCAAGATCAAATGTCCTTCTATCTTGGCATGAATCTGGCACCACAACTTGAACAAAATAAAGATTATAATAATTTACGTTTTGCTGACGTTGGTGCTTTGTATGGCTTTGCAACGGGCGATGGCAAAAATACCGGTGTGCTTAATTTAAATCCTTCACAAGGTTTTCCACTGTACAATGATGGCCGTAAACTTTTCAGCCAAGAAATTGCTGTTTATCCTGCGCTTTCCATGCAACTTGAAGATGACAAAAAACTTACTTCAGAAACCATGCATAAATTCTGGTTTAATCAAAGAGAAACCATGCCACTTGATCAAGAAACAAACATGGTGGAAATTCGTTTCCAAACAATTTATGCCCTTAATATGTTCAATATCGGTATTTACTTTGGTGGTGAGCCGGTTGATGTTGCAACTATTGTTAAAGAAAAAAAAGCAAATATTGATGCAGGACATTTAGCAAAAATACTCGTGTTCAATAAAGAAACCAAAGATGCGCCCGTTGCTTTAAAAGTGTACGAACATGAAGGTCAAGGTTGGTTTAGCCAACAACCCAATGGTCCTGCATTTGAAATTGGCACTTGGTATCATATGAAAATGCAACTCAATGATACTAATTTGCAAGTGAGCATTTGGAAAGAAGGAGACCAAGAGCCATCGCCACAATCATACACCGTACAAAAAACGCCGCAAAAAACAATTGGGGTTATTTCTTCCGGCGCTTCAATTCAATATGAAGTTATTACACCAAAAATCCCTATAAATGCAATTTCTGCATTGCGCCCATCTCTTGTCCAACCAACAGAACAAGAGCGTGAAGTTCAAGCACGCCAACTATTACAAATAAAAGAACATCCAACCGTTGGTAGCTTTAAATTAGATACAACAAATAGATTCCAAACACTCAAAGGACAATTTATTTACAAAACACAAGCAACCGGTCTCAAAGATGAAAAAAATCAAATGATTGATGATTATGTTGTTCTTGGCACTAAAGTTGGGCAACAGGCAAACTATCTTGGTACCAGCCCAGCCAAAGACGTTGGACAATATCAATTTAAAGATGCCCCTGATACGATTATTACAAGCCTGATAAATGGCAATGTTTACAACAAACAAGGATTGTCTGAAAATATGGTCATGGCAAATGCCCTCGATATTTTCTTGCAAAAACATGGACCACTTTCTGATGAATTAACAAAAACATTACAGACGCTCTCTAGCGCACAACAAAAAGCTCAGGCTGGACCATTCAACTTTGGACCGATAAAACTAAACGCAACAAGCCTCGATGACATAAAACAAGGCATATTTATCTATCAGGCAACATCTCCGGAGAAAAAATTACAAGACACCACTGGAAATCCTGTGAAAGATATTCAAGGAAATATTTTATTTGATTATTTCATGATGAAAAATAGCGCAGGGAATTTTGGTGGACCATATTCTGATGACATTAAAACAGTACGCAGTTTGGTTACAGGTTTTGAATATGATCGCGGCAGCACACAACCAAATGCTAATACTAAGGATGCTCCATTTCCTGCTGGTTCTCAGGCGCCATGGATTGGTATAACGCTACCAGTAAAACTTGCAACACTGATTGATACAGCAAAAAATTATTATGCTCAACAAAAACCAACACAGCAATCAACAGGCGGATCTTCAGTACAACAAACGGGCGATAACAATGTCAGTAATCCAACAGGGCCACATACAACACAAGGAAGTGACAAAACAAATCCGCTGAATACTAATCCTGCAGATCAAAGCTTACAAGAACGCACACAAGATGCTGGTGGCGATGGCTTCGGAGGATAATGTTTAATTTTTAGATTTCTTTGAATAATATTCAATTTCTTTTGTATCATCTTGACTGATAAGGTTCGGGGATTTTTCCCCTAGATAAAGATGGCCTAATAATTGCATTTTTTCAAATAAAGGCCTCAAATCTTCTTGATAGTTATCACACTCAAATTTTTGATCTTTTTTTAGATTTTTTGAAAAAACTGGTAATTCACTAGAGGATGTTTTTTTTAATTCTTTATAGTGCTTTTTTATATTCGGACTACTTTTAACTTGAGATAGCTTTTTGGAAAAATTTAGATTCGGCGGCGATTCATCTTCTAACAGTTTATAACTCTCTCTACTTCTTGAATGAGAAAGTTTCTTCGTTACCATTACAGGAGAAGGGGGTTTACTATTATTGGGACTATTATGCCCCGATTTGGAACCGGTACCTTTTCCCAAAGAAATTGAATGTAAAAAGTACATTAAAAGATTTTCTTTTAAAGGTTGATTTTCGGAACTCACCGATGACTTTTGTTTCGATGACATTTGCTGCGCTAGCGCATTTAAAGTATTAGTAGAAGTATTATTAAATTCTCTTTCAAAACGGCTACGATCTTCCATCGATAAAGAAAAAAAATAACCTTCCATAAAATCATTAAGTCTATCTTTGTATTTTTTTTGTTCGTCACAATCGTTATTTATTATTGCTTTATTAATATGCTTTAAAATTTCTTCGCCCTTTTTATAATACTTATGTGTTTTTTTATTTTTTTGCAAATCCTCCATACAACATATCATGGCATTCTTAATGCCCAACGCTACCATAAATATTAAAATTAATTTTTTTTTCATTAAAATACCCTCCATAAATTCTATATATTGGTATTGCAAAAATCAAAAAAAACTTTACAAATTGACAATTTTTTGGCATTTTAAATGTACCATGGAATCAATAAAAATCCCTCATCTACCCTCATCTTCGGGTGTTTATTTGTTTAAAAACAGAGATAACACCATAATCTATGTCGGCAAGGCAAAATCGCTCAAAAAGCGTGTAGCTTCTTATTTTCAGAACTATGAGAAGGACTGGAAAATTAAAGCCCTGATCGATGAACATACCAGCATAGATCATATTATTACCAAAAGTGAGCCCGAGGCTCTTATTTTAGAAGCACAACTTATCAAACAACATCAACCTAAATTTAATGTTCTTTTAAAAAGCGGTCAGCCATTCGTATACTTACTGTTTACTACAGAGAATCTACCAAAGCTAGAGTTTGTCAGAAATAAGAAAAAAAAGGGTACCTATTTTGGCCCATTTTTGCACAAACAACAAGCGCGCAGTGTTTACCATTATTTACTCAAAACATTTCGCCTTGAGTGGTGCAAAAGCAAAATTGAGCAAGGCTGCTTGAAATACCATATCGATTTATGCGTTGGGAATTGCCGATCAAGTTTTAATCCTGAAGAATATCTCTTTCGCCTTGAGCTGACTAAAAATATTTTAAAAGGAAATTATCACCAATCACTCAAAGATTTAAAAGAACGCATTGCTTTACATAGTAAAAATTTGGAGTTTGAAAAAGCAAAAAATCTCAATGAATACGTACATAATTTAGATTCTATTTTTGCCACCCTCAAAACAAAATTTTCAGACAAACGCTACGAGCACGATGTCTTTTTGGCAACTACGCCAATCCATAAACGCCGAGAGCCTAATATTGCACTTGCAGAATCACTAAAAGACTTTTTACAAACTGACAAACCCATAAAAACCATTGATTGTTTTGATATTTCTCATTTTCAAAGTAGCTTTATTGTCGGTTCTTGCATTCGTTTTGCCCATGGGGTACCCGACAAACAACATTTCCGTCGCTTTAAAGTGCGCACGCTCAAAGAACAAAATGATTATGCTGCGTTGCAAGAAATTGTATTGCGTCGCTACAAAGACCCTGTTGAAATTCCAGATCTCATTGTCATTGACGGTGGCAAAGGACAGTTGAATGCGGTGAAGGCATCCTTCGACAAGCTCAGGATGAGCGGAACTTCTCCTCAAATTATCAGTCTTGCAAAACGCGAAGAACGTATTTTCATGGACCGCTTGCCAAATGGCATAGTGTTGGATCAAAAAACCGAACTCGGTTCGCTCTTTATCGCCCTGCGTGACTACGCTCATCACTTTGCCATTAGTTACCATAGAAAACGAAGACATAACGAGCTATAGAAGCCTTTTGTATTTGACTTTCTTTTAAAGTTGCCCCACAATTAAACTTATTTTATTTGCAGAAAGGCTGAATTATATGAAAAAAGTTGTTTTTATTTCACTTTGTATAACAAATTTACTCAATGCTGGTCCTGATGAACAAGCATTGGAACTATGGAAAAGCAATGTCCTCAATTCTATTAAAGCAACCGAGAAACTTCAAAAACCTTTGATAAATTATTACCCTAAATTAAAAAGTAATCAAAAATCACAAATATTAGGTGAACTCAAAGACACTGCAAAAAAAAATCACGACTATTTTAAGAACCTGACTACATCAGAATTTAGAAAAAATATTGGTAAGCAGGCATTAAAAAATGGCACAATTGCTAGTTTAGGAACAGTTGTTTTTTTAGGCTCAACCACTTATTCTGTTTTCTGGGGAGGAATGCTCCCTTTTTGGATATTGGGAAATATAATCAATCCTAATATACAGCGGCCTGATGATGTCTTATTTTTCTTAAGCATGATTGCATCAACTAGCTTAGCTACTGTAAGTACTTTCGCTGCTTTAAAATATGGCAAACTAACCTTCAATAATATTCGTGGGCTTGTTAATACTGAGCAACAACTCTTTGAAAAACAAATTATGAGCAATTATAATTTCCAAAAATTAGAAAAACTTCAAAAAACTATTTCTAATAACGATCTTTAATTTCATATTTCAAAAATTACAATAACTATTCTGAGAGCTTCCACTTTGGAGGCTCTCTTTTTTTATTCAAAAAATCTGTCTTAACTTTTTCACTCACTGGCTAACCATAGAAAAGGAAAACATAACGAGTTATAATTAAAGTAATAAGCATTTTTTTGGCTCATATGGTTCGATACGATTTCTCTGAAATCACCCTTCGCGAATACTCAGGGCAGGCTCACCAGTTGCCCCGATCATCCCGAGTACCGAGCTTTGCTCGGTGTATCGAGGGACATGAGCGCGTAAATGTAATTCACATTATGGACATATTCACATCAAAATAAAAGTTTTCTCGAGAATTATAATCCAAGGAAACCAATGAAAGAATTTATCAACTACTTCAAATTTTTTCCCATAACCGTATTCTTACTCGTTGCTCGCTATGGCTCATTTACTGATCTTGCTTGGTATAATGCTTTTGTTGCCGCGGCAATTACTGCGCTCTGCATTAATAGTTTTTTATTGACCCAAGATATCATTCTTGACCGCTTTGCACTGGGACTTAACCTTTTTTTAATAATCGGTGGTCTTGCCTTTTCTTTTGATATAAGACCAATTCTATATTTTTACGGTAATTACAAAGCCGCTTCATTTTTTGCAAATATGGCAGTTATTGGCATTATAACAACACTTTTTTCTCCCTATGGTTTTATTGGCGTCAAAAGTTCAGATAAAAAATTAATACAAACAACTTCAATGCAACTTCTTTGTTTTACCTTTATTGCACTTGCTGCTTCCTATTTTTTAAATAGTTATTCTCTTTTTGTTTCTGGTGCACTGCCTTTTATTACTCTGCGTTTTGCGCGTGAACCATTAGCTCAAAAAGTAACATAGAAGGATTCTCAATGAATACAGAAATTTTAACTAACTCAAGCCAAGAACTGTTACAAAAAAGTATTCAATTGGCCATGGCCAATAAAAATCCAGCGTTGATACCACTCCATACTTTAGCTGCTGGCCTTGATGATGAATTTTGCAACTCATTTTTTTCTGTGCTCAATATTCCTCAAGATCAGTTACGTTCACTTGTTGAACAAGAATTGGCAAAACTGCCAAAAGCTGAAGGTGCGCGTATTATTGCTGATTATTCTTTTGAACAATTTTTTACAGCATTGCAAAAAGAAGCTGAAATTCTTGGTGACCACTATATTAGTCTTGAACTTTTTTTACTCGGTTGGGCAACAACCGCGTACCTACCAGAAAACATCAAAAATTTTTTTAAACAAAACAACTTTAGCAAAGAAACCATTCTTGCTCATATTAAAACGTTACGAAAGGGCAAAACGGTGAATAATAAATCTGCTGAAAAACAATATCAAATTTTAGAAAAATATTGCACCGATCTAACCAAATTAGCACGTGAAGGAAAATTAGACCCGGTCATTGGAAGGCATGAAGAAATTCGCCGCGTTATTCAAATTCTTTCGCGCCGTACCAAAAACAATCCCGTGCTCATTGGTGAGCCCGGTGTTGGGAAAACCGCCATTGTTGAAGGTATTGCACAACGCATTATCAATAATGATGTGCCGGAAAGTTTACAGAATAAAAAAATATTTTCCCTTGACCTTGGCATGCTCATTGCCGGTACCAAGTATCAAGGTGAATTTGAAGAACGTTTAAAAGGAATTTTAAAAGAAATTGAAGAAAGTCCTGATGATGTCATTTTATTTATTGATGAATTGCATATGCTTGTTGGTGCGGGCGCAGCCGGCGGTGGCATGGATGCTTCTAATTTGCTCAAGCCTGCATTAGCGCGAGGCACCTTGCATTGTATTGGTGCAACTACTTTACAAGAATATAAAAAATATATTGAAAAAGATGCAGCGCTTGAGCGAAGGTTCCAAAAAGTACTTGTTACTGAACCAACCATTGAAGATGCACTGTCAATTTTACGCGGTTTAAAAGAACGCTATGAGCTGCACCATGGTATTCGCATAAAAGATAAAGCACTCGTAGATGCCGTATTGCTTTCTGCTAAAAATATTCCTGACCGCTTTTTACCTGACAAAGCAATCGATTTAATTGATGAAGCTGCAGCAAGCGTGCGCATGACCATTGATTCACATCCGGCTGAAATTGATCAACTTGAACGTAAAATCAGACAGCTAGAAATTGAAAAAGTAGCACTCACTAAAGAAAAAGATGAAGCTTCAAAAAAACGTTTACAAGATCTTGATAAAGAACTTGCTGACTTAAAAGAAAAGCACAAAAAATTAATGAGCCAATGGGAAGCGGAAAAAAAACCACTCGAAAAAATTCATCAACTGAAGGAAAAAATTGAAGAGGCTCAATTGGCATTCCAGCAAGCAGAGCGTGAAGGTGATTTTGCTAAAGCATCAGAAATTAAATATGGCAAATTGGTAAAACTTGCAAACGAGTTAGAACGAGAGCAAGAAAAAATTACCAAGTTAGAAACCCATTTAATTAAGGAGGAGGTTGATGAAGACGATGTTGCACGCGTACTTTCTCGCTGGACTGGGATACCAGCAGAAAAGTTACAAACTTCAGAAAAAGAAAAAATTCTCAACATGGAATCGCTTCTTAAGCAGCATGTCATCGGCCAAGATGAAGCTATCGAAAAGGTTTCCAACGCTATTCAAATGCACCGAGCAGGACTAACAGACCTTAACCGTCCGATTGGTTCATTTTTATTTTTAGGCCCGACCGGTGTTGGTAAAACGGAAGTTGCCAAAACATTGGCTGACTTTTTATTTAATGACCCGAATCGATTAATTCGTATTGATATGTCTGAATATATGGAACGGCATGCAGTTGCCCGTTTAATTGGCGCTCCTCCTGGTTACGTTGGCTTTGAAGAAGGAGGGCAATTGACCGAACAGGTGAGGCGTCATCCGTATAGCGTTGTGCTCTTTGATGAAATCGAAAAAGCACATCCTGATGTTTTTAATATCTTTTTGCAAATTCTTGATGAAGGTCATTTGACTAATGGCCAAGGGCGCAAAGTTTCATTTAAAAATTGCATCATCATTATGACCTCAAATATCGGTTCTGACATTATTCTTGCAGCAAAACAGTTGGATGCTAAAATAAAACAAGACGTTGAACAATTACTATTCAAAACCTTCCGCCCGGAATTTTTAAACCGTATTGATGCCATAGTATTTTTTGCAAGTCTTTCAGAAAAAGATGTGCAAAAAATTGCAGAAATTCATCTGCATGAGCTTGAAAAACGTTTGAGCCAAAAAGGTATCCAATTAAAAACAAGCAAAGACGTGGTAAAAGATATTGCGCAAAAAGGATATGAAAAAGAGTTCGGTGCCCGGCCGCTCAAACGTGCTATTCAACGCTCCATAATCGTACCTATTTCACAATTTATGCTTAAGCATCCTGATAAAAAAGAGATTTCGGTAAAACTAAAAGATGGCACAATTGTTGTTGAATAGCATACATTCTATTAATTTTTGAATGGAAGTTATTTCTGTTCCATAAAATTAAAACTTAAAAAACAATACACAGGAGTTAAAAGTATGAAAAAATATGTGATACCATTTTTGCTAACGATTTCCTGTTTTGCTGCAGAACAAAAACAAAATCCATGGATAAAAAAAGGAAAATTGATGTATTTGCATGCAATTTCGCATGACGGTTCCTTTGCTATTTGTAAGGAATTCGATGAAAAAGGTTTGGCAGAATCTGCATACAATATGCAAAAATATTTTATTCAATTTGGAAAAGAAGCAAAAATAAGTCTCAATAATGAATTTTTAGCACATATTGATACTATTAGGCAAAGCGTTACTATCGAAAATCTTAAAACAACAGAAAAACAATTAATACAAGGAACTGCTTGGACCCAAAAAAGTTGCGGAGATTTTCTGGATAATAAAACGTTTTTATTTTTTGATAAAGATGGAATTCTTAAAGCATTAGATTGTGTTTTAAAGAAGCAGGTTGTACATAATTTTTCTTGCAAGGAAAAACCTTCTTACATTAGTTTAATAGATGTGCGTTGTTTGCCTACTAAAAAAGAGTTACTGTATTCACTGTTTGAAGATGATTTCTATAAAATATGTCATGTCGGTGGATTAAAAGATAATAAGCCCATGTTATTAAATGTTTATGATTCTAAAAATAACTCTATTTCTATAAGAAAAGAATCTATTTCTATAAGTAAAGATGAAAATTTTTTAGCTCTACCGCAGAAAGAATTTATTGAAATTTGGAATCTAGATAAAGCAGAGAATTATAAAAAAATAAATGTAAAGAATTGTGATTGTGCTGGACTATCGCCAAGCGGTGATTTTTTGGCAATAGCTCAATATTCTGATAATGTTTTAAAAATTTTTAATACTACCACAGAAAAAGAAATCTATACCTATAAATTTA
>JAGVLQ010000012.1 GCA_020054235.1 Candidatus Babeliales bacterium
CCACAATGAGCTAAAAAAGCTTTTAAAGGTATCAATAATTGAACCGGGGTTGTAGTACCATGCAAGGCCTACAAGGGCTGCGGCTGCAAAAGTGGTATACAGGCCAATATTGTTATGGCTTGATTTATTAGGATTACTTTCACGGTAAATAGGATTATTAATTGTACCATAAGAAAGGTATCCTTGCATCCCAATTTGCTTTAGGATCTCTGCAGGAATAGTTTTACGATTTGTCTTTTGGAATTTGTGTGAAAGTGCAGTTTCAAAGGAATCAGGGGTGCTTTCACCTTCGATTCCTTTATTATATTCTTTTTGACATGCTTTTAAAATATATCTTTCTACGTGCTTATCAAAACTAATATTAATAAGCATGGTTCCATTTTCTTTTAATTCTTGTAATTTTGATTGATGCAAATACTGAGGAAGGTTTAATGAATTGCCAAAACCATTAACAGGTAATAATACGTCATCTTGCCAAATATACACTTCTTCTAAGCCTTGATAACTTTGTTTAAAAGTAAGACTTGGCAATGCTAGTTTATATTCACCTTTTTTAACAACTCTTTTTGTATTGTGAGTATCTTCAAAATCAGTATTGGATCTACTTGGTTTGTTGTCCATAGCCAAAGAGTTACCTGATAAGCTAATAAAGCTGATTATTAGAAGTAGTCTTTTCATAAAATCTCCATATAATAATTTTAAATTGTAATAATTATTATTATAAATATTTTTAAAATAAAAGCTACAGAAAAGGGTATTATTTGAATTATTAATTCAAGTTGAAATATTAAATCTGGGTTTGTGCTCGCAGAGTATTGTTCTTTAATTTTCTATATGAAATCTTTAAGGCATAGGTTTGCTGTTGTTAAAATGTTATTTCTCGAATGCACCTTTTGCCAGTAACCATTCAATCATAGCAGTGGAGCCATAGTGGGCTGCTTTATGTAAAGCTGTATTGCCATCTTGATCCTTTATAGTGGCATCTGCTCCATGAGCAAGCAGTAACTCAACAACTTCTTCATTAATGATATCCACTGCCTTAAATAATGCTGTCTGACCAGTTTCATCGTGTGCATTAATATCTGCTCCATGGGCGAGCAACAACGCAATAACTTCTTTGCTATGATCAATGTTTTTACCGATAGATGATGCTGCCTCATGTAATGGTGTAAAGCCCTCATTAGTTTTTGCATTTACCTCTAAACCATGCGCCAGCAGTAGCTCAACTATTTCTGCAACACCATTACTTGCAGCATTATGCAAAGCCGTTTCACCATTTTTAGTTTTTATGTGAATATCAGCGCCATGTGCAAGAAGCAGTTCAATAATATTTCTGAGGTACGTAGCTGATGTTATAAACAGGGCAGTTCTGCCCTCATTATCTTGTGCATTAACATCGGCACCATGGGCCAACAACAATTTGATTATTTCTGTGCGACCTTTATGCGATGCCTTATGTAAAGCAGTAAGGCCATAGGTATCTCTTGCATTGACCTCAGCACCATGGGCTAGCAACAATTCAACCATATCTTTGTCGCCTTGAGATGCGGCTGTTTCTAGTACAGTCTCATTATCTACATAATTTTTTGCATTTATATCGGCGCCATGCGCAAGCAATAATTCAGCGATGTCTTTGTACCCTAAATATATTTCTCGAAAATGGTCAACTTTGGCATCATTGTGATGCACCGCTTCATATAATGCCGATGAACCACCCTTATTTTTTGCATTGACATCAGCACCATGCGCGAGCAATAGTTCAACCACTTTTTTATAGCCATACAGTGCTGCTAGTTGTAATGCTGTCCAACCATGTTCACCTTCTTGACCATTTACATCAGCGCCGTGAGTTAATAGTAATTCAATGATTTCATAGTAACCATGATCTGATGCGGTAGCTTTATGGACAGGCTCTAAAGGTTCTTTATAAAAATATCGGCGAGAATAGAATCCGCTATAAAAGCAGATTGAAATTACTAAAACAACATACAATAATTTAATATTATTTTTCATAAAACTTAGTTTACTTTGTGTCTTGTTCTTTTTCTATTCTTTCTTTTTTTGATTCTAAATGAATATTGACTTTTTATAGAATAAAATTAAAATTAACTTTTTTAAAACCTATAATCAAAAGGGCTTTTCGTGAAAAAACTAACCTTGAGTTTATTATTTTTACTTATATCTATAACGCACTCTTTCTATGCTCATATTTTTGAATCAAACTCTATGCAAGATATTTTACCGTATGTTGATCATGAAACGCTGGTAATTTTTGACATTGACAATACTGTTGCTGAAGGTTCCGTTATTATTGCAACTGATCAGTGTTTTCAGCATAGAGTTCGTAAGCATATGGATGCAGGGGCTATCGATCAACAGGCGGCAGCAGAATTTTTGCCCATTTACTGGCAACTACAAATGATACTTCCTCTCAAACCTGTTGAAGAATGTACACCGCAGTTGATTAGAGATCTTCAACAAAAAGGCCTTAAGGTTATTGCTCTTACTGCGCGATCATTTCCAATACTTGAAAGAACAATTGCACAGTTATACGAAATAAATATTGACTTTTCTCTGAGTGCGCTTACGCAAGAAGAATTTGATATCCGGCTCAAAGATCGCCTTTTATATAAAAACGGGATTATTTTTTGCGGTCAAAATGACAAAGGAGAAGCACTAAGAGCAATATTTGAGATCATTAACTATTATCCCAAAAAAATAATTTTTATTGATGATAAAGAAAAGTATCTTAAATGTGTCCAACATGTTGCCGATGAACTCAATATTCCTTTTATTGGTATTCGTTACAGCTGTTGTGATGAAAAGGTGAAAAATTTTGATTGCCAAGAAGCTGATCGTCAATTACGAGAATTTTGTTTGGCACACAATATTGCTTATCATGTTGAACATTAAATTTGATGGTCAAAAATTAATCAATTAATGGTAAATTCGATCTAAGAATAATTGCAGTATTTCCGGTGGGGGGGTTTTTAGAATAAAAACATCTCGAACCATACGAACTCAAATTAAAAAATTTTATAGATTTTTTTATTGTTGTATGAGTTTCAAAGTAAAGTACTAGTCAGTTCGTATGGTTCCCAGCCGTTGTTAAAGCTATGGCGGGCAGGCTGAGACGCAAATTTAACAATTTGCTCCTCACGACGAACGGAATACGGTATTATAGATCAAAAAACAACCCTATTTTTCTTTTTTTCATTTTTGTGCAAGCCCAGGAATCAATAACTTGTTCGATATTTTGAAATGTTTTATCTTTCAAAGCTTTCATAAAATGTTTTTTGCGATACAGGCTAAGATTAAAATTATGCGGATTGAGCATAAGTTTTTCATCACACAAAAATTTCCAAGCATAAAGGTTATTTTCGATATGCTGGAAAGGAATTTCAAATTCTTTAAAATCCGCTTTTGTTAAAATACCGCAACAACAATAGGCAAATGTTTTTTCAATATCTCTAATCCATTTGGTGCAGTCTAAAGAATCGCTGAGTATTATTTTTTCGTTTATGCAGAGAATATAATTGCTTTCTAGAGAGAGTATTCCTGTAGAACTCCAGGTTCTTGGATCATAAAAATTAAGGTTGGGATAGCTTTGCTTGAGCTTTATGTAATGATCTTTGTCTTCAGTTGTATGTGCTTGAAATATAACATTTATTTTTTTTACACCCTTCAATAAGGGTACCGTATTTTTTAGATGTATGGTCAGTAAATCAGGATTGTCAGAAATAATTATGCAATCAGCTGTTTCGCTCTCAACTGTTTTTAATCTATTGATAACAGGATTTTCTAGTTTTGGATAGATTGGTAAACTTCTCACTTCTAATGTGCATGCATTTTGAAGTTTTGTTTCTGAGACATGGCCGCTGATAGGGTTTTCTCTGTTAAAGACATAAATAACTTCTTTATTAAATCTTATGTGTTCTCGCGCCATATCAAGCATGGGAAAAATAGTTGCACAATCATTAGCTGCTGGATAAAATTGTCCCTGCCATCCAGGAACATTTTCAACAATAAGGTCCTCTAGCTTTACCATTTTAAAAAGCCAAGCATAAAAAACTTTTAAATGTGCCGTTACAAATGGCTCTTTTCTGAATAATGCTCTTTGTTTTTTAAAGAGAGGAATATCGCAACAAAATCCTAATACTCCAGTACTATGCATAAACTGTCCGTAGCTGAACCAAATATCATGAGTGCTAAAAATAGTGTTGAGCAATGAAAGAACGTTTTCATGAGGTAGCCAGTCATCACCGTCAAGTTGTGCGATTAATTCAAAGTTTTGGCATAAGTGATAAGCATGGTAAATATTTTTAAGCTTTCTGGCCCGTTGTGTATTTTTTATAAGTGTTATTTTTTCTTCTAAATGATGTTTCTGAATATAATTTTCTACCATATCAGCAGTGCCATCTGTAGAAGCATCATCAATATAAATTACTCTGAAATTTTTATAAATTTGATTAAAGACAGAATCTAAGTTTTTATAGACCCATTTTGCATTATTATATGAACAAATAACAAACACAAAAGGCAGTTCTTTTTCAATTTCTGCATTAGCAAAATTGAAGAGAATATGCAAAAAAAATAAGCACAAAAAATTTTTTTTAATCATTATGAATATATCCTTCTTGTCTTTGTATTGAGTGAAAAAACATTTTTTATTTTGCTCTGATTACTCCAAATTGTTTTGCTGAAGCAGTATAAAAAACTTCATAGTTTCTATTTAATTTTTCGGAAACTTTTTCCATTAAATTATATTCAGGTTCTTTATTGGTATCATAAAAAATTATGGGAATATTTAGATTAAGAAGATTCAAATGTTCATATAACTTTTCGCTGTCAATGTCTTGCAAGATGTTACTAAAAATAAGTAAATCATATTCTTTTGGTAGTTGTTCCTTAAAAATATCGAGATTGTACCATCGTTGGTAGGTTGGAACATACAAATAATTTTTACCTATTTTCTGATTTCTTTTTGCTTCAGATAGTAAGGTATAAACACGGTAGAATTTTGAAAGTTTATCTGAAGTCAAATCTTTGCCAATTTCTAAAATTGTTTTGTTGCGAGGGAGAATTTTACGTATAAAATCAAACATCTCTTTTTCAAGCTCTTCTTGTTTGAAAGGCTGTATCAAATTTTTAACATAGGCGTTGCCCCATGAGCCGCTATAATGGTGTACCGCTAACGTTTCTGGCATTATGATTAAATCTTTTTTATGCCAAGAAAAAAGGTAGTTTGAAGGTAAAATAAGATTTTTTCCTTCTACTAAAGGCAATGTGTTTTCGACAACTGTTTTGAAATAATCAGGACCAACGCGTGTTAAGATATGTTTGCGTTCTCTAAAATATTTAGCCTGTTTAATAAGCTCTTGGACGATAGGGTGATTTTTACGTGCACCAAAAATGCCATTAACTATGCGTGGCGTGTCTTGGCGTGGTGCATTGAGAGATGTTGGCTGATTTACTTGTTTGCCGATGAGCCACGGTGGTGTTGGCCAGCGACTTACTTCAAAAAATGATGCATAAAAATCTAAACAATGATGCAAAAAATCGAATGGTTTTAAACATTCAAAATCAACGTCAATGTAAAGTCCGCCGAATTGATAAATAATTTCATAACGAATGAGATCGGATTTTGCACCATAATTTTTTTCTTCTTCGATAAATTCTTTATTTTCCAAATTTAATTGTGCAATTTTTTCTTCATCCCATAAAATATATTCCCAGGTTGGATGAAGGTTTAGCCAAGAATCCCGCCATGCAGCAAAATGCTCTGGAGGCTTATTAGGCCCAATCCAGATTTGATGAATAATTTTTGGAATACGCGGTGTTTCTGAAAATTCAAGATTATCCAAAATATAGTTATTGTATTTTTTTTGCACAAAATCAAAAAATTTATTGTCCTGAGTCATTTTCAAATATAGATTTTCATCGACTGGATTGCAGATTGAAGATTCTTGAAAAGAGGGTGTGTAATACGTAATTCCTTGAAAATTCAGTGAGGACCTGAGGCGATAGTGCATTTCTTCTGCTAATGCATTTATTTGTTCATGTGTATTTTGCTCATTCAGGTAATCTTTACCATTATTTTGATTACCATAAGCATTTTTTTCAAAAGAACAACAAAATATACCAATAAAAATTATCTGAAGAGCATTGATTACAATATTTTTTTTTTTGTACATAGTCCATCCTTTTTTTATTTTTACATTAGAATTATGAATTGTTTGTTGTTATAATTGCAAGTATTGTGCTTTTTACTATTGAAATTACCTTAATTTCTGCTAGATTTTTTTTCGTTTTCCAAAAAACATAAATTCTTATTAATTAAATTGCCTTGATTTTATGATGGAATCACGTTATCGCATTATCGATTTACAAGCTGTTGCCTATAATTTTTCTTTAATAAAGTCATTGGTTGGAACATCATTGATAATGCCTATTGTTAAAGCAAATGCCTATGGGCATGGGCTGCAAGAAATTGCGAAATTTCTGCAAGATTGTGGTGCGCATTATATGGGTGTTGCGGCGATTGAAGAAGCCCTTTTTTTGCGCAAACATAATATTTATATTCCCATTCTTGTTTTAGGAAGTTTTGTGGAAACTCAAATTCCTTTATTTTTACAAAATAATATAGAATGTATGGCGGCTTCAAAAGAAAAATTAGATGCTCTTAACCGCTACGCTCAGGAATTCAAAATAAAAGCAAAAGTCCACTTAAAACTCGATACAGGCCTTTCACGTCTTGGTGTGCGGTCTTCAAATGCAGAACAATTTTTCCTTCATGCACTTTCATTAAAGCATATAGAAGTTGTAGGTATTGCTTCTCATTTTGCAACTGCCGATAGTCCGGATAGAACATTTATGCACGAACAAACTGAACGATTTTATCAGGCTTGTTTGCTTTTTGAAAAATACGCAGGCAGAATGCCATTGCGCCATATTGCAAATTCAGCAGCTCTCGTACAATCAAAGGATACGCATTTTGATATGGTGCGTCCGGGAATCATGTGTTATGGTGTTTATCCTGCAAGCTGGATGCGAAATGTAATAGATTTAAAACCTGTTATGTCCCTCTATGCACGGGTTGTATATTTCAAAGTAGTTTTAGCCGGTATCGGTGTTAGTTATGGTTTGACATGGCGCTCAGCAAAAGACACGAGAGTTATTACAGTTTCTGTTGGCTATGGTGATGGTTATCCCCGAGCGTTGACCAATAAAGGGTATGTTTTGCTCAAAGGAAATCACTATCCAATTGTCGGCGCTGTTTGCATGGATCAAATGATGATTGATATTGGTCAAGCATCAGCATACAATGGTGATGAAGTTGTTATAATCGGAAAATCTGGTACCCAAGAAATAACGGTCAATGATCTTGTCGATCTGTATGGTGGTAGCCCTTATGAATTTTTAACCATGCAGACGGAAAGAATTTCACGATATTATCTCAAATAATTTTTTTATGAATAAAAAAATCATGCCATACGGCAATCTCAGCAGTCTTTTTTATGAACTCAGGCATACTTTTGCAAAAGAGTCAGAGATAAATTTTTATGTTTCGTTTGTAAAAAACAAAAAAGACAAAATGCTGGAAGCAATGTCTGGCGCAGGGCGTTTGTTAATTCCCTTATTGCAACAAGGTTATAATGTTGAAGGTGTTGATTGTTCTTCTGCTATGCTCGAGCGTTGCAAAATGCGCTGTGCATCATTGCAATTGCAACCTGCTTTGTATGAACAATCGCTTGAAAAATTATCATTACCGCAACAATATGCAGTCATTATAATTGCTTATGGCTCGTTCCAGCTTATTGCTGATCGCGCTTGTGCATTGCAAGCATTGAAAAATTTACATGCGCATATGGTAAATGGCGGTATTTTATTGCTCGATTTTTTTATTCCAGAAATTACACCATCTGCTTATTATGATGAGCAGCTGCGTATTGATGAAAAAAGTTATTTAAAAACTTCTCGTCGCACTCTTTTTGATGTTGAAAAAAAATTAGCGCAAGCAATTTGTACCTATACATTGTACGTTGATGGAAAGGCGCAACAGTACGAAGATGAGCTGGTGGAACTTACTTGGTACTCTGATGAAGACCTTTGTAATATGGTGCAAGAAGCTGGTTTTAAGGTAAAAAATATTGTTACACAATATTTTGATGGGCAAGAGACATCAAGAATTTTGGTTGCGCAAAAAATTTTTTAAAAAAAAGTTGATTTAGTATACACTTAAACGCATATAAAATAATTACAAAAAAAAGGAATTTATGAAAAATGATGCAAAGCTCATTGTATCTCTCGCCCCATTGCTGGTGTTTTCCGGCTGTATTTCAAAAGAAGAAGAAAAAAAAGAATCAACGCAACAAGAAGGAATAAAAATGAAACGTGAAAAAACAGCATCAGGTCTAGAATATGAAATTATACAAGAAGGTTCTGGTAATGCGCCTAAAAAAGGACAAACTATAACTGTGCATTATACTGGTTGGATCAATGAAAATGGCAAAAAGGGTAAAAAGTTTGATAGCAGTGTCGATCGTGGTATGCCGTTTCAATTTACCATTGGTATAGGTCAGGTTATTAAAGGCTGGGATGAGGGTGTAATGAGCATGAAAGTCGGCGAAAAACGCACGTTATTTATCCCTTCAGTGCTTGGTTATGGTTCACGCGGTGCAGGAGCTGTTATTAAGCCGAATGATGATTTAATTTTTGATGTTGAACTATTAGGTATTAAGTAAAAAAAATACTACTTTTTAGATTTCGGGCTCGGGTTTTAGTTTTTTTAGGGTAGCGCCTTTTTTGCGAGGTGAATTGTCTAGTTTCTTCTTGGCAGAAACTTTAGGTATAGTTTTTTGTTGAGTTATAAAAGCAAGTGCATCTTTGAGAGGCGTACTCTCTTTTTTTATAGCTTCCAATCCTTCAATTATATCCTGCGCTAGTTCTTTATTGTTTTCTTCTTTTGGTACCAAAGTCCAGTCATTTATATCGCTGTTATTACTGATTGTTGGATTTGCCGAACCGAATCCAACCAAATGTCCACCAGATTTTTCTTCTCGAACAAAACATTTTATATGCATTTGCGTAGGTTTGTTGCCAACTTTTTCATCTTTTTTGATGTTAAATACATAGACAGGAGCATTTTCTGGAAGATTCTCTAAAAACAATTGATTTTCTTTATTTTTTAAACACCCTTGATCAATAAGCAAAAGTTTAAGTTTTTGTTCTTGGGCAACCTTTTCTATTGATTTTTGTACAAGAGGATCATTGAATGCATATAATGCGATCCATATTTTTTGATCCGTATTTGCTATTCGTTCTGCTACTGTTTGAGCGATATTGTGTTGGTATGATTGAAGAGTTGTTTTTTTAATTGGGGTAGTTTTAAGAGATGGATTGTTATTAAAATTTACAATGTTTTCTTGCTGGTTAATAAGTATTTGTTGTTCTAATGCAAGATTAATACCATTTTTTTTAAGAAGATTATGCCGTATTAATGCTTGCTGATAAGTTTCTTGATCAACTTCATATACGCTTAATTCTTTGTTGGCTGGTTTTTTTAAAAAAGATTGTGCCATATAACTTGGATTACGCGAACCATGAAACAAACGATATTGTGGGCCATTTTCTGGATCTTGATAGGTCCAACCTATTGTTTTTGTATGTAAGGCTTCAGGAAGTAATCTGTTATTATAAATAGAGGTATTTTTTTTTAGTACTGATTCTTGATTGTAAAAGGTAATAGACTTATCATCGTTGTTATCAATTTGGTGTAAAGCATTTTTTGCTAACCACTTCATTGAAGCACTTAGATTGAGCGAAACTGTTACACCTTCCTTTTTTTTCTGCGCAAGAATCTTGATAAATTCTTTATCAGTTAAGCAAAACAAATCAGCAAAAATATGGTCACCTTTTTGTGCTTTTTGGATTGATTTTTTTGCAATAGCAAAACCGCCATCGTTATGTATATTAGAAAAAAATGCTGTAGGTTTGGCCGGTGAAGTTAAACTTGTTTTTGGGTTATAAGGGACTATTTGTTTTTCCATGCAAAGAAGAAGTAATTGCATAGAGGAAAGTAATAAAAAAACCAATATTTTGAGACTTTTTTTCAACATGTGGCATCTGCCTAAATTCTTAGATTTTTAATAGTATAGTTATAATACCACTAAATTTTCTATTTGTCAAGAAATAAAGATAGGCAAGAAGCGAAGTTATTCCCCTTATAAAGAGAGGTTTTTTTATTAGTTGTGTTCCAGGTTCTTAAGCTGTGTTTCAATGTTAGTAAGAGCTGTTTGACTATTTTTTATGAAGTGGTTCACTGATTCATTACTCTTTAAGCTCGGTTCATTTTCAAATTTTTTAGCAATAGTTTCCAGGGATTGTTTCCATGTTTTTAGGAGATTGGTATCTGGAACATAAAATACGAAAAGATTTAAAATTGGTAGGCTATTATTGAGCTTAGAAAAATCATCGGTCTCTGGGGTTACTATTTCAATGTTTGCTACTTTACTTAAGATCTCAGTTGTTTCAGCATACGTTTTTTTTAATGATTCAGTATTATTGAGAGCCGAGTTTAATGCACTTATTATTAGCTCTAAATTTTCAATATAAGAAACATCTGAAGAATAAATATTATTATAAATATCTTCGTTATTATTTTTGAAGTACTTAATGTTTGTGCTCAAAGCCTTTGTTTTTTCAGAGAATTGTACCAAAGTGTTTATGAAAGTTTCCTTTTGTTCCTTAGTTGTTGTTGGATATTTACTGAATATCATGCCAATACGAGCGATTAGGTCAAAATACTTGAGACGCGCAAGATTGTTTATATGCTCATTGGATGTAATTAAATCTTCTTGTGATTCGGGTTCTTCAGCAAGGCCTTGTTCTGGAACATCAAACATTAATTTTTGCAAAGCTACAGTAGTTTCTCGTAGAGAATCAGTGAGCGTTTTATTTTCTGTTAGATCTTTTAATTTTTCTAGATACGTATTTAATTCTTTTTGAGTTTCAATTGGTTTTTCTAAAGACGTGCTCAAACTAACGAATGACTTTTTAAGATGATCTAAATTGTTGGCAAGATTATTGAAAATAGTATCTTCAGCTACGATTGATAATGAACCTAATAAAAGTAGTATAAAAAAATACTTCATGATTTCTACCTGTTTTTATATATTTTTTATTAAAATTTATTGCAATTATTTATTTCAGTTTAACATAGTTTAAAAACCAAAATAAAGAATTTGCGTTTACTTATCAGTATTTATAGGTTTTTTACCCGAGAGATTTGTTAATTTTTACCATAATTTTTGGCTAAATTATTGCCCTGTAGCGCCTAGTTAGCGTATGGTAAATGCATAAATAAAGATTTCCATGTCAAAAGGGGGACAAGGGGATGAAAAAAATTAGGTTGCTGATAGGAGCAATTATTGTCAGTTGCTTTGTCTACGGGCACTATAAAAATTGTGTACGCTGGGAAAATAATGTCTGGTGCCAGAATACGGCGCGCGGCTATTGCCTACCTGGTTCTGCTGGGTTTAAAAATTGCGTAAAATACGAAAATAATCCTTGGTGCCGCTATAAGGCACGAGCCTATTGCCAAAGCTGTGGTGATGCCGAAAATTTTTCATATTGCGATAAGTGTCAAAGAACGGCTCCTTTTAAACCTGGTTTTGTAATGCATGCTACTGAAAAGCCATTTTGCGAAGTTTTACCGGATTTTTTATCAGCACAAAAAGAAGAAAAAAAAGATAAATATTACTGGAGTCCACTTTTTTGGGCCGTTGCTTTGGCAGATTATGCTGAGCTGAAGCGCTTATTAAATGCGCTGGAGCAGCATTATGGTTCTGACAAAAGGGGGTTGCTTGCAGAACTCAACAAACAAGATTGGGCAGGGCGCACGCTCTTATATTTAGCGGTTGAATGGATTCGCAAAGATGTTGTAAATATTTTAATAAAGTATGCGGTAAAATGGTTTGGTAATGACCAGGAACTTTTTTTTGAGTGGATTACCAAGCCAGAATTTTTAATAACCTGGTCACCTTTACATGGGGCTATGTATTCGAGTTTTTCTCCGGCAGTTCACGATTTAGTAGAAGTAGCGCAACGTGTTTTTGGAAAAGAATCTGCTTTATTAGAAAAATTTATTAATCAAAAGGATGCCTTTGGCCGAACCCCTTTGGCGGTTGGGATTGAACCTTGGGATAGGATTTATGTTTATAATCACGGAGGCGAGGAAATTCAGTCTCCAGGTTTAAATACCGAACGTCATTTGAAATTGCAAAAGGCGCTTTTGCGTGCTTCTTCTTTAATGGGTTATCCAGATGAACTCAAGCGTGTTTTGGATTTGGGTTTGCAAGAAGCTGCTTTAGCAGAAAAACTGCCACATACCAAAAAACTTATGGACGTTTTAACAAGTGCTCAAGAAGAGTATGAACATAAAAATAAATATTTTCTTGATTTTATCACTGCTCGCAATGGTGCTGGTTGGACCGCATTAATGAATGCAGCTGTGGACGGTAATTCAGTGTACGTTGATTTAATTCTTTCAGCGGCTAATAAATTTTTTGCACATGATAAAGTATGGGTTGCTTTTGTTATGAATACGTGTGATGTTCATGGCCGTACTGTTTGGCATTTAGCAATATCCCGCCGTCATGTAGATATTGTTAAAACGCTTATCAAAGCGCAAAAAGAAATTGCCGGCAACCGAAAACAACCTTTCTTGCGTATCATGACACACCGCACGGAACTGAATGGCTTTTCGCCATTGCATGTTGCTGTATATGAAAGTGCCGATGATATTGATACTTTTCATATAGTAAAAATGATGCTTGAGCGTGCTTCTGAGGTTTTGGGTGTAGGCTCTCGTGAATTTGATGCCTTTATTAATATGAAAGATTATGATGGATTTACTGCCCTTGATTATGCGACGGGCAATCGGATCAATGCTCTTTTAAAGAAATATGGTGCCACGTAAAAACGATCATTTTTTATTCAAATAGCCAATAAATATATTGAAATTAAGACCTTTTTTCCTGTATTCTAATTTTAGGAACATTATTTTAGGTTCAAAATTCTTTTAAGTGTTTCTGGTTGGTAGAAATTCTTAATGTTTGAAGGATATTTTTTTAGAAAAGGGAATATAATGCACAATATCTTAAAAAAGTTTGTGTTGTTTGTAGTGATAATTTTAGATGTAGGATTGATAAATTCTATGGATCCTCGATTGGTTGCTGCTTGTCAGAAATCATTAAATCCTATACAACAATTAACACCCACTGATAAATTGTATGAACTTATTAAAAATCAAAATGTTTCTTACGCCGACGCAAATGAGAAAATTAAACTATTAATAAGTGAAGGCTTAGATATTAACAAGCCGTTGTATATGGTTAAAACAAGAGAAAAATCATGTTTGTTATTAGGAAACCCAACGCCGCTTGTATATGCTGCAGCACATGCAAATGAGCATGTTTTTAATGCTCTTTTGGACAACGGTGCAGGTATAACATCAAGTAAGGATCAAATTTGGACAATAGAAGGCTATAAAGAGGTTAAGGAAAATTTTCGTATCTTATATTCGAAATGGAAAAATTCAAAGAAGCAATAACTGAACTGTTTTTTCTTGTAGGTTTTTTTAGTTCTTAGTAGCTTGATACAATTCTTCTAAAGATGCCACAGGATCTTCTGTGGTAAAGATTGCTGCCGCTACGCCAACTTCATCACAACCATGTTGTGCAAGGTGACCAATGTTGGTTTTATTTATTCCACCATCCATAACAATTGCAACGTTTAATTCTTTTTCTTTACGGTATGCAGCAAGTTCTTTTAAACGATCTAGAGATCCTGCTAAAAATTGTTGACCAGAAAAGCCGGGTTCCACCGACATGAGCAAAACTGAACTTATATCATTAAGAAACGGCAAAATTTTTTCTAAGGGCGTATTTGGTTTGATTGCAATATTTGCATGCCATTTATTTTCTTTTATGCGTTTTATCATTTGTGAAATATTTTTTGTATTTTCAATGTGAAATGAAACGGTGCTGGCGCGTTTGATATGAATTTTTTCTAAAAATGTTTCTGGGTTGTCAATCATCAAATGTACAAACAGTGGCTTGTCCGTTGCCTGTGCAATTGCTTTGATAAACATCGGCCCCCAGGTTAAATTAGGCACAAAATGATTGTCCATGACATCGATATGAAAGCCATCGCAATGTGGTTCGAGTGTCTTGATCACATTTTTTAAATTCAAAAGATCAGCAGAAATTAATGAGGGATGAATTTTCATAGCAAGTCCTTTTTTATTA
>JAGVLQ010000008.1 GCA_020054235.1 Candidatus Babeliales bacterium
GCTCAAAAGAATTGATCTTGCCAGCTTTTTTAACAATCTTTTCAATCTGCTCTTCTATTGTTGCAGCTTCTTGTGCTGTAATTTCAGGTACAGATAGAATAAGTGTCTCGTAATGAACCATAAAAACCCTCTACTAATTGGAAATGCTTAAAAAGCATTATAAAACAACTATGTTTTATTTAGTTTATAAGACAACTATCACTAGGTTTTCTAGTATAGCAAAAAAGACCTAAAATACTAGCCATTTCAAGGCGATTTAAAACAAAAAATTCACGCTCAGGAAGTTACATCCCGAGCGTGAACCTTATTATTTTACAAAATTTAAACAAGCTTTTGATGACGAGCCACCACGCGACCAATTATTCTGAAATGGTCTTTTCCTCGTATCAAAGCAACAGGCGATTGCTTATGATTTACTGATTCCAATACAATAAAATCTTCTGTATAGGTTACTTGCATAATAGCACGCACAGGCGTTTCATTGCCATATTCAACAGCTGCAATATCACCAGAACGCGTCCACACCTCAGGAGAGATAATAAGAAGATCACCTTTAACAAAATTAGGCGCCATCAAATTATTATCGATTGAGTAAGCAAACATTGCATTATCAGTGGTATTTAAAACTGGCACAAATTCATCTTTGTGACCGCTCGTAATTTGCATTAATTGATTATTGTAGGGAGACGGGTTCGCAGGAACTTCTCCTACTACAGGAATAATTTGAACTTTAAGTTCAACATCAGATTTTTCAGGCATACTAACGTTACTATCGATATTGTCAGTACGCTGCTTGCGTTGCGCAAAAAGATCAACCGGACTTACTTCAAAAGCATTGGCTAATTTTCTGAGAGAATCTTCATTCCAACGTCTGGTTCCATTTTTTATATGAGTCAAGTAGCTTTCAGACATTCCTGTCTTTTCAGCTAATATTTTAGTTGTCCAGCCTTTTTCCCTGAGCAACTCTTTTACACGTAATTCTGTCGAAGAAGACATATTGAGCTCCTCTAAACTTTTAAAACTGTAAAGTGATAGTATGGTTATACATCTGCATTAATTCTAATAGTACACTCTTTTATATTCTTGTCAAATGGAAAAATGCTCAAATTCGGTCCTTGCCTTAAAAATGACGATCTGAAAGTAAATTTTGACAAAAACAAATAAAATAAGGTGAATTCGCCACTTTTGCCCCTTGAAGGGTGCTAAGTAGAGGTAAAAGCCTTAAAATCAACTGGTGGCAAAAATGACTGAATTTGTATCAACTTGCCTTTAGCAGCGTTTTCATGGTAGGATTAGGGCTCAATCAGCTTTATCCCTAAAAAATTGTGATATTTGTGAATGGCAACCATAAAATTCAACGAGCGCTTTAATAAAGATCATTTCGAAAAAATAGCTTGGGCTCAAGAGCTCCTGGTGTGCGGCATTGATGAGGTTGGGCGAGGATGCCTGGCAGGCCCTGTAGTTACCGCAGCAGCAATTTTAAAGCCACACAAAAAAAGCGCTTTGCTTAAAGATTCAAAACTTCTTAACGAAGAAGAGTTGCAAAAAGGCTATCGCTGGGCAATCAAAAATTGCTGGTATGCCTGGGCTATCGTAAGCAACCGTGATATCGATCGCCACAATATTTATCACGCTACCTTACGCACTATGAAGCGCAACCTTATACAGCTTTTGGCAATATGCCCACTAAAACCGTCTCAAATCTTGGTAGACGCAATGCCAGTCAGTCTTGCAAATACCGCTTATCAAGATATTGATGTCGTACATTTCCCTTTTGGCGAACGAAAGTCAAGTTCTATTGCTGCCGCTTCCATTATTGCTAAAATTACCCGTGATGAAATTATGCGTCGTATGCACAAATCTTTTCCTTGTTATAATTTTGCAAAACATAAAGGTTACGCTACCAGCATCCATCGTGATGCGGTAAAACAGCATGGTGCATCATTAATTCATCGTCAAAGCTTTCTTGGCCAAAAAGGTTGGCTTGTTGATCAACAATTGGATTTATTTAGAGATCTTGAATAAATTTTTCCCAGATTTTTCAGTAATTTTTCTGCAAAATCTTGACGAAAAAGAGAGGCTTTTCTAAAGTACTCAGATGCAAGAAATTTTTATGGAATAACAATAATGAGAAAAAAAGCATTTGCTGAAGTTATAGAAAGTTCATTAAGCGGCTGGCTTGCCCAAAGTTGGCAATGGGACAGCTTCCCTGCCTTTGGCTCAATGGTAACAATTACCACTCCAAAAAAAATTATATTTGGTATCGTTCATCAAATAAAAACAGGCCCTATGGATCCGGTGCGGTACCCCTTTGCCTACCAAAAAACAGAAGAAGAGCTTCTTGCCGAGCAACCTCAAATTTTTGAATTTTTAAAAACTAATTTTTCTTGTCTGACGCTCGGCTTTCGAGAAAACAATAAAATTCACTATCAGCTTGCACCAGAGCCACCTAAAATACATGCTTTTGTTGAACCAATTTCAGCTGAGTTGCACAAAGAATTTTTTCAATCACCAAACTACTTGCATGTACTTTTTGGACTTTCTCATCAAATTTTCAATATTGATGAACTTTTGCTAGCAATTTTAAACAATCTTGAAAAAGAACATATTCTTTCAGAAACTGCCATTGAACAATTTATTGAAACTTTTTCATTATTAAATGGTAATGATTACCGCCGTCTTAAACTTTTCTTGCAACGTGTTGAAACAATAATAAATGCATATTAAGATTTTTTAAGTAAGAAAATCAAATCCTCAAAAAAAATTAGCGCAAAAAATTTAAATGAAACAAACAATGCTCTTAAAAAAAACCCTTTTAATTTTTTGTTTACTTTTTTTTCAAGCTTGCCACGGAATAGAAACCAAGCAACCCATAAATGCAATCATTCCTTCACCAAAATCAAATTTAAAAAATCAAAGTTTAAAAATTACCCGCAGTGGAAGCTTTCAAAAAGTTATCCAGAACATCATCACAGGGAACAATGAACCAGATAAGAAATACAAACAATTAAAAACAGAAAAACCGAAACCAAGTGGCTTGTTTAAATTACTCGAAAATTCGCAATCTGGAGAAATAATATTTCTGACAAGCTTAGAACCTACACAAAAGTACATCGATCTTTTGGGAAATATTGAATTTCTTATTACACAAAATCATGAACATACATCAAGAGTCATCTTTAATCTTGTTGACCTAGAAAATATTATTCTTGCTCAACAAAGAATGTGTTTTGATCAATTTATCCGATTAAGTGATACATATCAAAATTTAAAACAAGAAAATGAGAACCTCAAAAAAAATTTTCAAGAGAAACAGAATCAATTACAAAATCATTTCGCTAGGTTAAAACAAATTCTAAAGGATGAAGAAGAAGAACAGAAAAAGGAACCTTTGCTAGGCCCTATTTTTAAAAAGATTCAAGAACTTCAACAAAAAAATTCTTCTGAAAATAGTGAAAAGGAACCGAACTTAGAAAAATGGATCGAAAATCTTTTGTCAGAAAATCAAAATCTTCACAAAAATAATGAAACGTTAACTGAAACATTAGAGCAAGTAGTTATGCAATTGCACAATCAAGAAGAACTTCTACGGCCCAAAATTCAAGAAAAATTTTTACAAGAGATTAAGAATCTTAAAACTCAAATTAAAAAAATAAAAGCATATTCAAAAAAAAAAGAAGAAGAACTTTTTGAACAAAAAGAGAAAAATAAAATTCTTGAAACACACATTCAAAGCATGTCTCAATCAGTAAAAAAAGAAGCAGAAAAACTTAATAAAACCATTGAAGATTCAAAGTCAGAACTAGCAAACAGACAAAATAATCATCTGCAAAAATTAACAAAAAAAGAAGACAAACAAGAGCAACAACTTGCCACCTATCGCTTCTATTCTATCTTTGCTGGGATTGGCCTCTTTTTTTCCGGGTTCGGCCTACAATGGCTTTTTACCTATTTAACCCATAAATGAGCCAATCTTTCTTCTCAATCATTCATTGTTCGGCTATACTGTGTAATCAAATGTACTAAGTCTTACACAAATTTTAATATTCCGTTCATGGTGAGCCTGTCGAACCATATGAACGATTCTTAATTTTTACTTTGTTTACACCCTTCGACAAGCTCAGGGTGAACGGAGCAATGTATGTTTAGTTTTATCAAAAATTCACTCAGCAATCTGTATAGCTCCTTTACTACCAAAGTCAGCTCTCTTTTTTCACGGGCTACGATTGATCAAGAAACCCTTAAAGATCTTGAAAGGCTTTTGATTGAAGCTGACACAGGCTACCAGACAACCCAAACAATTTTGCAGAGTCTCCAAAAAAAATTCCAACAAGGCACCTTGAAAGAGGGTCAAGATCTCAAAAAAGCACTCCAAGAAGAACTTTTGCAGATGCTTTACTCTTTTGAGTATAAAACGACCCAGATTTATCTTTTGGTAGGGATCAACGGCAGCGGGAAAACTACATTTGCGGCCAAATTGGCCTATAAAATGCTTCAAGAAGGAAAAAAGGTACTTTTGGCAGCCGGTGATACCTTTCGTGCTGCTGCAACGGAGCAATTAGCACTTTGGACTGAAAAAATGGGCGCAGAGCTGGTTAAAGGCAAACAGGGTCAAGAACCTGGTTCCGTGGTTTTCCAGGCCTGTGAAGCCTATAAGGCTGGCAAACAGGATGTGCTCATAATCGATACTGCAGGCCGTCTACAGACAAAAATAAATTTAATGCAGGAATTGGCAAAATTAAAGCGCATCATACAAAAACAGCTGCCAGACGTACAAATCTGCACCCTTCTAACCCTTGATGCCATGCTTGGGCAAAATTCGCTCGAACAGGCCAAAATTTTCAATGAATCGACAAAGGTTGATGGGATAGTGCTTTCCAAAATGGATGGTACCGGCAAAGGGGGTATCATTTTTGCTATTAATCATGAAATCAAAATACCGGTTGCATTTATCAGTTTTGGAGAAAAGATAGATCAGTTAAAACAGTTTAATGCCCAAGAATATGTTGAGCAGTTATTAACTGAATAGAAAAGGCCACGTTTAACGTGGCCCTGTTGTTTTTAAAAATATTTATTATAAATCCCAATCTTCTTCTTCACTCAATGAAAGGTCTTTTAGAGTTTTTTCAATAGTAGGCTTCTTTTGTGCTCCTATTGCGTTATCAATAAGTTCTTTAACAAAAATATTCATAGTGATAGACAGTTGTTCTTTTTTCATTTGTATTTTTTCTTCTTCAAGTCGCTTTTGGATTTTACCATAAACACCTTGAATGGCATTAAGATCTATGTTTAGCTTAAAAGCAATTTGTTCAAGAGACATACCTTGACCAAGCCATAGACTTATTAAAGCTTCAGGATTTATGTAGGATAAATTTCTGTTTACTAATGAAGATAAGGCTTCACGTTCTCTCATATATTCAGAGCCTTTCTTCAAAGCGATAATACCTGGTATTACTAAAGGGTTATCTTTAAATTCACCACCATATAGCATAAGTAATCCTATTGCCTTTTGTCCTTCATCAATTGTTGCCGAAGGATTCATCAGTTTTAAAGCTTTGATAAGTTCTTGGTAAACTTTCTGCTCTGGCTTAATCTTGCTCATATCAAATTCAAGAGCAATACTATTAGATTCTTGTAACGCTATTTTAAATTTCTCTAGACTTGTATCAAATTTCTTTGAATTATCTACATTAATATCATTTCCTTCATCCCAGAAAGAACAACGTTTATCTTCTTTGTTACTCTTAGAAATACGTTTCACCACTTCAGGGTCATTAGCTGAGGGCTTAGGCAAGTCTTTCTTCTTTGAAGCAATTAACTTTAAAATAGAAAAACTTCGCAGTTTATTTGTCAAAGTATCGTTTTTATCTTCTGCCTTTTTAGGAATCATACTAAAACGCTTGTAATTGAGACGACTGTTATTACAAGGCCTATTTTCCATTGCAAGGGTATCACCCGTGCAGAAAAGTAACGCAAGTATAAAAACTGAATACTTAAATTTCATTATGGATCCTCTTTTAAGGTTAACTAAAATACCCTTTCAGGGCTTATAAAGAGAGTATACCTTATTTTTTATTAATTTCAAATGGCAAATTTATATTTTTTTAAATTTTATATTTTCCCCTTATAGACAGACCCCAAAAGATATCTTTAATTAAAAAATTGCAAAAAAGACCTTATTTCAGGTGCTTTTAAATATCAGGTTAAATGCTTGAAAAGCTTATGTAAAGAATTCGTAACAAAACAATGAAATTATTTAACTTTTTCAAACGAGAGTAGTATAACAAAAACAATACGCTACTCTCAAAAAATATGGAGAGCTTTATGAAAATAAACATTACAATTTTAATTCAACATATTGCTGAGCAATTTAACCAAATTTATGAACAACCTCAAGAACAAGAGCAAGTTGCCTGGTGGCTCTTACAAGCAATTGTCAAAAAAACAAAAGCCGAATTAATTGCCCAAAAAGAAATCGAACTTTCAAAAGATGAAGATTACCATTTGAAAAAAGTAATCAACGAGCATCGTGTCGAATTAAAACCACTACAATATATTATTGGTTGGGTTCCTTTTTTAGATTTGCATATTTTTGTTGAATCACCAGTTCTTATTCCACGTCCTGAAACAGAAGAATGGACTGCAAAGCTTATTGAACAACTTAAAAAATTGCCTGAAAAAAACATTTCAATACTCGATCTTGCAACTGGTTCAGGTTGCATCGCCTTGGCACTTGGCAAAAATTTTCCAGATGCTCGCATACTTGCCACGGATATTTCAGAGCAAGCACTTAATTTGGCACACAAAAATGCAAAATATAATAAAATACATAATGTTGAATTTATAAAATCTAATGTATATACCAGCATTCCCCACAAATATAAATTTGATTTGATTGTTAGCAATCCCCCCTATATTTCGCAAACAGAATGGGAAACACTTTCACCAATGGTGCGTAAATGGGAAGACAAAAAAGCATTAACTGCTACACAAGAAGGTTTAAGTATTATCCATGAAATTATTAACGGTGCTTATTATTATTTGAAAAAAGATAAAGAACTTAATCAATATAAAATTCCTCAATTATTAATTGAAATCGGCTATCAACAAGGTCAAGCAGTTAAAAATCTCATGGAGCAAGCTAGTTTTATAGATGTTATCATTCATAAAGATCTTGAAGGTAAAGATCGCGTGGTAACCGGAGGACTCAGTGCGTGAGAATATTTGCTCGACCACCAACTTTTGTCACGGTAACTATCGGCTCTAAAAAGATAATTTTTACCGCCTCAAAATCAACCAAATCAACTTTTTTTGATATTTTAGCATACAAAGAATATCCATTTGAACAACAAACAATAAGCAATCTAACTATTTTTTTACTTTCATACGTAAAAAAAACATTCGAAACCTTTTTTACTACCCATAAGCTACACCATGCATATACCCTCTTTAGTTTAGTTCCTCCAGGCATTCATGAACGGATAATTGGTTTGCATAGCGAAAAACCTCAAGATCATCATATGCAGCAGCATGGTGAATCGAGAAAAAAATTAATTTTGGATTATATATCACTTGGTTACAATCAAGCGTCTGAAAAAACGTACTATTATGTTTGCGGTATTACTCGTGAACAGTTATTCCAGTATCAACTCTTAGCAATGATGCTACCCCTCAACTGTATCGCTATAATTCCTCAACGTTTTGCTTTATTAAATGCAAGCACTCATTTTTTTCCAGAATCTACTGCCATAGGATCAATTACGAATCATGCTTCATTGCAAAACTACCTCAACTATTGTTTGTTATCAGCAAATTTTGAAAAAAAAATATCATGCGCACAATCATTAGAAAAAAAAGTTCTTATGGAAATTTTTGGTTTATTATTACTAGGAAAAAAAATCTATGAACAAGATTAATTTCATCAATCCATTACCACCTAAAAAACAAGAGGAACTACAGCGATGGTATAACCAAACTTTATATGCCGTAGGATTTACTCTATTCATATTAACCAGCATTTCATTGTATCAATGTTGGCAAATGACAAAAATTCGATCACTCTTTATTTCTGAAAAAAACACCATGGCACAAATCACTGTTGAAAATGACCTTAAAAAATTACAAGAAAAAGAAACTACTCTTGCTCAAAGAATAAAAAAAATCGAAAACTTAGAAACAACATTAAAAAATCCAACATTATTTTTGGATAAACTTTCTGAGTTAATACCTGCAGATGTAGCACTGTTGAATGTTAAAAATAAAAAAAAACATTTTGAACTTGAAGGGCAAGCTTTTAGCGCTCATGCTGTTATGGCTTTTGTACAAGTGCTAAGCAAAGATAAATTTTTTAAAAATGTTCATATTGTTTCTATGGCACAAGAAAGCGTTTCGTCACTTAAACAGAAATTTGTTCGTTTTATTTTAAAAGGAACGGTTGAAACTTGAATAAGTTTCGGTAATTTTTTTTAACTTTAACTTTGAAGCTTGAATCAACTTTCACTAATTTATCTCTCAACCCTATGCGGGCAGCACCAATATTTTTTACTTGTCCAAAAAATATTGGACAAAAAAGACACCAGCATGCTGCTGGACAGCTCTACGCTCGTAACTCGCATTCTAGATTTTCACAGAAAAATCTAAGAATGCTCATACAAAACGAGCTAAAAAAGTTAAAACATCAAATTTAGCCATTTTTTTTATTCGGTAGCGCTCGAATAGCTCGCTTCGCTCGTCTCTCGCGAGATTTATTAATTTTTTACGTAAAAAAAAATACTTTTGACTCGCGAGAGCAAAGTTTTTCGCAAGAAAAACTTCCCATTCGAGCGCTACCGAATAAAAGAATAAATAACTAAGATGTTTTAACCATATCAGCTCGTCACTGTTTGAGGCCCTCAATTTTATTAAAATTAGGGCCGAGTTACGAGCGTAGAGAGATACATAAGAGATCCTTCTCTTATGTGGTCTGGGGTTAAGGGGTGTTGACCAAACAATACCCCTTACTGTGTCCGCCATAGTAAACGAGTGAAGCGAGATGCGACGGCTGGATGCTGACCGCACAGGGCCGAGAGATTATTTTAAAAGAAAAATAAGTGGCCTTGAAAAAAAATATTATTAAAAAAATTTATAAAACTTATTCAAGTTTCAAACTTTTTTTGCATATTCCCGCATTCCATGGCACTCTTTTTGATAATGAATAAAATTCGAAAAAAACTAAATAAAATTCCATGAAAAAAATTAAACAGTTACCTTTGCATGAAGCGCAAAAAATTGCTGCTGGTGAAGTTGTTGAACGCCCCGCCAATGTCGTTAAAGAATTAATTGAAAATAGTATTGATGCGGGTGCACAAAAAATTAATATTTATGTAAATGACGGTGGCCAATCGCTAATTCGTGCTGTGGATGATGGTTGTGGCATGTCTGCAGAAGATGCACAAATTTGTTTTGATCACCATGCAACCAGCAAAATAAGTTCTGTAGAAGATCTACCAACTGTTCAAAGCTTTGGTTTTCGTGGTGAAGCACTAGCAAGTATTTCAGCAGTTAGCCATGTAACCCTTATGACCAAAGAACTCTCTGCAAAAACTGGTATTAAAATTGAACGCTCACAATCCGAAACAAAAAACATAGAAGAAGTTTCCTGTGCCTCTGGCACTGATATTATAATTAAGGATCTTTTTTTTAATGTACCAGCACGAAAAAAATTTTTAAAAAATGAACAAACGGAATGGCGCCACATTCAACAACTGTTTCATGCTTTTTGTTTTGATTATCAGACTATTCATTTTTCATTATTTTCTGAAAACAAACAAGTATATAACTGCCCACCAGTGACAAGTTTTGCAGAACGTGCGGCACAAGTATGGGATGATGCGGCAGCACGCAATTTGATTACCATTGAGTACACACAAAAAAATGTGACCCTAACAGGTATAATTTCAAATCATCAATTCTATCGTTATGATCGCAACAACATTTATTTTTTTGTTAACCGCCGTTGGGTAAAAAATCAACAACTAGGCAAAGCACTCATGAAAGGCTATCTTAATGTAATTCCCCAAGGACGCTTTCCAGCAAGTGTTATTTCGATATCAATAGATCCACATGAAGTTGATATCAATATTCATCCGCGAAAACAAGAAGTACAGTTTTTGCATCCACGCATTGTAGAGCAAGCGTTACAAAATTGTGTAAAAAAAAGTCTTGAGCAAAATCTATCTGCACAACTCAAAAAACCGGTCCAATTTCATACGATGCCAGAAAAAAAATTATCATTTTCTTCTGAACCTTCTACTACTCAATTTTCCACAGCACGTTTTGATACTAATCCGCAACAAATTAATATAGCAAAACCACACTTTGAAGAACCGTTGGCACCTCACAATTTTGTTACAAATCTAAAACAAAGTCCTTTTGTTGAACAAAAAGAACTAGCTGTTCAACAAAAGGTACACCAAGAGTCAGACGAAAACTTTACGATCATTGGCCACTATAAAAAAACGTATATTCTTTTAGAAAAAGAAGATGGACTTTTTATTGTCGATCAACATGCAGCGCATGAACGCGTTTTGTATGAACAATTTAAAAGTCGTTTTGGCAATCTCCCGACCGTGCAATTATTATTTCCCCAAATTATTACGTTGCAGGAGGAGTCATTTGAACGTATTCAAAAACATTTTTTAATGCTTGAGCAACATGGTATAGGCATTGAAATATTTGGAAAAAATCAAGTTGTTATACAATCGACCCCTGTACATTTAAAAGACTGTTCAATGCAAGAATTTTTACAAGAATTTAGCGCATTGCTCGAACAGCACGAAGATTTGCCACCTGAAGAATGGCGCAAGGCATTACATGAACGCCTTCATGCACAAATGGCCTGCAAGGCTGCAATAAAAGCTGGTGATGAAATGACCTATGAAAAAATGCGCTCGTTGTTGCATGATTTGTATAAAACCGAAAACCGGTTTACCTGTCCACACGGCAGACCAACCGGCTGGCTTTTAAATCATGATGAATTGGAGCGAAAGTTTAAAAGAAAAAAATAATTAGGATTGCAACAACTTTTTGTATACATACACATACATCAACGAACTCATGGGTATGGTAACTAAAACGCCAATCCCAAAAAAAGAAAATCCTGCCATATTAATCAGTGCTAGTAAAAACCAAAAAGCAAACAGTTCCCATTTAATGCCATGCGTAATCTGTGCGCTCATGTGCAATGATTCAAGGGCACTAACCTGTTTATCAACAATTATTTGATGAAAAAATCCATACCGCAAAGCAAGATAAATACCTGGAAAGAAAAAAAACATTAATCCAAGAACACACATCATCCAATATAAAGAAGCTGCAATCGCATCATGAAAAATTAAACGAGCACACGAAAAAAGTCTGCTTAAGCTGCTTGTTTCTTTTTCATACATATCTAAAGAAACCCGCGTGAATCCTAATTTTAAAAAACGGTTAAAAAGCGTTGCGCATAGCAATCCGATCATAAAGGCTATACTAAATTCACTGCCAAGGTGCTTTATAAGCGTTGGCATCACTTCACTGCGATCAAGCCCCGTAGCATCAATAACTGATAAAACTGCCAGAGCTTTTTTTAAAAAAGGCGCAGCAAAAAGGCCCATGATAAAGGTTGTGCCAAATGAAGCACATGTAACGTAGACTAGGATAAATGCCAAAAAAAAAGCAAAATGTTCAATTACTGTATTAAAGCCAAAGCGCAATGCTTGGCTCATTGAAAATCTGCGTTCCATATTTTCTCCTTTTTTTAATTCTAGCTACAGTCTTATCCATATTACCAAGCCAACCATGCTATTTCCAAGAGTTATGAATTTTAGAACCAAAAAGACTGCCGCCATCGTGTGATATGAACAACAAGTGGTGGCTGCCCTTGCATACGCAGGCCATAGTTAATAAGCCATAGAGCAAAAAGAGCAATCATAATCCGCAGTACAAACTCTCCCAGTGTCATAGTTAAAATTATGATACCAAAAATGGTAAGTAGTGTGCCTAAAAAGCGATTGTAAACCATAACTTCTCCTTGGATTTTCTATTTGTAACAATTCAACAAAACCACTATTGACATTTAAAAGTTTTTTTTATATTATAATTCTATTGGAATTTTTATTGTTTTTTTGGTATATGGAAGGTTACATGGGACCATTGTTATTACTCGCTTCTTTTTCAACATTCCTTTTTTTTAATACCGGACTTTATAAAAATAATTATGTTCATAAATTACCTATTAAACAACACACGGCTTAAAAGCCGTGGATTTTGAAGATCGAGATGAAAGCAGTTATTGGTTTCTAACATAATTCAAAATTGCCTCTTCAGAGCAA
>JAGVLQ010000029.1 GCA_020054235.1 Candidatus Babeliales bacterium
CAAAAGCTGGTAAACTTGCAGGCGCTTTAAAAAATGTTTCAAAAGAACTCGTACAAAGTACAAACATAAAAAAACTGGCGCAGATGCCGGAAAAGTTGCAAGAATTAATCCAATTTTCTGAAGTATGCGAAAAACGTTCGCAGCAGTTTGATGAAGTTGCAAATACCCTTAAGCAGCACGAAAAGAATATACAGATTCTCGATACTTCTGCCAATAATTCGCAAACCTTAGAAAAAGTCGCAAAAGGTGTTAAAGTAGGAGAACACTCAGCACAAGAAGGAATAAAACTTGCACACAGTCTAGAAAAAAACCAAGAAGGTTTAAAAAAAGTAGCCAATACCGTTGCCTTATCAAAAGAAGTAACCTCTAGTGTTGATCGTTTTAAATGTTTTGAAATCTTTGAGGCAATGTTTAAAAATGGTGGTGAAGAAGCACTCAGAAAATTAGAACATGAATGCTTGATACTAATGAAAGATGGTAACACAATCAAGGAATTTACAACAGAATTAGTTAAAGAAAAGTGGGGTCACCTGTTTTCTGGAGCTCATCAAGAAGAAGGAATTATGAAACTAGGAAAATCTCAAGCCGAGATCTTTGAAAGAATTACTCAGATTATTGAGGCTGTGGATCAAAATAAATTATTCATAGTTGGTGATAATACCGTTAAAACAGCTATTAACGGACAAGAGTCACTATTGCGTGTCTTTATTGATAATTCTGGGAAAGTTATAAATGTTAATACTTATAAAATATCTTACAAAAATCCTAGGTTAATTGGAAATGTTATTAATTGGTAAACATCGAATTGGGCAATTATGCAAAAACAAGAACTATTAATTAAACTTAATGAATTGGTCACAATATACAATGAAGCAACAAAACCTTCAGTGCGTGATGCCCAGGAAGAAAGAAAAATTAACGCTGTTGAAACCATTCAACAATTGTTAGAAGAGTATTTAAAACAGAATCCTCAAGATACAGAAATGTGGGTTAAGCTTTCCCTTACTTTTTTTTTAAAAGAAGATATTCAAAGTTCAATTGAATGTATGGAAAAAATATTAAGTTATGATCCTAATAATGTCTATGCATTCATTTTACTGGTGTGGTTTCATGACTATTGGCCATTCATACCTGACGTTTTGTTTGAAAAACTTTCAAATTTCAACATCGAAGATAAAAAAATAATGGCTATGGCTGAATATTTAAAAGCTTGTTATTTTTTCACAAAACATAATAAAGAAATGCAGGAAAAAGCATTATTAAAATCTATAGAATATTGCGATGAATTTGTGTGGAATAACCAGAAGTTGGCTCAACTCTACCTATACCAAAAAAGATCCTCAGAAGCATTTCCACTAATTATCAAAGCTCTGAAAAATATCAAACAAGTAAGTGCAGGTGAACATGAATTTTTTAATTTTTTAGATATTGATAGGCACTTCAATGAGTTTTTAACCGGCATTTGGCTAAATGACATACAGTATGTGCATATTGTAAGTATGTTTGACAGTTTTTATGTACCAAAGGAACAATAGAATCATTAATTAGAATGCTTTTTAAAATACCAAAGTATTTTAAAAAAAGATGGTTTTTATAAAGCCGATGTTTGGTTTAACGGAAAATGGCACAAAAATAAAACATTTTTTCCTGCACATTGGACTGGTAAAGAAGTTATGAGCACCGTCATGGAAGCATATGATAACTTTAAAATAAATGGCGCAACAAATTATACACTTGAACGAAATGATAAATTTTTAGTTAAAGCTCTACTGAAAAATGATATCCCACTAAGAATGCATGTAACTAAAAAAGGTCATATTAATACTGCATATGTTCCTGAAGATTTTTTTAAAGGACTATAATGGAATTTGTAAAATTAAAAAAAGATGAAAAAGGCTACTTTTTTCCACACGATTCAAGTAGTATAGAATTATCTCACATAGCCTTTTTTTTAACCGACGACGCTGGTCATCATTCAAATAGTTTCAAGGAATGGGCTCTCAACCCAGATGTAGATTTCACAGCAAGTAACTATGCACGTTTACTTAAAGAAGAAAATTATATTTTAATAGGTGATCAATATTCAGAAGAGCCTGATCTTGGTCCATATTTAAAAATTACTATTGAAGAATTTATCAAAATTTTAGATCAATGGGAGCAATTCTGCAAAAATCCTCCCAATGAAGTTTTAATTACCCGTGAAAATAATGAAATTAAAATGGAAGGCAAATATTAAATTCTTTTGAGAACTGCTTTAGACCTTAGATCTGCTAGGTTGATCTAAGGTCGTTTTTTTAAACTGACTCAATCTCGGCCTTGATACCAAATTAACAACACCAGAATCATTACAAACTATAGAATTTGATACTAAGCTTTTCCAAGAAGTGCTCAAAGATCCTGAATTGGCCCAACTCATTCACGGAGCTTTTGAAAAGCCAGTAACCATGAGTCCGAGTTTTCCTGAGCAAGAAACATTGTCCCTGTACCAACATGTTGATGAATTTTTGAAAAGCTACGCTCACATCTGTGCAGTAAAACAACAAGAAGCAATGGAGCAAAGCAACCTACCGTTACGCTATTGGGAAATTAGCTCACTCGAAATGAACAAAAAACTCGCTGAATTTGGCCAAGGAGCATTGCACCCGATTGAAACTGCTGAAGGGATTATTGAGGGCTTACATAAAATAGGCGAACTCGTAAAACCACTCGTAGAATTTATGGGACAGGTTGAACTAGCTCGTGAACATGGCACCGGCAACTTGGAAATGGCAACCAAAAAATATGAAGAATTTGCAAAAAACATTTCCAACATTCAACAGCATCTCCAAAGTTTATCACCGGAAGAAAAAGTAAAATTTGCTACTGATTTGGTTTTTGATTTCAAAGTAGCACCGGTACTTATTTCAAAAGCTGGTAAACTTGCAGGCGCTTTAAAAAATGTTTCAAAAGAACTCGTACAAAGTACAAACATAAAAAAACTGGCGCAGATGCCGGAAAAGTTGC
>JAGVLQ010000028.1 GCA_020054235.1 Candidatus Babeliales bacterium
CAAAAGCTGGTAAACTTGCAGGCGCTTTAAAAAATGTTTCAAAAGAACTCGTACAAAGTACAAACATAAAAAAACTGGCGCAGATGCCGGAAAAGTTGCGGGAATTAACCCAATTTTCTGAAATATGTGAAAAACGCGCTCAGCAACTTGACCAAATTAATCATAAGCTCGATAATTCTGTAAAAGCTTTTGAATATGCTAATGATGTTATACAATATGAGAAATATAAACAAGCTTTGAGAATCGAAGAGTTTACAAGTATTCTTGATGTCACAGAACATGGTATAATGCGACTATTAGAGCGAGGAATTAGAGCAGAAGATTTATTGGAAGCCTTAACAGTACCCGATTTTTTAAAAATACAAAGTGACGGTTTAAAAGTATATGTAAAATTAATTCAAAATAATAAATATAATGTTTTTATTGTAAATCCAAATACTAAAAAATTAGTTACTGCTATGCCTGGATTAAGTAAAAAATCACTGCATAACCTTGGGAAAAACTATGGATGGAATATTTAATCTAAACGGATTTGAATGTTGCTATTGTCGTAAGCCAATAGAAGAAAGCAATGTCGACCCCCTAGATATAAATTTAATAACTAATGCTGAAATAAAAAAGCCAAAAGAAGACAGAAGTTGGCAAAATTTTTATAGCCATTATGATTGTTTTCGAAAAACTCTTCATCCCGGTCTTCAGGGAACTATGATTGAAGATTGCCCTGATTAATCTACAAAGAAACAAATTAGCAGCTAACAAAGGATAGATCTTTTATGGCACCATTGCTTGAAATTTTTAAACAAATTGAACAAAAAAGTTCATACAAATTTATACCTCCAATTCCTGCGTTACTTGAAGAAATAGAAGATGAGCGAGTTAAAAACATTGTAATGCCGCACTTACATTTAATTGAAAAAGAAATTCAGAACTTATTGGAAACAATAAAAAATTGTAAAAAATTTGAGGAAACTCAAGGTTATTTTGATTTATTACAAAAAACTATAGAAGCTTTAGAAGGTCTTGTTTACAAAAGAAAAATAGAAATATCAGACCCTTTATTGAAATTTTTTAAAGACTTTGATCGTATAGATGATATTCGTGAAAGACAGTATTTCTATAATGAGATAAAAAACGAAAACTACTCACTTTAATTGTATACTTAATCTTTTTGCTTTTTTTGCCTTAGATCAATCTATCAGATCTAACGCCTTTTTTTTAAACTGATTCTCATCCTGAAACACTACAAGCAGTAGAATTTGACACCAAACTTTTCCAAGAAGTGCTCAAAGATCCTGAATTGGTGCAACTCATTCATGAAGCGTTTGAAAAGCCGGTAACCATGAGTCCGAGCTTTCCTGAACAAGAGAAACTCTCGCCCTATCAACACATGGACGACTTTTAAAAACATGGGTAAAATTCTGCAAACAATCAGAAAAAAATCTTTGCAACGATTATAAAGCATTACTACAAACAAGTATTGAAAATAGCGACGTCAATAAAGAGCCATCCTTTACTGAATCTTTGATTGAGTTTCTTGGCACAACAGCTACAAAAGTAAAAAAAGCTATCACAAAAAAGGTCACCATATAAATGCCATCGCACCCAAATGTTATTCTCTCTCTATTTCATTTTTCAGAAACATTAATCTGCAAATCCTGTTTACTTCCATTTACCTTTATATTTCGTAACCGTTGTGAAATAAGAAGTTTTTTTAAGCTTTTATCAGTTTCAGGCTCAAGTATCGAAAATCTGATATGCGCATCTTGCATAAGATCAGGAGCATTTTCTATTTCATCTAAATTTACTTGATCAGAGGTTTTTGGTTCTAAAGTTTCCTCATAATAGATAAAACCTTCATCTTCATTTTCACGTATTCTCATTTTCAATCTACTATCAGTATTATTAGTAATGGTATAAAGAAAAGCTGACGTTTTTTGTTTTACTTGATAGGGCAACTCCTTTACCCCTATGCCTTGATCTGCAAAAATCTTTTGGAACCCTTCAACAACATATTTTGGCTGCCAAACATATGATTCTTTTTTTCCCTTTGGAGTAATTTCATATATTTTATTATTATCAACAAGATTGATGGTAAATTCAGCTTTTGGAACCAAAAATATTTTGAATTCATCTTCTTTATCTTTGATTATGGTAAAGCGATAGCGACTCTTGAGCAGAGAAACAAGAACTTTTTGATCAGCTTTAATTGTTTCGTTAAAATATATTTTGCCTTGATCTTTGTCTTCACGAATTCGAACAGCCAAATCATCCTTGCTTTTGTTTTTTATAATAATAGAAAATTGCTCACTACTATATAATAAACCAGATAAACCAACCATCATTAACATTAAACTTATAAACACTTTTTTCATGTTTTTCTTTTCCTTATAAAATTTATGATCCTAATCAGAGATTTTTAGCACCTCTTTATAGAAACTCACTATACACTTTCATTAAACCACATTTCTTGGCTCATTTTCAATGGTTTAAAAAAAAACTTAAAGAAAGGGTTTAATTTTAAATTTTATAAATTTTCGATCCTTGCCCCCTGAAAAAGTGGCTGCTATACTAAAAAAAATCAATTCAAATCTAAAAAAGGACCTTTATGAAAAGATCAATGCTCGGTTTATTACTTATAACTACCGTATCAAAAGCGATTCAATCGCAAAATAATGAATGGAACGCTCAGAATTACCATCAAAACTCCTCCCTTCAATTTCAAAAAGGCTCTGCAATCATCAACAACTGGTCGTTTGCAGGTACTGAAAATATTTTAGATATAGGTTGCGGCAATGGAGCATTAACTGCTGAAATTGCAAAAAAAACAACCGGCTCAGTTCTAGGAACCGATGCCTCAGAAAGTATGATTGCATTTTCACGGCAGAATCATTGCGCCCCTAATCTTTCATTCAAAACAGTAAGTGCTTCCGAGCTATCTTTTGACCAAACATTTGATCTTGCCTTTAGTTTTAACTGTTTACATTGGGTTCAAGATAAACAAGCGGTTTTTGATAACGTGTTCAAAGCACTCAAACCCGGTGGAAAATTTGTATTTATTTTGACAATAAAATCATCTGGCCGAGAAAATACCATGATTGCAATAGGAAACAAAATTAAGTCAGAACCTTATTGGCAAAATTATTTTCCTTCTGATCATACCTGGCCTTGGTATCATGAAACTCAAACAACCATCGAAGAAATGCTTGCAAAAAGTGGTTTAAGGGTTATTGAACAAAAATCTTTTTGGAATCATGGCGAATTTCCCAGCAAAGAAAAAATGATAGGACACGTTCTTGCTTTATCTTGTTTAAATCCTTTATCAAAAGAAAATCAAGAAAAATTTGCTCAAGAACTGATTGATCGTTATTTAGAAACAAGAAATAATAGCCTTACTTATGAAACCTATCAAATGTATGCCATTGTTGAAAAACCAAGATGCTAGAATCGAAAATTCGCTACTTTCGCTACTTTGATTGGTTGAGCTTTGGCATAACCATAGGCCTCTGTTTAATTGGCTTATTGTTTGTTTTTAGCTCAACCTATATGGAACATCATCCGTATTCTATTTTTTTCAAAAAACAACTTCTCGGTTTTGCAAGCGGCCTTGTAATATATTTTCTTTTTTCTTTTATAGACTATCGCCGTCTCATGCACTGGTGGTACCTTTTTTATTTTGTGGTCATAGGCCTTTTACTATTCACCCTCATTAAAGGAAAAATGGTTATGGGTGCGCCCCGCTGGATTGACTTGGTTATCTTTCGTTTTCAGCCATCAGAGCTCGCAAAACTTTTTTTACCACCTTTTATGGTGTACCACTTATATCGCAGCAACGACGTTCCGGTGTATTCATTTAAAAATTTTGTACCACTTTTAGGCACCCTGGCGCTCAGCTTTTTTTTAATTTTAAAACAACCGGATTTAGGGACCGGTTTGTTGATTCTTTTTTCCGGCTTGGTACTCTTGTGGCTTGCAGGCCTTCCGGCAAAATTTTTTTTGTGGCTCAGCTTGGCAAGTATAATTTCAGCTCCTTTTTTGTGGCAGGTTTTAAAACCGTATCAGAAAAACCGTATCGCCGTATTTTTTGGTGCGGGTGATATAAGTAAAGAACGCTACCAACTCGAGCAATCAAAAATTGCGATTGGCTCAGGGGGAATACTGGGAAAAGGCATATTGCAAGGAACGCAAAACAGACTCATGTTTTTACCCGAGGGCAGAACGGATTTTATTTTTGCGGTTTTGTGCGAAGAATGTGGCTTTTTAGGGGGCCTCTTGGTTCTCATTTTATATACGGCCCTCTTTCTTCGATTATTAGTAGTAATTGCCTTTATGCGCAATTTTTACGCCCAACTCCTGGCCTTCGGCCTCATGATCCATATCGTCTTTTCAACCTTGATCAATATCGCTATGGTTAGTGGCCTCCTACCGGTGGTAGGCATCCCCCTGCCGCTCCTGAGTTACGGCATTAGCAATCTCTGGATTAACCTGGCAAGCCTGGGGTTGATAAACGGTATCAGCATTCGTCAGCACTATATCGGTGATTGAACACTTGTCAAAATATTTATTTCTATTATAATTAAATCTAGCAATATCTTATAATTTTAGGGGAACTTTCTATGAAAAACAATATATTAACAATAACAGTTTTTTCAATAATGTTTTGTTTTGGCTCAGTATATGCGATGGAAAAAGGATCTAAGATGTTAAATCCTTTTAGTCAACCGTTTACTTTTAGCCCAAATTTAGATCCTTCCGAATCAGATTCTTCCGGTCATACAGATCCGGCTTTTGCTTTATTTATTGCAAAAACATGGCCTGAAAAAAACATTCCTGCAAAGAATAATAAAAATGAAAGCTTAAATGAATTCTTTAATAATCTCTATAAAGACGAAGCCGATACTGAAAAAGAAATTGATACAACTTTTTATGATACGTTATTAAATCTAGACCAAGAACGAGTTGCAAAATTTGAATTTGGGGGAAAAAATTCATTCTTTGGCGAAAGACCAATTAATACTAGACAACAACGAGAAAAAACGTACTCGCTCTTTTACGGCCTTTCTATAAACTCTGTTTTTAATGGATGTGAGCCTTTGACCAAAAAAAAAGGAGTACTCACACCAGATCTTCTTGATTTTATTGTTCCTTATACCAATACATTGTGCGGGAATAGTTTATCAAGCGAAATTAATCAATTAAAAAATCAGTATAGAAATATTTTTAACGCTAAAACTACTTCCGAAAAAGAACAATTTATAGTAGATACCATGGCAAAAAATTTAAAGGTAATCGACTTTATTGGCAAAGAAACGGGTAAAAAAATAGCTTTAGGAGTTCAATGTGGAGATAATGTAATTTTGATTAAACCTATACTTGAAAAAAACCAAGCATTGATTTGCGTTGCCTATCTCCCAACACAAGAAAAAAAGCTTGTAGAGTGCCTCAATAATTACAACTCATCAATCCTGCATTTTATCTTTTAACACACTTATCATAGGAATTACCAACGGGTCAGTTTCATTGAGCTCTGCAAGCCAATAGCTGACCCAATCTCCTAAGTACATTGCATGGAATAAGCGCTCCATAAAACAATTGCCCCCAAGATCAACCGTAATCTGTGTTTCTACATACGGCGCAATTAAATCAGAACAAATAGCATAGCGCTTCTTGCTCCTTTCATGCATAGATTCATCCAAAAGCCAGACAACAGCAACATCCTTTTTTAAGTTGCTGTTAAAAACTTCTACTTCATTATGATTCATTTCTGGCAATACATTTGTACAGGATAGTATTTTACTATTTTCTGCCAACTGCGCATGCCAACGCGCTGCTACCACTTCTGTTGTATTATTATTGCCATAAATTAATGGCAACTTTCCCTGCAACTTTTGTGCTATCTGATAAGCAAAATTACTTTCTTTTGCCGTATTATACAAATTGCGTGCGCCTTCAAGTAATTGTTCAGTATGATCAAGTGCTTTGATAAAAGCATTACAAACAAACCCAACCTTGAAAAGATAATAATAAAGTGGAATACATAAATAAGCCAATGCCGCACGTGGTTGCATGCCACCAGGAATTTTTATCCACGTACTGTTATTTTGTTTCAGTTCTTTTTCTAAAGCACCGCCCGATGAAATACCAGCAATGTGTGCATTACGTGTTTTAGCATCAGCAAAACATGAAAGAGTTTCTTCAGTGTTTCCTGAATAACTCAATAAAATTACCAAAGTGTTTTGGTCAACCCAATTCGGCAATGAATAATCTTTCACCGTAACAACCGGAATGGTAAGATCTTGTGCAATGATTGTTGCAACTACTTGCCCAGCAATGCCAGAACCACCCATGCCAGCAAAAACAATACCGTTGATTTGGGGCAATGGGCAAACAGAAAGTTCTTCACCAATTGCGCGGGCTTTTTTAAATTGTTCTGGGAAGTTGTTGATAGAATCGTACATAAGATCCTTGCTTGTGTAGGTGAAAAAATTTATGAAAAAAATACAAGAAATAAAAAGAAGACGCTTCATAAGATTTCCCCTTTTTTAAAAAATACTGCTTCCAACTTAGTATGGTATTCAAAAAAGCGAAAATCAAATTAGATCTGTTTGGATTTATATGCAAAATGAAATTTAGCAAAATAAATATTTATTTATAAAGCAATAATTACTATTAAAATAATTAACTAAATATTGACAAATTTATCAACAAGAGTATTCTTTTAAATTAATTTAAACTCAATCTAGAGCCTTTCGAAAGGAACTCCTGTGCGTATGAAATTAACTATTAAAATTTACACACTCATCTTTTTAAATGTCTCTATACTCAATGCATACAACAAAGCTGATTTGGAAAAATTTAAAGAAACAGCTCAATGCCAAGATTGCGATTTAAGCGGCCTTGACTTACGAGAAACAATTAAAGAACTTCGCGATAATACAAGAAATTCAACAGTAATAGGATTTTTCAAAAGTATATTTTCTCAAAATGACCCAAATGATAAACAAAAATTTCAAATAGATCTGCGTGGATCTAATCTATCAAACACTAATTTTGAAAAAGCAGATCTTTCTGATGCCAATCTAGAAAATACAACACTTTTTAAAGCAAATCTTCACAAAACAAATCTTAGCGGCACCAAACTCCAAGGAGCATATTTCCAAAAAGCCAATCTTTTTAATGCAGATCTCACTGCAGCAGATTATTCTCAAGAAGCTATAAAAAAAGCTTACCTTACAGAAAACGGTTGGTCAAAATTCATGGGTATGGAATATGGCGGCACCAAATTAATAGATGCTGCCGTTGAAAATAATTATATTGAGGCATTAGATAATTATATTGAGGTATTAGAATCCGATCGGTATTTATATTGTTATTTCTTTGAAGAAAGATTAGCACGAATATTCTCAAAAGCAATAGAACAAAGAAACCCCGAAATTATTAGATTTTTCGTTACTCATAATAGATTGCCAGAATATTTATCAATAAATGATGAATCAGATAATAACAAGAAATATAATAAGTATAACCCTATTACTTACGCTTTAGAAAAAGGAAATATTGAAGCAGTAAAAGCTATTCTTGAAGCAAAGGAACCAAAAACGCTAAATTTAAATAATGGAGAGCCTGACCCTTTATCTTTGGCCATAAAATTAAATAATCTTGAAATAGTAAAACTTCTTCTTGAAAAAGGGGCAACTATTAGTCAAAAACACTTTGAAAATGCAATACAGAACAAAAAAAATAAGGTTATAGAACTTTTTCTTGATAAAGGATTAGATCCTAATCAAACATGGAACTCTTATGCGAAACCTTTAAGATTAGCAAAAAGCTATGATAATTTAGAAGCATTCATATTACTTATTGAAAAGGGAGCTAAATGGGATTATTATGATCTATACCCCTTCATCAAGAAAAAAACGGAAATTGACAAGTTTTTAGTTAATAAAGCCGATACATTTAACAAAAACAATTTATTACTAGTCGCTTCTTACTGGCATGAACTAGAATTAATTAATTCTTTGATCAATCAAGGTGCTGATGTAAACTTCGAAGAAAGTAACGAGACCCCGCTAATAAAGGCTTGTTCATATGATGGTGATTCTAAAGAAAAACAAATTAAATCGATTCAATGTCTTATCAATAACGGCGCTGATATAAATAAATCAAATACCCATGGCATTACTCCATTAACAGCTGCTATAAAAAACAAAGACATTAGCGTTTTTAAATTACTTTTAGAAAACGGCGCAGATATAAATAGATCAAATACCGATGGCATTACTCCATTAACATATGCTATAGAAGACAAAAATGCTGACGCTGTTAAAATACTTTTAGAAAATGGTGCACAAATAAACACACGGGACAAAAACGGCAGAACTCCTTTAATGTTATCATTATCATTATTATCTAACCAATCTGACCTTAGGTATCACAAACAAGAAAACGACAAAAAAAGAAACAAGATTATACAAATTCTTCTTGATTATGGTGCAGATATACATGCGGTAGATAATGAAGGGAATACTACACTCGACTATTATCTAAAGATAAAGAAATCTAGGTCGGGAAAAATAGTAAACTTTCCCTTAGAGAAGAGCTTTAATCTAATAAATGCTCAAAATGAAAATGGATTAACGCCTTTGCTAAATGCAATAATAGATCTTGAATATCCTACTGATGAAGTCAAACTGTTGCTTGAGCATGGCGCAAATACAGAAGCAACAAATGCAGAGGGTGAAACTGCATTATTGATTGCCCTAGAAAAGGTACAAACAGCCTGTGTCAAACTTCTGCTTGATCATGGTGCAAACACGCAAGCAAAAAACAAAGATGGAAAAACTGCCTTGGACTATGCCCTTGAAAAAGGCTATCATGGGGAAATTATTCATCTTTTACACAAAGCAAGTGTTAAATAATTTAATTTGACTTTGATGCAGAGCAGCTTAAATCTGCTCTGCAAGTTTATCCCATTCTTGCATTGCTTGCTCAAGTTCAGCTTGCACTTTTTGTAACTGCTCAGAAAATTTTTGATATTCTGCTGTTCCATAGTTGTCAGCCACTTTATGGACCAATTTTTCATGCTTTTGCTCCAGCTTTTCTATTTGGTGCTCAAGTTGGCGTAATTGCTTTGAAATATCCTGATTTTCTTTTTTAGCTGTCTCTTTTGTTGCAATAATTTTTTTGTTATTTTCATCTGCTTGTGCAGGCTGCGCCATCATTTTTTTATAAAACAAAAAGGATTCATAATCGCCATCATACAAATGCAAGCCACTGGGCGTAAGTTCCATAATTGCGGTTGCAACTTTTTGAATAAAATCATGGTCATGGCTGACTAAAATCATAGTGCCTTGATATTGCTGCAATGCTTGCAATAGTACTTCTTTTGCATACAAATCCAAATGGTTGGTCGGCTCATCAAGCAACAAAAAATTGGCATCTTGTAAAAGAATTTTGACCATCGCCACACGATTGCGCTCGCCGCCACTTAATTGATGAATCTTTTTTTCAACCTCATCACCAGAAAATAAAAATGATCCTAAAAATGAACGGATTTTTGCTTCTGGTACTTTAGGACATGCATCCAGCACTTCTTGCAACACGGTATTATTTGGCTTGAGCACACGCGCTTGTTCTTGTTCAAAATAAGCTGGCTCAACATTATGACCAAATTCAATAGAACCATGTTGCAGCGATAATTTGCCCGTAATCAAATTAAAAAGCGTAGTTTTTCCCATGCCGTTGGGCGCAATCAACGCAACTTTTTGCCCACGTATAATTTCTGCTGATGCATTACTAAAAAGTTTTTTGTTGCCAAAGGCATGTGAAACGTGATCGATTTTGAGCACCACTTTCCCACTGCGTTTAACAGGCCCAAATGCAAAATTTACCGTCGGCAACGGTGGCTCAATTTCAATGAGTTCCATTTTATCAAGCTGTTTTTCCATACTTTTGACCATGCCACGCTTGGTAGCTTTATACCGAAAGCGCTCAATGACTGCTTCTTTTCTTGCAATTTCTTTATCCTGTTGAGTTTTTGCTGCCAACAAACGCTCGCGCTCATCCTCTTTTTGCTTGACATAAAAACTGAAGTTGCCGTTGTAGCGGCGCGCTTTACCACGTTCTAGTTCCATAATTTTTTGGCACGCACGCTCTAAAAAATGGCGGTCATGAGTCACTAACAAATACCCAAACGAAGCATCCTTTAAAAATTGTAAAAACCATTCTTTCGTTTGTAAATCCAAATGGTTGGTCGGTTCATCAAATAAATAAAAATCTGCGTTCTGCAACAACAGCTTTGCAAGCACAACGCGCATCTGCCAACCAACACTTAAGGTTTCAACTGGTTGCTCCATGGTTTGCGCATTAAAACCAAGACCTTTTAAAATACGCTGAGTTTCTGCTTGTGCATATGCAAGATCAAATTGATCAATTTCTGAAAGCACTTTTATATATCTATCAGAAAGTTCTGCAGCATGATTTGCCTCAAGTCCTTGCGCGAGCTTTTGCTCAAGTTCTTGTTGCTCACCAGATAATTTTAAAAATTCATCAAATACGGAAAAAGCTTCGTCGTAGACATTTTGTGATGACTTCAAAACCACTTCTTGCGGCAAGTACCCCAACTTCTTCTTTTTATCGAAAGAGATTGAACCGCTATCCAAGTGCTGTTTTCCTGCTATGGCTCGCAAGAGCGTTGATTTTCCAGTTCCATTGCGGCCCAAAAGGCCAATTTTTTCATCATAAGCTATGGCAGCCTCAAGATCATCGAAAATAATTTGATCGCCGAAACGAAGATTGAGATTGTTTAAAATAAGCATAATAAACCTGATTTTGATTGAATAGTTGTATTAATTGTAGCAAAAAATCGCTTCCTGCGCTATCATTATGCATTGATAAACAAAATCCTCAAGCTCAGAATCTAGAATTTATCAAGGATACAAAATGACAGTAATTCTCTATCTAATTGGTAAAGCAGGAAGCGGAAAATATACTATTGCTCAAGAAATAGTCCACCACGGCTATAAAATTGTAGACAATCAACTCATTAATAATCCTATTTTTTCATTGTTAGATCTTAATCAACCGATACCTGAAGTTGCATGGCAAGCCATTGAAGCGATTCGGAAAAGTGTTCTTGATTTTTTGAGTTCTGAGAAATTCAATAATTATGTACTAACCAATGAACTCTATGACGTTGACCACGATCACATAATTTATCAGCAGGTTGAAATAATGGCACAACAACGAAACTCGCTTTTTATTCCTATCAAACTTCAAATATGCAAAGAAGAAAATATTAAGCGAATTAAAAATCCTGAAAGAAAAGCACGCTACAAATCAACTACCATTAATGAAAATTATAGAGAAAAACCACTTATAAATATTTCTCATCAGAATCTATTAGAACTTGATATCAGCAATCTTTCTGCAAATCAGGCAGCACAAAAAGTTATTGATCATGTAAACTCATTAGTTCATACAAAACATCAACCTTGAAAAATTTAGTCCATGGAATTATTACATAAAAAAACTCTTTTCAGAACCACCATCACTACGCCCCTTGAAGCTATGATAGCTATTGCCGATGATAAAGTATTGTATGTGTTAGAATTTTTGGGTCGCAAAAACCTACAAAAAGAAATTGAACATCTTCAACAAAAAACACAATCAAGTATTGTCGAAGGCACAACCGCACCAATCAAATCAATTGAAAAAGAGTTGCAGGATTATTTTGCAGGCAAACTCAAAATATTCAAAACACCTCTACAACTTTTTGGCACGCCATTTCAAAAAACTGTTTGGAACATGTTACAAAAAATACCATTTGGTCAAACGTGGTCATATGAACAATTAGCTATGGAACTTGGCAAACCATCAGCCTTTCGTGCTGTTGCGCATGCAAATAGTAAAAATCAACTTGCGCTGATAATTCCCTGCCATCGGGTTATCAATAAAAATGGCAGATTGGGTGGCTATGGTGGCGGTATTTCCAACAAGCAGTGGCTTCTAGAGCATGAAAAGTTACAGAATAATTAAAAAATTACTAATGATCAATTTTGCAATATTATATTGACAAAAAATTAATTTATTTTTATTATTTTCTTCTCTATTTTAAAAAAACTTATTGGAACAAATACTTATGACAAAAGAAAAAATTATTTTATTTTCTATTTTCTTCTGTGTTTCTTCTCTTTTTGGATTCATTAAAGATAATGGTTCGGTGGATCATAAAAATGCAGATATTTCTGGCTACTTGAATGAAATCAGCGAAGAACAGGAAGAAAAAACACAAATTTTAAAACATATTTTGGCTAAAAACTGTGGTACTTATGTTGATTTGGGAACTGGCGGGGATTCCATCGCCTACCTTCTTGAAAACATCCCAAACCATGTGCCCGTAACACTCATTGGTTCAGACATCGATCAATCAATTTTGAATTCAATTCCACAACGACATCCCGAAATTTTGCCCTATCTTGATGAAAAAGAGAATGAAACATTGCACCTTAAGCTCGTTCGGATGGATGCAACAAATATGCATCCATTGCATCAAAGTTCGATTGATGGCATAAGTGCTTCCGCATTAACGCATGAAATATTTTCCTACGTTCCCACCAAAAGCTCGTTAGACCAATTTTTTATCGAACTCATTCGCGTATTGAAAAAAGATGGCATATTTGTTTACCGTGATCCCAAATGGGATGACAACCCTGAACAAGATTGCTTAGTTATTCTTAAGGATTATACAGCGAAACTCTTTACTGTTCTTTTTTTACCAAGATTTCTTGAAACCAAATTTTCAGAACGTAAGGACTATACAGGTAAATGCATTAAACCAAATCTATATCATAAAAGTTACATAAAAATTAATTTTTTCTTTAAAGGATCAGAAAAAACATCAAAAGTAAAATTAGATTCATTCATTAATACACCACTCTCTGAAATTGATTTAACAAAAAACATATCAATCGAAGCACCGCGAGGATTAATTAGCGAAATTCAACGACATTACATACTTTTTTTAAAAAATATCTTTATTACTGATCTGGTTGATAAACACTTTTTTGAAAAAGATATAATTTCGCTTGAACAACTGCCCCTTCAAGAAAAAATAATTCTTAAAAATTTCCTTAATAAGCGGGTCGAGACTGAGCGGTTAATCGATACTTCTTTGCCAATTTTTCAAAAAATCTTTCTAGAAAAAAAATATTTTTCGAGTTTTGTGGAAAATGGTTTATGGGCAAAAATAATTGATAAAACGGCATTGATACATTGTTGCAATACTCTTTTTGCCAAAGGAATCCACAAAAATTTACTGGTTATAGAAAATGATAAAGTTTGGCTCGATGCAAAATTAGCTATTTTGCTCTATCAAAACTTCAAATCAGGTATTTATGCCTGTATTGATATTTCTGAATCTAAAGTACCGTTGCAAGTGTTTGAATGGCTCAAACGAGAAGGTGAAGAGTTTTATTTTTACAAAACAACGGATAATTTTGTTAAATATGTTGGACAACTAACCTTATATTACCTGAAGGGCACGGACAAAGATGGTTATCTTCTTTGCCCTCTTGATGCTGCAAGCATAACTACGGTATCGCGAGACCTGTACCGATCAATTGTAAAAAATCATATGGATGTCATAAATCTTGATGGCAAACAACAAAAAATAATTTTTGATAAAAACATTATTCATTTTAAACTGATGAAAAAAGAAGATGCATTGGCCGTATACCAAGAAATAATTAAGCAAAACCCAAAATCATTTCCACAATTAAAAGAATGGGTCAAACATGAGCTCATGTGAAATTTTAGATGTTGTATCAGCCGATGATCAAGTACTTGGTCAAGAACAACGCTCTATTATTTATCAAAAAAATTTATTCTTTCGCGTCATAAATGCCTTTGTTTGCAATGATGAAAAAAAACTATGGATTCCCCGCAGGCATGCGCAAAAAAAACTTTTTCCTTTGCATCTAGATTGCAGCGTTGGAGGCCATGTTCTTACTGGTGAATCATATCATGATGCTTTTATTCGAGAAACTAAAGAAGAAATTAATATTGATATAAATCAGGTTCGCTATAAACAAATTGCACGCCTTACACCGCCTATGCATGGGGTATCGGCATTTATGTATGTCTATCTTATTTACAGCAATGATGTCCCACATTACAATACCAATGATTTTATTGATTATTACTGGCTTTCACCGCAAGAAGTTTTTGAAAAACTTGCCAATAACGATAAAGCTAAAAGCGATTTACCCCACATACTAAAGGCAATAAAAGAACAATTATGAGACACGCTATTTTACTGTTTTTAATACCTTTTTCATTAGCAGCTTCCCCTAACTTTATTCTAATCGGGCCTCCTGGCTGTGGTAAAGGTACCTTTTCATCATTCATGGTTCAACAACATGGTTACCAGCAAATTTGCCCTGGTGATATCATACGTACCCACATAAAAAATAACACCGAGCTTGGAAAAATAATTAAACCGATCGTAGAAAATGGCGATTATATTGATGATGCTATTACCTTTGAAATAATGAAAGCAGAAATAGTATCTTGCTGCCAACAACATAAATCCTTTATTCTAGATGGGTTTCCAAGAAATCAGGCTGGATTAGATTTTTTAATCCAACTATTTGAGCAAAAAAGTATTTCTTCAACAGTACGTATCGTTCATTTTATGATCTCTGATCAAATATGCCTCGAACGCATTCGCACACGCATGGTGTGTTTTAATTGTTACCATGTTTTCAATAAGCAAACAAACCCACCAAAAATCACTATGATTTGTGATCATTGCAATGCTCCTCTTGAATTTCGCCTGGGTGATAATGAAAAAATTACTCTCAAAAGGCTTGCTTACTACCGAGAAACTATTGAACCTTTGGTACACCAAGCACAGAACTTCTTTCCTGTTATAACCATTGACAGCAGCAAGTCATTAGAAGATTGCAAAGAATTTTATAAAACACTTTGCCAGGAAATGTAAACTGCGCTAAGGTTAATGAGAATAATCACCCATTAATCTTGAGTATTATGGAAGAAATTCAAACTCTTGAACTTTTAAATCGCCAAGAAACACCCGAAGAACTCAAGCTCGATTTTACACCAAAAACATTTGATGACTATTTAGGGCAAGCGGAACTTAAAAAAAAATTAGCTGTGTATACGCAAGCGGCAAAAATGCGCCAAGAGCCGCTTGATCATCTTTTACTATTTGGACCCCCAGGTCTTGGTAAAACAACGCTTGCACAAATTATGGCCCACGTTATGCAAGTAGGCATTAAAATTGTCAGTGGCCCCATGCTCGAACGCACCGGTGATTTAGTTGCTATTCTTTCCGGCCTTGAACCCCGCGATATTTTATTTATTGATGAAATTCATCGCATGCCAACAAACGTAGAAGAAGTATTGTATAGTGCGATGGAACAGTTCAGTGTTGATGTCATAATTGGCCAAGGTGCTGGAGCAAAAAGTATCACCCTGCCGCTACAACCGTTCACGCTTGTTGGTGCAACTACCAAAAGTGGCATGATTTCTGCGCCACTACGCAGCCGCTTCGGCATTGTTGAGCGCTTGGACTTTTATGAAGAACAAGATTTGAGCGCTATTGTGCAACAAAATGCACAATTTTTAAAGCTGTCCATTTCGTCCCCCTCTGCATTATTGATTGCCAAATGTGCTCGCGGTACGCCACGTATAGCAAAAAAAATTACGCGTAGAGTTCGAGATTTTGCACAAGTACATAATAAAAAAATTATCGACGAAAAAGTAGTACAAGAAGCACTTACGTTTCTTGGCATCGACAATGATGGCCTAAGCAACGTTGATAATGCTTTATTAAAAAAAATGATCGAACATTTTGACGGTGGCCCTGTGGGTGTTGAAACCCTTGCCTCGTTAATTGGCGAGGACAAGGAAACAATTGAAAACGTTTTTGAACCATTTTTGATGCGCAAAGGTTTTTTGGAAAAAACACCGAGAGGTCGACAGATTCCCTTCAAAGCGCTATCCTATTTAAAAAATAAATATTTAGGACAAAAAGCACTTTTTTAGCATCTCAAGGAGACTTTACCATGGCAGGTCATTCCAAATGGGCCAATATAAAACACAAAAAAGCCGCTGCAGATAAAAAACGCGGAAAAGCATTTACCCGCTTAAGCAAAGAAATTTCCGTTGCCGCTCGCCATGGCGGTGGCGATCAAGCTGGCAATCCACGTTTACGACATTTAGTTGAAAAAGCACGCGATCTTAATATGCCACTAGATACCATCACCCGAGCTATAAAACGTGGAACCGGTGAATTACCAGGTGTTCATTATGAATCACAAATGTATGAAGGTTATGGTCCGCATGGTATTGCTGTTATTGTTGAAACGTTAACGGACAATAAGAATCGCACCGTAGCAGATATTCGTAGTATTTTTTCGAGAGCTGGCGGTAACTTAGCAGAAGGTGGCGCTGTTAACTGGATGTTTAAACATCTTGGCGTAGTACGTGCACAAGGAGCAGGATTCACCGAAGATCAATTACTAGAACGTTTAATTGAATTTGATGTGAAAGACATTGACAGCAGTGACCACACTATGTTTATTATTACCTGTGACCCAAAATCACTTGAACCAATAAAGCAAGAATTAACAAGTAATGGTATTAAAATCGAAAGTGCTGAATTAGAATGGGTTGCTGACAACCACATTGCATTAGAAGGAACCGAAGCTGAAAAAGCAATTGAGTTTCTTGATCAATTAGAAGAGCATGATGATGTCCAAAATGTGTATACCAATTTAGGATAAGGGAAAAAATGATTGTCAGCATGACTGGCTTTGCTTCAAAAACACTGATATTAACCGACAAAGAAGGTGCTCAATCACAACTCACACTCAGCTTGAAATCATTAAATTCACGCTATTTTGAAGCTACCTGCAAGTTGCCTGCCGCACTTACTACTTTAGAAACTGATTTGATCAAATTACTCAAAAACAAATTACATCGCGGCTATATTGTTCTTCTTGTCCAAGTAAACAATCCAAATCTTTTCAAAGGTTCTGTACAAGCTGATATTGCCATTGCTAAAAGTTATCTTGAATCTATAAAACAAATACAAAAAGAATGTTCCCTTGAAGGTAGCATAACTATAGACGACATTCTTTCTCTCCCTAATATTTTTGCTGCAGAAGAAAAAACGATTGATGAAACAACCAAAAAAATAATTTTTGATGCTGTGCATACCGTTATTGATGAACTCATTAAAGCACGTATGGCTGAAGGAAATGCTTTGCAAAAAGATTTACTAGCACGCATCGAGATCATGCATAAAAACATACTAAGTATTGAAAAGATTTTTGAAACGGTCATGAAAAAGAAAAAAGAAGAAGTCAATCAACGCTTACGTGAATTACCATTAAACTCACAAGATGTCGCCGATATGCAACGAGCAACGTTATACCTTGAACTTGATAAAATGGATATTCATGAAGAGATCGTACGCTTTAATAATCATTTGGAAACATTTAAAAAAAATATTGTGTCATCAGAAGAAGAAAAAGGACGCCGCCTCGATTTTATTTTGCAAGAATTAGCACGCGAAACAAACACTATTGCTGCAAAATGTGGGGATGCTGAAATAAGTGGCCACGCCATTAATATTAAGGTTGAAGTTGAAAAGGCGCGGGAGCAAGTACAAAATATTGTTTGAAATCATTGACCGGATTCTTCAGCATACGCTATAGTTTTAGCATGAATTAAACATATGAAATTAAATATATGCGCTCGTGGTGAGTGATTTCGTAGAAATCGTATCGAACCATTCGAGCACAAAATAAAATAAATAGTTTTTATTAGGTCTCGTATGGTTCGATACATTTTTCCTATCGGAAAAACACCCTTCGCGAATACTCAGGGCAGGCTCACAAGTTGCCCCGATCATCCCGAGTGCCGAGCTCTGCTCGGTGTATCGAGGGACACAAGCGCCAAAATTTCAATTTCAACGCCATTTACAAGTAAGTAGTATGATTTTTTTCCCGTTCATCCTGCGATGTCCGGCATAGTCCTACCGTGCCCGCCATAACTCGTCAGAGCGAAGGCTGGGAGCCTATCGAAGGACGACGACGGAAGCCTGTCGAAGGACATGAACGGACTAAAGGAGAGCGGCAATGAACCTTAAACAAATACTTTCATTTTTGTGTCTTTTTACCATGAGCACAATCGCACAACAAGTTTCAGTTTTTGAATACACACCATTGGAAGGAGACGAAACACTGAATTATGATACCCAAGAAACTTCATCGGCAACCAAAGCAAGTTGTGATTTAAATGTCCAAATTGGCTCTGCACCATCTGCAATTAATACCGTTCCTTTCCTTTCCCCAACACCACCATTTCGCATAAGAAATCCAGGACAGTATTGTTTGACTATTGATGTAACAGTTCCAGCAGGAACCAATGGCATCGTTATCGAATCAAGTGATGTTTCAATCAATTTAAATGGCAAATCATTTACGGGATCAACCGGATCTGGTTTTGGGATTTTAGTCTCGGGCCTCAATCGTTCAAATATTGTCATTGAAAATGGTACCATTGCAAGTATGGGGTCAAATGGCATCCATTATGTTAATGGTGGCGAACAAGTAACACTAAGAAATCTTAAATTAATACGAAACGGCATCGGCCTCAATCTTAGCGGGATTCGTAATTTTACTATCGAAAATTGTCTTGTAACCTTACATCGTGCACAAGGAATAGTCCTCAGCAATTTTGGAACAACATCAATCCAAAGTGGTGTCATCAGTAATTGCTTTTTATCTTTTAATGGTTTGTCGGGTTTACAAATAACCCAAGGGCAAAATCTCATTCTTCAAAATATTGTTTCATTGAGCAATGGCAATCCTGGCAATGGCATTCAAGAAACTAATGGTAATCGCATAATTTTTGATTCATGCGTTACCAACAACAACGCGCAAAGCGGTATTTTTAGTTCCGGTATCGGAAACTCATTTTCTAATTGCATAGCCAATAATAATGGCGCTGCTGGCTTTACGTTAAACGGCAATCGCCTCAATATTAATGATGCTCAAGCAAAAGGAAATACAACGCACGGCTTTGCTATGAGTGGTGCCAATGCTACCGTTACTGGTTGCTCCAGTAAAGACAATAGCCAAAATGGTTTTTTAATAACCGGCAATCATAATAGCTTTGAACAATGTGATGCAATAGGCAACGCCAGCGGCTTTAATGTAAGCAATACGAACCATTGCTTATTAAATTGCGTTGCAAAAATAAATTCTAGTTTTGGGTTTTTATTACAACCAAATAGTGCTCAATGCCAAGTTCGTAGCAACACTGCTGTTGATAATGGTACTGCAGGATTTCAAAATAATACCACTACGGTTAATTACATTTACAGCAACTTTGCCAGCAACAACGGTACACCACCTGCAACGGCTGCAAATTTTGTGGGAATTCTAAACGTATTTACCTCTCCCGTACCAGCCGACCCTATCAACTTTACGACCAATATTTCAAATTAAAAGAAAGCAGGAGTTTTTCCTGCCTTTAAAGAGGCCTATCCGCCAAACTTAAACCTAACTTACAGGGAAAAGAGGTTCAAATCCCTTCTTATTTGCTTTTTTTTGACAAATATACAATAAACAGGTAATATAAATTAATAAAATTGCTTATATTGCAATACAATTTCAAATTCTCTTAAATGGAGTTTCTCATGAATAAACATATCTTTATCTTCCTGTCCCTGGCTGCAAGCCTGTATGGCTCAATTTTTACTATGGAGCAAACCAGTAATAACGCGCAGGAAGCTCAACCAATAACCATTACTTTTGAGGATAGTGAGCAAGAAATAACCGTTGATAAAAAAGTCCTAGAGCAATCAATAACGTTTAAAGAATTAATGGCCGACTTCGATCCTTCAGATTTTGCTCGTATTCCATTGCCAGAAAATATTGTCTCTACTTTTTTTAAAGAGCATATCCTGCCCTTAATGCA
>JAGVLQ010000019.1 GCA_020054235.1 Candidatus Babeliales bacterium
AAAGCATTGATGAATTTACCAAAGAGGAACGCCAAGAATTTATTGAATTGCTTTATAATACCAGACAAAAAAAGACTTCTTTAATAACAGAGAAATATGTCAAAACACCTGAAAAGCAAAAAGAGCTACAAGTTTTAGACCTGCAGCTCTTTTGCTAAAATTCTGAGTTTATCAATTAACTCTTTACTTCATTTTCTTTACGAATTCTTTCTCTTCTTTTATCCACAAGTATTTGATCAAATTCTTTTGCTTCACTATTTAGTTTATCTACCTGTTCTGCATATTTTTTTAAAAACATCAGAACTTCGTGGCAATCAGGATATTCATTGCAATTATAGCTTGCTTGAATTCTACATCCTCCAACTGGTTCACCCCTGCAGTCTGGTTCCCATTCACAATTTAAAAAAATATCACAGTGTTCGCGAAGCATGGAGGGATTATAGAAATTGTCAAAAACTTTTTCTCTCTTACTCTTAACACCAATAACCCGTTCTATTAATTGTTTCTCTTCAGGCGTAAGTTTAACAAACACTGGTTGATTATCGTCCGAAGCATTTTCATCAGCAAAAGCAGTTACTGCACTTATTGCCAAAATAAGAAAAAGATATTTTTTCATTATAGATCCTTCATTTGTGTTAATCGATTTTTTCTAAATTCAAGTTCTTTAAGTACAGCTTCTCTTTCAGTCTTTAGAAATTTTCCAGAATTGTTATCTTCATTTATTTTTGTACTTTTTAATTGTTCTATGGAGTCTTCTGTGGCTTTTTCAAGCTCTTGACAAAATTCTTTTAAAGAAACTTTTAGTTTTTTTAGTTCTTCTTCTTGAACTTTTAGAGTTTCAATCAATTCCCGGCATTGTGGACTGACTTTGCGCGTTTCAGCAATTGCAATAAATTCCTCAAAGGAAAGATCATGATTTAGGTCTTTGAAATACTTCTCCAAACAATCTTTAGCTTTATTCTCAAAGAGTTTTAGTTCTTTATCGCTCACTTGTTGAATTACACCTGCTTTCTCTGTTGTATCTTCAGAGGCACAAACATTGACATTAACAAGTGTTAAAAAATTTAATAACAAATATTTTTTCATCGATTAATCCTCTTAATTGAGTAAATTTTTTGAATTATTTGAAGAATTGGAGTTATGGGTAGGATTCAGTTTAATAGATAGTTCAAGCTGATGAGTATCGAACGTATCCACGACATTTACAAGCTTTCTGTCATCTGAAAGAGAATCACTTCTACTTTTACCAAATCCATAGGATAAACCCTCTTGAGTAACTGCAACAAGTTTCTGTTGATTAGTTGGAATACCCTCGCGATCATATAACATCATTTTTATGCCCCCGATGGTTGTAGCTTCATTATATTCAAATGTTGTTGTTAGTTGGGGATGTTTTACAGAAATTATCTTAGGAAGTTGATTTTTTTTCAAGGCTTCTATTGCTTCTTTTGGTATTGGGTTTTTTTTCTTAGAAGAATCCATGCCGTATACTGAGCCAGCTACAAAAGCTAGCCCTATAAAAATTAAAACAAATTTTTTCATTGAAGGTCCCTTTAAATTAATTGAATTAATCGATGCATTGAATATACCAGAATGCTAAAAAAACTCAATCTCAATACAACTTTTAGCGAATAATTTCTTATTTGCATTAATCAGGGGCGCAATGAGCTAAATCAATGGCTTTAACAGGCCATTTTGCCTATAAACTGCTGCCATGATTAAATTTAACAAAACTATTGTTTTACCCCCCCCCACCCTGATAAACTCATAAGTGGCTATAGTATATTCAGGTGAAGGCTTTCCAGGTTAAAAGAATCAAAACCTTAAAGCTAACCCTATAAAAGAAAGGAAGTATAATGAAAGCCATTGTTAAAAATACAAGCTTGGTGCTTGGAGTATTACTTATCGCTTGCACTGCGCAAGCATATACGTTTCGTTTTTATAATATGACTGATAAAGAGATTGCATTAGAAATCCCGTGCTCACAATACAGTAAAGATTGGATCCTCATTAAAGAAGAGGAACCGATAAAGATAACTTTGCAAAGTGCTCAATTTAAAGATATAGATTATTCAAAGCTTAATTGCTACCCAGAAATTGCAATGATTAAAATCAATGGAAGTTTGGATGGAACTGTCTTTAGTCAAGTAAGTCTGCAGGAACAAATGCAACCGGGTAAGCAAGGAGAAACAGTGATTTTAGGTAAAAACAATGGTATATCCGCCGTTGAAGGCTTACTTAATGAACAAGAAGCAAGAATCGAGGATGCAAAAAGACAGCCCGTTACACCCAACATCTTAACAATTGAACTTAATTCAGCATTTAAAGATTCGTTTAATCAAAAATTAGAAACATTAAAGTCAAAAGCAAAATTGGCTGAAGCTCCTGCAGTGCAATTTACGGTTCAAGAATTTAAGAAACCTTACAACTTGCCAACTACATATGTTCTTGTGGGCACCTACAAAGGTTTCCCCTTTATTCATACGCTATTATCAACAGAAAAAGATCCTTCAGCAACATTGTTGTTCATTGGTAAATCAGGTGAAAAGAGCTTTTATATAAATCAAAAACTCTTTGACAATATTACAGAAGACCTTGAATTTCAACTTCCGAGATTTGAGAGATTTCACTCAGAACATAAATAAGAAATTAAACTTCATATAATTATCACTGATAGCTCTTTAGATTACGAGCGGTTAAATCTGCTCGTAATTTTTGTTCTCATAAATACTAGTATTTCGTGTAAAAATCATTATACTAATGCCTGTTTTTTTAAAAATCGTACACAAAACAGACTATGAAAATATTTTTTATACAAGGAACGAGCGGAGCAGGAAAAACAACTTTGACTCATCATTTAAAATCAATGTATTATTGCTTATCTTCTTTACGCTTAACTTCAAAAAAATCAGTGTTGTATTGATTCATCATATCTTTTACATTTTCATCGTTTGGCAATGAACCACTCCTGTTTCGAGTAAACCCAAGTGTCCACCAGTTACTTGAAGCAGCACGCAGTGATTGCTGCTCTACAGGAATTTCATTTTTCATTTGATTTTTTATTTGCCTAATAGTTGTGAAAAAATCTATAGAATGAGATGTTCTCTGCCCATTTTCTCTTTCAACGGTTATTTCTCCTTTTAAAAAAACCAGTCTTTCATCATGCTTGATTTTTCAGAATTGGTCTTATCAAAAGACAACATGCCATAGACAGGTACTATTACAAAACTTGCACACATAATAGCTGTTTTTCTGTACATAAAAAACCTTATAACTTGAAATGATAAATATTATATTTTCACAGAAAGTATAAAGAAAAAAATAAAAAAGTAATTCTTTTTGTATAACTTTAAAAAATTTCGGGATTGCTTTGATGAATCCATGGATAAACGCTAAAATAAAATAAAGATCTATTCAGATCTCTTTTAAACTTGTGCAAGAAAATAAGGAAAAATTAAATTGTTGTGCTAGTGCTGCTCGTTGAGCATGCCGGGACCTCGCGCGCTGCTACTTCTATTGCAAAACGCTTCTTGATGAATTATAGAAGTTATAAAGAAAATGCATAGCTTATTTATAGACAACTCTTTTCTGCATAATAAGCACAAAGAGCTCTAACCTCGCAATAGCTCTTTTGCAAACATTTATATCTATATCATAATCACGAGTGTCACTAATGTTTTTTTCAGATTGTTTTTTCTTTAACTCTTCAAAATAATTCTTGTCTTCTTTTTCTTCTTTTATTGCTTCTTCTACTAACTCTAAGGCGCTTAGTCCTCCTTTATTTTTCTGGTCAGGGGATATATCTAGTTCATGTAATCTGTTTGCACGAAAAATAAATCTTTCTTCTGGACAATAGCTTATGCTAGTAGATATCAAACTATGCCAAAGATTATCCCCATCAGCTAAGCACACCTTAGGATTTAAACCCTTTTCAAGATAATAAACAAAAAGTTTATTATTTTCAGTATTATAATTTATTGAACTATGAAGAAGGTCCATATCGCTCGTAACTCCAGTCCCTTTATTAATAACATCCAACCTTGCGCCCTTTGAGACTAAAAGTTCTGCCATTTCTGGAGTTTTTGCAAAAAATATAGGCTTACTTGAATGAATCATTTTGACATCATAATTTGGATTTGCATTTTTTTCCAATAAAAATCTTGCAAATTCAATATCATTATTTTCTATGGCATGAGTTAAGGGAATATGATGTCCTGTTAAAGGATATTCTTCTACATCTACTTCTGTAGAATTATGAATTTCAATTATTTCTTGTATATTTCTTTTTGCCTCTTCTCTTGCTTTTAAATCTTTTGAAGATAAATTAAACATATTTTCTCGTATTTGCTCTTCGGGAGATAATTTTTTTATCTCATTCAAGGTATGGTTAGGGAAATCCATGCCATAAAGATAACAATTCAATAACATGAATCCTGCAAAAAACACTATATTCTTTTTCATATAAAAAGCCCTTGTGCAATTAAAAAAATCTAACACTTATAATATTTCTTTAAGCCTATTGCATGCAATAGTATATGAAAATTTTTCATGCAACAAGCATTTAAGTAATATCATACAAAAATATTTAAAAAATTTATTGATTTTCGATAAAAATTTATTATAATTCAATATGCTTGTTTAAAATTTTTACCTGAAAGGAAATTCATGAAAAAAATTATTTGGTGGACCTATCATGTTACTCTTTTTCTTTTTGTGCCTCTCGTCATTCTCTGGCAATTTCTCTCCTGGATAAAAATTAACTATATTACATTGTATTTAATGTATGCTCAA
>JAGVLQ010000003.1 GCA_020054235.1 Candidatus Babeliales bacterium
GGAGAAGGGGTAAGAGCTTCGCAAGCTAAATCTAGTTCAAGCTAACATTATAATTTTTAAGAAATTTTCTTCAAATTATGTGTCGATTCCTCAGTTTGAAAAAGGGGGCCGCCTTTTAGGCAGGGGATTTTATCTCAATCAATGCATCATCTGTCGTGAACTTTTTAATTCTCTTATTTTTGCTGCCGCTATCGTTTTAGAATCTGTTGCTGATAAGGCGCTATCTAATTTGATTTCATCTGCATGGATGATAATCGATCGTAATTTTGCATTGATTTGATTCATTGTATTGTTAAGCGCGGGTTCGTTACTGAGCATCAAGAGGATATCCATTGTTCTTTGGGCCATCTCATGCGGATCTAAATGATCGCTTTTTTCAATCATATCCGCATATTTTTCGATTAAGCTATTTGAGCAAGCAGACATCATCATTCCCCTAAACCATATTTTTTTATCTCAATGAAATAGAATTTTATCGAAAAAAATAAAGCAATCTACGGGTTTTTTGGTAATTGCGATAAGTGGGATGAAAATTTAGATAATTGGTAGATGTTTGATTTAGACAACTGAGAGATTATATGTTATGCAACTGCTCAACGAATGAACAGTTGCACAAAGAAATTTAGTCTTCGATCAATGCTTTTAATGATTTCATTGCAGAGACTTTAACTGATTTTCTAGCAGGCTTTGCTGCAATTTGAATTTCTTCGCCGGTGAAAGGATTACGACCCATTCTGGCTTTAGAAGCTTTCTTTTGAATGCGGCGAACTTTGATACCAAGATCAGGAATGACAATTTCGCCTGATCCTTTTGGTTTAACATGACGTTCAATCATATTTCTAATTGCAGAAATAATATTTTTTGCATCATTTTTGCTTACTTGGGCAATTTCTGCAATTTCAGCATAAATTTGTGATTTAGTTTGTTTTTGGCTAATTGCTTTGTTTGAGAAAGCAACAGTTTCTTTAGCTGACGCTCTAGCTTTCTTAGCTACAGGCGCTTTTACCGCACGTTTTACAGAAGCTTTTACAACTTTTGCTGTTCCTGCTTTACGCATGGATTTTTTCTTTGCAGACATTTACTTATCCTTATTGAGGTTAAAAAAACGAGCCTAAATTAACATAGGGTTGGGTTTTTTACAAATTGCATCCAGCATTGTCTTCTTATATAGCTAAATGTAAATACACCAAAATAGCTTTATTTTTTGCCCTTGAAACTTAAAATCCCATCCCCATGTTATAGATGTGAGCGATAACAATTTAAGTGGAGGAAACTATGAGCTATCGTTACCATCAAGGCGCTAATATATTACGTGAATTACAAAATGAACTGATGGGATGGGGCTGCACGCCTACGCAAACCCTAGCACCTGAAATGGCATGGTCACCTAAGGTTGATATCAAAGAAGAAGAAAATGAATTTGTTGTCTTTGCTGATATCCCAGGGGTTGATCCTAAGCACATTGAAATTGATATGGAAGGCAACACCTTAACGGTAAAAGGGGAAAAAAGCACGATAAAAGAAGAGAAAGATAAAAAGAATAGCTATTATCGTGTCGAACGCACCTATGGAAAGTTTTTCCGCCAATTTACGCTACCGGAAACAGTAGATGGCAGTAAAATTTCGGCAAAAGCAAAACATGGTGTGTTGGCAATTCATCTGCCTAAAGCCAATGAGGGCAAACATCAAAGGAAAATAGCAATACAAGAAGAAGAATAGGCAAAAAAAGCCGGCAATTGCTTGCCGGCTTTATTTTTTTACTGGTCGGTACTACCACGACGAGTTGGACTTGGGCTTCTGGATTTGCTTTTTTCTCTCTCTGTGTGTTCGCCTTCGATACGATCATGCGAACGTGTATGACGTGCAGGTTCGTCATGTGATGATGAATCAGCTTCTCCTGTAGTGCTTATTTTTGCTTTATGAGGAGCAGGTTTTTTAGCAAAGGGGTTGGGATTTTCACGAGTAGGGAGATGAAGATGACCACGTCTATGTGCTTCTCTTGCACCACCTATCACAACAGCGCCACCCACAACGACGGCTGCCGCTGTTAGAAGAGCTTTTGTTCCGGGTATATATTCTGAGGCAGCGTCAGCACCATAAGAAACAGCCCCTTTTGTTGCTTCCCAGGCTTGTTCTCTTACCGTTTCATTTCTGAAAAATTCTGATAATGCATCCAACATATTCGATTTCCTTCTTGCTATGTACTTCCAATGGTAAGACCAATAATTTGTGTTGGTCTTAACTCCTCAATCCTGCATGAGAAGATGAGGCTTTTTATCATAGTTATGAGCCAAAGGAAAATAATTCAAGCTTTTTTTAGCCTGTTAATGCACTCAGTTGACTGTTTATACGACAAGTGAGCATGTTTGCTAATTCGCATAGAATCATTATATTTGCTAAGTTTCTCAGATAAGAACAAATGAGTGGCGTTGAAATGATGAAAATCAAATGCAATGTAATTGCCTTATTGCTATCTATTTTTTTTATTGCTACGTCTGAGGCAGTTGAAATCAATTTACTGGGAAAATTAGATGATGTGCAAGAACATGTTGCAGATAGCAAGCTGCGATTGGAAGGCAAATATGCAATATTAAAAATGTTGATTGATTGTCAATTTGATGAACAATGTGAATTAAATTTAATTCCTAAACTAGAAGTTATTGTCAAAGAAAAAGAAAAAAACAATGTAATGTATAAGGGTTTTTTAACTTATTTAAAATGGGAAAAATCAGATTTAGAATACAATATCAAGTATTGTCAATCAGCAGAAAAACGTGAGGTGAGAGTGGCTTTTGCAGATTGTTATGAACAGTGGCGCCAAAAAGAAATGAATCATGAAAAAATTAACCGTCAAGAAATCGATAAACTCGAACATGAAAGATATATGTGCATCAAAGAAAAAATGGAAACACTTGCCTCTCGGGGTAATATTTTTGCACAAGCGGAATTAGTCAATACTTTTGAATATCTTAAAGATTCAAAAAATATGAGTGCATGGAGCGCAAAAGTACAAAGTCAAAAGGGTACGCCACCATTTGATTTGTTACTAAAGTGTCCGGAACTGCCTTGATGTAAGATAAAATCTTCGTGCTGCACAACCAATATTGGCATAGATCGCCAAAGGCGATCATTCGCCCACTTTGAAAAACTGAGGAATCGACACATAATTTGAAGAAAATTTCTTAAAAATTATAATGTTAGTTTGAACTAGATTTAGCTTGCGAAGCTCTTACCCCTTCTCCC
>JAGVLQ010000027.1 GCA_020054235.1 Candidatus Babeliales bacterium
GCAATTTCGCTTCAGCTCATTGCTTTCCGGCATCCTTAAGGATGACCATTCATCCCCAGGCTTAAAAGCCTTGGGGTTTTCTGGTCATGCTTAATAAAAGTAGCACAATCCCTTGCCCGCTTGTTGCCGGTATTGCACATTATCAATTTGCTACCATACATCCCTATTACGACGGAAATGGCCGCTCTGCAAGACTTTTAACAACACTTATTCTTCATCTGGGTGGCTATGATTTAAAAGGACTCTACTCTCTGGAAGAATATTATGCCAGGAACCTTGATGCTTACTACACGGCAATCAGCATTGGTGACTCACATAATTATTATGAGGGACGCGCTAGCGCAGATATTACCAAATGGGTTGAATACTTTATTGAGGGAATGGCAGTAGCCTTTGAAAATGTTCTTAAACGAATGCAAGAAGCTGAATATAAAGGCCTACGTGATCAAAGTGATGAAATAAAAAAACTTGATCCAAAACAACGCAAAGCTCTCGAATTATTTCAAGAATTCCACGTGGTTACCGCTCGCCAGATTGGCGCACTTTTTGGCTTCAAACCTCGCACCAGTGCACAACTTTGTAAAAACTGGGTTGAAGATGGCTTTTTAGAAATTGTAGACTTTTCCAATAAGGGCAGAAAATACAGGCTTTCTAAGCGTTATAAAAAACTATAAAAAAATCAGGGACTTTATGACTAAATTAAAATCCAAAAAAGAGCATGGGGTAACTACTAAAGAATACGTTAAAACATTAGCCCATATCAAAAGCCAAATCAAAAAAGCACAAGTAAAAGCTGTCTTAGCAGCTAATAAAGAACTTATAAAACTCTATTGGTCTTTGGGCAAAACAATTACTGAAAAACAAAATGAGTATGGCTGGGGTTCAAGTTTTGTAGAAAAGCTCGCCCAGGACTTACAAAGCTCTTTCCCTGGCATTGCTGGCTTTTCCAGGGCAAACGTATTTAAAATGAAGGCTTTTTACCAGAGCTATGAAAAAGTCTCACAAGTTGTGAGACAATTTGAAAATCTCCCTATTTTCAGTATTCCATGGGGCCATAATGTAGTACTGATCACCAAGATAAAATCTCCGGCAGAATGTCTTTGGTATGCAAAAAAAACAATAGAGTACGGCTGGAGCCGCAGCATGCTGGAAACCTGGATAAAGTCAGATTTGTATCATCGTGAAGGTAAAGCGGCAACAAACTTTAAGAAAACCTTGCCTATGCCGGATTCGGACTTAGCACAACAATCATTTAAAGATCCATATATCTTTGATTTTCTCACATTGCATGGGCAACACACTGAGCATGACATTGAACAAGGACTTATTAATAACGTGCAAAAATTATTACTTGAACGAATTTGACCCGCGTGACGCAGGGCAACTTAATTTTTATCTGTCGGCCGTCGATGATTTGGTTAGTGGTAAAAGTGACAATCCAACCATTGGACTCTTGCTTTGTAAAACAAAAGATAATTTTACGGCAGAATATGCTTTAAGAGATATTAACAAACCAATCGGCGTTGCTGAGTATGAAACGGAAATAAGAAAGAGATTGCCAAAAGAACTTAAAAGTAGCTTGCCAACTATTGAAGAACTTGAAGCAGAACTTGAAAAGCATGCAGTAGAATTAAACATCACAAAGAAAACAAAAAAGTAAAAAAAGGTATCATTATGGCAACCACCTGCTTGAGCTGCGCATTAACTCATGGCACTAAAGATACAATCGGCGGTGTAGTTACCCAAAGCAGTAACTTCCAAATCAGGCAAGACTATAGCGTTCCAATTTCAGGCTTCATGATTCTTGCTACAAAACGCCACATTAAAAGTATTGATGAATTCACTCAAGAAGAACGTCTAGAATTTATTGAATTGCTTTATAATACCAGACAAAAAATGAAAATAGTTTTAGGAATTGAAACCATCTATTTAATCCAAGAAGAAGATGCTGCCCATTTTCATCTATGGTTATTCCCTCGGCATCCTTGGATGGAAAAACTGGGTCAAAAGCTTAAATCTGTTAAACCAATAATGGAATGGGCGCAGCAAAATTTACAAACATCTGAAAATAGAGAAGAAGTAATACGCGCCGTTGAAAAGTTGAAAGAATCATTTAAAGCTATTATGCCATAAATATCCTTAATTCCTACTTTCTTATAGTGCTAAAATAGCGATTACAGAAAAATGCCGCTAATTACCTATCCTTTTTATATTGGTAGTAATGATAAACATGCGCGCAATCTGATGGAAAATCATTTCCCATATCTATCGGTTTTTCATTAAGCTTAGAAAAACCCATTGATTGCCAGAATTTACAAGCTGCTTCATTCTTTTCTATAACAGCAAGCCTACATGAATCAACTGAAAAACTTTCAAAAATTTTGTTTACTATTCTTTTTCCAATACCCGTGCCTCGGTATTCTTTTGCAATACATAAAAGTTCAATCACAAGAGAATTAGCATGAAAATTGAAATAACAAAACCCTACAAGCTTATCCTCTTTGCAAGCAACAAAAACATGTTCATCAGTATTTTTTTCAACAGCCTCTAAAAAAGCTTCTTGATCGTTAAGCAATTCATCTTCTAAAATTTGGTCAGGATTCTCACCCAAAGAAGTGTCCGGGTATAACAAAAAAAGAGGTTTAAAATATTCATAGGATATTTCTCGATCTAATGCAAGTATTGTAGGCAATTCTTGCATAACAGCAGGTCTTACGTCAATCTGTTCATCATATCCCGCAACACTTATGGGAAAAAGAGATAAAAATGCCAAACATTTTATTATGGTGCTCATAGAATTCATAAAACTCTTCCTTTTTTTAATATTTTCCCCATACAGGAAGAAAAAAATGCCATTGAAATAAGGAAATTATTAGTCTGCTACTTTATCCATATTTATTTTTTTCCATTTTTCACGAGCACTCTCAATCTGTTTTTGTAGCACTACCTCTTTTTCTCTCTGACTATGTATTACTTCTTTGTCCTTATCATCTTTAAGCTTTTTTATTTTTTGGGCCATTCGTTCACATAAAAAATCTTTGAGTGGAATATATTTATCAGGATTTTTAAAAAGAAGAGCAAAATACTGATCTATAAAATCAGAGTGATTATCGTCTATAATTTTTATAATTTCGCTTATATCAGACCTAGGTATATTATTACAAAAAGGCAATGCCTTAAAGTAAGGACTTCTCAAGGGATTATGGATCGTAACATATCTTTCCACCAGGTTTAAGAGATACTTAAAAGAATCTGATATGTCTCCTTTCCCGTTTTTAAGGCGCCATGACTGCCAAACTAATTCGTTATCCAACCTATTCAGCTGCTCTAATGCAGCATAAAATTCTTCCAATTCCTTCAAATCTCTTTTTATGTTTAGGCATTTTTTGTCTTGAGGATTTTCACATTGCGCAAGTGCTACAACTGATTTTTCTATCGGCTTGAAGTCATAGCTTTCCTGCTTATTGCCCCGGCCACACATCTGCTCAGGCCCTGCATAACATGCTTGCATTAAAGTTACTACTATACATAATCCTCCATACAACAAGTTCATTCTTTTTATAGCCATTATTATTCACCCTCTGGTTTGACAGTTCAACATTACTTAATAGACTACAAAAAACGTTGTAAAATATATTAGAATATTTTCTTCATGCTATTAATCACAAACATCATCCCTTTATACTTTTTTTCTTGTGTATCAACCAATTCATAGCCATGTGCTTTAAAAAATGGTAGCGCGGTAATACTACTTTCTGTAGTAAGTTCTTGCAATCCCATTGAACGCGCTTTATCTTCTAAAGCTTTTAAAAGCTTTGTACCTATTTTTTGTCCTTGAAAATCTTTATGTACATACATATGATAAACAACACCTTCTGACGTCATGCTCCCAAAGCCGACTATTTGATTATTTTTTTGTGCTACAAAGCTTACCCGCGACAACAAATTAGAAAGCCATTTTTCTTTATCAAATTTTTCAGGAATCCACACAGAAATTTGCTCAGGTGAATAGTCTTGAATATTGATAGCATGCACCGTGTGATGATAGAGATTTAACAGCTCATCTAAATCTTCGGGCTTAAAATGGCGAATCTGTATCATTGAAATTTCCATAAATTATGATGTATCATAGTTACCAAAACAAGTCCTATAAAAAATTATCGATTCATATAATTTTGAATAATATCTACGTTCTCATCAATATTTTTTTGATGAGTATTAAGCATTAGATCATATTCAACACTTTCATGTACATGTTCAGCTTGATATTTTGTCGAGCCAAGCTTTCTATCACCACGCTCTTTTTCTCGCTGCTCTAATACATCAATAGGAGCAGTAATGCCAATCCATAAAACTCTAAATTTTTTTAAAGTCTCACGCCAAACATCGATTTGTTCTTTGCCTAAAGAAACGTCATCAACAATAATATTTAAACCCGATCTAGCTAAAGCAACTACGACATCCTTAAATGCTTGAATCATATGTTTGCCAAAAAGACCCGTATGAATTTTATATGCTATAGTATTTTCTTGTTCATCTTTGACTGGCTGCCAGCTAAATCCAGGTGCTTCAGTTCCTTTATGCCAATCATTCATTTTTTCTGGCATCATAAAAATAATTTGGTCAATTCCAATAACTAAAAAGGGTTCTTTAAGTTTATTTTGTAGTGCACGAGCCAGAGTTGATTTGCCTGCACTTGAAGGACCATTCAAATATATAATTTGATAGTCATTTTTTCTAACCATATTTACCTCTCTTTGTGTATAAAAGTAATTTATAGTCGGTAATAAGGATGCAAATAAAGAATAATGAATAAGTAAAAGCAAAGGAACAAATATTTTTTTCATAAATTCATTCACTAAAAATCCCCCTGCTGCGTTAAATGGTATTTCACAACAAGGGGATTTTTTTCAAACTTAACAAACGACTGTTTTTTCTTTAATTGCCTTATCATACGTATTGGCAAGGTACATTGCTATAAAGAACCATGCAGCTACAAGCCCCAAAGAAAAATATACTGCTAAACTGAGGTAAAGCTCAAAACCGAAAAAGCCTTTAGTTAAATTTGCAAAGGAAGCAGAAGCTTTTGCTGTTCTTGAACCAAATGTTTCAATCCAAGCTTGTGATTTATATTTAACTTCTTGGGTTGCAGGGACATAAAGCTGTTTTATGCACGGTCCATTCAATGCATAGTTAATAGCTTTAGCACCAACCATTAAATAAAAAAGCACATCAATTAAAGGAAATAATTTAAAAGTTAACACAGCACCACCAATAATAAGGGGCACTAAGCACAAGGCCGCTCGCAAACCAAGAAAGCGCTGAATATTATTAATACCAAAGAATAAGCATAAAAATGCTACCAAATTTACTGAAGATGCGTAGCTTGCAAAATATTCTGAAGCTTGTGCACAATCAGGAAAATAAGCAAAGGTCATCGTTTTAAAATTAAAATCAATAACGGTAACAATAAATTCAAAAAATGCTAGGATTGCAAAAATACCAAGAAGATAATTATGTGAAAGCATAATTTTTAAACCTTCAAGAAATCCTGGTTCTTCTTCATGTTTTTTTTCTTGTGCTTGATAACCAACAAGCTCCTGCTGCGGGGTAACTTTAAAGAAAATCCACATAAGGAGAGCCGTTATTAAAACAAGCACGCCACAAACACCAACAACCGATGCAAGTGATGTATTAAAAAGTTTTGGAATCTTCATCAAATATTTTGGTCCCAAAATACCACCAATTTGACCAATCATAACAATAAGCGCAAAACCATGTTTTGCCGATTTGGTTGTTGAAGTATCAACTACAAGCGCCCAAAAAAGTGCGATCACTATTGAACCAAAACTTTCTACAAAGGCATACCAAAACCACCCAGAAAAGCGCCATGGGCTTGCACTAGTATTGGCAAGGCCATAGGTAGGATTTGCAAAGAAAAGTGTCCAGAAAACCAATAATAAAACGTATAAGCCTGCTAAAGAATAAAATAGGGTGGTTTTTTTGAGCTTATCTACCATTTTTCCATAAAACATAACAATGGGGAAAAGAACAACCAATGAAAAAACCTTTGCCCATGCAAGATAAATATCACGGGATCCAGATTTTCCAAAACCAACAATCATGTTTGCAAAAATGGAGTCTTTGAGAGGCCTGAGTGTCCAATAGACACCGATAATAAGGGAAAAAATCAAACCTAAAAAAAGATATTTTTTAAGTTCTTCTCGTTCAAAATCTCCAAACCAGAGTTTGAATAAACGTGTAAACATACAATGCTCCTAATCAGAGTTTAAAAAGGTACTTAAACAACCGCTTGTAAAAATCTGAGCTCAGAGGCATTTACAACCTAATTATGCCAGAAATATGAAAATTTTCAAAAAAATTAAACAATTTACCATTTTTGTTACAAAAAAATTTAGCCATTTCAAAAATTTATTGATTTTCGATAAAAATTTATTATAATTCGATATGTTGTTTAACTTTTTTACCTGAAAGGAAATTCATGAAAAAACTTATTTGGTGGACCTACCATGTTACTCTTTTTCTTTTTGTGCCTCTCGTCATTCTCTGGCAATTTCTCTCCTGGATAAAAATTAACTATATTACATTGTATTTAATGTATGCTCAA